>JANRKK010000014.1:0-31434 GCA_033763555.1 Alphaproteobacteria bacterium | reverse complement strand
GCTCGGGGCCAGGGTCGCGGGCAGCGACAGCGCCATCGCCGAGGAACGTCGCTTGTCGGCCGACGCCCAAGCCCAGGCCGCGCTGATGGCCCAGCAGTTGCAGGAGTTGCAGCAGGAACTCGCGCGCCTCTCGGCGACCTTGGACGCTTCGGACAAACTTACCGCCGAGCAGAAGGCGCAGATCAGCGATCTCGGCCGGCGCATGAACCGCGCGCTGGCGGGCAAGGTGCAGGAACTGCAGCGCTACCGCTCGGAATTTTTCGGCCGCTTGCGCGATATTTTGGGCGCGCGGCCCGGCGTGTCGGTGGTCGGCGACCGTTTCGTGTTCCAGTCCGAGGTGCTGTTCGCGTCGGGCTCGGCGGAGTTGGGCGTCGAGGGTCAGCGCCAGATGGTGCAACTGGCCCAGACGCTGCTCGAGATCAGCCGCCAGATTCCGCCCGAAGTGAACTGGATCCTGCGCGTCGACGGGCACACCGACACGGTGCCGATTTCCACCCGGCTGTTCGCGTCCAACTGGGAACTGTCCACCGCGCGCGCGCTGTCGGTGGTGAAGTTCCTGGCCGCTCAAGGCATTCCCGCCGAGCGCCTTGCCGCCGCGGGCTTCGGGGAATTCCAGCCCCTGGAGAAAGCCGCCACCCCGGCCGCCCGGGCCAAAAACCGCAGAATTGAGCTGAAATTGGACCAGCGTTAACCTTTCGATCCGCGCCCTTGAACCACCCCCGGCCAGCCTGTATAAGGCGCGCTCTTTTGCCGGGCTGACCCGGGCAAAAAACCCAATTTTCCGGCTTAAAGCTGCGGGACGACGCCATGAAGAAAGACATTCACCCCGACTATCACGACATCAAGGTCGTCATGACCGACGGCACCGAGTACACGACGCGCTCGACCTACGGCAAAGCTGGCGACACGCTGCGCCTGGAAATCGACCCCAAGACGCATCCGGCCTGGACGGGCATGCATCGCATGGTCGATCGCGGCGGCCAACTGGCGAAGTTCAACAAGCGCTTCTCGGGCCTGTCGGGCAAGAAGGAAGCCGTTGCGGATGTTCCGGTTGAAAAAGCGAAGGGTATCAAGCTCACCACCACCGCCAGCAGCGCGAAGAAGAAGTAAAGGCTGACTAGCTTCTTGTTTTGCTGCGCTTGAACATCAGCGCATATAATCCTGCCGTTGTTGCCAGCATAAACACAGCCGCAAAAAATACATCGCTTAGGAAATGCGCGCCCATGGCGATGCGCGCGAGTCCAAACAGGGCACCCATTCCCATGCCGCCCCAGAAAAACCGCCGTGATTGCCGACGTGACACGATAAAGGCAAAGCTCGGCAGGTAAAATCCAAACGCTGCATCGCCCGAGACAAAAGAGCCGTTTTTACGAACCGCATCCTGGGAAATCAGCGCTGGCGAGAAATTTTCTGTGCCGCTGAACTCCACCACATCGCGCGGTCGCGCGCGGCCCCAATGATCTTTCAGGATAACATTACCAAGCAAGCCGGGCGCTAGCAGTAGCCCCAGAAAAACGAACAGCCAGCCTTTTGCGCTGACGCCCCACAAAGCCTTGCGCCGCGCATAGCTGATAATCGTGGCGGCAACCAGAAAAACGCCCAGTATCCGTGCGCCGTAATGGGCAAGATTATGCAGGAAAACAAAAACTGGAAAGTCGGCGAGAAAAAATCCTTTGCTCGCCTCAAAGAACCAGCCGGAGACAATCAGGTCGATCTGCGGCCACAGGGTGAAAGTCGCCGCGAGGAAAACAACAGCCGCCGCGCCTGCCCACAGGGTCTTTTTGGCTTTTTTATTCATGTCCGTATGGCTTTCCTTCGGATGTTCCTTGACAAACCAAGCCCGATCGCCAGATCAAGGATGGATGTCCGATACCGTCACCCAACTCGATTCCGCGCAACAGCCCTGGATGCGCATGGAAGGCTTACGCCGCCTGCTGGACGCAATCAAGGCAGGTGGCGGAGAAGTGCGAGTCGTCGGCGGTTGCGTGCGCGATGTGCTGCTGGGCCGCCCGATGGGCGATGTCGATCTGGCCGTTAATCTGCCGCCGGAAAAAGTTGCTGATATTCTGACGAAAGCCGGGCTGAAGGTCGTGCCGACCGGCATCGATCACGGCACGGTCACAGCCGTTGCCGATCATAAAGGTTATGAGATCACCAGCCTCCGCCACGATGTGGAAACCGATGGCCGCCGGGCGAAAGTGGCTTTTACCGATGATTGGCAGGCCGATGCCGCGCGGCGCGATTTTACCTTTAATGCGCTCTACGCAGCTGCCGATGGCAAGCTCTATGATTACTTCAAAGGCCGCGAAGATCTGGCTGAGGGAAAAGTACGCTTCATCGGCGATGCGCGGGAACGTATCCGCGAGGATGTTTTACGCATCCTGCGTTTCTTCCGTTTTCACGCCTGGTTTGGCCGTGGCACGCCGGACGCCGATGGGCTCGCGGCCTGTCGCGAGCTTGCAGGACTTATTCCGACTTTATCTGTCGAGCGCGTCTGGCGAGAAGTTATTAAACTCATCACTGCTGAAAATCCTTTGCCAGGCTGGCAGCTGATGAAGGAGCAGGGCGTGCTGCAACATGTTCTACCGGAAGCTGATCATTTCGCGCGCCTGGGCGCCTTGCTGGTGGTTGAGAAAAAATATGATGCGGTGCCATCTTCGTTGGTGCGGCTTGCGGCACTTCTGCCGAAAAATGAAAATCTTGCCATCCAAATTGCGAAACGGCTGAAACTTTCCGGCAAGGAAGCCGAGAAGCTACAGATGCTGGCCAGCCTGCCGGACAAATTAAGAGGACGTCTTGACCCCGTACCTTTCCGTCGCGCGCTTTATGAATATGGTGCTGAGCCTGCGCGGGACGCTGTGCTGCTTTTGGCGGCTGAGGCTGCCAGTGCCGATCTGGAAACTGCGCTGGCCGAAGCTGCGACATGGGAAAAGCCGACCTTTCCCTTGCAGGGCAATGATATTTTAAAACTCGGCAAGTCTCCTGGGCCCGAGGTGGGCGTTATCCTCAAGGCTGTTGAGGAATGGTGGGCCGGGCAGGATTTTCGCCCTGGCCGTACGGAATGCCTGGCCGAGGCTACCGCACGGGCCAAAGCCTTAGGTTGACGAAAGCCCCATTTTCTTTAATGTTACCCGGCTTTGCGGCCCGGAATGGAGGTCGCAGTTTAACTAGGAATGGAGAAAGCTCATCGCTCGTTTACCTCTAAGTCGGGACCGTCAGGAAGCCCCTCGGCGCGAAAAAGACGACGGCCCCCGCGTGAACAATGCCATTACGGCGCGCCAGATTCGTGTCATCGATGCTCAGGGAGAAATGCGCGGCGTTATGACCGTGCAGGAAGCCATGGTTCTTGCCGATGAAGCCGGGCTCGACCTCGTTGAAATTTCTCCCAATTCCGATCCGCCCGTCTGCAAGGTGCTGGATGCCGGAAAATACAAATACGAACTCCAGAAAAAAGCTGCCGAAGCGCGCAAAAAGCAGAAGACCATCGAAATCAAGGAGATCAAGCTCCGCCCGATGATCGTTGATCATGACTTCGCCATTAAAATGAAAAGCGCGAAGGCTTTTCTGCAAGAAGGCGACAAGGTCAAGATCACCCTGCGTTTTCGTGGCCGCGAGATGTCGCATCAGGAGCTGGCGCACAAAGTCATCAACAAAGTGCGCGCGGAACTCGATCCCTACGGCAAGGTGGAATCCGAGCCGAGCTTCGAGGGCCGCCAGATGATCATGATCCTCGCGGCGCGTTAAATCTCCATGCTGTCAGTCGTGAATACAGTCCGTGATCTGCGCGCGGCGCTTTTGGCATGGCGCGAGGCGGGTGATACGGTTGGTTTTGTGCCGACTATGGGCGCTTTGCATAGGGGGCATATCGCGCTGGTTGAGCAGGCGCGAAAGGCAACCAAGCGCGTTGTCGCCTCAATTTTCGTCAATCCGCTGCAATTCGGACCTCAGGAAGATCTCGCCAAATATCCGCGCCAACTAGAGGCCGACAGGAAGATGTTGGCCGATGCTGGGTGCGATCTGCTTTTTACCCCGACGCCGGAAGAAATGTATCCGAACGGAGCTGTGACCAAAATTGATCCGGGGCCTTTAACGGGCATGCTGGAAGGCGCTTTCCGTCCCGGCCATTTCACAGGCGTTGCGACTGTTGTTGTCAAGCTGTTGCTGCAAGTGATGCCGGACGCCGCTTTTTTCGGCGAAAAAGATTATCAGCAGCTTCTGGTCATCCGCCGCATCGTTCAGGATTTGAACATACCTGTGCATATCGTCGGCGTGCCGACGGTACGCGATACAGATGGTTTGGCGCTTTCAAGCCGTAATGCCTATCTCTCACCGGAAGACCGTCAAAGGGCAGGGGCCTTGCCGCGCGTGATGCAAGAAACTATCGCGCATATTCTTGAAGGTGCGGATATTGAAAAAACGCTGAAAGCCGGACAGGAAAAACTCCGGCAGGCGGGTTTTTCTTCTGTGGATTATCTCGAGCTTGCGGATGCGACAGGTTTGTCACCGCTGCGGGCTATGAATACGCCAGCGCGCCTCTTGGCAGCGGCGCGGATGGGCTCGACCCGCCTGATCGACAATATGGCGGTTGACAGGCCATAAGAACTAAAGTAGAACATTCATGTTTTGTTCTTCCCCGCCTGCCGGAGCCCCTTGCCATGCTGACCCGCAAACAGAAGGAACTCCTTACCCTTATCCGTGACCGCTTGGCCGCCGAAGGCGTGCCGCCGTCTTTCGATGAAATGAAGGATGCGCTGGGACTACGCTCCAAATCGGGTATTCACCGCTTGATCACCGGGCTGGAAGAACGTGGTTTTATCAAGCGTCTGCCGCACCGGGCGCGCGCGCTGGAAATCACCCGCTTGCCTGAAGGCATGGAAACCAAGGGTAAATCCTCATCGCGCAAAAACCGCGCACCATCCATTTCCATGCCGGATATGGTGGCTATCGCGGCGGCACAAAGTGTCAGTCTGCCCTTATATGGGCGCATTGCCGCTGGCACGCCGATCGAGGCTTTGCGCGATCCCGGCAGCCATATTGATGTTCCTGCCGCCATTCTGGCCAATACACGCGGCAAGTTCGACCCATCCGAACATTATGCTTTGGAAGTCGCCGGAGATTCCATGATCGAGGCCGGAATTATGGACGGCGATCGCGTGATCATCCGTAAATGTGAAACGGCTGAAAATGGCGCCATCGTTGTCGCGCTGGTGGAAGATTCCGAAGCCACCCTCAAATATCTGGAACGCCGCGGCAGCCAGATCGCCCTTGTTCCTGCCAACAAGAACCACGAAACCCGCCTTCTGCCTTCCGATCATGTGAAAGTGCAGGGGAAGCTGGTAGGGCTTGTCAGACATTACTGAAAGCCGCTAAACCGGACTTATGACGAGTCCGGAACAACTTCTCACGCAACTTGAATGGCAGGTCGCTGCCGGGGCTGATGAAGCCATCGGCGATGTTCCGGGTTTGGCAAACTGGCAGAGATCGGAAACCAAAAAACAGGTTGCGGCCAAGCCTCTCACTCAGGAAGCTGAAATCCGTTCCTTTGCACCAAGACCTCAAGCTCCATCCGCTCGGGAGCCCAGACCGCAGATTGTAACCTCGGTTTCCGCCCAATCCTTGACCGCCTTGCGCGAAGAACTCCTGCGTTTCGAGGGCTGCGCCCTCAAGCATACGGCCATGAATCTGGTCTTTGCCGATGGCAATCCTGAGGCCCCCATCATGTTTCTTGGCGAGGCCCCGGGGGAGGATGAAGACCGCCAGGGCCTTCCTTTTGTGGGGGTTAGCGGCCAGTTATTGGACAGGATGCTGGGCGCCGCCGGGCTCAGCCGGAAGACCAATATCTATATCAGCAATATCCTGTTCTGGCGGCCGCCGGGCAACCGCTCCCCCACCGATACAGAGATTGCCGCTTGCCTGCCTTTTGCCGAACGGCATATCGCGCTGGTCAAACCCAAATTTCTGGTGTTGCTGGGGGGTGTCGCGGCGAAAAGTCTACTCCGCACCCGAGATGGTATCACGCGCATCCGTGGCCGTTGGGTTGAATACATGCCTCCGGGCGGCAGCGGGCTGACGGAATCCATCCCTTGTCTGCCCATGTATCACCCGGCCTATTTGCTGCGTCAGCCTGCTGCAAAACGTCAAGCATGGAACGATATTCTCTCATTAATAAATAGAATAAACGAGACTAATACGCTGAAAATCAAAGAATAAATGCTTTTAATCATTAAAATACGCCGTTTTGTCTTGATAAAACAGGCCTAAGCCCCTAGTAGGGGCGCCATGTTTAACTTGCGAATTCCGACTCGGATTCAAAAACGACTGCCAGAATTAGCGGCGGCGATATTTATTTGTTTGTTGGTCGGCTTGAATACTCATGTCGATACTTTGAATACTTCAAATACACCTCAACCCGTTTCGCGGACCGCGAGCATACGCGTGCCTGTTGAGACCCAGCATGTTCCCTTAAACATGCAAGTTCTTTCCTCTCAGGACGCTGCGCTCTATCGCTACGCTTTTGACGCTCAGGAAAAAGGCGAATGGAGCCGCGCCGATCTGGCCATTGCCCGGATTGAGAACCGCAGGCTGCTCGGTCATCTGCTGGCCGACCGTTATGCCCGCCGTGATGCTTCGGCAGGCGAGTTGCAGGCTTGGCTGACCTCTTACCCGGACTTTCCTGAAGCCGCTGATATATATGATGAAATCCGCCGCCAGCCGCATACGGGCAAAGTCTCAAGGCCCGTGCTTGCCGAACCCTGGACGGGTGGTGACAGCGATGGAAGCTCGTTCGGTTTCCGGACAGATGCCGCCAGCAAAAAGATGTCTGGGGCCGTTCGTAACCTGACGGTCAAAATCAACCGCACGCTGCGCCGCGGCGATCCTTATGCCGCCATGGTGCTTTTGGACAACGAACAGAAGCGTCGTCCTCTCTCCGCCGATGACATGGCCGATATGCGTGCCCGCATTGCGGCTGGATTTTTCTATGCAGGCCAAACCGAGCATGCGCGGAAGCTGACGCAGGAATCCGCAGGCAGCCAAAACCCGTTGATGCTCTGGATTGGCGGCCTCAGCGCCTGGAAGCAGGGCGATATTGCAGGCGCCGGGAAAATCTTTGCTCAGCTGGGGGCGCATCCTCGCGTTGCGTCATGGGATAAAACGGCAGCGCAATTTTGGGCTTACCGCGCCCTACGGCGCGTGGGCGACAACAGCCAGTCGCGTTATTGGCTGGAACAGGCCGCCCGTCAGCCGCGCAGCTTTTATGGTTCGCTGGCTGCCTATCTGATAGGCCAGGACAAGGGATGGTCATGGCATATGCCCGTCCTGAGCGCTGCGCATGTGGATGTGTTGATGCAGCGCCCGGCCGGATGGCGCGCTTTGGCCCTGTTGCAGGTCGGCCAGAGATCGCTGGCTGAAAGCGAATTGCAGCATCTGAACCCCCAAGGTTGGCGCGATCTGCAGGAAGCGATGCTGGCCCTGTCCGAAAGCGCCCGTATGCCTTCATTAGCCATGCAGCTTGGCGGCATTGCCGTTAATGCCGATGGTCGCCGTTATGACGCCGCGCTGTACCCGCTTCCACCCTGGCAGCCCGAGGAAGGTTTTCAGGTTGATCGCGCCTTGCTTTATGCCCTTATGCGCCATGAATCCCGCTTTGACCCCGAAGCCGTCAGCGGACGTGGTGCCTGTGGCCTGATGCAGCTGATGCCGACGACCGCCAATCTGGTCGCCAACAGCAATGTAACCAAGGGCGAGTGCGCCGGGCGTATGCTGGATCCGTCTTTCAACATGGCTTTGGGCCAACGCTACGTCCGCCATCTGGCCAGCCAGCCGATGATCGGCGACAATCTTTTGTTGATGCTTGCGGCCTACAATAGTGGCCCCGGTAATCTCGCGCGCTGGATGGATCGCGGCATGCGTCAGGATCCGCTGCTGTTCATTGAAAGCCTGCCTGTCCGTGAAACCCGTGACTATGTCCAGCAGGTGCTGACGCATTACTGGAGCTACCGCGCGCGCCTGTCGGAACCCACAACGTCCCTGGCCCAGCTGGCCCACGGCGAATGGCCGCGCTATGCCTTGCATGGCGAAACCCGCCCCGTGGTCCGCGCCAAGGCCGTGGAAGCCAAGGGCTTTTCCGTCGCCAGCAAGTAAGGTCAGGATTACGGGTTAACGCCCTCAATTCATTTGACTTTTCTTGCCTCCCCGCTATAAACGCGCCATTCCCGAGAATGTGGTCTTGTCCAATGTGGCTTGCACCCGTCACCGTATGAACGGCTGAACTATCGGGACAACAAAGGATAAGGATTAAATCCAATGACGAAACGTGCCGAAGCCAAGCATAAAATTGACCGTTATCTGGGCGTAAACCTCTGGGGCCGCCCCAAAAGCCCCATCAACAAGCGCGAATATCGTCCCGGCCAGCACGGCCAGCGCCGCAGCAAGCCGTCGGATTTCGCTGTTCAGCTGCTCGCAAAGCAGAAACTGCGCGGTTACTACGGCAATGTCGGTGAACGTCAGTTCCGCCGCTACTACCAGGAAGCCATGCGCCGGAAAGGCAACAACGGCGAAATTCTGATCCAGTTGTTGGAGCGCCGTCTGGATGCCGTCGTCTACCGCATGAAATTCGCAGCGACCGTTTTCGCGGCGCGGCAGATCGTCAATCACGGCCATATTCTGGTGAACAACAAGCGCGTTAACATTGCTTCGTACCAGGTCAAGGACGGAGACGTCATTGAATTGCGCAGCAAGGCCAAGCAGTTCGCAACGGTTATGGCCGCGGCTGAACTGGCCGAGCGCGATGTGCCGGATTACATGCAAGTCGATCACAAGGATATGAAGGGCACCTTCGTCCGTACCCCGGCCCTGGGCGATGTTCCCTATCCTGTGCAGATGGAACCGAACCTCGTCATCGAGTTCTATTCACGTTAATCCCGCGAAAGCTGAATCCATCAGTACGAACTCTGGCTTCCGCCGGGGTGACGCTGTTGCTATGCTTTGAGGATGAGCAACACCCTCCAACAAGCCGTCGCCGCGCATCAGGCGAATAATCTGGTTGAAGCCGAAAAGCTTTACCGATCGGTGTTGAATACAGCGCCTGAGCATGCGGATGCATTGGCGCTGCTGGGCCTCGTGCGCGGAACGCATGGCGATCACGCGGAAGCTGTCGGTCTTGTCGAAAAGGCCATCGCGCTCGATCCGAAATCGGCGCTGTTCCGGCTGCATCTCGGCAATATTCTGATGAATGCGAAAAAGATGCCAGAGGCTGTCGCCGCTTTTAAGGAAGCCATTTTACGCCAGCCTAATCTGGCGCAGGCGCATTACAATCTCGGCAATGCCTTGCGCGCGGCGGATGACTGGACGGGTACCATTGCGGCGTACAGGGCCGCGGTGAAGCATAATCCAGCCTATGCCGAGGCGCATAACAATCTGGCGCTCGCCTATGTGCATGAAAAACGGATGAATGAGGCGATGGAGCATGCGAAAAAGTCTGTCGCCATCGCGCCGGATTATGGTGAGGGCTGGTGCACGCTGTCCAATGTGGCGGAAAGCACCAAGGATTATCCGTTGGCGCTGGCGGCGGCCGAGCGCACCCTGCAACTGATGCCAGACAGCCATTATGGCTGGTTCGGTTATGGCGTGGCGTTGAATCGGCTCGATCGAAATGAGGAAGCAGTTGCGGCCTACAAGCGCGCGCTGGAAATCAAACCTGAACGCGCTGATATCTGGGACAATCTTGGGCAGACCTATCAATCCCTGAACTGGTTGGATGAGGCTGAGGCCACTTTTCGCAAGACGGTTGAAGTCGCAGGCCAGGCGATTGCGGGAGAAGATACGCGCGAGGTCGCGGAAGAAGAATATGGCAATCGCCATTGGCATCTGGCGCTGATGGAATTGCTGCGTGGCAAATACAAACCGGGTTTCGCGCGCTACCGCTCGCGTTTCCGGGAAGTTGGCGGGTTGCAGCGCCCGAAATTCTCCCGCCCCGTGTGGAAAGGTGAATCTTTAAGCGGTAAGACCATTCTGGTCTGCGATGAGCAGGGGTTCGGCGA
This sequence comes from Alphaproteobacteria bacterium, assembly GCA_033763555.1. GTDB lineage: Bacteria > Pseudomonadota > Alphaproteobacteria > UBA9219 > UBA9219 > JALYJG01. Next base: position 21,394 of record JANRKK010000014.1, on the reverse strand, counting down.
TACGCTGATGTTCTGCCGTTATCTGCCCTTGATGAAGGAGCAGGGCGCGCGGATTATTTTTTCGGTTCATCCCGCACTAGAACCTCTGTTTAAGGGTTGGCCCGGCGCGGATGAGTTGATTGTTCACGGCTCCGGCGTATCGAATTACGATTATTACGCTTCGGTGTTTGATCTTCCGCATCGCTTCGGCACGGTACTGGAAACAATTCCGGCGCAAACTCCCTATCTGCCCTTGCTGCCATCGGATGATGCAACGCGGTTAGCGGATGCAGGCAAGCCGCGTGTGGGCGTGGTGTGGGGAGGCAATCCCCTGCACACGAATGACGCGCGGCGCTCCGTGCCGTTGGAGATTTTTTCCGGGCTCTTTCAGGAAGCAGGCGTTCAGTTCTACAGCCTGAACCGCGACCGCAAGCCGGGCGATGAAGCGATGCTCGCACAACATCCGGTCATCGACCTTGTGCCGAAGCTGAATAATTTTGCCGATGCGGCGCGGATTGTCGGTCAGCTTGATCTTATTATCACCTGCGATACGGCAACCGCGCATCTGGCAGGCGGCATGGGCAAGCAAACATGGGTCTTGCTGCCCTTCGCGCCCGACTGGCGCTGGCTGACGGGACGCAACGACAATCCATGGTACCCGACCCTACGTTTGTTTCGGCAGGAACGGATAGGGGACTGGCAGGGTGTTATGGCGAAGGTGTTGAAGGCCTTGGCTGAGTATGTCTGCGGCAGGCCAAATCTGTAGAAGTCTTCAGTAAAGCCCTCCACGCCAAATCATCATTGGCAGCACCTTCGGAAATACAGATTTCGCGGCCTGCCTCGTTGATGAGCACTTTTCCTGCGCGGAAATCTTGCCAGATCTTTTTCATTTGCTTCTCTCCGTCAGGAGAGGTGAGCACATGGTTGATCATGCTCACGGCGATATCGCCAAGGACAGGGCCATAAAGTTCGTCGGCCGCGGGCGCCAGAAAAGACAGGCAAGGGCCTTGGTTGCTTATGCGGACGCCGATGAAATTTATCATGGCGAATAGCTGACCGGGAGGATCCGGATTTCCTTGTTCGTTAAGGATTTGTCGGGCGCCGCATCTTTCATATTCAAGATTGAGGTCCAGAGCCAGATGATGTCCAAAAGCCGCCTGCAGGCCAAAAGCGGGCGACATATCTGCCGCTTTAAGCGCCAGGGCATCCCGGGCCAGTGTTTTGTCTTCCCGGATGGCATTCATGAATTGACGCATATAGTCCTGCGTTTCCGCAGGGGAATCTGCGACCTGTTTTTCCAGTTCATGCCAGGGCTGGACAGGAAGACACGCATCATGGTGCAACGCATGGCCGTATTTGGCGATCTCTCCTGGTAAGCCTGGATCAGTGGGGATGAGCATCCATTGCGCCCGATTGATTTCATCCGGCAAGAAACGATGTTCTCTAAGAATTGGCTCAAGACGACGGTAAGATTGCATTTCCAGCCATGCGGGGTGGTAAAGATCGGGCGTTCTGTTCAGCAGCCGCCGATTGGTTCTGCCATTATGCAGAATGTCGTGAACCATGGTGATTGTTTCGTTGTGAATAATATTGATAATGATTTCCGGTGTGAGTTTTTGTGCTGGATAGTCGTACCGATACATCATTAGCCGCGTGCCCATAACCAGAATATTGTGTGGGTTATGATGATAGGATGGCGCTGTGTAGTCCGGCGAATTATCAAGCTCGTCGAGCGCCGCGGCGGTGGCCTGCATGGCTGCGACGGCGTTCGCCATTTTACATATTTGGTCGGGTGTGGCGTTAAGCTGATCAAATCGCGTTTGATAATAGTTCGTAACGGCGTAGGCGATGTCGCGCGCCGCGTGATGTTCATCATTTCGTTTGGCTACAGCATCGCGATATTGTTTGAGCGAGGCGTCAAACCATATCAACCCGTTGCGCACGGCCGACGCGTCGCCGGGGTTCAGGCGCAACAACTCGCGCATGATGGCGGTATGAGCAGGAATGTCGAAGCCGTTATGCATGCAATATGCCTTTTATCAATCGATATATATATTGGACTTTTCCTATATCGCCGTTATTCTGGGATGCAAATAAAGGAGAGTCAAAGCCTTTAAGTTATTGAATAAAAACCTTTTTGAGTGCGCTTGAATTAAAGGGCATAAACTCGCGCACCTGATCTTTTAGACCTTGAGCGGACTGACGACGGAGCTTCATAGGGGTGTCTTGGTGTTATGGATGCAGTACGAATTTGTTCGGGCGTAGCGTGCCCGTCTCTGATAAGGATTTTTTGAATCCTCCGGATAGCCCGTGCTTCAATTTGACGGACGCGTTCTCGTGAAAGACCAAAGTGGTCTCCTATATACTCAAGGCTCTCTCTGTCCATGTTAATGCCAAGGCGCATCCGGAGAATTTCAGCATCCCGTGCTGAAAATATGTGCAAGATGCCGGAAATATATCCCATGAAATCACTGCTTATAACGGATGCAAGAAAATTCTGGGGGTCGGCAAAGAATTTTTCTCGTTCTGTATCCTGATCATCCCCGATAAGCTCATGAAGGCTGACCGTTGAGAGAGTGCTGGTCCGTGCATCGTGTATTTTGCTGGCAGGAATTTCCATTAGCTCGGCCAACTGATCGTCAGTTGGCTCACGCTTGTTTCGTTGTGTATACAGCCTTCTAAATCTATGAATTTTACGCTGAAATTCTTTTTGAAAAACAGGAGGGCGGATAACATGCCCGAGATTATCAATGGCTCGGACTATCGCTTCCTGAATCCACCAGGTAGCATATGTTGAAAACTTAAAACCTTGCTGATAATCAAATTTTTCGACAGCGCGCATTAAGTTGATATTGCCTTCTTGTATAAGATCCATAAACTCCATTCCGCTGTTCCTAAATTTTTTGGCTATAGAAACAACAAGACGCAGATTGCAGTTCGACAAGGTAGTTTTACTCGCCACAAACAAATCGCGTTTTTTCCGTATTGCGTCGAACGCATGATTTGCTTCCTCCTCTTTTGTATCTCTGTTTTCTAAAATTCTGCTAATGAAGGCAAGGATGTGAATATCTCGAGGAGCTGAGGATAATAGGTGTGTATGGAGACTCGTCCTTGCATTTGTTAGGGCGTCAGGGTCTTTGTTTTCGGTTTCAGCAGTATCAGGCAGTCCGTGTATCTGGAGGAGCCTTTCGCAGGCTTCAGTGATGGCGTGGCACCGTGATCCAATTTTTTCTATGGATAGGAGTCCATTTCCATGTTGTGTCTTCTTATTGGATTCAATTATAGATTCATCGCCGTTTTCATCTTCTTCTTCATCCGGCTTTGATGTATCAAGACATGTCTTACTGCGCGTGCCATCAGCAATCTCCCAATAAAACTGTTTTATCGCTGCAAGGGCAATCGGATGTTCATAAAGGATATGTAACAATTCTAGGCGTGTTTCCTGAATCGTTTGGCCAAGCTTTTGCTCTTCTTCACGGCTTAAGAGTGGGTAGATTGATATTTCCTCGAGATATTGCCTAACGATATCTTTGTGGATTTGATCATTATCAACATCTGTGTCAGAAGAGGGAGGATCGTATTCGGCAGCTTCCAGCTGTAAATCGTTCTCGATGCCCGGCGTTTCGTTTTGGGGTTCTTCGCTATATGTGGGTTCGCAAACGCCGTTATTCATGGTTCGATATTATCTGGTTTGAGAGCTTTGACGCGGCGTCGCGTTGGAATTTTTGACCCTTGATTTTCGCTTCTGTGTTTGATTTCTGCGGCGATTTGCTGTTTGAAAGCGGTTTGAGGTTCCAGCCCTACCAGGGCAGCTATGGATTGGAAGGGAGACAACACACACTTCGTAATGTGTCTTTCGCTTGAGCCAATCACTTTTCCGTCGAGGAGTTTTTTGATGCTGTCGCCTATATGTTTAATTTCCCGTTGGTTCTGAATGGCTAAAGCAAGGTCAAATGTTGTTGTGATGCCCGCTTCCTGAAAAGCTGCACATAATTCAGGCATGTTTTTAGCTAAGGCAGTTTCACTGCTCAGCACCAAGTAGGGTATGTCGTCAACAAAGTCATAACTATAAGGACTCTTAGATCCGTTTGAAGACCTCCGGATTCTTGTAATTGCTCGTGCTTCAATTTGTCTTATCCGTTCACGGGTGACACAAAACCGTTCTCCAACTTCATTAAGCGTCCAATCTTGTGGAACATCAATACCGAAGCGCATCTGTATGATGAGCTGCTCGCGTGGGTCGAGGCAGCTTAATGCTTTCTTTGCTTTTCTATCCATTTCTGCATTGGCTACTTCCGCATGTACATTTGTCGTTCTGTCGAGAAGCAAATCACCCAGTGAAGTCTCTTCTTCATCACCAATTGGTGTTGAAAGGCTAATGGGCTCTTTTGGCACACTCAGTGCACGGATAACTTTTTTAAGGGGTAAACCAGACTTTGCGGCAATTTGTTGGGACGTTGCTTCTTGTCCTGTTGTTTGCATAATTTGCCGCGCGATACGGGCTACCTTTTTTCTATCTTCGCCCAAATGTACGGGAACGCGCATTGTGCTGGCTTTGTCCAGGATTGCGCGCACAACAGCTTGTTTAACCCACCAGGTTGCATAGGTGGCAAATTTAAATCCTCGCCGATAATCAAATTTTTCTACGGCGCGTATGAGGGCAATATTTCCTTCCTGTATGAGGTCAAGAAAGCTTAGCCCTTTTCCTTGATGGCGTTTTGCAATTGACACTGCAAGCCGCAAGTTGGCTGTAACAAATTCTCTTTTGGCCTCCATAAACCTCAATTCAGACGCGGGCAGGCCATGGGTTTTGCCAAGCCGCTCGATATCAAAATCTTTTGGTGGCTGACGAAGTAATTGATCGAGCAAAGTTGCTCTTGCGGCTTGGTGACGCTTTTCGGTAGCGGAAGGTTTGCTGCGTGGTTGGGTGAGGAGGGCATCGTATTTTGGCGGCTCAAATTTAAGAAGTGTTGCGCAAGCCTCAACAATCGAACGACAGACGTTTTTTACCGCAGGATCAGCCGTGTTTTTTTCAGAGTCAGTATCACTAGAGTCAGAATCGCTTTCGTCTGGCTTTGGAGGTAGGTCCGATGCATTTTGAAGAACATCCGAGGCGTTTAAGGAACCGTCATCAATACCCTGATACCAGCTTTGAAGGGTTCGGACTGCGTTGGGTATTCTCAACAGGCTAGTCAGGGCTTTTTGTCTTCCACTCTCAATTTCTTTTGCCAGCCTTACTTCATCTTCGCGTGTTAAAAGCGGGATGTTTCCTATTTCATGGAGATATTGGCCGAGAGCATCATAGCTTTCCAGGCCGCCTTCATTGGTGCCTTCAGTATCTTCATTATCATTTTCATCATCTGTATGGGTTTCAACGTCTTGATGATTGGCATCAGCAAGGGTGCCAATTTCGTCATCATCAGTTGGTTGAAATGAAGCTTTGGTACGCGGCATGGAATGTTTGCCAATTATCCATCATAAAAATACGCCGCCCTCAGGAGCGGCAATGTCTGTCCTTAATAAGAACAGGGTAAAATTATTCCTGCAACTGCGGATGTGTTAATTAGCCCTGCCGCGCCTTATAGCGGGGGTTTTTCTTGTTAATAACGTAAACGCGGCCCTTGCGGCGGACGATGCGGCAATTGGCGTCGCGCTTCTTGAGCGCCTTGAGAGAATTGGCGATTTTCATGGTTTGGTCCGAATCTTACGAGTTACAACCTCTGGGCGTAAAAAGCGCCCTAGGCCTTACAAGCGCCGGACCCTAAGGATAGGGCCTTAGCCTGTCAAGGAAATTGGATTTTCCTTTCTATATCGAAATGATAATTGATGGCCTTAAAGTTCTATGCCTAAAGCGTCGTTAACGAAGTTTACCATTTATTAATTTTTTATGGTAAGATTATTATTAACGTGAGCTTACCGAAGCCGTTTGGGGATTAGCCTTCCTTAACATCCCTGACACGATTTCGCCACAATGTCACAAGCGATGAGGCCAAACCATGCGCGTGCTGCTCGTTGAGGACGATACCTCAGTTGCCAAGAGCATTGAATTAATGCTCCAGGCCGAAGGCTTCATCGTGGATACGACCGATCTGGGCGAAGACGGGCTCGAGATTGGTAAAATTTACGATTACGACATCATCATTCTCGACCTCATGCTGCCGGACATTGACGGGTATGAGGTGTTAAGGCGCCTGCGCGCCGCGCGCGTATCGACCCCCATTCTCATCCTGTCCGGCCTGTCCGAGCTGGATAACAAGATTAAGGGCCTCGGCTTTGGCGCCGACGACTATCTGACCAAGCCGTTTGACCGCCGTGAGCTGGTTGCCCGTATCCATGCCATCATCCGCCGTAGCAAGGGCCATTCCGACAGCGTCATCCGCACGGGCAAGCTGATCGTAAACCTCGATACCCGCACGGTTGAGGTCGACGGCGCGCCGCTGCACCTCACAGGCAAGGAATACGCCATTCTCGAACTGCTCAGCCTCCGCAAGGGAACAACCCTGACGAAGGAAATGTTCCTGAACCACCTTTATGGTGGCATGGATGAGCCCGAGCTCAAGATCATCGACGTTTTCGTCTGCAAACTGCGCAAGAAGCTGGCGCAAGCCTCCAGCGGCGAGAATTGCATCGAAACCGTCTGGGGCCGTGGCTATGTGCTGCGTGACCCGCCGGGAACGGAAGCTCGACCCGCGAAGACAGCTTAGTAGTTGTTAGTTATCAGTCGTTAGTTGCTAGCGATAAGTAAAAAAGCTAACAACTAGCAGCTAGGAACTAATAACTTATGCCAATTTTTCTTCACAACACGCTTTCGCGCCAAAAAGAGGAGTTTAAACCCCTCGACCCCGCGCATGTGCGCATGTATGTCTGCGGGCCGACGGTGTACGACTTCGCGCATGTCGGCAATGCGCGGCCGGTGGTGGTGTTCGATACGCTCTATCGGTTGCTGAAGCGGCACTATCCTAAAGTCACCTATGTCCGCAACATCACCGATGTTGACGACAAGATTATGGCCAAGGCCAAGGAAAGCGGCGAGCCGATCGACAGCATCACCAGACGCACGACCGAGGCCTATCACGCCGATATGGCGGCGCTGAACGCCCTGCCACCGGATCTGGAGCCGCGCGCGACGCAGCATATCGGGCAGATGATCGCCATGATTCAGGTACTGGTCGACAAGGGCCATGCCTATGCGGCAGAAGGCCATGTTCTCTTCAACGTGCCGTCGATGAAAGATTACGGGCAGCTTTCACGCCGCTCGCGGGACGAGCTGATTGCTGGGGCGCGTGTGGATGTTGCGCCCTATAAAAAAGACCCGTCGGATTTCGTTTTGTGGAAACCCAGCGCCGTTGACCAGCCCGGCTGGGACAGCCCGTGGGGCAGGGGCCGCCCCGGCTGGCATATCGAATGCTCGGCGATGGCGAAAGAGCATCTAGGCGTTACATTCGATATTCATGGCGGCGGGCTGGATTTGATTTTCCCGCATCACGAAAACGAAATCGCCCAAAGCCGCTGCGCCCATGATGGCGCGCCGCTGGCGAAGGTCTGGATGCATAACGGCTTCCTGACCATCGACAAGGACAAGATGTCGAAATCGCTGGGGAATTTCTTTACGGTGCGGGAATTGTTAGGGCGTTATCCGGGCGAGGCCATTCGCCTGACGCTTTTGTCGGCGCATTACCGCCAGCCGCTGGATTTCTCCGTTGAAGCGTTGGAGCAGGCGAAGGGTGCGTTGGATAGGTGGTATGCAGCGTTAAGAAATGCAAGTTCCGTGCAGGGTAACCCAGAAGAAAAACTATCTGAGAATTTTGAAAAGGCTTTGTCAGATGATCTGAATACTCCAATGGCAATTAAAGAAATTCATGCTCTGGCAGACTCACTGAATCGCGCAAAGATGCCATTGCCCGCCTTTAATAGAATTGGAAAAGAAGCAATCAAAGGTCAATTATTGGCTGCGGGTGAAGCTCTTGGAGTGCTCCGACATGACCCTGAAGCCTGGTTCAAGTGGCAGCCTTCAGGGCAATCGGGTCCAACGGACGCGGAAATTGAGGCTCAGATCGCCGCGCGGCTGGCCGCACGAAAAGCCAAAAACTTCGCTGAAGCTGACCGCATACGCGATGCGCTGGCAGAGCAGGGGGTTATTCTGGAAGATGGTGCCGATGGAACGACGTGGAGGCGTGCTTAACCCCAAACGTCATTCCAGAAAACTTTCTCTTCGCGAATGGAACGAGCGAAAGAAAGTTTATCTGGAACCCAGTTGGCCTATCGGCAAAAGCTGTTCGATCCGATAGGGGAACTGGGTTCCGGATAAAATCCGCCTCCACTTCGTTTCGGCGAATTTTTCTGGAATGACGTTATTTTTTAATTCTTCAAAAACGTCCTGTAGGCCGGATTAGACGTCTCGTCATAAGCCTCAGATCCGGTATCCTTGATAAATTTCTCCAATTTCTTGCGGTCTTTCTTTGGTACTTGAAGGCCCATGAGAACGCGCCCGAAAGCTGCGCCATGGTTACGATAATGGAACAGGCTGATATTCCATGAGTGGTTCATGGAATTGAGAAATTTCAACAGCGCACCCGGTTTTTCAGGAAACTCAAACCGATACAGCACTTCATTCAAAAGCTGCGGCGGACGTCCGCCGACCATATAGCGGATGTGCTCTTTGGCCAGCTCATTCTCTGTCATATCAAAAGCAGGGAAACCGTTGGCGCGGAGTTTTCGGACGAAGCTTTTGCTTTCCTTTTCATAATCATGTGCCTGAATGCCGACGAAAATATGCGCATCGCCGCTTGTGAAATAGCGGTAGTTGAATTCGGTGATGCTGCGCTTGCCGAGCAGGGAACAGAATTTACGCAAACTGCCCGCTTTCTCCGGCAGGGTTACGGCCAGAAGCATTTCACGCTTTTCGCCGACGGCAGTGCGTTCGGCCACATGGCGCAGCCGATCGAAATTTGTATTCGCGCCGGAAACTACGGCGATCAAATCGCCCTTGCCCTTCTTTTTATGTTTTTCGACGTATTTTTTGACGCCTGCGATGCTCAGCGCGCCCGCAGGTTCGGCGATGGAGCGTGTGTCGGTGAATATGTCCTTGATGGCGGCGCAGATTTCGTCGGTCGTAACCCGCAAAACTTCGTCAACAAATTGCCGGGCGATACGGAAGGGCTCCTCACCTGTTTGCCGGGTGGCGACGCCGTCAGCAAAAATCCCGACATGGTCGAGCGTGACGCGCCGTTTCGCCTTCAGGGCATGATACAGGCTGGCGGCATCTTCCGGCTCGACGCCGATGATCTTGATCTCCGGCCGGGTGAGTTTGACGTAGGCAGCAATACCCGCGATCAGCCCACCGCCACCCACCGGAACAAAAATCGCTTCAATCGGCCCCGAATGCTGATGAAGAATTTCCATACCGATTGTGCCTTGTCCGGCGATGACATCGGGATCGTCATAGGGATGCACGAAAGCCAGCTTTTTCTTTTTGGCCAGCACATGGGCGTGTTCATAGGCTTCGTCATAGGCATCACCGTGCAGGATGATTTCCGCGCCGTGGCTTTGGACGCCCTTGATTTTGACTTCCGGCGTCGTCACGGGCATGACGATCAGCGCTTTGACTTTGAGTTTTTTGGCAGCCAGCGCCACGCCTTGCGCGTGATTGCCTGCCGAAGCTGTGATCACGCCACGGCGGCGGGCTTTGGCATCGAGTGTGACAAGCTTGTTGTAGGCGCCACGAACCTTGAAGGCGAAGGTCGGCTGCATATCCTCGCGCTTCAGCCAGATTTTGCGGCCCGTCCGGCTGGACAGCGTGGGCGCGGGGGTCAGTGGCGACTGGATGGCGACGTCATAGACCGGAGCCGTCGAAATCTTTTTGATATAATCCCGAAACATGGCGGCCACGATAGGGTTGGAGAAGGCCGGAAGCAAGGAAAAAGCTGCATTTTTGGCTTGTCAAAGCTCCCTTCAGGGGGTCTATTGAGGGCCAGTTTTTGGGGCGGAGTTTGGGCATGATCCTGGTTACAGGCGGAGCGGGTTTTATCGGGTCGAACCTGGTTGCGGCGCTGGATGCGCGCGGCGAGCGCGTGGCCGTGTGTGATCGTTTGGGGCAGGGCGATAAGTGGCTGAACCTCGCCAAGCGCGACCTCGAGGCCGTTATTGCGCCTGAGCAGTTGAGCACGTTCCTCGACAGTCACGAAGGTTCGATCGAAGCCATTTTTCATATGGGCGCGATTTCGACGACAACCGAAAAGGATGTCGATCTTGTCCTCGACACAAATTTCCGCATGAGCGCGATGTTGTGGGAATGGTGCAAGGAATTTCACGTTCAATTCATTTATGCCTCTTCCGCCGCGACCTATGGTGACGGTTCGGCCGGGTTCAGGGATGATGAAAGCCCCGAAGCGCTTTCGCGTCTGCATCCACTGAACCCTTATGGCTGGAGCAAGCATCTGTTCGACCGCTGGGTCGTACGGCGCAAGGCGCGCGACCATGACGGGCCTTCACAGTGCGTGGGTCTAAAGTTTTTTAATGTCTATGGCCCGAACGAATATCACAAGAGCGGTCAGCGTTCCGTCGCGCACCAGATTTATCCCCACGCCAAGAAGGGAGATTCTTTTTCACTCTTTAAGTCTTACAGCCCGCAATATAGCGATGGCGGACAGATGCGGGATTTTGTGTGGGTCGGCGACTGCATCCGGGTGATGGTTTGGATGCTTGAAAATCCCAAGGTTAATGGCTTGTTCAATCTGGGTACGGGCAAGGCGCGCAGTTTTAATGATCTGGCGCGCGCCGTCTATCAAGCCGTGGGGAAGGAAGCGAAAATCAAGTACAAGGATATGCCCGAGGAACTGCGCGAAAAATACCAGAATTTTACCGAAGCCGATATGAGCAAGCTGCGTGGCGCGGGGTACACAGCCCCCTTTACCGAGCTTGAAGAAGGTATCAAGCTGTATGTTCAGAACTATCTGGACGCAAAGGACCCCCATGTCTGATGCTATCGCGCGCGACGCCTATCTTATTCCGCTGGTCGAAAAACTGGCGGGACATCGCGTGCTATGCGTCGGTGACGTTATGCTCGATCGCTATATTTATGGACAGGTCGAACGTATTTCGCCTGAAGCGCCTATCCCTGTTCTGCGCATGCAGCGCGAGGGCGTAACGCTGGGTGGCGCCGGAAACGTTGTGCGCAATATCGTCACGCTGGACGGGCAAGTCGATCTGGTCGGCATCGTTGGACAGGATCAGGCTGGTTATGATCTTGCCAAGCAGCTGACATCGCTGCCGCAAGTAACTTCCTATCTGCTTACGGATAATTCGCGCCCCACTACGCTGAAAACACGCTATGTCGCGGATGGGCAGCAATTGCTGCGCGCCGATTATGAAATCAGCCAGGCGGTCTCTGCCGATATGGAAGGGCAAATCCTGCTGCGGGTGCGTGGCTCGATTGAGAGTTGCCAGATTGTCATTCTTTCCGATTACGCCAAAGGCGTCCTGACGCCGCGCGTCGTGAAGGAAATTATCCAATTGGCAAAGGAAAAGGGCCGTACGGTTCTGATTGACCCGAAGGGCCGTGATTTCACGCATTATCAGGGCGCTGCGCTGTTGACGCCTAACCGCCGCGAACTGGCCGAGGTTAGCGGTATGCAGATCCGTAATGTCGAGGAAGCCGAACAGGCCGCAAAAAAACTGATCGATGCACACCAGCTGGGTGGTGTTCTGGCAAAATTGGGCAGTGATGGCGTATGTCTGGTGATGAAGGGTAGGCCCCCGCAGCATTTCCGTGCTTCGGCACGCGAAGTTTTCGATGTCTCCGGTGCGGGCGATACGGTTGTTGCAACACTGGCCTTGGCTTTGGCGGGCGGCTTGCCTGCGGAAGATGGCGCGGCACTGGCGAATATCGCAGGCTCGATCGTTGTCGGTAAAATCGGCACGGCGTCCGTGACACGCGAAGAATTGGTGCGCGAATTGATGCATGATCAGACGCGTCTCGGCGAAGAAAAGATCGTCAGTCTTCTACAGGCCTCGGAAATGGCGGAACGCTGGCGGAAACAGGGCTTCCGTGTTGGTTTCACGAATGGCTGCTTCGATCTTCTGCATCCCGGCCACATTTCGTTGCTGCGGCAGGCGAAAGCGGCCTGTGACAAGCTGGTGGTCGGCCTGAACAGCGATGCTTCGGTCAAGCACCTGAAAGGCGAAAACCGCCCCGTACAGAATGAAACATCACGTTCGGCTGTGCTGGCCTCGCTGGCCGATGTCGATCAGATCGTAATTTTTAATGAAGATACGCCGCTGAACCTGATCAAGGGCGTTCGCCCATCCGTGCTGGTGAAGGGTGCGGATTACAGTGTTGAGCAGGTGGTTGGTGCCGATCTGGTCAAAGGCTGGGGCGGGCAGGTGGTACTGGCCAATCTCGTAGATGGCCACAGCACAACCGCGACAATCGCGCGGTTGCAAACAGGCTCATCAAAAACAGGAACGCGGTAGGATTTAGGCTGCTATCAGCGCAGCGCCTTTGGGTCTTTGCAGGGCTTCGCCAGCTCTATTAGGTGTTGGTGCAGGCTGACTGATGATGCCAGCTTTTATAAATTCAGCGGCAATTCTCTGGGCTTTTCCGCTTGCCATCATGGCTACGAGTTCGGGATATGTGTAAATACCTCTTCCGCGTGCATTTGCAAATTGCTCACGAAAATCAGTGAAACCTTCCAGATCAGAAGGGTTATTCGCAATATACTGAATCAGCGTACGGGATATATCGAGCGTTTCCCGAATATGGGCTAAAGGCGTCTGAACAAGATGGCTGCCATGAAGCAATTGCAGACATTCCCGTTTTGAAGCTTCAATTTGTGAATCCGTTATAGGAGAAACAAATGCAGTGTAGAACTGAAATCCTTCAAGAAAATATTTTGCCGGACCGTTTGCAGGCTTGCGTGGATCATCTGACGCCAGATGAAACATGGTTTCAATATTGTTGAGTTTGTCGAAAGGCTTTGCGAGCATTGATTCTGGTTCAGTTCGCGTGCGTGCATAATATTGTGGATTTGGCATTGCGGTGCCTGAGGGATCGTTTTTATTTAATATATATGCAACATCAGCTATGCGTTCATTGAACTTTCTCGCTAATTTTTCACGGGTAATACGAGGATTATCTTCCGGCGTATCATGTAGAATAATGATAGCCAGGGCATTGTCGATATCGAAACCAACGCGGCTGGCCAGCTCATTGGGTAGTTCTCGATTGGGAAACAACGCCTTGGATGCCTGGAGGGCAATAGTAACCTGATGTTGAAAGCTTGGTGTCGCGCCGTCACGGCGGAATCCTTGGTGATAAGGCTCTGCAAATTCGAGTGCGTGTACGGCATGACGGCAATTGGTATCTGATAAACGCTGGAGCAGAGCGTTCTTGTCGCGTTCAAAAACCATGCGTGTTGCACGGCGTATTTCTTCCAGGATGGTTTTTTGCTGTGCGGTCATAAGGGATTCACGTTCTGGTTGTAGGTATCGCCCGAGCCGGGGCACGCTACGCCTTGTGACAGGCGGTTCGCAATAATCTAATTTTCTTTTAGATCAATGCATTAGCCTGTGGGCTACTTTTAAAAAGCGAGAAATCTTACTGCCCTGTCAGTTTTTTCCACCAGCCGCCTTTTGGCTTGTCGCCGCCATCTTCGATGACTTCATAGGGCGGGGGTGAGGAGGATTGCGTCGAACGCGGCTGCTCCGAGCGTTGCGGTGGCGCATAATCAACCCGGATTTCCGGCTGCTCGCGCGGCGTTGTGTCCAGTTCGTGAACATTGCGAGGCATTGGGCGGTTGTCGCCTTGATCATGGCGTGGGCGGTAATTGTCTCTTTCGCGGCGTCTGTCGCCACCGCCACGGAAAGACCCGTCTTGTCCCTGACGCGGCGGACGATCGCCTCGGTCACCGCGTTCACCTCCGCGTCCACGGCCGCCACGGCGTCCACGACGGCGCCCGCGGCGTTGTTGCGGATCGGCATTTATGTCTCCGGCAGGAGCCCTATAGCCGGGTTCGGTATTGCCGATATTATCATCGCCTTCTGCAAGAACCGGGGCAATATTCCCATTGGCTTCATTCGGGCTATCTTCTCTACGGGGAGCGTAAGGTTGCTGCTGATCATTATTGCGGCGGCGGTTGTTGTTGCGCCCAAAGCCATAACGTCCACGGCGGCGTCCTTGCCCCTGTCCTTGCGGGCGGTTGGAATAGGATTCGTCGTTACCTGAATTGTCAGATGGCGAGTCACCATAAACTTCCGGGGGCGGTATGACAGCAGGTTCTTGCCATTCACTACCTGCCAGAACCTGATCGCTATTGACGGCTGGGCCGCGTCCGCGTTCTTCACCGCCGGAACGGCGTTCCAGCTTGAAATCCGGCGGTACAAGCGCGTCATCGCTGTGCAGCAGAACTTGCAACCCATAGCGGCGTTCAATGTCGCTCAGGGCCGGGCGTTTCTGGTTCAGCAGATAAAGGGCAACCTTGGTTGGCACATGAAGCGTGATTTCCGAAGAACCCTGGCGGATGCCTTCTTCCTCGATCATCCGCAGGATCGAAATCGCCGCTGAATCCACGGAGCGGATCAGGCCCATTCCGGCGCAATGCGGGCATTTCTCGAAATTGATTTCCGTCAGGCTGGCGCGCAGGCGCTGACGTGAGAGTTCCAGCAAGCCAAAGGGCGAGATACGGCCGATCTGCAAACGCGCACGGTCGACGCGCATGGCATCTTTCAGGCGGCGTTCGACGGCGGCGTTGTTGCGGCCATCTTCCATATCAATGAAATCGATAACAATCAGCCCCGCAAGGTCGCGCAGCCGCAACTGCCGGGCAATTTCGCTGGCAGCTTCCAGATTGGTTTTCAGTGCCGTGCTCTCGATATGACGCTCACGCGTGGCGCGGCCGGAATTGACGTCGATGGAAACCAGCGCTTCCGTGGGGTTGATGACGATATAACCGCCGGAGCGGAGTTGAACTGTCGGGTTGTACAGCTGATCAATCTGTTTCTCGACATTGTAGCGGAAGAAGAGAGGAATGGGCTCTTCGTACAGTTTTACCTTGTCGAGTTGATCGGGCATGATCGCGCGCATGAAATCGATAGCAAGCTGATAGCCCTTAGTGCCAGCAACCAGAATTTCATCAACATCGTGAGCGTACAGATCGCGCATTGAACGCTTGATGAGATTGGCTTCCTCATAAATCAGCGCAGGCGCAGTCGATTGCAGCGTTTCTTCACGGATGCTGTTCCACATACGCAAGAGATATTCGAGATCGCGCTGAATTTCCGCGGGTTCTTGCTCCATCCCTGCTGTACGGAGAATAACGGCCATTCCTTCGGGAATCTCGAGCTGATCGAGCATTTCCTTCATGCGGCGGCGGTCTTGATGGCTGGTAATTTTACGCGAGACGCCTCCGCCCGTTTCGGTGTTCGGCATCAGAACGCAATAGCGTCCGGCAAGCGAGAGATAAGTGGTCAGGGCAGCACCCTTGTTGCCACGCTCCTCCTTCACGACCTGGATGAGCATCACCTGGCGGCGCTTGACGACTTCCTGAATTTTGTAGCGTGGGCGCGGCGGACGGCGATAACGCTCTTCCTCTTCGGCGACTTCACCGCCGACAATTTCCAGCGGTGCGGGTGCTGGGCTAAAACCGGGATTGACGACAGCGTTGCCGAAATCCGTGATCAGGCCCAGATCATGCGAGTGATCGCTGCCGAATTCAGCCAGGGGGCCGGATGGTTCCGGCTGCGCTTCCATAGGTTCCGGCATGGCGTCTTCAGGCGGCGCTTCCGGCATGTCGTGATGGTGGGCTTCATGAAAATGCTCTTCTTCGTCATCGGAAGCATCAGCTGGGGCTTCATTGGTTTCTGGAAATTCTTCGGAGCCGTCATCTTCATCTTCGGCGGATTCTTCTTCATGCGGGCGGTCCGCCATGGGGATGCGGAAATAATCAGGATGGATTTCCGAAAAGGGCAGGAAACCATGGCGATTGCCACCATATTCCACAAAAGCCGCCTGCAAGGACGGTTCAATGCGGATTACCTTGGCGAGGTAGATGTTGCCTTTGAGCTGTTTTTTGCTGGCGCGTTCAAAATCGAAATCGCTGAGCCAGTTTCCGTCGACAATCGCAACACGGGTTTCTTCAGGATGCGTCGCATCCACAAGCATACGCTTGGTCATTTTATCTCTCCCGCCGGAAGTCGCCACGAAGGGGGATAACCTTCACGCGCCAGACCCGGCAAATTCATCGTTTATGCGTTTGACCCACCAGGGCCAATCTTCGCGGCCTGTCCGGTTCCTTATCAAAGGGGTTGCCGACGGCGCGATGAGCTACTGTCCGATACCGGGAACCAAAAAACAAGATAAAAATTCTAACCGCTTGTTTTAAGGGGTTTTTTGCTGAAGGGCGGCTTGAAGTGTGTTCTTCAGAAGGCAGGCAATGGTCATGGGGCCGACGCCGCCCGGTACAGGTGTAATGGCCTTGGCTTGCTTTGAGGCTTCGGTAAATGCCACATCGCCGACTAGACAGGTTTTCCCTGGGTTTTTGGGGTCATCAACACGGTTGATACCGACATCAATGACAACCGCGCCTGGCTTAACCCAGTCACCTTTAACGAATTCAGGTTTACCAATGGCCGCTACAACAATATCCGCCGCACGGCATTCTTCCGGGATATTCGCCGTTTTGGAGTGGGCAACCGTCACCGTGCAATCGGCTTGCAGCAAAAGCTGCGCCATTGGCTTGCCCACGATATTGGAACGTCCGAGCACCAGTGCCTTGTGACCTTTCAGGTCAGGCAATGCGCTTCGCAGCAAAATCATGCAACCCTGCGGGGTACAAGGAACAAATCCCGGCAGGCCAAGGCTAAGTTTTCCGGCATTGATGGGGTGAAACCCATCGACATCTTTACTTGGATCAACCGCCTCGATAATCGCCTGCGTATCGATATGCGCGGGCAGGGGAAGCTGAACCAGAACGCTATGCACGGCCGGGTCGCGGTTCAGCTGGGCGATATGTTTCAGAAGATCGGCTTGTGTTGTGTTGTCGGGCAGGCGATGTGTCCAGGATTGCATGCCGATTTCCTCGGCAGCGCGCGCCTTGTTGCGGACATAAACCTGGCTTGCCGGATTTTCTCCGACCAGAATAACGGCTAGCCCCGGCGACAGTTTTTTCGACTGGATTTCTTTGGCTATATCCTGCCGGAGTTTTGCGGCGATTTCGGTTCCATTGATGATTGTTGCGCTCATCAGACCATCAGATGCCGGATAAAGGATTGCAGGAACATAATGATAAAGATCAGAACCAGAGGTGATAAATCCAGGCCGCCCATAATCGGTATGATGCGCCGGATAGGCCGCAAAGCGGGTTCGGTGATGCGGTAAAGGAAATCACCGATCGCCTGAACAAAGCGGTTATGCGTGTTGATGACGTTGAAAGCGACCAGCCAGCTCAGCACCGCGCCGATCACCAGCGCCCAGATATAAAAGTTGAGGACGGTATAAACAATCTCGAGCAGGGCGGAGACCAAAGCATTAGGAACATTCATGAAGCACCTCTCGGAGTGGCCGGATGCGGTTGTTATGGAAAAATTTTAGGATTCTTGCAAGGGCAGGCGAGTTATCCCGCTGCCGCCTGTAAAGGCGCGTCTTCCTGCCGGAATTCGGGTATCAGTATCGACAGGCTTTCGACGGCAGCATGATCATTAGGGCTGGCCTGCATGGATTGCGCCAGATCACTCAGTGCCTGCCGCATGGCAGGCAAATCACGCGTTGGCGATTTCGCCAGTTTCACGCCATCGGCGGCTGAGGGGATAAGTTCCTCACTGGCAGTGAACAGTTCTTCATGCAACTTCTCGCCGGGGCGCAGCCCCGTATAGGTGATTTTGATATCTTCATCCGGTTTGTAGCCTGCAAGCCGAATAATTTGTCGTGCGAGATCAGCGATTTTTACAGGCTGGCCCATATCCAGCACCAGTACCTTGCCACGCTGATCGCCCGGCTGCATGCCAAGGGCCGAAGCTTGCAGCACAAGTTCGACCGCTTCGCGTACCGTCATGAAGTAGCGTGTAATATCAGGATGCGTGACCGTCAGAGGTCCACCCTTGGCCAGCTGTTCCTGAAAACGTGGTACGACTGAGCCTGTCGAGCCCAACACATTGCCGAAACGCACCGTGATGAAGCGTGTTGTGTCCGAGGCGAGGTCGCAGGCTTGACAATACATTTCCGCCAGCCGCTTGGTCGCACCCATCACGCTGGAGGGATGCACAGCCTTATCCGTGGAAATCAGAACCATCGCTGCGACTTTGGCCTTCATCGCGCAATCGGCAACAAGGCGTGTACCGTGAACATTTGTCAGGATGGCTTCACGGGGATTTTCCTCGGCAATCGGCACATGCTTGAGCGCGGCAGCATGAAAAACCAGATTGGGCTTTTCATCCTGAAAAATTTTGTCCAGCCGTGCGGCGTCACGGACGTCGGCGATAATCGCCCGGATATTTTGATAGGGAAAGGTTTCCTTGATCTCCATTTCGATGCGGTAGAGATTAAACTCGCTGGATTCCAGAAGAATGAGATGTTGAGGTTCCAGCGCAGCGATCTGACGGGTCAGTTCCGCACCAATCGTGCCGCCAGCGCCCGTCACCAGGACACGGCGGCCTTTCACAAGTGTGCGGATTTCATTGCGATTCAGTTTCGTTTCCGGTCGTCCCAGAAGATCTTCCAGCGCCAGTGGCTGATCGCGCATTGTCAGTGCCGCCGCGACATCGTTCCGTAATTCCGTCAGCGCCGGAAGGCGCGAGAGGCCAAGTCCGAGCGCAGCCGACTGCTCCAGCAATTGCGTCACCAGCGGGCTGTTAAAGCGTGTCACGGCACGGGTTAGTACCAGGCGGCTTGGCGCCTTATCCTGTGATTTCAGTTTTTCGATAAGCGCAGGAAGTTCTTCGACCGAGCCCAGTACATCGACGCCGTGAATAGAGCGCCCGACGCGCTTTTCATTCTCGCCGACAATGCCAACGACGTGAAAGGGTGCTTGAGGGTTGCTGCTGACGGCGCGCATGAATAAATCAGCTTCGTCGCCTGCGCCAACCAGAAGCACATTGATGCGCCCACCACCAGAACGTTCCCATAGGGCGCTTAACCGTCTTTCACGCCAGAGCCGGAAGGCCATACGCGAACCACCCAACCCCGCCAGCAGGATAAACCAGGCGATAAAGGGTGCTGTTCGTGGGACGCCTTCCAGGCGGGTGAGAACGAAAGCAAGAATAATAAAAGCAACAACCGCGATTGTGACGGCGCGAAGGATTTGTGTCAGATCGCGCATGGAGGCGAAGGCCCAGATGCTGCGATACAGGCCGCTTGCCAGAAACACACTGCCGCATGTCAGGGTAAAAAGGGCAAGGGAGGTAGAAACCGAACCGGGAGGCAGCACCGACCAGTCGCTGCCCATGCGTAGATAGAGCGCAAGCAGGAACGCCGCCGCCGCCATGGCGGTGTCGTGGAGAAACGCGAGAGCGCGGCGGTTGGGGCGTGGCAGTTTCATGCTTTAGCCTCTGGCAATGCCCGTTTTATGCATTTTATAGAGCAATATGGCAACAATAAGCAGGGCGGCGGCCAGTCCCGACCATGGGTAAATAATGGCAGCCAAGGCCGCGCCGATCAGGCCGATATTGGCGGCGATAATCCAGTAAACGACCTTGTCATGTCGTCCCGCGCCTTGTGTCGCGTGCTGGTAGAAATGTTGACGATGCGCCTGCCAAATTTTCTCGCCGCGCAAGGCACGTTTGGCAATCGTAATGCCGCTGTCGGCCAGATAGTACAGCGGCAGGATAAGCGCCGGGATGATATGGCCTTGCATGGCAACGGTCAGAAGAACAAAGCCCGTCAGAAATCCCAAAGGCACGCTACCAACATCACCAAGAAAAATCCTGGCAGGATGCCAGTTGAAAACAAGGAATCCTAAACATGCACCTGTCAAAAGAAGTGTGAAGGTAGAGACAAAAGGGTCATGAATATTTGCGGCCGTCATGACCAGGCAGGCGCCTGTGGCAATGGAAATTGTCTCAACGCTCGTAATACCATCGATGCCATCCATGAAATTGTAGAGATTGATGAACCATGCCCAGCCAATGATCATGATGGCGCGGTCAAGCCAGAAGGGCAGGGCGTTGCCGAACAGCATTGTCGGTGTCACGCCGATAAAGGGGAAGATTGTGTAGGGCAGCTTGAAGGCAAAAAGAGCGGCAAGACAAACGACGAAAATATGAATACCAAGTCGCAGGAGTGGATTGACGCCCTTCCTGTCATCCAGCCACGAAATAAAACACAGCAAGATAACTCCTGCGATAAGGCCTGTATGGGCAGGAAGGCGCGTGCTGGTCAAAAGCATGCCCGGAATTAAAACAGCCATGAGAGCCCATCCGCCGCCGCGCGGCACAGGCATAGTGTGAGAGCTGCGTTCGTTGGGGTGGTCGAGCAGGGCGCGTTTAATCAGGATGCGTTTGACCAGCGCTGTCAGTGCAGTCGTAATGGCAAGAGACAGAATAATGATGAGGCCGTCAGTCATGTAACCTGCACGCCCTCAACGCTTTCGTCTGTCGTTTGGCCAATGCGGCCTCGTCGAAATTCTGAATGAGTTCATGAAACATCCGGTACCAGTTGATCTCGGCCTTCAGGCGCAGGAAAACCGAGCCGAGCCCAATCGCGGCGCGGTCCATGAACACAAATTCCCGCGGCACTTCAAGTCGCCCTATCTTGCGCAATTCCTGATGCACCTTGTTCGCGGTTTCGCGGCCATAGAGCCCGGTGTTGGTTTCCTCGATAAGGCGAGTTTTGTCTTCCAGCAACGGTGCATAAATAAAGCGCGCCCAGATATTCAGGGTTTCGACCAGTTGCTTGCTGGGTTTGGAAAAGCCCCATGCCTTATAGGCTTCCACGGCCATGTCCGGGTCGTTGTCGTGTAACGCATGGTAAAGCGTGATAACGCCCTGCACCAAAGTGGGCCTAAACACGCGGATGCAACCAAAATCCAGCAGATTGATGCTGTTATCCTTCCGCAGCGTGTAGTTGCCCAGATGCGGATCACCATGAATGACGCCATAGGAATAAAACGGCGTATACCAGGCACGAAACATATTCATGGCGATGGCGTTGCGGTCTTTCAGGGATTTTTTATCGACAATCGCGGCCAGCTTCTGGCCTTCCAGCCATGTCATGCTCAGAAGGCGTTTGGTGGACAGGCTTTGGACAATGTCAGGAATATGCACGCCCGGCACATCCTTCAGCATCAGTCGGTAGAGATGGATGTGTCTGGCTTCAAGTTCGTAATCCAGCTCCTCATGCAGGCGAGCGGCAATTTCTTCCTGAATCTTTTTCGTCGAAACCGCGCGGTCATAACGTTCAAAAACCGCCAGAACGATTTTCAGCTGGCGC
>JANRKK010000013.1:0-15201 GCA_033763555.1 Alphaproteobacteria bacterium | reverse complement strand
GCGTCCACGTCAGCCGGATCCGAAACGTCACCATTCTTCAATAACCGCTTCTGTTGACGACGTTTTAAGGACTGGATTGCTTTCGTCTCTTACCGACAAAAGAATTCTTGAACCGGATGACGATGGCTACAGGGATGTAGACGATGACAGAAGCTTTGCAGAATTTTTGTCATGGGCAAAATCCGGCGCCGAAATTGACAGAGAGCAGCTCTTAAGAGATGTTTTGTGTGAAATGACCGTTGGAAGAAAATATTATACAGACAGGGCCGAACAGTTGATTGAAGTTCTGCGCCCCCTTGCTGACAGGCAGCATAAGGTTTCTCAGCAATCAGGCTCTACACCCGCGATCACCTGATTGTAAAAATTGGGCAGACATTACAAAGTAGAGTTCTTTTTCTTTTGTAACATCTTCGCATCAATCGCTGTCAGTGTTACGCCCGCTTCGGCGAGTTTGATGAGGCCGATCTCGATGCTGCTTTTCCATTTGGCCTTAAGGCGCGCGTAGCGGCGCATCGCGCCGACCGGCACGAAGACCTGCTTCAACTTCAGCTCACCGATCATTCCGGCGCAGATGGCGCAGGGCTCAAGCGTTACATAAAGCTTCGCATCTTTGACATCCGCTTTTTTGCGCAGCGCTCCCATCAGCGCGATCTGCTCGGCGCAATTGATCCAGAGCGATTTTCCGCCGTCGCGGTAGCGTTCCGGGCGGCGGCGATCGACGCCCTGGGCAAAACGGTTGGCGGATGCTGCGATCAGATGCCCCTTTTTATCCACCAGTACCGCGCCGACTTTCACGGAGGGGTGCGGGCTGCCGCCCTGGCTGACCGGGCGCTCCGCAACCTCTTCCGCATGCGCCAGCCAATGGCGATGCACGGCCAGAGGGTCAGGCTTGCGTTGTTTCCGGGAAGGAGTGGATTTTTTCGGCATAAATAAGGGCCCTGAACCGGGCCGGACATTGTCGCGCAGCCTCTTTACGAAAGGGTTAAAACACCCCGGAATAAGGGGTTTTTTGCCCGTTTTACTTGACTCGCGCGCAAAGAAGCCCCTATAACGCCCGTCCTGCCGCATTTGGGCAGAAAAACCTGAAAGAAAGGCCGGGGGAAAACCCGGAAAAGACCATGGCCCGTGTATGTTCCGTCAATGGCAAGAAGCCGCAATTCGGCAATAATGTCAGCCACGCCAACAACAAGACGCTTCGCCGCTTCAACCCGAATCTGCAGCGCTGCTCCTTCCCGTCCGAAGCACTGGGCAAGATGGTTCCCCTGCGCGTCACGGCCAACGGCATCCGCACGATCGAGCATAATGGCGGGCTTGATGCCTGGCTGCTCGGCACGCGCAACAGCCGTTTGAGCGAAGCCGCCCTCAAGATCAAAAAGCAAATCGTCAAGGCGCAGGCCCGCAAGAGCGCCTGAGCTTTTGCCCTTCCAGCCGATTTCTGGTAGCACGAAGGCCGGATGTCTTTATCCCCCGCCTCCGACCTTCTCTTCCGCGCCATCGATGAGCATATCGGCTGGCTGACCGCATGGCATCGCCTTGCGTTTCTGGACCTTGCCGCACGCAGCGAGGCGGAGCAGACACTCGCCCCTTCCCCGTTTTTTGCACAATGGCGCGACAGTATTCTGAAAACCCTGCCGCAGGATCAGCCCGCGATTGAAAGGCTGGCGGCGCTGCATGACCAACTGCACACCGTCGCGCGGCTGGTGCTGATGAAGACGCCGCCGGGTGAACCCGTTGCCCGCAAGGATTACGACAGTGTCATCGCCAAATATCAGGAGCTGATGCAGGGGTTGCGGCGGCTGGAGCGCGCGCTCAGCACTGCGGCGTCGGGCCTCGACCCGCTGACAGGCCTGCGTTCGCGCAGCGGATTGCCGGATGATCTGTCGCGAGAGCATAATCGTTTTTCACGGACGGGACGGCCCTTCTGCGTCGCGTTGATGGATCTCGACCATTTCAAGAATATCAACGACTCCTACGGCCATGAAACCGGGGACCGGGTGCTGGCGGCGCTGGCCAATTATGTCAGCCGCGATCTGCGTTCGTTCGACGATGCCTATCGCTGGGGCGGCGAGGAATTCCTGCTCTGCCTGAAAGAAGCCGATCTGGACAAGGGCCTGCTGGTGGTGGAACGGCTGCGGGCCGGAATTGAAAAGAAGCCCATTGTGCTTGCAGACGGCACAACCATACCCGTCACCGCATCTTTCGGCGTTGCCGCCAGCAGCCTGAACGCCGGGCCGGACGATCTCCTCCGCGCTGCCGACAAGGCACTGTACCGCGCCAAAAAAGAAGGGCGCAACCGGGTGATTGCGGCCAGTACGGGCGTTTAGCTCGCCGCCACCACAACGCGATCGCGGCCGCCTTCCTTCGCATGATACAGAACTCTGTCCGCGCGGTTCAGCATATCGTCGATGGAGTGGTCTCTCTCCGTCAGCTCAGCAACGCCGATGCTGACCGTGCAGGGAATGGCTTCGCGCAAGGCGATTAAGGGGCGCGCGCCGATATGCTGGCGCAAACGCTCGGCGGCAATCTGCCCTTCCTCCAAACTGGTTTCCGGCATGATGACGGCAAATTCCTCGCCGCCGAGGCGGCCCATGATGTCGAGCTGGCGCAGGCTTTCCAGCGAACGTTTGACAGCAGCCTGTAGCGCCGCATCGCCCACCGCATGGCCGTAGCGGTCATTGACCTTTTTGAAATAGTCCAGATCGATCATCATGATCGACAACGGACGATCAAAACGCCGCGCACGCGCCAGTTCGCGTTCCCCTTCCTCCATGAAATGGCGGCGGTTGCTGATACCCGTAAGCTCATCCGTCGTTGCGTGATGCAGAAGCTGCGCTTCCATCTCTTTGCGCTGGGAGATGTCGCTGAGCGCCACCATGATGGCGGGCCTGCCGCCATAATTGGTCTTGATCGCCGCCAGCTCCGCCATAAATTCACGGCCGCGCGCGGTTTTCATCTTCACCTCAACCTCGCGGATATCGGGAATGGTTTCCAGAAGCTGGCGCAATTCCTCGCGTTCCTTCGGGTCGGCGAAGAAATCCGTTGAACGGGCCTTCAGAAGCTGCCCGGCGCTTTCCTGAAACAACAGGCATGTCTTGCGATTGACGAACAGCAGCCGCCCATCGTCCGGCCGCGCGACATAAATCGGGTAAGGCAGGATTTCAAGAATGGCGCGCAGATGCTGTTCGCTGCGCGCCAGGCTTTGTTCGGCATCCATCTGCGAGGTGATGTCGACCGCCGTCAGCATCACGGCCTTGGTGCCACCCCACATAATCAACTGCTCGGTAACGGCCAGCCAGATTTCCTGCCCGCCCTTGCGGATGCCACGCGCGCGGGTGATGACCGACTTTCTTTTGCCACGGATCAACTCGTCATACTCTTCTTCCACTCGCGCCCAGCGATCTTCGGGTATCAGAGGGCGCAGAAGCGGCAGCTCCAGAATGTCCTTGGCGGATTTGTAGCCAAACAGCCGGGCAAAGGCGCGGTTGGCATAAAGCGGCTTGAAATTGCGGTGAATGACAACGCCCTGAACGGAATTTTCAACAAGCCTGTTAAAGTCCGGCACAATTTTGACCGCGGCACGACGGACAGGCTTGGTGCGCGATGCAGAGCGCGGTTTGCGGGAAGATGGGCGCCTGGTTTTTTTCATGCAACTTTGCTGACCTCTTCACTATTCACTTTCCGTTAAAGGATGACCAGTATAGATTGTGCAAGATTTTACAGGGGGAAAAGATGAAACTCAAGAAATCGTGCCTGGTTTTGCTGGCTTTGGCCATAACCGCCATGCCCGTGCAATCCTGGGCGGAAACGCCCGAACAGTTGCAGGATCAAGCCGAAGGCAAGGAACTTATCACCGCGCAGCTTGAGGTCATGCAAATCGCCATCGCGCCGATCGCCGGAAAAACCGAAGATGTCCCCGCCCTGGCAAAAAGTGCGGGCGCTGCGATTGACAAGGTGCTCGCCAAAAATCCCAACAGCCTGGATGGCTTGTCTGTCAGCTGCAATTTAAAGATCATGCAGGAAGACCGTTCCGCTAGCGTGACCTGCCCGAAAGCCATTGCTGTCGTGTCGGACAGAATTACCACATATCCCGATACGGCCCGTTACTACAAACACCGTTCTTATCTTTATAAAATGACAGGCAAGAAAGATCTGGCGGAGGCCGATCTGACGGAAGCCTATCGCCTGACAAAAGACGTCAAGGAAAAAGCCCGGTTGAAGAAAGATCTGGACCGGATGGCGGCAAAACCCGACTAGTGCCGGAAATGCCGCATGCCTGTGAAGAGCATGGCGAGGCCCGCTTTGTCGGCGGCTTCGATCACTTCGGCATCGCGCATGGAACCGCCCGGCTGAATGACTGCGGTTGCACCCGCCTCCACCGCTGCTAAAAGCCCGTCGGCAAAGGGGAAAAACGCATCTGATGCCACAACGGAGCCGCGCGTGAGGGGTTCCGGTAGCTTTGCGGCTTTCGCCATATCTTCGGCTTTGCGCGCAGCGATACGGGCGCTGTCGACGCGGCTCATCTGCCCCGCACCAATACCAACCGTCGCAAGGTCTTTGGCATAGACAATCGTGTTCGACTTCACATGCTTGGCGACGGTGAAGGCGAAAATCAGATCGCGTTTTTCCTGCTCGCTCGGCTGGCGTTTAGTTACGCACTTAACGTGCGAGAGGTCGAGCACGACGTTATCGCGGGATTGCACTAGATACCCGCCTGCCACCGATTTGATCACATGATCGGCCTGATGCGGGTTGGGCATGGTACGCGTGAGAAGCACGCGGAGATTTTTTTTGGCCGCCAGAATTTCCTTCGCCGCATCGTCAATGTCGGGCGCGATGATCACCTCGGCAAACAATTCGGCAACCGCCTTTGCCGTTGCAGCGTCCAGCGGACGGTTGAAGGCGATAATGCCGCCGAAGGCGCTGACCGGGTCGCAGGCCAGCGCACGCTGATAGGCGGCGAGCAGATCCTTGTCCTGCGCAACACCGCACGGATTGGCATGCTTGATGATTGCGACGGCAGGCGTTTCGGTGAATTCCGACACAAGCTCAAACGCCGCATCGGTGTCGTTGAGATTGTTGTAGCTGAGCTCCTTGCCCTGGATCTGGATGGCGTTGGCGATGCCAGGACGCGCGGCGTCGGTGACATAGAAAGCTGCGGATTGATGGGGATTTTCGCCATAACGCAGGCTTTGACGCTTCTGCGCAGTCAGTGCCAGAGTTTCCGGATAATCCTCACCGCGCTGTGCCGCGAACCAGCGGCTGATGGCAGAATCATAGGCCGCCGTGTGGGCATAGGCTTCCGCCGCCAGTCGCTTGCGAAATTCCGACGAGGTGCCGCCGCTCTGCTGCTTCATCTCGGCCAGCACATCCTCATATTGCGCGGGGTCGGTGATGACGGTGACGAAATCATGATTCTTGGCGGCGGAACGGATCATCGCCGGGCCGCCGATATCGATATTTTCGATGCAGGTCGAAAAATCTGCGCCCTTCGCGACGGTTTCCTGGAAAGGATACAGATTGACCACGATCAGATCGATGGGCGGAATATTATGCTGCTTCGCTTCGTCCTGATGCTTTGGAAGGTCGCGGCGCTGCAGAAGCCCGCCATGAATGCGCGGATGCAAGGTTTTGACGCGGCCATCCATCATTTCCGGAAAGCCCGTGTAATCGCCGACCTCGATAACGGTAATTCCTGCCTGCCGCAATTTTTCTGCCGAACCGCCCGTGGAAAGAATTTCCACATTCTGCGCAGCAAGCTTTTTGGCGAACTCGACAAGCCCGGTTTTGTCGGAAACGGAGATCAGGGCGCGGGCGATTTTTTGGCTGGTTTTCATGGCCTATGCCATAAGGCCCCGCGCCTTGAATTGCAAGATGCGGGAAGGTCTATTCGTCTGTCTGCGGCCTGTCGTGATGGTCAGCCGCCAGCATCATATAAACGGCAGGCACGACGAACAGCGTGAACAAGGTGCCGATGGAAAGCCCTGCGGCGATCACAAGGCCCATATTGAAGCGCGACAGCGCCCCTGCCCCGCTGGCGGTAATCAGCGGAACGACGCCCAGCACCATCGCCGCCGTGGTCATAAGGATGGGCCGCAGACGGATGGCGGCGGCCTCGATGATTGCGTCATGCTTGCTGCGGCCCTGATGCTGTAAATTGTTGGCAAATTCGGTGATGAGAATACCGTGTTTGCTGATCAACCCCATCAGCGTCACGAGACCCACCTGCGTATAGATATTAATGGTCGCACCGCCAACGCCCATGGTGATGAAAACCAAAGCGCCTGCAATCGACATCGGTACCGAGATGAGAATGATGAGCGGGTCGCGGAAACTTTCATACTGTGCCGACAGCGTCAGGAAGATGATGATCAGCGCGAAGACGAAGGTCATGATGAAGCCGCTGGATTCTTGCGTGAACTGACGCGACTGCCCGGCGTAATCGATGGAATAGCCTTCCGGCAGGACTTTCGCCGATAAATCCTTCATCGCCGTCAGCGCACCGCCCAAAGAAACACCGGGAAACATGACGCCCTGCACCGTGGTGGCGTTCAGCTGCTGGAAGTGATTAAGCGATTCCGGAACCGTGGTGGTTTTTATGGTGGCGAGGGTGGACAACGCCACAGGCGTTCCGTCCGCTGTACGCACATAATAATTGTTCAGCTGATCGGTGTTGAGGCGCGATTTCTGCTCCACCTGCGGGATGACCTTGTAGGAACGGCCCGCCAGGCTGAAATAATTGACATAACCGCCGCCGAGCATGGAGGACAGCGCGCCGCCGATATCGCTCATCGTCAGGCCGAACTGGGCGGCCTTGTTGCGGTCGATCTCCACGGTCGCCTGCGGCAGATCGATCTTCAGATCGCTGTCGAGAAACATGAACATGCCGGATTTCTGCGCTTCCTGCATGAAATTCTGGGTGACTTCGTTCAAATTGGCGAAAGGCTGCGTCGTGGTGATCACGAACTGGAATGGCAGGCCGCGGCTGCCCGGCAAGGGCGGCGGCTGGAACATCGCCGCGCGGATTCCGGCGATTTTATTAATGTCATTCTGTAAAAGAGGCTGAAGGTCGTTTGAGGTACGTTCACGGTCACCCCACGATGTCAGTCGCATGCCCGCGATGGAACGGCCGGGCGCGTCGATCTGGAAAACATGGCTGGTTTCAGGATAGCTGGCAATAACTTCGTAGGCTTTGCGCGCATAGATTTGCCGCTGTTGTAGTGTGGCGTTTGGCGCGGCGCTTTGCAGCGCGATGATGATGCCCTGGTCTTCCTGCGGCGCGAGTTCGGTCTTGGCGCTGGTGTAAAGAAAGTAAATGCTGCCGAAAACGATGGTGGCGAACACTGCCGTGACGGGAATGTAATTCAAACTCCCCGTCAGCCATCTTTCATAGCGGTGGCGGATTTTTTCAAAACGACGATCAATGGTGGCAACCAGCCTTTCCTCCCACCCCGGATTGTCGGGGTTATGCGGTTTCATGAACTTGGCGCACATGACGGGCGAAAGTGTCAGCGCCACAACCGCCGAAACCACCACGGCACCCACCAGCGTGAAAGCGAATTCAGTGAACAGTGCGCCCGTTAACCCGGCCTGAAACCCGATGGGCACATAGACGGCGACGAGGACGATGGTCATGGCGATGATCGGCCCCGCCAGCTCATGCGCCGCCTGGAAGGCGGCGGCGCGCGGCTTCATCCCCTCCTCGATATGGCGGTTGACGTTTTCAACGACGATAATGGCATCGTCGACCACAAGACCGATAGCCAGCACCAGCGCCAGCAGCGTCAGCAGATTGATGGAAAAGCCGAAAGCCAGCATGAAAATGAAGGCCCCGATCAGGGACAAGGGAATAGCAATGATGGGTATCGCCACCGCGCGTGGCGAGCCCAGAAAGGCGAAGACCACCAGCGCAACGATCAGCAAAGCCTCGATCAACGTATGTTCCACCTCGGCGATGGAGGAAGAAACGAACTCCGTTGAATCGTAAATCACCTCGCCCGTCAGGCCCTCCGGCAATTGCGCTTGAATATCGGGCAGAATTTTGCGGATGCCTTGAATCACTTCGAGGAGATTGGCGGCCGGAGCCACCTGAATACCGATATAGACTGCCTGCTTGCCGTCGAAACCGACGCGCGATTCATAATCTTCGGAACCCAGCGTGACATTGGCGACATCGCCGAGCCGGACAATGGCGCCATCCTTTTCCTTGAGCGCGAGAGCGCGGAATTCCGCAACCGAATGCAGGCCCGTGGAGGCGTTGAGGTTCACCTGCACCATCTGGCCCTTGGTATTGCCAAGGCCGGAAATATAATCATTCTGCGCCAGTTTGGCGCTGACATCTGCCGCGGTCAGGCTATAGGCCGCCAGTTTTTTTGGATCAAGCCAGGCCCGCAGGGCGAAATTCTGCGCGCCGATGATTTCGGCGGTCTGCACGCCTTCCACCGCCTGTATCTTCGGCTGGACGACGCGCAGCAGGTAATCCGTGATGCTGTTCTGCGGCAGCACATCGCTCTTAAAGCCGATATACATCGCATTGATCGACTGGCCGATCTGAATGCTGAGCACCGGCTGCTGCGATTGCGGCGGCAACTGGTTGGTGACAGAGCTGATCTTGGCGCTGATCTCCGTCAGCGCCCGGTTGGAATCGTAATTCATGCGGAGATTGACGGTGATCGTGCTGATGCCGTTCTGGCTGGTCGAGGTCATGTAATCGATGCCGTTCGCCTGGGCGATGGCGTTTTCCAGCGGCGTGGTGATAAAGCCCGCCACCACATCGGCATCCGCGCCGTAATAGGTGGTGCTGACGGTGATGACCGCGTTTTCTGTGCGCGGAAATTGCAGAATGGGCAGCGACCAGAAGGCGCGCGCGCCCACGACCAGAATCATCAGGCTGACGACGGTCGCCAGAACCGGGCGACGAATGAAGATGTCGGTGAAATTCATACGGACAGCTATTTATCCTCGGGTTGCGGATGCGGATCGTTGCTCGGCTGCAATTCGTTGTTGACGATGATGGGCGAGCCGTTGCGCAGCTTGAGCTGCCCCGCCGTCACAACAACATCGCCTTCGGCAACGCCGCTGAGAACGGCGACCTGATCGCCGCGCGTGGCACCAAGCGTGACAAAGGTTTGCTTGACCACCGGCTTGGCAGCATCGGTGTTGTCGACGATATAGACCGTGTTGCCATAAGGGTTATAAGTAATCGCCGTCTGCGGAATGGTGATGGCGCGCTCCGGCGCCCCTGCCTCGATCGCCACCGCCGCGAACATGCCCGGCAGCAAGGTATGTTCGGGATTTTTGAAAATCGCACGCAACTGAACATTGCGCGTATCCTCATCCACCTTGGCGTTGACGGAAGCGATTTCGCCTTCAAACACCGTGCCGGGATGCGCATCGGTAACGGCTGTAACTTTCCGCCCTGCCTGCGCCTGCGTCAGAGAGCGTTCGGGCAGCGTGAAGTCGATATAGACCGGGTCGAGCTGCTGCAGCGTGACGATGGCCGTTCCCGGACTGATATATTGTCCGACATCCACTTGCCGGATGCCCAATTGCCCGCCGAAAGGTGCGCGGATGATTTTCTTGTCCACAATGGCCTGCTGCTGGGCGACTTGCGCCTTGGCGCTGTCGAGTGCAGCCAGATCATTATCGACCAGAGCCTGACTGACCGCCTTCACTTCCAGCTGCTTAAGGTCGCGCTGATAGGTCGTTTCCGCCAGCCGTTCGGTGGCTTCGAGCGCGCGCAGCTTGGCGATTTCATCATCGGCGCGCAGGCGTACCAGAACGGCGTCTTTCTCCACATCCACACCAGATTCAAAGGAGATCGACTGGACGATACCAGCAACTTCGGATGATAAATCGGCGCCCTTCACGGCACGCAGACTGCCGACGGCGTCCAGCTTGGGTTGCCAATCCTGATATTCGGCAACCGCCGTTGAAACGGTTTGCGCGGGCGCGCCACCAGCGGCCATGAATTTCTTGATCATCATGCCCTGGAATATCTTGAAGCCGAAAACACCGCCCAGCACCAGGCCAACGGCAATCAGCATTAAAATCATGCGTGTCTTCATGGAGTCCTCGCTGCCATAGATTGATTTGTATCAGCGGCGCGGTTCCACCACCCGCCGCCAAGCGCCTGAAAAAGAGCCGCCGTGTCCGCAAAACGCAAGGCGCGCGCCTGAACAAGGGCGATTTGCGTCTGCTGCTCGGCCTGTTGGGCGTCCAGCAGGGCCAGATAGCTGATCGCGCCCATTTTATACTGCTCCTCGGCAAGCCGCAGATTTTCTGAAGCAGCCTGCGCCGCTTCCGTCTGCGCCCTCAGGGCAACAGCATCGGCCTGAAGGGCGCGCAGCGTATCAGCAACATCCTGAAACGCCGCCAGAACCACTTTGCGGTATTGCGCGGCCGCGACATCATACTGCGCTTCGGCCGAGCCCTGACGGTGCGCCAGCGTGCCCGCATCGAAAAGCTTCTGGGCGACGCCCCCGCCCAGACTCCATATGCCCGAGCCGGAGGAAAACAGCCTGGAAAGATCATTGGCTTCCGTGCCGATACTCGCGCTGAGCGTAATTTGCGGCAGGCGGTTGGCAATCGCCACGCCGATGGCAGCGCTGGCGGCATGCAGATTGGCCTCGGCGGCGCGGATATCCGGCCTTTGTTCGACCAATTGCGACGGCAGCGTCACCGGAAGCGTTTCCGGCAGTTTCAGGCTGGACAATTCAAACATGCCCTTCGGTTCTTCGTTCGGAAACTGGCCGACCAGAACGGACAGGGCATGCCTTAACTGCGCCAGCTGTTTTTCCAGCGGCGGCAGGGTTGCACGGGTTTGCGCCAAAGCGGTTTCCTGTGCCAGCACGGCGGCGCGGTTGATGGCGCCCAGATCCATCTGCTGCTGCAGAAGATCGCGCTGCTGCGTCTGGCGTTCGATAATGGCCTTGGTCGCGGCAATCTGGCCGCGCAGCGAGGCTTCCTGCACGGCTGTTGTCACCACATTGGTGCTGAGACTGATGCGCGCGGCCTCGACCTGAAACTTCTGATATTCTTCCTGCGCCGCCAGCACTTCAACCGAACGCCGCGTGCCGCCGAAAAGATCCAGCCCGTAGGCGACATTCACCGAAGCGTTGTGCACGCTGAAAATCGAACCCTTGAACTGCCCGCCGCCGCCCGCGCCGGATATTTTTTGCCGCGCGGTGTCGAAATTGGCACTGATGGACGGAAACAAAACGCCTGTTCTTGCCGCGGCATCTTCCGAAGCGACGCGCAGCGCAGCTTCGGCAGCTTGCAGATCAGGGTTCGCGCGGAAAGCCTGCGCAATCAGATGATTGAGGGGCTGGGACCGGAACAACTCCCACCAG
Organism: Alphaproteobacteria bacterium; assembly: GCA_033763555.1. Taxonomy (GTDB): domain Bacteria; phylum Pseudomonadota; class Alphaproteobacteria; order UBA9219; family UBA9219; genus JALYJG01. The sequence continues at coordinate 3,853 of JANRKK010000013.1, read as the reverse complement.
ACCGAGGGGATATCCTGGCCTTGCGCGAAACGCTGCGCCGCGCCGCCTTCACCGGGCGCGGATTCCGTCTTTTCCAGAAGCGGCGCGGATTCGTACGAACTCATACCCGGCTTGTCCGGGCGCTTGAAATCGGGCCCGACCGCGCAGGCGGCAAGCGCCAGCGCAAGGACCGCGACCAACAGGGAGGAAACAGAACGCATCATGACCATTTACAGAGCAGCGGAAATGTATTATACATTCATGAATGTATGTATGTAAAGGGAAACAAATCCCTCGGTAAACAGCCGCAAGGAAAGCTTAACCTTACATGGCGCGACGTACCAAAGACGAAGCCGAGCAAACCCGCCATGCGATTCTGGACGCGGCGGAGAAAGTTTTTCATAAGCACGGCGTTGCCCGCACTTCACTGGAGGAAATTGCGCGCGCAGCCAAGGTCACGCGCGGCGCGGTTTACTGGCATTTCCGCGACAAGATCGAATTGCTGGAAGCCATGTGCCAGCGCGTGTTCCTGCCGCAGGAAGATGTGCTGGAAAGCCTGGCCGCGGCCGAAAGCCACACACCCCTGCATGATTTGAAGAAAGCCTGCACGGATGCGTTGTGCCTGATCGCCAAAGATCGCCGTCGCCGCCGCATCACCACTATTTTGTATCAGCGCTGTGAATATGTGGAAGATATGGCGGCGATCATCCATCGCCGCCGCGAATGCAAGGACCGAATGCTGGAACGCTGCCAGCGTTTGTTCGAGCGCGCGAAGAAACTGAAACAGCTCGCACCAGGCTGGACGCCGCGCATGGCGGCGGTCACGTTGCAGGCCCTGATGTCCGGCCTGATCATCAACGGGCTGGAAGGCCGCAAGGAGTTTGACCTCGCCAAGGCCGCGCCCACCTGTCTTGAGGCTTTTTTCAAGTCGCTCAGCGCCTGATTTCACCCCGGATTTAAAGGATTTTAGTGCCGCCAGGCATCGGCGGCATTGACAAAACCGCGCCCTTTCCGATACCAGAGGGCGGACGACAGGCATCGGGGGATCAGAGCCTTCTGACCCCAGGTTCCTGTTTTCTGTTTTGGGGACAGGTGGCCGAGTGGTTAATGGCAGCAGACTGTAAATCTGCCGACGCGAGTCTACGCAGGTTCGAATCCTGCCCTGTCCACCACGCTTCGCCCCTTCGGGGCTACGCGTGGCGCAGCCACGCAGCAAATTTAGAAAAGCTGGTGCCCACCGAAGCTTTAGCGTAGGTGGACTGGTTCAAGTTCGGGCAAGCAGGGCGATGAACTCAGTTGCCCGCGAGCGCAAGCCCGCAAAAGCAAATGAGTCAAGAATGGTGTGAGGGCGATTAGCTCAGTTGGTAGAGCAGCTGACTCTTAATCAGTAGGTCGTAGGTTCGAATCCTACATCGCCCACCATTTTCTGTTATAATATGGTCGGTTCTTCGGCTCGTAAAATATCATGAAATTAACTTCAGAAGTTTACAAGAAATTGTACCATTACACGACTCTGCAGGGAGCGTATGAAATACTTAAAGCAAAATCTTTATGGGCAACACATTATAAATTTCTCAATGACTATTCCGAAATTACTTTATTTAGAAATAAATTTATTGAGTTTCTACATCCTCATGTTTTGGAGGAAATTGAAAAGTTAGCAAAAAATTCTTCAGATATAGGCAAGTTTATCAAAGAAAAGGGCGGAGCTAGCGTAATTACACAGCACGAAACTGCGGCAATAGTAGATTCAAAATATTCCGCTCTTGGCGACGAAATCTATATCACCTCATTCTGTGGAGAGCACAAGGATGATCCTTATATAAATGAAAACGGATTACTAAGCCAATGGCGTGGATACGGAAAAGATGGCGGCATCGCCTTAGTGTTTAAGACGCAAGAGTTGGAGAATATGTTTCAAATGGAAGGCGAAAAGTTTGATTATAGTGCGGGTGTATTTGCAGATTTAATCTATAGTGACGACGAACAAAAATTCAAATCCGAACTATCAGGGGCGTTATCGAACATTGCTGGATATGCGAGAGAATTACTTACATCAATGGCACTAGGTAAAGAAGAACCTCCTGATGCCACAAAAGCCTATCCTTCCTTTGTTGAATGCATCAGCCGCTATAAGCATCGGGGCTTTAAGGAAGAAAATGAAGTAAGAATAGTAGTCTTACCTGTTGTTCATAATGAAAAATATTTAGAACTGGTCAAGGAAAATGGCGGTAATTTAAAGCTAGAAAAAGAGCGTCAATTTCGTGATAAAAGTGGGGAAAAAATACCCTACATAGAACTTTTTGGCTGGCCGGACCATTCTTTGCCAATAGAACGCATTATTGTTGGACCTCATAAAGAAAAAGAAGCTCGGGCAGCTGCACTAAAAACCAAACTGAGAAACACTGATATAGAAATATCAATTTCGAATATTCCTTATACTGAATAGGGCAAAGCACGCCTAGCACTAACGTATAACCTCCCCACACCTCTCCAAAAACACCTTCGGGTCGCCGGAGCGCGATTCAAACAAGTGAAAACAATGGTCGCCATAGGTCGTGGCGATGCCATAGCCGCCCGGGCGGCCGGGTAAATCCCATTTCGGTTTGGCGCAGGCAGTGGGCGCGATCAACTCCACAGGCTGTTTGTGAAAGCGCCAGACATCCATCCACATCTGCGCCACATCACTGTGCGGCGTCGGCCGCGCCGAGGGGCGCGCCTGCGCGTTCCAAGCCTTGCGGTTGATGAACACATACCACGCCCCGGCATAGGAACGCAGCGGCGTGATGTGATTGGCAGCGCCCTCCGCCCCCACCAGCGTGCCGGATGCCGCCTTGCCGATACCTTCCAGCACGCGCGCCTTCGATAGCGGATGCAATCAATGTCGATGAAAAGAAAAACATCCACATCTTCCATGCGCGCCAGCACCCAATCCATCCATTCGCCGTGCGGCATGCCGTGAATTTTGTGCTGCTGAATGGGAATCTGGAAATGATCAAAGACGGATTTTTGCGCCGCGACGATGGCGGGATCGATATTGTCCCAATAGAGTGAAAAGGCGCGGGCCTGCATGGCGGGAATCCGGAAAAGAAGAGAATCTCATCTTAACAGCCCTTTTATACTTCGCCACGCCCTTCCTAATTTTAAAAATTACGGCGGCACGCCATGATGAAACACCTCATGACGCCCTCAGGCCAGGAGAACATTATGCCTCGCACATATTCACGCAGCGCCTCGGACGATGTTGAACGCGCCATGCACAAGCGCAAGAAAGGCACGTTGAAAAGCGGCAAGGACGGCAAAGGCGGCCGGGTCAAAAGCCGCAAGCAGGCCATCGCCATCGGCCTTTCCGAAGCGCGCGCCAAGGGCAAAAAGGTTCCGCGCAAACGCTCTTCCCGCTAGGAAACTTGACGGAATTCTTTTCTAGCCGGAGCCGGACACGGCGATTCTTCCGTGCGATATCCGTTGTTTACAAGCGGCGCGGTTTTTCCCTATTCTGCGCTTCCTTCCAGATTCCGCTCATCCGACTCCGGTGATATATGGTGCCTTTTTATCCTTTTCCTTCGCTTGAGGAGTTGACGTCCTCTTTCCGTTCACATTGTGTCGAGCTCTCCAAGGATATGAACAATATCCTGCCGCCTTGGGCCCGCCAGGAAGCAAAAGAGATTTTTAAAAAACGAAAACTCATCATCTGCGGCTCGGTCGCGCGCGCGGAAACCCGGGTTCTCGCCCGTTACGCGGATGTTGTCGCCGTTGTCGACGATTTTAATTCAGGAGATCTCTTTGGGATTCCCATCATTACCTCGGACGCATGGATCGAACGGGCAAAAAGCGACAAGACGATTGTATCGTGCATCCTGACACCGCATCGGCC
>JANRKK010000012.1:0-54433 GCA_033763555.1 Alphaproteobacteria bacterium | reverse complement strand
GAACTGCCCTACGGTGACGAGCCGTTCCAAAAGCAGTGGAAAAATATCACGATGCCCATCTGCAAGGGTTGCGGTAATGCAGCGTTCGATGTTTTCAGGGTTGATGCTGTCCACCAAGCTGCGGACACTTGCCGATGAATAAGAAGTTGGTTCTCTATTGGGTGCAGAGCTCATAACGTCCCTCCATTAAAACGCACTGCCGAAATGATAGCAAAAACTAATATCTCGGCAAGCCGTCAAAAATCATGGTTAATTTAATTATTTACTGCAGGCTGTACTGCGCCATCCGACGGTAGAAGTTATCGGCATCCGGTGTCAGTCGGTCACCATAGCCGCGCAGATGCTGAACGGTCGATTTGATCTCCGCGCCTGCACCTTCACGTTCATGCAGCTTGCCGAGTGAAATCTTGTCATGCGGTCTGAATAAATCATTCAGAACCTGGTTCAGCGCCAGCAGAGTTTCATCCCCCGCGGCGATGTAAGTCTGCTCCTGCTCGGCGATGGATTCCGGCAATTGCAGGCCAATAGCTGTGTCGTGAACGACATGCCGCTGCGGCAGCAGACTGAGAATATCAAAAAAATGCTGCGCCAGTTTTTGCTTGTGCACCGCCGCGATTTGTTTCGCATTGGGCACGGGCGCGCGGAACAGATCACCCGCGCCGAGCGTCATGCCGACATGGGGCAAAACGCTTTGATAATCCCATTGCTCTGCCGCCAGTTTTTTATCCATGGCGGCGTTGATCTCTTCGCTCTGTTCCTCGAGATAAAGCATATGGATCATCCGCGCGATGCGGTCCTGCAAGCGGCGGTCAAGAATCTCCAACTCGTCGGCATCCGTGCCGTCGACATAACTGCCAAGAGTGGCCACGGTGACACGATAGCCGCCCGCCCGCATATTGCGGGCAAGATCCAGAAGTGTGCGGTTTAGATCCGTCACTTTCAAATCATAGATTTTGTAATTTCCGGCCTCTTGCAAAAGCTCGAACTGCCGTACGGCGGCCCATTCGGCGGGAAAATTCTCCGGCCCCAGCTTCGCGCCGCTTTTGATCAGCGCGTCCAGCTCCTGTTTCAGGATTTCCGGAAACCAGACATCGATATTCGCTGCGCGCCCGATGCGCTGGAGAAAAGTAAAGCCAGCCGTAATCTTGCGGCCCGCAGGGGGCGGCGAGATAAAAAGCGGTTTGTTGATCGAGAATTCCTGCGCTGCGGCGGATAAATCCGTCGCGCGCCCTGCCTGGCGTTTTGCCTGCATCATCTTATCCTCCCTTCGCCGGTATGAGCCGGATCAGGTTCAACGGGTATAATCTCAGCCCTGCTTTGGCCTTACGGCCGCGTGCGGGACACCCCGGGTTCGTGATGAGAAAAGACTACTCTTTCAGGCCGCTTTTGTCAAAAAAGCGGGAGAGGGATAAACTGCATATATGCCCGCTGCCAAGCGCGAACTGACCACAGCCGATATTCTTTCCCCCGAAGATTACGCTCGTCTCCGCGATGCGCGACGCAGCGCGATTATGGCGGCGAAGAAAAACCGCCGCGTTTCTGTTGGGCCTTACGCCACCTTTTATTTCGAGAATTACGACACGATGTGGTTGCAGGTACAGGAAATGCTGCGCACCGAGAAAGGCGGTGTCGAGCAGGCGGCAGATGAATTACGCGCCTATAATCCGCTCATTCCCAAGGGAAAAGAGTTGGTTGCGACCGTCATGTTCGAGATTGAAGACCTCAGGCGGCGGCAGGAGGTGCTGTCTACGCTAGGCGGTGTTGAGCGGATGATAGAGCTGCGTCTGGGAAAAGATGTCATTGTCGGTCAGCCGGAGCAGGATCTGGCCTATACATCCGAAGAGGGCAAGGCGTCCTCGGTTCAGTTTGTTCATTTTCCTTTTACCTCACAGCAGATTGCGGCTTTTCGGGCGGGGCAAGGCGACGCAGTTTTGGCGATTACGCATCCGCATTACGGGCATATGGCCGTCATTCCGCGTATTGTACGGGACGAGCTGGCAAAAGATTTCGACTAGATATCCTGCGGTCCGAGATTGTTGGAAAAGCGCACGGCATCCGACCAGCGGCGCTCGAGGCGGCGCAGAAGTTTATAGGTCGTTTCAAAATCGCCCGCATCGCCTTCCTTGAAAAGCGGTTCCGCCATCTGCGTGTTGAGCTTTGTCAGCGAGTCGAGGATGGCTTTGCCTTTGGGCGAGAGTTTCAGTTGCGCCGAGCGGCGGTCGCGTTCGGATGCCTGGCGGTTGACATAGCCGCCTTCGACCAGATTCTTGAGATTGTAGGATGCGTTCGAGCCGAGGTAGTAGCCGCGCTCAATCAAATCGCGGACGGAAATCTCCTCGTCGCCGATGCTGGCCAGCATCATCGCCTGCACCGGACTGATATCGTTGATGCCCTGGCGGGTCAGTTCGATGCGCACGACGTCGAGGAAGCGACGATGCATGCGTTCGATCAGGCGCGGCAAATCTTGCGTGATCTGGGCGGTAGAGGTGGGGGACGGATGGGTCATGCCAAAGCGTTGAAAAGAGCCAGAACGGGCCTATAAGTTAAGCCATGGAAAAATAATTTTTGGTTAAACGCGCTTTATCTGGCAGAATACAAGGGCTTCCACTTCATCCCATCCTCCGGAATTCCCATGCTGCGCTGCTTGTCCAACCACCCTGCCTGTCAAAAAATAACCGCCCTTTTGCTGCTGGGTATGCTGGCAGCTTGCGCACCGGAGCAGCCGGGAAATACCACCGCTGATGGCATGTCGCGCATCGGCGACCAGTTGCGCGCGCGCGGCGATGATGCGGGTGCGGTGGACTTCTATCTGCGCGGCCTGCAACGCGCGCCGCAGGATGTGCAGGCACGCAAGGCGCTTGGCGCCATTCTCGAAAAGCACGGCGATAACGCCAATGCGGTTGAACAGTACCGCGAAGGTTTGAAATACGCGCCGGATGACGCCGATTTGCTACGCTCCTATGGCCGTGTGCTCATACGTCTGAACCAGCCTGCCGAAGCGCGCGATGCCTATGCGCATGCGCTGAAAAGTGACTCGCGCGACATCAAGTCGCTAAATGGTTTGGGTGTATCCCTCGATATGCTCGGTCAACATGACGCCGCGCAGAAAACCTATAAGGAAGCCCTGGATAGTAAGCACGATGATTTGCCGACCTTGAACAATCTCGCGCATTCCTATGTTTTATCCGGCGCTTATGGTGAAGCTATCAAATTGCTGGAACCGCATGCGCGCAACCGCGAGGCGACGCCCGCCCTGCGGCAGAATCTCGCCGAAGCCTATGGTATGGCGGGAATGGAAGCCGATGCCGAACGCATGGCGCGCATGGATCTGACATCGGAACAGGTGAAGCGCAATCTGGCTTTCTATCGCAAGGCGCGCGCGCGTCTGACACCCGGCGCTTCTCTCTATGCCGATCTCGGTGACTTTGCGACTCAGGCGATAGCCGACGCAAATCTCGAGCAGATCAAAACAACCTATGGCAAAGAGCTTGAAGGGCTGACTTTGGCGGTTGTGCCGGAGATCAAATCCATCGGCAGCACGCCGCGTTTTGTGGTGCGCGCCACGGGCTTTGCCAAATCCGCCCAGATGCGGGCTTTCTGCGACCGATTACAGAAAGACAAGGCGCTTTGTGTTCCCCACGCTGCGCCTTAATTGAGCCATTTTTAACCTTCATTTGCCAAATAGCCTTTGGCCTCAGGCGGTTGAGGGCTAACGGCTTGAATCCTATGAAATTTAAGAAAGTATTATTCTAATTTCGTTAGGATTACCGAGTAATGACGCAAGGCTCCGAAAGGTGCAGCCGCCATGTATTTATTGGTTTTCATCACGCTCGTTATTTCGCTGATCGGGGTTTACACTCAGGCTCTGGCGGTTCAAACGTCGCGTTTGTTTTCCAAACAAACCGCCGTCGCTGAAACCATGCTGACATGGCACGGAATTGCACTGACTATGGCGCAATATGCCCGCACGAATCCTGTTGCTATGACAACATCAACAGGATGCAGTATGACTGAAGGGTTTGCAGGAGTTCCTTATTGCCAGGCCTCTAACGGCGCTACCCAAAGTCCGGTGTATGTCAATCCTAATGGCAATAGCAGTCCAAGTAATCTTTATAGAGTTGCCTGGGGAGGTACAGCTACGACTTGGAACTGCATAAACCGGAATTGGGCAAAGCCTTGCTGGTTTGATATGCCGCCGAGCTACAATTATACAGGCTATAGATTTCACTCTGTTCTCTATAACGTCGGTTCTCCCGCCTCTGTCTATCTGATTACTTGGGCAACAACGGGTACTATAACCGCTGCGAATCCATCACCCGGCTATGTTCAGTTGGCAAGCGGCAATCAACTGGGCTTGACCGTGGGTGAGCTTTTGCGTCAGATTCAGAATACGGGCCGCCGATCCTACGGCTACGGAAAAGTCATCACAGTCAGCGGGCAGAGATTCCTGATGACCTCTTTTGTTCCCGATAACTCAGCGACCGTCTTGCAATATCCGGTTCCTTTGGTGGTTCCCGATGGTGCTGTAGCGGTACTGTCCTTAATAACGGATAATTCCTGATGGTTAAACTCTGCGGACACAAACGACTTGGCAAAGAGGAGAAGAACATGCTGCATGCAGTTAAAGGCCGGGCTCGCGGCTTTACCCTTGTGGAACTTGCCATCGTTCTAGCCATTGCAGGCCTTCTCTTTGTCGGATTATGGCGCCTTATGGCTGGTGGCAACCAACAGCTGCGCGATCAGGCTGTTGCCAACCAGCAAGAACAGTTGATCACGGCTGTTAAAGCCTATTTGGCGGCTGATCCGCAGGGTTTTCTCAGAAACATCAATGGCACAGCCGGGTTGGGCGTGAATTTGCCTTTACCCCCCACCAACGGCTCCAGGGCAGGCCAGGCCGCATGTAAAACAAACGCCACGATGGTACCTGTGAGAGATCTTTGCGATTACCTGCCTCCCGGTTTCTGGGTGGGCAATGGCGGTGTAACGAATGCGTATGGGCAGACTTTTGCCGTTCGGGTTCTGAAGGATGGAACGTCTGGGGGACAGCCGCCCAGAACCTATTCCTTTATGATTTTGACATCGGGCGGCGATCTTATCCCTGATACTTCGGGTGGCCGCATTTCGGCGCTGATCGGCGCGGATGGCGGCTTCGTTTATTCCACCAATGTTTGCGGTACGGCCTTTAACATCAAACAAATGGCGTGCGGTGCCTATGGCGGCTGGTCACGCGATATTACTTCTTACGGGTTTACGGCGACTGCCAACAGCGGTGTTGTGGCAAGCAACACATATGTGTCGGCAACGGCCGCTTCGTCCGATCCATGGCTAGCGCGGCAGGTGTTTCCTGTCGGGGACACGACTTATAAATACAACACCATGACCACGGATTTATATATGGGGCAGACGCCAGCATCTCCGTCGGCAGCCACCAATATTTATATGGCCCGGCCGACAGCAACAAGCGGTGGTGGCAACTTCTTCGCCGTCGGTGGCGGAATATATATGGCCAACAACACGACAGTCGGCACAGGCGGCGGCAACATCAATCTGCAAGGCGGCACGATTGTTGGCAATGGCAGTAATAACAGCCGGATTCAAATAACAGCGGGCACGCCAGCTTTTTTAACAACGTCTGGCTATAATCCGCTTCTCCAGTTAGGAACGGGATGTACAAGATTCAGCCCGGCACCAGGAGGCGTTACCCTTAATACAAACTGCCAGTTTGCTGTACAGGTCACTGGTGACGTTAACATGTTAGGCACATTGCAGGCCACGAATTTTTACGCGTCTGGCTTCGTCTATCAAACTTCGGATGCACGTCTTAAAATCAACATTGCACCGATTGCTAACCCGCTCGAAAATATTATGCGCTTAAAACCTGTTTCGTATGCCTTCAAGTCAAGCGGTGCAAAATCCTTGGGTGTCCTTGCACAGGATATTGAGAAAATTTATCCGCAGCTTGTTGCCGAGCAAAATGGCGTTAAGGCTGTCAATTATGAAGGGTTGATCGCGCCCTTGATTGGTGCAGTGCAGGAGCTCAAACGTGAAAACGATCAGTTGCGCGAAGACCTGTTAGCTCAGGAGGCTCGTCAGAAGGAGTTTGAAAGAGAGATGCGCAACCCGTAACGGTGACCATCAGTGCACAAAAAGCTGACAACGGAGTGTGCAGCTTTTATCGGGCAGGATGGCAACGCAACATTGGGGCGTAGGGGATTTTTGAGTGTATTCTGCCTTCGTCGTTAGGCAATGACTGCCATCAAGACCTGAAGATTCCTCAAAAAATCCCGAAGGAGAACTCAAAGTAAAATTTTGGGCAAGGCAGCTATTTGCACTTGCGGCAAGAGCGGACGACGATAAAGAATTATTGTAACTTCCTGGACAAGGCAGTTTTTCGCTACATGTAATTGCACCAAAGACCCGACCTTTGGTATCAGCTCCATCATACGCCAAGGCTGGATATGACAGCATAAAGCCCAAAGCAGCAATCAACAGAATGCGCATCAAACCCTCCATAGTTGAGAAGTAAAATCAGTTCGATCTTAAGCGGCCTTTGTAGTTTTTGGCAAGGGTGCCTTTAGCGGCTCCGTTGACCTGTGGGTTGAATCTGCGCACTATTGTCCCGTTATTCCAAAGGCGGCCGCTTATGCCCAAACAAAAATCACATTTCCGCCATACAAATTCGGACGCATTGATTGAGGCCTTTCTCATATTACGCAACGCTGGAGAATGGCGGCGGTTTTTACAGGATATTTGCACGCCGAAAGAAGCGGTCGATCTGGCCGAGCGCTGGCGGGTGGCGCAACTGCTCGATGAGGGTCGGCATTCCTACCGTGACATCCATAAATTGACAGGCGTCAGCCTGACAACTATCGGCCGCGTCGCGCGCTTTCTGCAGCAGGAACCGCATCATGGCTATCGACTTGTGCTGGATCGGCTGAAGAAAAAGAGCGGCAAATAGCAATTGCTTCAGGGAAGAAGCGCAGAACTGTCCGTTTTGCGCTTGAGCCTGCGCATCCATTGTTTGAACGGCCACAAAGTAAGATCGGAGAGGTTTTCCATGCGCGTATCGCCGGGCAGTCCTGTCGGCGGAAATTCGCGCGGCGCAGGCGCCACATAAGTGCCGAAAAGCACATCAAAAATGGGCAGGAATTGAGCGTAGTTCGTATTGCGATGCCGGGGCAGAACCGAGTGATGCAGCCTGTGAATTTGCGGTCCTGTTACCACCCAAGAACAGCGCCCCAGCTCCAGCCGGATATTCATATGACTGAAGAAAACCAGGAAAGAAACGATGATTTGGGCCGCGCCTGCGGTTAGAGGTTCAAACTGAAAAAGCAGATTAATGGGTAGGGCTATCAGAACAGTTTGAACGGGTACTTCCAGCCAATGATGGCGCAAATAGCTGGTGACATTGAAAGACATTTCACTGTGATGGACAGCATGAATATCCCACAGGACAGGTATTGTGTGTTGGGCCCTATGCCAGAAATAATAAAGAAAATCAGCGGCAGCTATGTAAAGCAGTCCGCAGGCGATTTGCCACAGCGCATTGTACGCGGAAAAAAACTGCAGATTGATAAAGCCTTCGATGCTGCGCGAGCTTTCATAGGCGAACAACCCCGTCAAAGGCGCCATAAGGAATGTGAAGACACATAAAACCAATCCATTGCCAATATTGAGAAGTTTGCTGCGCCATGGCTGGTTTTTATCGCCTTTGAAAATGGCCTCCATCGCCATTCCGCCCAAAACGATAATGGCCCATAAAACAAGGGGGGTTGCCGTCAGAAAACCGATCAGCCATTTATTCATGCCATGCCTTCTCCGGGCTGCTTCTAGCCTTCAATTTCAATATCAATCTATGTTAAAATAAATTAACTTTCAGGTAATATTGCCCTTCTATCATGGAATCTGGCGCTCAAGGTAATCTGGCTTTATAAGGTAAGTCAGATTCGGCCATTGCGAACGAAAGGTTTCGGCATATGCCCGCAAAACGGAACCGTACTTTCATCATTCTCGCTGTCCTTTTGGGCTTTTGGATGCTTGTATTACCTGGTGTAGCCAATGCCCAAAGCGGCCCGGATGATTGCGATACGACAAACGGCGGCTTTTATAAAGCTGCTGGTACAAATATGGCCGAAACGGCGCAAAGAAAAGCAGCACTGACAAGTGAATACTATTATCTGGACCCAACAATTGACGCCAAGCTAAGTCAGTGTTTTGAAATTATCAAAAACGCCATTACCATGTTAAGTGGTTTCAATATTCAGAGCGTTATTGGTGCAGCTGCCTTGGCGGCCATTCAAGCCATCCTTGAAGGCCTCATCACTCAAGTTTGCAGCGGGGTTTCAAATATTGCTGCGCAGTTCACCCGTTTTGGGGCGAATCTGCTTTGTTTGCCTCTGCCAAACCTTAGTGTTGGATTTGGATTTACCTTGCCATCTCTCGGAAATTGTAGTGGTGGTGTGCCACTTGTTTCTGTCGGGGGTGGATTTGGCGGCGGACCAGGAACATCACCTCCTCCAACGATATGGCAGGTGTGGGGCAGGCCGTAATGCGCACTAGAATGGATGTGCATCGTATGAAAATGGCGGGAACAAAACACCATCGAAACTGGCTGTACTGCAGAATGGTGGCATTTGTCTTGGTGTTTTTTATTTTCTCTGTGCAAACTAAACCCGTCTACGCACAATGTGATGGCTGCGTTACGGGAGCGGTTGCTGCTGCAGCAACGGCTATAGCTCTTGCTGTTGAAGGAAACGCAGCTGCGGTTATAGGGGGTATTGAGGCGGCAGCTACAGCAATTATCACTGAGCTTGAACTAGTGAAGCAATTCATAGCCGGAGCCGTCAATACGGGTGCTCAAAGCATCGTTACGGCGCTTGGCGTGAATGCTGATGCTACTTTCCGTGCAACACAGGCCAATATTGACGCAACCAAAAGAGCTTCCCAGTTACAGGCCATTGCGGCTACAGGTGCCGTAACAGGGCCGATGGTTCCAACCCTTTCTATTGGCTGCGCAACTGTTAAGGCGCAGCAGGCTCGTAGCAAGATGGGAGGTGCCGCACGCGCGTTACGGAATGCTTTGGTGCAAAGCGCCATCAGCAAGGATACGGGCCCCTCGGCGGATGCAACCTCGCCTGCCGCTGCGGCAAAAAATGTCTGCGGCTTGATGGGCGCCAATTATAATTTTATCGGATCTAGCCGTTATGGCCAGTTAGGGGCCTCCCTGCAATGCAGAAACTGAAGCCTTTTGCCTCGGGTGCTTCCCGTCTTTTTGCACTAAGCCTTATGTTGGCGGGTTTTGGTATTGCCTGCCCTCAGGTGGCCTTTGCTCAGGGCTATACTGATGCCGATATTCTCCTTTCCAGCGTTCTCGGTAAACTACAATATCCCATACCAAGAAATGCGACGCCAACAGCCGACAACCGTCTCAGTTTTGCCAATGCGACGGCGGGCACGTCAACCGCGCCGGGCGAGGTGGATTTTGTGGCAGCTCATCGGTTTTGCGAGCACCTTGCGCCTGTTTTTCCAACGCCCCCGCACGGAACAAATCGTAAAATAACACTTGATGATGTGTTGAGTATCAGTATCGAGCGCAACAATGCCGCTTTTGTATCAGCGGCTGTGGATGAATGTTTTGCGGCTCTGACATACCGCACATCCTGCCCTACATCTTCGACAGCGGCGCTCCGGAATTCCAGTGGGAATTGCCATGATGATCAGGTTACTGCCTGTAATCGGCTGAAAAATTCTCCAGCGGGTAATCCTAAGGGGATGGGTATTTCATCTATTGGAGATCCCGAAGCTGACCATGCTCTTGCCAACTGTACTGAGAATGGTCTCAGCCCTGCCATGTATGATAAAATCCTTGCCTATCGGTGTGACAGCGACGGATATGTTACGGGTGCGCTCAGCAATATACAGAGTGATGCTATTCAGTGGGAACGTACACTACAATTTGATTGCCCGGCCCTCAAGCAGGCTTTTGACGAGAAGCTGTATCTCGAGAAACAAAGATTGCTGACCGCTATTCAGAATCTTGTTCTGATACGCGGGCTGGGCGCTAAAGCGCCTAACCCGACAGCGCGGCATTTACAGCCTTAATCATTTTGCCTTTATTAAAGCCAACCCCTCTTTTGCCTTCTTACCGGACAACGGTATAAATAACCTAGTTTTCGTTTTGTCTCAGGCCCGCCGGGGGAACAGCGTGGATTCTTTGATGACGGACAATTCTTTGCCAAAATCGGAAATGGCTCAAACCGGGCACAAAACGCAGGCGCTGCTGGCGGCATTCCGGCAGATTGGCCTGCCGCTTTTGCAGGCTTTGGCTGAGGCACCGGAAAGTGATGAAGAAGGAAAATTGGAAAACTCCGGCAGCAAGCAGTTTGCGGCGCTGATCGACAGCACGGCCTTGCTCAGTGAAGCGTTGGCTGCCCAGTTTGGTGAAAGCAGCGGTCAAATGCGCTGGGGATTGGCGGGTGCTGCGGCGCAAATTGTTGGTGATTATTTCAAGGCTAATAATGAATCCTTATCTGTTGAAGCTGCCAAGCAGCTTGTCGCCCATCTTCGTGAACTTCAAAAGCGCTTCACGGAATCCCTGCCGGAAAATGCCGAGCCGTCGCCCGCGACCGCGGCTGCTTTCCGCATGCGCATGATGGAGGCGATGGTTCCAGTTGTGGGTGCCGTCGCGCAATATGCTTTCGGTCGTCCAGAGCATGTGCTGCTGGCGGAAATCGGCGATAGGCTTGCCCGTACAGCGGAGCAGGCGGTGCGTTCACTGGCGCCTCCGGGCGCTCCGGCTGAGGAATGGCGGCTGCTTTACTGGAACATTCTGCGCGCGGCAGGGCAAGTTTATGCGGCATCGCATTTTGCCGAGGCCGACAGGCTGCTTTATATGAAGCCGGATGAACGCACCGCTTATTTCACCCAGCATGGCAACATGCCGCCGCTGACTCCGGTTTGGCAAATTTTTAACCAACGCATGGCCATGCTGGCGACTCTGGCGGCTTATTTGGATGTGCCTGCCGGAGCTAGGTTTGACACAGAAGGCTGGAACCCATGATCACGGCCAAAACTCTCGCGGCCTGCCTTATTTTGGCCTCCAACACCTATCAGGTGCCACCTGCGGTCATGATCGGCATCATGCAGGTTGAAGGCGGCTATGTCGGCCAGCAGGTAGGCCCGAATGTCAACGGCACCTATGATCTTGGTCCCATGCAGGTCAACACACGCTGGGTTCCAGAACTGGCACGTATCTGGAATGTCAGCAAGGCGACGGCCCATAGCTGGGTGCGTGATGATGGCTGCGTCAATCTGCATGTTTCTGCCTGGATCTTGAAACAGAAAATCACTGAAACGGGTAGCCTCTATGGCGGTATTGCCCATTACCATTCGGCAACGCCCAGCAAGGGCGGCCCTTACGCCCGCAAGGTGATTGCAGCGATGGACCGGAAAGGCCTGGTCAAGCGTGACAAATCCCCCAGTCGTCAGACCTATCAATATGCCCAGCGATAAGTCATAATGTTCCGGCAAGGAGTCTTCATGCACGCTTTCAAAAAACATGTCAGGTCAGCGGTCTTATTGTGTGCGCTTCTTGGTGTTGCAACCTCTGTCGATGCGGCCGAACCTGCCAAAGGAATCTCGCCGGATCCTAATACAAGTCCTGTGCTGGCACGTTACATTAAGATGGGCGCATCCGTTTACTATATGGGCAGCCGCTCCGGTCTGGATGGCTGGTTCATTACGCAGGACAAAAAAATCCAGGTGCTCTACACAACGCCTGACCAGAAGAGTTTTGTCGTTGGTGCGCTGTTCGATCAGGAGGGGCAAAATGTCACGGTCGAACAGACCAAGACTCTGATGTCCGGAAACAAGGAACTCCTGGCGCTTCTCATGGATCCTGGCACGAAGGCAGGGGATATGCCTGGAGCCAAGCCAGGCGAAGCCACCACGAAAGATTTATCTCCCGGCGAGCAGCTCATGCAGGAACTGCAGAGCAAAGCTTCCGGTGTCAATATTGGCAATGCTCAGGCGCCCTTGCTGTTCATGGTCGTGGATCCCAACTGTTCGCACTGTCAGGCAACCTGGCGTGCCCTGCGGTCTTCAGTCGTGGATGCAAGGGTGGTGCAATTGCGCTTAATACCCATCGGCCGGGATGCTGACGGGGAAAAACGAGCAGCACAGATGATACAAGTCCCTGACGTCGTTGCTGCCTGGGATAAATATATAGCTGGTGATAAAACTCAGCTTGCTGGTAATGCTGACTCAAAATTCCTTGAAGCGGTACGCGCCAATCGTGCGTTGACAGAACGCTGGAGCATTACGCAAACGCCTTACCTTGCCTATCGCGGCAAGGATGGCAAAGTCAAAATCCTGCAAGGTGAACCCGCCAATATTCAAGCAGTTCTCAGCGACCTCAATCCCTAAGGTCATGCCATGCAAAAATGGCTGCAAAAAATTCTTCCTCCTTCAACGGCTTCCTCCGGCCGTAACCTTCCGGCTGCTGTCCGGTCTGGTCAGTTGCCTGCGCAGAATGCAAAAAATACACCTCCTGAAACTCTTCCCAGCGCTTCAGTCATTTATGGGGTTGCAGCTAGCCTGCTGGGTGTTGTCGCGCTCTATCTCCTGTTCTCGGGGCGATGGGTCACGGCGCTGCTGGTGTTTCTGCTGGCCGCCTGTTTTTTGGGTTATGCCTTGCATTTCCTCAAATACAGGCGGTGAAATTTTCGCACGCCGAGGTTCCGATTGAATGATTCCCATATCTTGGTAGTATGCAAACCGACCTTCCGAATCAACGTCTGCAGGCCCTGATGAAGCCCTTCTCCTCATTTATCGTTGCACTTGGTGCGCTGGTTCTTCTGGCAGGTTGCGACAGCACATCCCGAAGCAGCGGTTTCGGTGGAAGCGGCATTGCCACAGAACCGGACATTGTAACCGTCAAGCTGGCGCAGGCAGCAGACAAAGCTTCTCAGGCATTGGACAGCATTGCTGGTATTGAACAACAACGGAATCCTGCGCCGTCCGTTGAAAATTATGCGAATGCGCCTGCCAATCTAATGCAGCCTGTTTCCATCCGTTGGAGCGGGCCGATTGATCAGATTACAAAAAACCTGTCTGAACGTGCCGGGTTGCGTTTCCGGGTGAAGGGTAATCCGCCCCCTGTGCCTTTGACGGTAACCATCGATGCCTATCAACAACCCATTTTGCATGTGTTGCGCGATATTGGTCTTCAGGCGGGCCGTCGCGCCGATATTGCCGTGGACGGGCAGGGCGGTGCGGTCGAATTGCGCTATGCGTCGGTCGACCAGCCCGAGATACACAATGCGTTCCCCAGCGAACTTAAATAAAAACGTGCGGTGCCTTGGCATCTTAAGCCTTGGGCTTGTAGCGCTGCTGGCTGTTCTTCCGGCGCATGCCGAAAATGTTGTAACAGCGAGTAAGGAGCCTCTCGCGCGCAGCCCGCTCCTGCCGCCGCGTGAAGATGAACCTGCTCCGCCGCCGCCCATCCTCAGTGATTTGCAAGAGCAAAGCTCCGGCGGCGATACGAAACCCGATACGCTCGGCCTGCAAATCCGGGCGGATGCCTTGCGCGAGGCCGCGATTTCTTATGGTGCGCGCGGCGGGTTGGCCCACCGTACCTTTGAAATTCAGCGCCGCTTGGCTGAATATGATACCAGTATGTCCAAGGCGTTCAGTTTTTCACGCCTGCTGATTGCTGCGCCTTCCGGTCTGTTGATTGAACCCCCCATTGTGTCGGAAGCGCAACGTGCTGTCCTCGTCACCAGCGCTGGTCAGGAAGCGGCAGTTGCCGACCGCATCTATAAAATCAACCGCGCCGCACGCATCGTTACGGCGCCGCGTGACTGGCATTTGTATCTTGAACGCGACTGGGGCCGGGTTGAGCCGCCGCCGGGCCTGCTCCTTCCCAAAACCGACGAAGAGCGCGCGGTATGGCGTGAATATATCAAGCAGGGCTGGGATGAAGGCGTCCGGCAGGCGGATGAGACTTTTGAATCCGATCTTGACCGGATGAGCAGCGATTTTGTTGGTATGGTGCGCTACCGCGAGCTTCTCGCGCAGGGCATGATTTCGCCGCCCTTCGCCCTTTCGGATGACCGGGGTGTTACGGGCGGTGGAACGGAAATGCGTGTGGGCGACCGTGGCGTAACCATCACAGGGCCGTCAGCGCTTATCCCGCGGAGTGAGACATGGACTCCGGCGACAAGGTAACCGCCAAAATCAACGAACTTGCGGCGAAAATCGGCATATGGCCCGATGAGCCTTTGCGCATAACTGAAGAACATGTTGATGGGCTTCTGGTCTGGTGCGTGAAGCAGCGCTCCAGCGATATTACGATTCAAACTGACCGTCCCGTTTATATTGAAGTAGATGGCATTTTGTTTCCGATCACGCGCCGTCCGCTGGACTCCGCCGATATGGCGCATGTGCTGACGCGCATTTATGGTCCGGACGCCTTGCCGAAACTCGCGGGCGGCCATGACCTCGATTTGTCCTATGAGGTGCGACCCGATCGCAGCACTCGCTACCGCTTTCGCGTCAACATTACAGCAATGATGAGCCGCGGGCGGGATTCCGCTCAGCTCACTTTGCGCAGTTTGCCCGGTTTGCCGCCGACGATGGCCGATCTCGGTATCGAAAAGAAAATCATTGAGAATTGGGCGCCGCGCCAGGGCTTGGTGATGGTTACAGGGCCAACCGGAAGCGGTAAATCAACCTTATTGGCTGCGGGCTGCCGCATGCTGTTGGAGCGGCCCGAAGGTTGCGGCAAGGTCCTGACTTACGAAGCGCCGATCGAGTATGTTTATGACAGTGTCGCCAGCGAACATTCTCTGGTCGCGCAAACGGAAATTCCCCGGCACGTTCACACCTTCGCGGGCGGCGTCCGTAACGCGCTGCGCCGTAAACCCAACATCATCCTGGTGGGCGAAGCGCGTGACCGCGAAACCGTCATGGCGGCGGTGGAGGCGGGGCAGACAGGCCATTTGGTTTATTCCACAGCGCATACCATCGGCGTTGCCGCGACTATTCGCCGTATGGTCAGCATGTTTGAAGCTAACGAGCGCAGCGAACGCGCCTACGCTATGATGGAAACGCTTCGTCTTGTCGTAACTCAAACTCTGGTGCCGAAAGTCGGCGGCGGCCGCATCGGTCTGCGCGAATATATGGTGTTTGATGAGCGGGTGCGTGAGATTCTTCTCGATATGCCTTACGAGAACTGGACGAATGAAACCCAGCGCCTGTTAAAACGGCAGGGGCAGCCCATGGAGGAATCCGCGTCGAAGGCCTTTAAGGCGGGCCATATCGACCGCCGTTCCTATCTGTATTTGACGCAGGGATTTGCTGGCGATGACAAAAAAGATACCGCTGATTTTCTGAAAAGCCTGGAAGAAGACGAATAAAAATCTCAGCTTCGCAAGGCTGCGGGATCAATCCCGGCCTCGGCGGCAACAGCCAGCTCTATCGACTCGTCATCCAACCTGTCTGTAACGCCTTTTTTGACGGCGCGAGCGCAGGCAAGATCCAGCGCCAGAATTGATTTGTCCGGATTGTTGCGCGTACGCAGAAAGCGGTCGGTTAGCGTGATAATTTTCGCGCAGGCTTCGCGCGAGATTTCGATGCCATAATGTTTTTCAAAATTGCCCTTCATGCCCATCAAAATGCGATGGGTAATTGCCAGATCGGGGGTGTTGAGGAAAATTTTCTGGAAACGGCGATCGATGGCCGGATCGGTCTTGACGTAATCTTCATATTCCTCACGCGTCGTGGCACCAATGACATACAAATCGCCTGCCGTCAGGTAGGGCTTCATAACATCAATAACGCCTCCGAAGCTGGATGCCTTGAAGGACAGCATCAGTTGATGCACTTCGTCGATGCAAAAAATAATTGGTGGTTGCGTGTGGAGCGCGTTGCGTTCAGCCGTGCCTTTGATGATTGGGATAAGTCGTCCTTCAAGGTCGGCACGGGATTGTGACCCTGCGCCCATCACGGACATTTCCAGTTCGATCAAGCGTGCCCCTTTGAGAAGCGAGGGCACCTTGCCTGCGTTAATCCATTGTGCCAGACCAATAAACAAAGCAGTTTTACCGACACCCGCACCGCCTAACAGCAAAACGTTTTTGCGCAGCCGCTGCAGCAAAATCAGTGTCATCAGGTCGATTTCTTCATCACGTCCTGTAACGGGATCGAATTTCCCAGCTTTGTCAAAAGCCGTAATGTCACGCGTATAGCGGGCAAGAAGCCCTTCATACTCTTCGTTTGAAACAGTGAATTGAGGTGTGGCGATCACAAGAGGACGCTAAAAGGCGCGTTTCCCAGAGTCAAGCCAAGCGCTTGTTCTGAGAGCTTGTCACGGGAACGAGCCTTGAAAAAAACCTTTTCACCCTTCATGATGTTTGCAAGCTTGACCTTGATCGGATCTTCTATGGATCTCCATTGGCGCAATACACAAAAACCAGCGCGGTTCTTCGTGCTCGATGCGCGTGCCTTCTTGGCTATCATGCTTTTTCTTCTGCATGCCAGGCTTTGGACATTTATTTTCGCTGTCGTTATTATGCTGTTTTTCTGGTTTTTTGAACGGCGTGGTCTGACATTCGAGGCATCCCTGCGCGCCATGCGCAGCTGGTTTCTGGGTATCAACCGCCCGGCGAATCATCGTCGCGCGATTCGTCATTGGGTTGATTACGGAGAATGAACGAACGCGAATCGGTTTGTTGCAAAAATACCACCACCCTGCAGCAGCTATCACCTTTTCCTGCGTGCTAGAGACAAACTATTGTCCGGCCCTGCCGGGTCGATTACAGTCACGAATCTCTCTTGCATGCCGAGGATAGCGAGCAAGCAACATGTCGAATCCGTTTCCCTTCAGACTCTTTGTTTTTTCAGTTTTAGCTTTGGGTTTTGTGGGCTTTTCCAGCTCAGCCCATGCTGGCTTTCAATGGGTTGGCCCTTCCGGTAATGCTGCGCCTGAATCTTCTATGGGAACAGGAATGGTGCAGCCCGGTCCATTACCAAGCCTCCAGCCGCTTGAGCCTTTGTCATCCCGTCCCGTAACGGGTGCGCCGGAATCTTTGGCACCCGTCGTCATTGAGGGAACAAGCCGTTCGGATGTAGCGTTGGAACCTCTTTCCCCGGTTGTTATCCAGGGCGAAAACCCTTCAACGTTTGCGCCGTCTTCGTCTTCCACGGGTGTGGTGCGCGGCTTTGCCAATCAGGTTCCTTTGGCAGTGGCATTGCGCCAGATTTTGCCCCCCGGGTACGGGTTTTCAGTTGATCAGGATGTTGATCTTGGCGTTCTCGTATCCTTCCGCGGCGGCAAGCCGTGGCGTGAAACCTTGAAGGATGCGCTTGACCCGGCTGGCCTTGTAATGCGTGAGCAGGACGAAATGGTCAGTATTGGTTATGCGAGTGGCGGTGCGCCTCGGAACATGGCCAGCATTCCTGCGCCGCGTGTGCCAAGTTATGCTTCCAGCGCATCGGACTCATCGCGCGCATCCCTTGCGCCGCGCTATCTGGAGCCGCCACCGGGTGTGCAGCCAACTATGAGTTCTCCGGCTTCCTTGAGTAGTGGCGCCTCTTACAGCAGTTCTTCCGTCGGTGGCGCACAATCTTGGGACGCAGAGCGCGGCGAGAGTTTGCGGAGTACCCTGGAGCAATGGGCGCGCCGTTCTAATGTCGAATTCAACTGGTTGGCGGAATATGACTATCCGCTTCAGGCCTCCGTGCATTTCGATGGAACTTTTGAGGAGGCCGTCCGTAATTTGCTGACAGGCTTTCAGACGGCACGACCTCAGCCTGTTGCTGAATTGCATATGAATCCCAAAATGGGCCAGATGGTTTTAAACGTAACGACGCGCGGCAATACCGGCGGCGATTAATCTGAGGAGTGGTGGCATGATCGCAAGCAGGGCCAGCGGAGTATGCGGAAAGAGGAATGCACGGACGGCGGCGGCTGTTCTTTTTGTTTTGGCTTCCTTTGTGTTGGCGGGCTGTAAAGATCAGGAAACACGTGATGCCATTAATCAGCGCGCAACGGAATCGCGGCAATCTCTGGATGCTATACCTGTTCAGGCTCCGGCCAAACGTTACAACCCGCTTGTGGTTACGGATAAGGTTTGGACAGGCGGTCAGGCACGCCGCATGCAGCGTGGAATGCCTTTGCCGGCACGCTTTGAAACGGCGCGCGGCGTTACCGTTATTGCTTCTGACGGGCTGTCGCTTGGCGACATTGCAAATATTATAAGCTCGCAGACAGGCATCTCGGTCAATCTTCAGGGCGCGGGTGTTTCCTCATCCACAACGGCTGCGGCACCCGTTGTCGCATCGGGCGGCTTTGGTGCCCCGACCCCGGTCCCAACTCCAGCGATTTCCTCCGGTCCCGTCATGCTTCTGGCTTATGAAGGTCCGCTTTCCGGCTTAATGGAAAAGGTTGCGGGCTTTTTCGGTGTCAACTGGCGGTATGACGGAGCAACTATATCTATCTCCCGCTTCCAGACGCGCGTTTTTGCGATTGAGGCTTTGCCCGGAACCCTGAAGATTGAAGAGGGTATGCAGGATGACCAGAGCTCCGGCGGCGGCGCGGGTGGCGGCAGCTCCGGCGGTGGCGGCGCGGGCGGCGGTGGCGGTGCAGGTGGCGGCGGTGGTGGCGGTAGTCAGAACACCATGACTCAGAATTCCAAAACGAGTATGGAGCTCAAATATTGGGATGAGATGGGTCAAATTATCAACTCCATGCTCGGGGGTACGGGTTCGGTTGTTGTGTCGCCTTCGGTGGGTACCATTACAGTCACAACGACGCCTGAGATTATGCGCTCGGTTGCGCAGTATCTGGAATTGGAAAATCAAAGGCTTTCGCGTCAAATTGCCATCAACGTTGAAATCTATGTCGTTACTCTCTCTGAGGGTATGGACTTCACGGTTGCTTTTAATACTGCTCTGCGTCGCTTGACGAATTTTGGCGGCAACTTTACGACCGCGGCGGCCCCTTCTGTCGTGAGTGGGTTTACGGGTGGCGGCACGTTGAATGTCGCCATTCTTAACCCCAGCACGGTGGGTCAGGTTACAGATGCCTTCAAAGCACTTTCGGGTGTTGGCGATACAACCAAAGTGGCAAAATTCCCTGTTGTGACTCTAAATAACCGCCCTGTTTCACGCCGTGTCGGCCGTAACATAAGTTTTGTGGCGTCTGCAGGCACAACATTTTCAGGAACAACCGGGAGCCCCAGTACTTTTGTGACCCCTGGCGTTGTGCGCCAAGGTTTCTCCGTGCAATTGACGCCGCGCCTGTTGGATGACGGGCGTATCTTGTTGCAATATTCTCTCAGCGTCACAGACCTTCTTGCCCTCAAGCAGTTCAACAGTCAGTGCGGTGATACATCGGATGAGACTTCAAGTTGTACATCGTCAGCGAGTAGTACAACGGTTCAGCTTCCCGACACAGCCAACCGCATTTTTGTTCAGCAATCGGTTTTGAAGAGTGGATCGATGCTTGTCATCGGCGGTTCGGATGAGGAAGGCCTATCGCAAAATTCGCAAGGTGTTGGCAATCCTTATAATTACCTTCTCGGTGGTGGTGTATCGAGCGGTAAAACTCGCAGCATGATCTTTTTCGCCATAACGCCACAAGTTCTTGATGTGCCCCATTCGGAGCAGGAGTAATGGGTGCTGGTGTCGTTACGATCGGGCGGCGTATTTACGCCGCCGGGCTCTATTGGGAAAATAGTCCCAGCGGACGCGTAGCGCAGGCAGCCAAGGAAGCTGCATCCCAGCCCGGCCAGGAAGCCGATTTTTACGCTGTTCGCGGCGCGGGCAAAAGCGGCCGCGTTCCGCAATTTGGTTTGGGGCAGGCAGCAGCAGGGCACAAGGCAGGTATGCCTGTATTTGCGGCTTGTCTTGCCAACCAACAGCCGGGCTCATGGGCGGGTGCTTTCCGCTTGCGTGAAGGCACGGTTGTCACAATCGTTCGTGACGACCTTATCGTTCCCGATGGTGACCAATTTTTTCTTAATGAAGGTGAGGCGCGCGACAGGCTTTTGCAGGAAATGGGCTTTGGCGGCTTGCAGCGCGTCTATGCGCCGGAATCCTGGGCAATTCCTGGTGCTGATACGATGCCGATCAGTCTGCTGTTGGACGAGCGCCGCGATATTCGGCTGCAGGTTGTCCGCATTCCCAAGCAATATCTCATCGCGGCGGCCGTAGCGGCGGCTATTCTTGTCCTGACCATCGGCGGCGTTTGGTATTATCAGAAGGAACAAGAAAGACAGGCACAGATCGAAAGAGATCGTCTGGACGCACTGGAGCGCGCTCGGCTGGCGGCACAGCAATCGCTTCCTGCCCAATTTCAGCAACAGCAGATTGAATATCCACCACCTGAACGCGTTTGGGAGAAAAAGCCTCCCGCTTTAGCTGTTATTCAATCCTGTCAGGTTGGCCTTTCAAAAGTTCCATCTGCGGTGGCGGGGTGGAATTTAACCCAACTGCGCTGTGACGGTTCAGGGATCAATTTGACCTGGAGTCGTTCCCAGGGCTTTGCCAAAGTTCCAGCAGAAAGTGCTATTATTAATGAGACGGGAACCACAGCTTCTTTGACTATCCCTTTGTCGGCGCTTATGGCCCGTGGCCCTGAAGGACTTGTTGACCCGGATGAGGTTGCTCGCCGTTACTTGGCTCAGAACTGGCCGGGATCGATTACTCGTCTGCCTGAAGACCCGCCTCCACCACCCCCCCCTGGTTTTCAAGGAAATTGGGCCCCACCGCCCACTCCTTGGGTTAAGCGTTCATTTACTGTTACAGTGCGAGAATTGCCCGCAAGTCTGCCCCTGTTTTTTGGCGATTTACCGGGAACCACTGTCAATTCCCTGAATTTTTCGCCAGGTGGAAATGGAGGCGGCACCTGGACTGTCGAGGGGATTATCTATGAAAATCGCGTATAAAATCAAATACTTGGCGATTATCTTGGGCACTTTCGCTCTTGCGGGTTCCTTTGTTGCCCAAGCAGCTGATCCTGTGCCGCCTGCTCCCGGCTCATCGACAACAGCTACAGTTGATGTGGCACCTCCCTCCTCTGCACCTCCCGTGTCGCCCCCTCTCTTGAATACTAACGGAGGGTTAACGGGGGCGTCAGGTAAAAATGAAAAAGGCCTCGCTGCTGCCGAAGAAAAAGTTTCGGATTCCGTCAAAAGCGTTGTCAAGCATCTAAACCGGACGGCGGATGACGTCACTTTGGATGATTTGAACAGCGCTCGCCAGGCTGTCGCCAAACTGGAAGCGCTGATTGATATTGAAAAACGTATATCTGAACTGGAAAAAATCCGTCAGGAACGCGAGGGTGGTGGTTCGCTGGCGGCGGCTATTCCGGCCAGCGCTTTACGTCCTTCCGTTGCCGCGCCCCCTATGCCTATGTCCTCTTCCCCTTCTGCAACGCCAGCCGTAGCCATGCCTGCTCCGGCTCCGGGGGTTATGGAATTGAGTCGTGTGATTGGAAGCACCGGGCATTATTCGGCTGTCATCAAAATGTCAGATGGCCAATTGGAAACGGGGCGCGTTGGTGACCGCTTGTCGGATGGCAGCGTTATTTCCAAGGTTACGATGAAGGAAGTCGAGCTCAAACAGGGAGCCGCTAAGCGCACCACACTGCGCGTCAAAAACGTCAATACGGTGGTTGGAAGCTCTTTCTAAGAGCTTGGCGTAGGCAGTTCGGTACGGTTTCCTTACGAGTTCACATCAACCAATAAGGCTCAAGCCGTTCAGGTCACAGAATTCAATAACCCATGATTTTCCCCTCCGGGGATTTTGCAGGAATGGCACCGCCTTGCGTAACCTCATCTCCCAGCTCAATGATCGGCTTAAAGCTTCGCTTCATTCTGGCACATCAGCGGCTCAGGGTGCGAAACCACAGAATTCTGTGCGCAAACCAGCCCCGGCGACTCCCGGCAAACCTCCGGTAGGTGCCATGCCGGGTGTCGCACCCCCTTCGAGTGAGAAACCAGCCACTGAAGCCCATGAAACATTCTCGGCCCCCGCCGCGCCTGCGGCTGAAAAAACCATCAAGATCGAAGATGAGCGCAGCCTTGCCATGTCCGGCGGCTCCATCGTCTTTAACGGCGAAGTCCTGACCGCCGAGAATGGTCCGCTAAAAATTCCTGAAGAATCCCGCAACCTTTGTGCGCTGTTTGACAGCGGATTATGGCTGGTCAGCGCGTCGCATCGCCGTTCGCCTCTGATCACCTCCGTTGAGCAGGTTGCAAAACGGCAAGGTTATAAAGTTGGTGAGCCGCGCTATGTTACGCCCAACATCATCAGCCAAGCCTATCTCTACGCTGATCGTAAGCATACGGCGACCTCCTCTGACGAAAACGCTGTGCGCCGCCGCATTGTGGCGATGCTGGAACGGGCTGTAGAAGTCGGTGCCAACGATATTCACATCGAAGCGGTTAATGACCGCACGCGCGTCGAGTTCCGTATCGACGGCGCCTTGCGCGTTTGGGAAACCTGGACGCAGAAGGAAGGTGAGTTGGTTCTGTCGTCAATTTTCTCCCATTCCATTGGTCAGTCTGGTGCGACCGCCAATTGGCAGGAACCGCAAGCCGCCATGCTCACATCCGACGCGAAAGGGCGCGAGGTTATTGCTCTCCCGAAGGGCGTGATCAGTGTACGCTGTCAATGGGTGCCATTGTCGAATGACGGCCGTTATCTCGATATGCGTCTTTCCTATGACTCGGCGCATCTTTTCGGTGAAAATTTCGTCATGGCCGATGTGGATTCGCTCGGCTTTTCGCAAGAGCAACAGAAAGTCATCCAAAGCCTGCGCACGTTGCCCGGCGGCATGCGAGTTTTTACGGGCCCGGTCAACCAGGGTAAAACCACCACGTTGCGCGTAGCGCTCAACCGCCGCATGGGCGAAACCAACATGCAGCTTAACTGTCTTCTAATCGAAGATCCGCCCGAAGGTGGCGTCATCGGTGCACGGCAAATCGGCGTGTCGGCTTCGGTCAAAGATGAGCAACGTGAAAAGACTTTCGTCGAAATCATGCGTTGCGCCCTGCGCCTTGATCCGGATATCGTCATGCTCGGCGAAGTGCGCGACGTGCAGACGGCAAAATTCGCATTTCGCCTAGCGCTCACCGGACGTCAGGTTTATACCACTGCGCACGTTTATGCAGCTTTGGCTACACCTAAACGCTTGCGTGACATCGGCATCGAACCTTATCTGGTTTATGACCATCATCTGGTGCGCGGCATGATCTGTCAGCGCCTGCTGCGCGGCATCTGCATGGAATGCCGTATTTCGATTGCCGACGCTCCCGGTGAACTTGGCCCTATGTACAAAGATGTTGCCCGCCGTGCGCGTGCGGGTCTTGCCATCATGGATGCGCGTCGCAGCAAGGCCAATATGGATGTACCGCCCATGGAGCGGCTGTCGGAGCCTGATATGCGCAGCGTTTATGTTGCCAACCCCGAAGGCTGCCCCAAATGTTACAAGGGCCGTTCAGGCCGTACGATCTGCGCCGAAGTCATTGAAACCGATGCCAGACTCATGGAGCTTTTGCAGGACAACCGCATGGAAGAAGCCGAGAATTACTGGCTGTCGCCAGCGGGGCTCAACGGCCTGACGATGCTGTGGCACGGGCTGGAAAAAGTCCGCCGCGGAGAAGTATCGCCAACCGATGCTGAATTTGAGCTTGGCCCCTTCGCCCGCGACCGTGAGCTGCTGGAGGTTGAACAGCGGCTGGGAGCGATGCCGTGAGCGAAAAAGGTTTCAGCTTTGACGATCTGGAAAGACGTCTGACCCAATTTCAGTTTCGCTTCGGCAAGAAGCACCGTTTCCGTATTTACCGTAAGCTGGAAGGCATGCTGCGCATGAATGAGGCGTTGTCGCGTGCGCTCGATCGTCTCTATTTGAACAGCTCGGAAATGGGTAAATATCCGCGCCGTCCCCCTGCCGTGGCTCTGCGCGAATGGTTTCTGAAAGATCGCGCGGGCGTGACGCTTTCCGAATCCATGGAAGGTTGGGTCCCGACAGGTGAGCTTTATATGATCCGCGCGGGCGAGGAATCGGGCACGCTGCCAAAATCACTATCGGCCATTCAGGCGATGGGCGAAAAATCGCGGCAGATGAAGGAAGCGGTGTTTTATGCTGTGGGTTATCCGGCCTTCATGGTGGTTTTGGTTTCGTTCGTTCTTTACATGTTCGGTGTGCAGCTGATCGAAAATATGCGTAAGACAGCTCCGAAGAACGTCCTTGCGGCCATGGGCAGCGTGGCGATTATGTCGGATTTTGTGCGGGACTGGGGTATCACCGTTATTATCGGATTGGTTGCGCTATGCACTTTGATTGCTGTCACCTTGCCTCATTGGCGGGGTACAATTCGGGCGAAATTTGACATGTTCCCCCCTTGGTCCTGGTACCGCATTCTGCAGGGCAGCGGCTTCCTTTTGGGTCTTTCTGCTCTTCTGGGGGCCCAGGTCCCCCTTAAGCGGGCCCTCGAAATCCTTGAAGAACAAGGGAATTCCTGGATGCGGGAGCGTATCAATTCGGCTCGGCAGGAGGTGCTGAGAGGTCGAAATCTTGGCGAAGCGTTAAGAATTGGTAAGTATAATTTCCCTGACCCTGCCGTAGCCGTTGACCTCGAGATTTTGTCGGAACGGGCGGATGTGGGTTCTGTTATCGAACAGGTGACAGAGGAATGGATACGGGATCAGATCGACGCCATGAAAGGCCAGGCGGTCATCGTCCGTAACGCAGGTCTGGCAATCGTAGGCGGTGTGATTGCCTGGACCATGATGTCGATTTTCAATGTGGTGGCCGAGCTGTCAAAACCGGGCACAGGCAGCATGAATAATTTTTAAAGACTAAGGCGGGAGATCATACGATGAAGCCGGAACCTGAAACATCATTTCGGATACCGGTATGGAGCCGGGAGGCCAGCGCAAAGCGCGGCTTCTCCCTTATCGAGATGGTCATTGTTATTACGGCGCTTGGTGTCGTTCTCACAGGTGTAGCCATTGGTTCTTCCATGGCTTGGCAAAGACTTCAGACAAATCAGGCTTCGGATGAACTTGCCATCATCGTTGATAATATGCGCGCCGCATATAATGGCACGAATGCTTCTTATTCTCCGATCGGGGGAGTGCCCTCCCCGGATTTTAATCAAAATAATGATTATGTTCGCAAAGGCGTCTTTCCAGCTGAAATGCTCTCTCCCCGGCCTCTGTCTGGGGCGCTGCCCGGCACTACAACTGTTGCCAATCATCCTTGGGCCCAAGACCCCGTGTATGGCACGGCGCGCGTTGACCAGGTGGGGACGGTTGGAGCACCCCTTCAGCTGGTTGTGCGTTACGCGAAGCTGAACCAGCAGCAATGTGCGGATATGATTATGCGAAATTCAATGCCGGGCGGCGAAACAGGATTGATAAAAGTTGTCATAACCAGCAGCAATTCAGGGGTTTCCAAAACCTGCACAAATACAGCCGAGGTGGGATGTCTTTTGCCCATAGCTCCCTCAGACGCTGACGACCGATGCGGTGATGTTTGGGGTGGTGCGGATGATCCAGGCCCGTTTGATGTTGACTGGTATTACACTTTGAATCCGAACCTGGGCAATTATGGCGACCCTGATTAGCGCGTTGCAAAAGAGGTTGCAGATGAAGCGTAAGGTTTTTTCAAGAAACACAGCGGGTTTCACGATTATGGAAGCCGCCGTTATTCTTGGCATCGTCGGGATTGTTATGGGCGGCCTGTGGGGTGCTGCCTCTGAGATGTATAAGTCCCGGCAAATGCAGCAAGGGCTGCGGCAATGGGGGACAATCGGCAATCATATTCAGGTCATTTTTGCCAATCAGGCCGGTATTCTGGGAAGAGCTGGATTGACACAGGGGCTTGATCGGCAAAATGCATTTCCAACTGAGATGCGACGCGATCCTAACAAGGCCGTAGGAATTTTATTTCATCCGTGGAGCAGTAAGAAATATAATGGCAACACCACGCATGGTAGTTTTGGCACCGCCTATGTTACCGCCGACAGCTGCAGTGACGGTGGCTCCACATCTGCGATTGCTCAGCCCTGTTTTCGGATTACTTTTTCGGAACTTCCACGCTGGGCCTGCATCCGCATGCTGGTGATGACTTCCTCCAGTCCCGTCGCCGGGTTGAACCGTATTTATGTAAATGGGCGCAGTCAGGCAGATATGGTATGGGATGGCATTACGGGTTCTGGCGCTCCGCTTTCCATCGCCCAGGCTATAGCCAAATGCGATAACTCTGATAATAACAACAATTATATAGACTGGATTCACGTTTTGGCGAATTCGGGTTAGGGAGACGTACCATGCAAAAATATGGAATGACTTTTAACAATCGTACGGCTGGCTTTACAATGATAGAGCTTGCTGTCGCTTTGTTGATAGCGGGTTTTGTGCTCAGCGGCATTTGGGTCGCTGCCAAGAAAACCATGACAAATTATGGCATTCAGAAGACCAATCGGCAGATCGCCACAGTCGTCCAGAATATTCGCGGATACTACAGCAATACCACCAACGAAGTGCCTTGCAATTACTACTGCTCAGCCGCGGTTATTGATGTCACTGATGCGATGGACAAAAAAGGCATATTTCCCTCTGAAATGCATCTTTTGCCCCGAAGAGGCGCTTATATTCCGGGCAGTGGAACATCAGCTATCGCCAACCCCGTCCATCATTCTCTGCATAGCGTTGCATGGTCAACCAACCATGCAACCCAAGCCGATAATTCTTTTAAGGTTTACAGCATAAAGAACTCTGCAGGGAAATACACAACATTCCGTATTGCTCTTGAGGGTTTGAATAAAGATACCTGCATGAGACTTTTAATGCAGATGCCTATTAATGACTCCAGTTTCGGGATTGTCCGGATTGGAACCAACATGGGTAATAGTGTGACTTCCGCTACCAGTACCGGAAATTTGCTGTCATCTGTTAATATGGCTACGGCTAGCGCATGGTGTAATCAGGGAGGAGGGGAGAATGAAGTGGATATTGAATTTAAACTCTACCGCTAGCCAGAAACACCCTTTCTTCAGAGGGTTTAGTCTTGTCGAGCTCGCCATTGCTCTTGCCGTTTCCGGATTCGTCATGGGGGGCATATGGGTTGCGACGAGCCATAGTTGGGAAAACACCCGTTTGGCGCAGTTAAAAATTGAAATGTTCATGGTTGTAAAAAATATACGCGACCTGCACACAGGCCAGGCCAGTTTCACAGCGGGGGATGTGCAGAGGGTCGTTCCAACCCTCTATAGCCAGGATGTCATTCCTGGAGACATGATGCGTACGCCTGGCGTGGGTTGCTCGACTGGTACAGGATGCACGAATCTCGAACTCTGTGGTCCCGGCGGCAGCAACTGCGTTGTCGTTGCCAACATGCCCGGTGGTCAATGTGTTTATGGCATGTGCGCCGACCATCCCTGGGGGCCTGGGAGTTTAACCGGGGCAATTCAGCGCGGCTCTTTCAGCATATGCGGGTGGAATCCGGGCTCGACAACATCATGCTCAGCTTCAGTTGTTGCGGGCGCTACTTTCTTTGGCATTGAGCTCATGAATCTCAAATATGATACATGTGTCAATGTCGCGCTTCAAAATATAGCGCCAGATGCTCCTCCGGGGTTGGTGGATATTTTGATTAACGGAACGCGCACCTATCCGTTGACAGTAACACAAGCGCAAACTCGCTGTACGGCAAGCTCTACGGTAACTTTTGTATACCGTTTGGCCGCACAATCCTGATCTGTTAAATATTCTCTCTTGAATGTCCCTCTGGCTCCGTTCCCTTGCCTTTAACGTTGCGCTTTACGGCCTGACGGCCGTGATGTGTTTTCTGATGATCTGGGTGCTGCCGCTACCGCGACAGCAGATCTTGCGCGTCGTACATCTTTGGCTGAAACAGGTCGCCTGGGTTGAAAAACATATCGGCGGCCTGACTTATCGCATCATCGGACGCGAGTATGTGCCGAAAGGCGCCTGCATCATAGCATCCAAGCACCAATCGGCCTGGGAAACCTTCAAACTGCATATTCTGTTCTATGATCCAGCCATCGTGCTGAAGAAGGAATTGCTGAATATTCCCATCTGGGGCTGGTATCTGCGCCGCGCCGGGATGATTCCGATCGATCGTGCCGGACGTGCCCGTGCCCTTTCGGCGATGATGCAGGCAGCCCATGCTACCGTTCGCGCGCAACGCAAGATCGTGATTTTCCCGCAAGGCACGCGGGTCGCACCGGGCGCCGAGAAATCCTACAAAAGCGGCATCGCCGCGCTCTATCAGGAATTGAATGTGCCCATCGTGCCGATGGCTTTGAATTCAGGTGTTTTCTGGCCGAAGAACAGTTTTCTGAAAAAACCCGGCATCATTACCATCGAATTCCTGCCGCCCATTCCGCCGGGGCTTGAGCGTAGCACGATGATGGAACGTTTGCGGAGCGGCCTTGAAGCCGCCAGCGACCGTTTGGCGCAAAAGACTTCCTGAAATTCTAGCGGTTCGGTGTTGGGTATTCGGAATCGGATGATGATCCCATGATGCCTGTCACAAAATTCGTGAAGGCGCGGGAGATTTCTTCGGTCACCGCTCCGGTAAAACCGCCGCCCGGCGGGCCCGCCAGCAAGCGCCGTTCCGGTAATGCGGCTTCGGCATCCGCCATATAATCATGCCACAGTTGGGCGGGCAGGCTGCCGCCGACGATCTTCTGCATCGGGTGGTTATCATCATTGCCGAGCCAGACGCCTGTCGTGTAATTGCCCGTAAAGCCCATGAACCAGGCATCACGATAGTCCGAGCTTGTTCCGGTCTTACCCGCCACGGGCCGTCCGATAGCTGCCCGGCGGCCTGTACCGGAACGCACCACTTCTTCCATCATGCCCGTCAGGGTCTCAACAGCACCGGAGCTTACCGTCGCTGGCGGCGTCACATCCGGATGGCGGTAGATAATTTGGCCCTGCCGATTGCGGATTTCCTTGATGGCATAAGGCGTAATAGCCCTTCCACCCGCGGCAAGGGAGGCATAGGCCGAGGTCAATTCCAGCGGCGTCACTTCACTGGCGCCCAGCGCCAGGGCGGTATCGCGCGCCAGCGGCGAACTGATGCCCAGCGCCTGTGCCGTGGCAATCACATTATCCACGCCCGCTTGCTGGAAGACGCGCACGGCCACTGTATTCAGCGACTGCGCCAGACCTTCACGCACCGTTACGGGGCCGCGATATTTTCCGTCGAAATTCTCGGGCGACCATTTACCGAGCGTGATCGGCGCATCGAGAATAATATCATCTGGCGTCAGACCCTGCTGCAGGGCCGTCAGGTAAACAATTGGTTTGAAGGCCGAGCCGGGCTGGCGCAGCGCCTGTGTTGCGCGGTTAAATTGGCTCTGGCGGTAATCGCGCCCGCCGACCATCGCCTTGACGGCGCCATCATAACCCAGTGTGACTAAGGCGGCTTGCGCTACGTCGCGGCTGTTTTGCTTGGATAAAATGGCGTCGATATGCTTTTCTGCCTGACGCTGAAGTTTCAGATCAAGTGTCGTTGCGACGGTAACATCCTGCGTTGAATCTTCAATCAAGGGTGCAATCTGATCGGCTACCCAATCGGCAAAATAGCGCCCATCGCCGCCCATATTGGGCTTCTGTTCGGGCAACAGCGACCCGGCCAGAGCGGCTTTTTTCTCCTGATGCGTGATGTAGCCCTCATCCTGCATGGCTTCCAGAACGGTTTTGGAGCGCGCCATGGCCTGGTCGGGATTCCGCGCCGGGGAAAAGCGCGACGGCGCGCGCAGAAGTCCCGCGATAATCGCGCACTCATGCAGTGTCATGTCATGTGCAGGTTTGCTGAAATAGGTGCGTGAGGCGGCATCAACACCATAGGCTCCCGCCCCCAGATAGACGCGGTTTAAATAGGCGATGAGGATCTGGTCTTTGCTGTAGCGGCGCTCTAGCCACAGGGCCAGGATCATCTCCTGCACTTTGCGTTTGAAGGTACGCTCGGGCGACAGGAATAAATTCTTTGCCAATTGTTGGGTGATGGTCGAACCGCCCTGCACCACATGCCGGGCCGTGATGTTGCGCAGTGCCGCGCGAAACAGGCCCCACATATCAATCCCGAAATGGGAATAGAAGCGGCGGTCTTCGATAGAGATAACGGCTTCCGGCATGCAGGCGGGCACATCGTTGAGCGTCACATGGTCGCCGTACAAATCGCCATAGCGGGCAAAGACCGTTCCGTCTTCGGCTTCCAGCCGGATGGCAGGGCGGCGCGGCGCCTGTGTGACCTGTGAAATATCAGGCAGAGTCAGGGCACAATAACCGACGAACAGTGTGCCGATAATGGCGCCCCAGATGGCGACAAGGACGAGGAAACGGAACAGGCCACCCTCTGGCGAACGCTGCCGCTTGCGTGGCCCTAAAACGCGCTTTTTTGCCATAAAACCCCGGGAAATACTTAAGCGGCCGGAGTTTAACAGAAATTGTGGGAAGAATAGGGCAATTTTTCTTTTCTTTTGGGGCAGGGAAGGGTAGGGGCATGCCGATGTCCAAAACCAACCCCTCCGCCCGCATCACCCATGTGCAATCCACGCCGGATGGCCGCTGTCGCGTTACCCTTATGCTTGGCGACCAGGAGCAGGAGATCATCTGGCCCGGCGCCCCGCCTGTACCGGGTGATATTTTCCTCATGTCCGGCGGTGAAGCGCCCGTTCCTGTCCGCAAGATCGGAACTTCGGTTCCCGACGCATGGAGTGCGGACAGCGATGCCTTGCGCTGGCGTCGGCGCAATGCTGGCGGTGCCAGCCGGATGGACATCCTGCGCAAGCGCCACATCATTCGCCGCGCTGTGCAGGGCTATTTTGACCGCGAAGGTTTTATCGAAATTGATGCGCCGCTGCTTGTGCGCGGCACAACGCCCGATGCGGCGATACAATCCTTCCCGGTTGGCGACCGTTATTTAACAACCTCAACCGAATTTCAAATCCGTCGGTTGGAAGCCGGGGGCTTCGACAGGCTTTATACCCTGACCAAAAATTTCCGTATGGGTGATGGCGCGGGCACGACGCGCAATCCCGAATTCACCATGCTGGAATGGGCGCGGGTGGGTGAAGATCTGGCGGCTGTCGAAAAAGACGCCGAGGATTTTATCCGTGAGGCGCACAGGGCGCTGGGCGGCGGGGACAGCCTTGCCTATCAGGGCCGTAAAATAAGCCTTAAAACGCCCTGGAAGCGCATGAGTGTCGCTGAGGCTGTGGAGGCTTACACAGGCGCTGCTCTGCCGGATTTCAGCCTTTTATCCATCCGCCGCGCGGCCGAGAGCGCAGATATTGTCATCAAGGACAACTGGGCCGAAGACCCGGTATTTCTGTTTTCTATTTTGCTGGATCATATCCAGCCGCGTCTCGGTTTCGATCAGCCCGTCTTCCTGCATGACTGGCCAGATTTCATGACCTCCACGGCGCAGAGCAGGGGAGGCATGGTTGAACGCAGCGAGTTGTTCATCGCCGGGCTGGAGTTCAGCAATGGTTTCCCGTCCCTGACCGATAATGAAGCGCACAGGGAATCTTTCCAGAAGCAAATCGCCCGCCGCAAGGCTGAAGGCGCGCCGGATATAAAGCTGGATGAGAATTATATTCAGGCCCTGCGTCTTGGCCTGCCGGAGGAAGCCAGCATCGCGTTGGGCTTTGATCGGCTGGTCATGCTGCTGACTGATCAGCCGGATATCAGGAGCGTTTTGGCTTTCGCCTGGGACGAGGTTTAGGCACCCGGCGCTTCTTTGGCGGCTGAAAATCCAGCAGCTGATTGGCGCGCATCTCAATGGGGTCGGAACGGCGCAGGCGTTTGATTTGTCCCCGGTTTATAAGGGAATAATGGCGTATATGGTCCAGTGTTCCAGCCACATCCCAGCAAGATTCCCTACCGCTGATCCAGACCTCAGGTTCAAAGCGCCGCAGATCAAACGGTACGGAATAGGACCAGAGAGTCCGCGCGTTGCCCGAGACATATTCATGGAAATAGGACATGGCCAACTCGCGCAGCGAACGGTAGATCGGTTCGCGCCAGCGCAACCAGACATGGTTGCTTTTGGAGATCGCACCCCAGCATTTCCCCTGGCGGAACAGGGCGACCACATGGTCGTCATCGCCTTTTGCCTTCAAATCCATCAGCAGTGGCTTCTGCTCCTGCATCCATAAAGCACAAGCGGCGATGAAGGCGCCTTCGATGCAATGCGCGCGATTTTGCCGCAGGGCTTCGCCTGCCGTCAGGCAGGTATCGCCATCCGGTTCAAAATTGATCGGGATGCTGTTGATATAGTCCTGTATGCGCTCCGGTGTTTTCAGTTTGGCCAGCCGCGTGGCTTGTGTGCGGGTCAGGCCGAGTTTGATGCCGAAAGCTGTGGCGGATTTCAGGGACGGTTTTTTACGCATCGGTGACCGGAATATCGGCAAAAGAAAAGGGCGGCTTCTTGCAAAGCCGCCCTTTGAAAACCACTGAAAACAGCGGGTTTACTTGCCCACAGCTTCCTTCAGTTCCTTGCTCGCGCGGAAGGCGATCTTCTTCTTCGCGGGGATCTGGATGGTTTCGCCCGTCGCGGGGTTACGGCCCATGCGAGCAGCGCGCTTGCGCACTTGCAGGATGCCGAGGCCAGCGATGCGAAGGCGATTGCCCTTCTTCAGGTTCTTGACGAAGTGCGAGACCAGGTCTTCGGTGATCTGGTTCATCTGCTTCTTCGGCAGGTCATACTTCGTGGCGAGGTCCGCCGAGATGTGCTTGAGGGTAACGGTCGGTTGCGATGCTGTAGCCATCTTGTGATTCCTTCATAGCAAGTTGATCGATACGGGTCTTGAAAGGCCCGGAAAAGCTGATTTTGCTCTCCGGTTTTGGCAGAACCAAAATGTCTTTCTTCCCGCCGGATGGAAGTGTAGGCAGACTCGGGAAGGCTTGCCAAGCCTTTATTTACAGGGATTAATGAATTTTTTTCGCGCGCGGAATTCCGGCGGGCACCCTGTGAACAGATTTTTTCACCCGGCGTTGCAATCGAAGAAACGCCGCTTAAACCTTGAAATTACAGCGGATTAACCGCTCCCGAAGCCACCAGCCATTGGCCGCTGGCGGCGATAATTTTCTCCAGAAGAACCGCCTTGCTTTGTCCGACGCCCATATGGGTACCGTCAAAAGTGATGACCGTTTTGGGTTGCGGAACAGAATCACGCAGCAAGGCACGGGCGTCGGGTGGCATCAGCGTGTCGTCCTTGCCCTCCAGAATCAGGAAGGAACCTGCCAATTTTGGCAGGTGCAGGGTCGGCTCAAGCGGATGCAGGACGATGTCGATCGCAAGCTCGAGCGCGCGGCGACGCCAGGGCGACGTCACATTTTTTTCGATGGAAAGAATTTTTCCCAGCGGCGCGCCGCCATAGGCGATGATCGTCCAGCCCACGACATGCCCGGCTTTTTGAACAGAATCCTGAACTGCCGGAGCCGCCAGCGCGCCAAGGGAATAACCCAGAATGCTGATGCGGTTTCTATCGGCCCAGGGCTGCGAAACCGCCCAATCCACAGCGGATGCCGCCTGGGCTGGCGTCGTCATGACCTGTCGGTAAAGTCCGGGAGCGGCCGCCAGCAAATCGGGCCCATCCGGCAACCAGATCGGCATCGGCCAATCATAGCCAATCACCGCATTATTCCCCATGCGGGTGATGTAGCTGGTGTTTTCCGCGCCGCTTCCCAGCCCGCCCATCACCAGAATGATCGGCAGTTTTCCCGGCGGCAGCGGGTCGGGCAGGTTGATGGTGAATCCGATCTCGCCCAGTCGCGCGCTGCGCAGCACGATATGTTCCATGCGGCGGCCGGGTGCAGTGGCCATCGCCTGCCGTTCGGCAATTTGCAGATGATGTTCGGGAAGGGGCAAGCTCCGCTCATGCATCCAGATGCCAAGCCCGATGATGCCCGCCAGCAGAATAAGAAAAAGATGCCTCATTGTTCGCCAAGCATGCCTGACAAACCTTTGATTCTCAATCCGTTAGAAAGATTTCCTTAATTTTCAAGACCTCATCACTTTTTTATTTCAAACCCTTTACACGCACCATCCGCTTCCCATGTCACTTCCAGACAGGGTGTTTCATGCCTGTTTCCCGGTTTCGCTTAACACAAGACAACACAGGAGGTTCTTATGGTTTTACGTTCTCTGGTGACCGGTTCGCGCTATCCCGCCAGCCGCTACAGCGACGATCCTTTCGCCACCATGCAACGCGCGCTGCAACGCACGCTGGACGATGTCTGGGGCAGCCTACCAGCTTCGGCCACGCCAGCGGCGTCAATGTCGGTGCGTTTGGACGTGAAGGAAGATGATCAGGCTTTTCACATCACGGCTGAATTGCCAGGGCTGAGCGAAAATGAAGTGGATGTGACTTTCGATGACGGTCTTCTAACTATCCGCGGCGAAAAAAAGATCGAGCGTGATGAGAAGAAAGATACTTGGCATGTGGTCGAGCGTTCTTATGGCAGCTTCGCCCGGCAGATTGCGCTCCCGGCCAATATCAATGCCGAAAAGATCGATGCAAAGTTTGACAAAGGCGTCCTAAAGATCAATTTGCCGAAGCAACCTCCTGCACAGGCAACGGCCAAGAAGATCAATATCAAGGCCGGAAACTGAAAGATCGGCGGTGCGGAGGGTTCCGCGCCGCTTTTTCTTTTACTGGGGGCGCTTGACAGCCGGGGATTCCGTGCCGTTAATGGCATAATACTTGTTTAACTCCGGATAATCTCTTGGAAAAAACCCGACTCGAAGCTTTCAGCGACGGCGTCATTGCCATCATCATCACCATCATGGTGCTGGAGCTTAAGGTTCCGCACAGCCCCGAACTGAGCGCGCTGGCGGAAACCCTGCCGGGGTTCCTCAGCTATGTGCTCAGTTTCATTTATGTCGCTATCTATTGGAACAACCACCATCATATGCTGCACACCGTTCGGCATGTGACGGGCGGCATTCTATGGGCCAATGTCCATCTGTTGTTCTGGCTGTCCCTGGTACCTTTTGCCACCGCCTGGATGGGTGAAAATCATTTCGCCGAAATGCCGACGCTTGTTTACGGTATCGCGCTTTTGACGCCAGCGATTGCCTATTTCACGCTGGAAAAAGCCATCATTCGCGCGCAGGGGCCGGGTTCGCTTCTAGCCAAGGCCGTCGGGCGCGACGTGAAAGGAAAGCTTTCCCTTATGCTGTATGTTGCCGCTATCGGCCTTGCCTTTATCTATC
This sequence comes from Alphaproteobacteria bacterium, assembly GCA_033763555.1. GTDB lineage: Bacteria > Pseudomonadota > Alphaproteobacteria > UBA9219 > UBA9219 > JALYJG01. Next base: position 19,164 of record JANRKK010000012.1, on the reverse strand, counting down.
CCTACGTCGCGCATACGATTTATGTGCTGGTTGCCCTGATGTGGCTTGTGCCCGACCGGAGGATTGAGAAAATCCTGCCGAAGGCATGATGGGCGTTTATTGCCCTTCGAGCATTCGGTCGACTGCTGCGCCGACATTTTCCCAGGTAATCGCCTTCATTTCCTCGCTGCCGTAATCCTGCGCGCGGATAACAAACCCGCGGCTGACGCGCGGCGCCAGTTTAGCGGGCGAGGTCGGGCCGAACAGGCTGATCAGCGGGCAGTCCGCCGCCGCCAGCATATGGCCGACACCACTGTCATTCGCTACCGCCACATCCAGCCGCCGCGCCAACGCCAGCGTATGGTCGATGGTCAGCTGTGCCGTGCCCCAGCCATTGTAATCCTGCAGGGGGAACAGCGCCGATGGCACGGCAGAAGACAGCGCGCCATGCGCCGAAAGCTCCTGCGGCCCGAGGATAAAAACAGGCACGCGGCCTTTGCCGATCTGCAGCGCGGCGAGTTTTTCAAATTTATAACGCGGCCAGATTTTCACCGGATTACCCGCGCCGGGCGCGAGGCCGACATAGATCGAGCCTTCCGGCAGCATGGCGCGCGCCTTCTGCATTAGCGCCTCGGGTACATCTAAAGCACCCGTCGATGGTGGGACATAACCTGCCGCCAGTTCCACCATCTGCAGTAGGCGGTCGCACAGATGCAGGGGCCGTTTGCGCCAGAGTGCGGGACGTTTTTCCGAAAACAGAAAACGCATCGCGGGCGCGATAAAAATATTATGCGGAACCTGTCGTGCCAGCCGCGCTTCGCGCCAGCGGTTGCGCGTATCGATCAGAACATCGAAATGAGGGGCCGGGGTTTGTCCGCCCGCAATGCCGCCTTCGCGGGTCGTGACCTTCAGCCATTCCGGCTGTTCATGCACCTCATTGATGAGGCTGTGCGTCGCGTCGCGCAGGGCATTGCCATAGGCGGTCGAGCCCTGGCTGGTAATCCAGTGAATGGAGGCTTGCGGAAAAGCGTTCCGCAAAGCACGCACAAAAGGCAGCTTGATCAGCGCATCGCCGATCAGGTCGCGCCCCACAATGACGCCTATGCTGTTAACCTTCTGGGGAATGGGGGACATTTCGCTTGAATACCTGAAAGGCATGCCAATATTAGGCCCTAGCTTGTAACATTTGCCACGGAAAGTTAGAAGAGAGCCCCGATCCAAGGTTTCAACCATGACCGACCCGCATAACCAGCCACAGGATGATGAGAATTCGGCCCCGCCCGAGGCGTCATCCGACGATGCCGCGAACAGCCAGCTGGCTGAAATGAAAGACCAGCTGCTGCGCGCGCTGGCCGATGCCGAAAACACCCGCCGCCGCGCCCAGAAAGAGCGCGAGGATACGGCCAAATACGCCGTCGGCAATTTCGCCAAGGAAATGCTGGGCGTCGCCGATAATTTTGCCCGCGCGCTGGACGCCATACCCAAAGACGCCAGCGACCCGGTGGTCAAAAATCTTGTTGCGGGGATTGAGGCGACCGAGCGCCAGCTGCGCGCCGCGCTTGAGCGTTTCGGCATCAAGGAAATGGAACCGCTGGGCGAACCGTTCGATCCGAATTTCCACCGCGTGATGATGGAAATTGACGATCCCGACCAGCCGCCGGGCACGGTGCTGCAGGTGCTGCAGGCGGGCTACACCATCCATGACCGTCTGCTGCGCGAAGCCCTTGTGGCCGTGGCCAAGGGCGGCAAGACCAGCGCCAAGGTCGATACCTCGGCCTAGGTGTTAACCACTTGAAAGGACAGAATTTATGCCGTTAAAAAGATGACGTACGGCATTGAAGGACGAAAAAACCACCCTATATAAGGATTTACGGGCATAGGCCCCTCAGAAAGGATTAAGACAATGGCAAAAGTTATCGGTATCGACCTCGGCACTACGAATTCCTGCGTCGCTGTCATGGAAGGCTCGCAGATGAAGGTTATTCCCAATTCCGAGGGCGCCAACACCACCCCCTCCATCGTTGCCTTTACCGGAGCGGGGGAGCGTCTGGTCGGCCAGGCTGCCAAGCGTCAGGCCGTGACGAATTACCAGAACACGATTTACGCGGTGAAGCGCTTGATCGGCCGCCGCTTTGATGACCCGATGGTGCAAAAAGACATCGGCCTGATGCCTTACAAGATCGTCAAGAATTCCAATGGCGATGCCTGGGTAGAAGCGGGAGGTAAAGCCTACAGCTCCTCGGAAATCTCTGCCTTCATCCTGATGAAAATGAAGGAAACCGCCGAAGCCTATCTCGGCGAAAAAGTCACGCAGGCGGTTATCACCGTTCCCGCCTATTTCAACGACAGCCAGCGTCAGGCGACCAAGGATGCCGGGAAGATCGCCGGGCTTGAAGTGCTGCGCATTATCAACGAGCCAACCGCGGCGGCGCTTGCCTACGGCATGGAAAAGAAGAAGTCCGGTATCGTGGCGGTTTACGATCTCGGCGGCGGTACTTTTGACGTTTCCATCCTTGAAATTGGCGATGGCGTGTTTGAGGTGAAATCCACCAACGGCGATACGTTCCTTGGCGGCGAGGATTTCGACACGCGCATCATGGATTTCCTGTGCGACGAGTTCAAGCGCGAACAGGCCATCGATCTGCGCAATGACCGCCTCGCCCTGCAACGCCTGAAAGAAGCGGCAGAAAAGGCAAAGATTGAGCTGTCCTCCTCCATGCAGACGGAAGTCAATCTGCCCTTCATCACGGCCGACCAGTCGGGGCCGAAGCATCTCAGCATCAAGCTGACTCGCGCCAAACTGGAATCGCTGGTCGATGATCTGGTGCAGAAGACCATCGAACCCTGCCGCATGGCGCTGAAGGATGCGGGCGTGAAGGCTTCGGATATTCAGGAAGTCATTCTCGTTGGGGGCATGACGCGCATGCCGAAGATCATCGATGTCGTAAAGCAGTTCTTCGGGCGTGAGCCGCATCGCGGCGTCAATCCGGATGAAGTGGTAGCCGTCGGCGCGGCCATTCAGGCGGGCGTCCTCAAGGGCGACGTCAAGGATGTGCTGCTGCTTGATGTCACGCCGCTGTCGCTCGGCATTGAAACGCTGGGTGGCGTGTTTACGCGCCTCATCGACCGCAACACGACGATTCCGACCAAGAAAAGCCAGGTCTTTTCCACGGCGGAAGACAGCCAGAACGCGGTGACCATCCGCGTGTTCCAGGGCGAACGCGAAATGGCAGCGGACAACAAGATTCTAGGTCAGTTCGATCTGGTTGGCATTCCACCCGCCCCGCGCGGCGTGCCGCAGATCGAAGTTACCTTCGATATCGATGCCAACGGCATCGTCAGTGTTACGGCAAAAGACAAGGCCACGGGCAAGGAACAGCAAATCCGCATTCAGGCCTCGGGTGGTCTGTCGGATGCCGACATCCAGCGCATGGTAAAGGAAGCCGAAGCCAATGCGGCCGACGACAAGAAACTGCGCGAAGCGGTTGAAGCCAAAAACCAGGCGGACAGCCTGATCCACACCACCGAAAAAACGCTCAAGGATCTGGGCGACAAGGTAGAAGCTGCGGACAAGGCCGAGATCGAAAGCGCGATTGCCGACCTCAAGAGCGTGATGGAATCCGGCGATTCCGGCGCCATCAAGTCGAAGAGCGAAAGCTTGGCGCAGGTCTCGATGAAGCTCGGCGAACAGCTCTATAAGAACCAGCAGGAAGCTGGTGCCGCCGGGCCTGCCGCTCCGGAGGGCGCGCCTGCCGAGCCGGGTGTCGTCGATGCCGAATTCAGCGAAGTCAAAGACGATAAAAGCGCGGGCTAAAGTTACAAGGCTCCGTTAACAACGGGCTGCAATACAGGCGCGAGCGCCTTAAGCATCTGCGACGACAGGGCGCTGGTGAATTTGTAATTCCCGGCTTCTTCCCCCGCCACATGCGCCGTGACCGTGCCAAAGAAACGGTCGCCGATGAAAAAGGCAAAAGTGCCTGTGCGGTTGACGACGCGTGAAGAAATCAGCCTGCCACCTGCGGCATATTCATCAAACCGATGGTCGCCCGTCCCTGTTTTGCCGCCGACAGCCAGCGGCTGGCCCGCCGCGTCCTTGTAAGTGCCCTTCACGCGTTTGGCCGTGCCGTTTTCGACAACATCCACCATCGCGCTTTTCACAATGCGGGTGATGGCGGGGTCAAGCACCTGTTGGCCCGCCGCGGCTTCATTATGCATCAGGAGAGTCTGGTAGGGTGTGCCTTGCCCGAATTCCAGCGAGTCGAACCGCGTTGTGCGCCGTCTCACCCCGTCATTCAGAATAATGCCCACCAGTTCGGCCAGCGCGCCGGGACGGTCGGCGGAGCTGCCGATGGCGGTGGCAAAACTCGGCACCAGCCGCTCAAACGGATAGCCCAGCCGTGCCCAGCGTTTTTGGATACGGGCAAAGGCGTCGGCTTCGAGGATGATGCGGATGCGCGTGTCCTGCGCGCGTTTCAGATGCGGACGGAACAGCCAGCGGTAGCTTTCGATGCGCACCGGGCGGCTGGCATCCATGATCGAACGGCGATCGGCGCGCGGGTTGGCCTGCAGATAGCTGACCAGCCATAGCTCCATCGGATTGATGCCCGTGATATAGGCGCGGTCGGCGAGGTTGTAACGGGCTACCGGATAATCCTTGTACAGCTGGCGCAAACGCGCCTCGCCCAATGTTTCGCGGAAAACCTGCTGCGCCATGAAGGCGGCAAATTCTTCATAGGTCGCTTCGGGCCAGAGGGAGCGGAACAAAATCGTCCGCGCGGTTGCGCCCTTGTGGCCGCGTGCAGAAATTTTCGCCAGTATGGCGGCGGGCGTCAGCCCGTTATAGTCGTTGATGTAGCGGTTGAGGAACACGCTGCCTTCCTGTTCCGCAAAACGCTCAAGATATTGCTGCCGCGCGGGTTGGTCGGGGTCGTCCAGCAATTCCTGCTTCGTCTGTGTGCCCTGGCCGATGGTGTAATTGACGATGTCGCGCATCAGCCGCACAAAAACCAGATTGACCGAATGGCGGAACGCATCATGCAAATCGAAGCTCTGATAATCCTCCTCTTTCTCAAAATTGTTGAAAGTATGCATGCCGCCGCCTGTGAAAAAGGCTTCGCCCGGGCTGCCGGAATAAGAGCGGTTCATTGCCGCCTGCAAAAGCTCATCCAAACTTGCCGCCGGATGTTCCGTCAGCCAGCCCGTAGCCCATGAGGTCAGGATATCGGGCGCATCCTCTGACAGGGCTTTTAAATCCTCTGGCGGCAGACCTGCATAGCGGCGGTGCAGTTCGCTGATAATCTCCAGATAGGTCACCAAAGTCCGCAGTTTTGCGGTCGAGCCGAGGTCAAGCTTCATGCCTTCGTTCATATCGAAGGGTTCGTCCACATTGTCGGCCTGAATGCGGATTTTGTTGCTGTCCGGCGTGCGCTCATACAGCACGACGCTCCATTTGATTTTCTTGGGGTCATTGTCGGGATTCAGCAGGCGGAAGCCATACAGCCCAAGGGACTGCACAAATTCCGGATCGCCCATTTTTTTCAGAAAGCCGATGGTTTGCTTCTGCGCGCCCTGATCCAGCGTGCTGCGCGCAGCGAGGTCGAGGCGGTCAAGTTCATACAGTTTCTTGAGGCCGAGCATCGTCATGAGATGCGTGCGCAGGGCGTTGACGGCTTTCTGCTCGACAAAAGGCGGCTGGGGGAGCGGCGGAATTTCCGGCAAGAAGCGGAAAGGCGACACGCGGGCGGTATCATGCAGCGCCTGGGAAATCGTGCCTGCCGCCAGCAGGCGGTCGAGGGTTGCGTTGGTCAGGCCGTCGAGCGCGCTGCGGTTGCTGACGAGATAATAGGTCGGCCGCCGTTGCGCCAGCATCAGCCCCAGCATGGCGCGGTAGATATGCGCCTTGCTGCGCAGATTGGCGATGCTGTCCTCGGGCAGATTAAGCGCGCTGGCGGCTTCCTGCAGATCAATCCCGAACCAGGCCCACAGCCCGTCGCCGATGCTGTTGACCTCGCCGAAACCGGGACGTGCGCCCAGAGGCGTGCTGTTGAGGTAATCGAGAACAATTTTTTCACGCGCCTTGCGGGTATCCGGCCCGCCAAGATAAACGCGCAGAGAGGCCGAAGCGATCTGGCGGATTTTTTCGACGCTGTCCGGCGTTTGGCCGCCGGGCGAGAAGCGGAACTTCTCGATCTGCGTCGCGAGCGTGCTGCCGCCCCCGGCATTCAGCCCCGGCACGAAATGCCCGATTACATGGCCGAATGCGGCGTAAAGAAAACGGTCCCATTCGATCACCGGGTTACGGGTTACAGGCCCGTCATCCAGCAATTCGCGGTTTTCGATATGCAGAAGCGTTGCAATCATCAGCGGCGGGATGCTTTGAAAATCTGCAAAAACCCGCGAAGGATAGGAAGCGGCATACAGCATCTGGCCGTCGCGGTCATACAACCGCAGTCCGGCGACGGTCTTCACATGGTAGGGCGGGTAAAATCCGCGATCGAGAAAATAATCGTAAGTCGGCGTCGCGCGCATCTGCGCCGCGATTTTGTAATCATCGCCGCGCAGCGCCTTGATAAAAAAAGGCAGATAAGTGTAGCCCAGCCTTTGATTGTAGGGACCCGCTGCGGGCGTGCGCATCTCGGCGTTGGCGCCCGGCCGCATATCGAAGGAAATGCGCGCGCCGTACCAGGACAGCCATTCGGATTGCAATGTCGAGGTGCGCATTTCATTGCGCAACAGAACGCCAACCACGCACATAAACCCGATGCCGATCAGAATCGGTATCGCCCAGAACAAATGCGGCAGGCGCATATGGCGGGAGGGCTTGCGCTTGGGCGCCTTGCGCGGTTTGTGTTTGGAGGAAGATCGCCGGGAAGAAGGCACGTTAAAACCCGCAGGGAGGTTACCGCCCGGTTTTAAACACCCATGCGGTATTTTGCAAAAGGGAAACGCCTTCGTGCGGCTTTTTCCGTTCCGATTCGGGGGCCGTCCGGAACGCGTACCGCTGCGTTATTTCACTTGCGGCAGTTTGTCCTGTTTGGTCAGCGCCAGCGTGACATCCTTCGCCTTGTCCGGCGCCATTTTCGCCATGACGGGCGCAGTGCGGGCAGGCTTCATGCGCTGGATGACGCTGAGCAGGACAGGCATTTCCAGCGTCTCAAAGATGCGGGCGGCTTCATCCGGCTTCATGGTCTCGTAAATCTTCACCAGATTTTCCAGCTGCGCGGCCTGGGCTTCGCTGGCTGTGTTGACCATGGCCTGCAATTGCTGGCGCAGGGTTTCCATTTCCTTGATTTTGTTTTCAACGCGTTGTTCCGCCACCTTGATCAGCGCCTCGCGGGTATCGAGATCACGGCCGCGTTTGTCCAGCTCCTCGCGGCGGTTGGACAGCTGCTTCAGCACCTCCATTTCGGCGGGGGAGGCATCATCGGCGATCCCGGTGAGTTTGGGAGCAGCATCGGCTTTGGTGGCCTCCGTCTTGGCGGCATCGGCGGCGGGCGCTTCGGCTTTGGTTTCAGGCTTGGCCTCGGCCTTGGCTTCCGGTTTCGTTTCAGGCGGGGCTTCCGTCTTGGTTTCGGCCATGGCCGGACGGGCGAAGAATTTGCCAGATGCAATCGCATCTTCCACATCGCCGACGCGCAGGCCGATAATCACAACGCTGACAAAGATGATCAGCGGCAGAAGAAAACGGGGAGAGGGAATGCGCATTGTTGAACGCCTAGCTCATTTTCTGGAGGGCCTGGAGCAATTCCTTTTCCGCGCGGGAAGGGGCGGAGATCGGCTCAGCCTTGCGGGGCGCCATCGGTGTGACCGAGGCCAGCTTCGGCGCTTCGGCCGCAGGGGGCGCTTCGGGTGCAATTTCGATACGCGGTTTTGGTTCCGCGCGGACAGCGCTGGAGGCTGCCTGTGTCAGCCGTTCGGCCAACTGGTCGGCACTTTCGACGATGAATTGCAGTTCATCCCGCGCCATGCCGGATTTGTTGATCAGTTTTTCCAGATCGTCGCCGCTGTCCCGCGCCGCCTGCCGCAAGGCCTTGATGCCTGCTTCGGCGCGTATTACTGCCGTGTTGAATTCGCGCACAAAACCTTCCATCTCGGCGCGCCCGGCGCGCAATGTGACCAGATGGCGGATCAGGCGGCTGGCCTGCACCAGCCCTCCGGCGACCAGAGCGATCAGAACAATATCCAGTGCCGAACGAACCCATTCACCCATTTAGTCCTCCTGCTGGCGCAAAGTTGTTTCTTCGACGCGCACCGCCATATGGCCGTTCAGCGATCCCATGCGGCCCTGGAACAGGGTCAGCTCGCCCGCGCGGACAGAAATGAGATCATCCGCTTTGACATTCAGCATCAGGCGCGAGCCCGGCTTCCAGTTCATCACTTCGTTCAGTGAAACCGTCACTTCGTCCAGCACAGCTTCCATGCGCATATCGGTCATCAGCAATTCATTGCCCAAATGGGTTTCCCAGATGGAATCGCGGCCGAATTTTTCACCCATGAACATTTGGAGCAGCAATTCGCGGATCGGCTCCAGCGTCGCGTAGGGGATCAGGATTTCAATGCGCCCGCCGCGGTCTTCCATATCGACGCGTAGCTTGGCCAGCACGGCGGCGTTGGCCGGGCGTGCAATGGTGGCAAAGCGCGGGTTGGTTTCCAGTCGGTCAAAACGGAACGTCACGGGCGAAAGCGGATCAAACGCCGCCGACATATCCGCCAGCACAACGCGCACCAGCCGTTCGACCAGATTGCGCTCGATGGTGGTGTAGGGGCGGCCTTCGATGCGCATGGCGGCCGTCCCGCGTCGCCCGCCCAGCAGGACGTCGACGATGGAATAAATCATCGCGCTGTCGATGGTCATCAGGCCGGAATTGTCCCATTCCTCGGCCTTGAAAACGGTCAGCATCGCGGGCAGGGGAATGGAATTCAGATAATCGCCGAAACGCACCGAGGTGATCTGGTCGAGGCTGATTTCAACGTTGTCGGAAGTGAAATTGCGCAGCGAGGTGGACATCATGCGCACCAGGCGGTCGAACACGACCTCCAGCATCGGCAGGCGTTCGTAATTGACCAGCGCGCTGTTGATCAGCGCCATGATACCGGAATTTTCCTGCCCTGCCGTGGTGCCATCAAAGCCCAGCAGGCTGTCAATTTCGTTCTGGCTCAGGACGCGCTCGGTTCCGCCTTCGCTGCCTTCGGCGGCGGGTTTGGGTTCTTCGGCGGGGGGTGCGGTGTCATCCATGGGATTGGGCTCCTATTGCACCAGCATTTCCTGGAACAGCACATCGCGAATACGCACAGGCTGCGCCGCTTCGGTAACGCGCATCAGCAATTCCTCGCGCAAACGGTACATGCCCGCCGAGCCGCGCAGATCCTCGATGCGTAGCTCGCGCAGATACACTTGAAAATTATCGACGATGCGAGGCTTGAGCGCTTCCATCATCGGCACATCTTTTTCGCTGGCAAGTTCGAGGCTGATCTTGACCTTGAGGAAATTGGGGCGCTTACCGTCGCCGCTGAGATTGACCAGAAGATCGCCGAGCGAAAGGTAAACAGGCTTGCCTGCTTCGGCTGTTTCTGTTTTCGCGCCTTCGCCTTCTTTGGCCGCTTCCTCGCTGCCATGGCCCTTCATCAGGAAAAAGGCCGCACCGCCGCCGCCCGCGAGAACCACAAAGGCCGCCGTGCCCGCGATGATCAGCATTTTCTTGCTGAAGCGTTTTTTCTTTCCGCCTTCGCCGCCTTCGCCGCCTTCGGTGCCTTCACCGCCCTCGGCGGCTTTGCCTTCTTCTTTTTCGTCGTCTTTTTCGGGTTCCTTGTCGGCCACGGCGGGACTCCTTGGGCGAAACAGCGGCCCGGGGAATAGGGCCAGCGGGGGATGCTTAACCTATCTCAATTATTAACCAGTCGATGGTTAAAAAAGTGAGTCAGATCTTGCAGATCGGAAACAAATGATTCTAGACACGAATCGCAGCCTTTGACAAAGGGTTCGGTCTGTCTGTTGGGGTCAGACATTCAGGAGGGAGCAGAGGTAATTGAAAAACATGGATTTTTTAATTCTTTAGCCTTCTCGAGCCATTGACAAGCGGATCGGTTTGTCCACAATAAAGCAGGATTTGCATTGAAATATTGGGAGGCATTGATGAGTTGCCAACTTGTAGCAAGTGATGTTCGTAAAGTTATAGCCCATCTTCCAAGTGGTGATCCCGTTGTCATTCATCAGGGTTTAGAAGTGCGTGGAAGGGTTCATGATTGTGGTCGCATTCCGTCATTTACAACTTATAGAGCGGATTGTTACCGAATAATTCAGTTGGCTGAGCCTTCGCCGGATGGCCCAAAATCGGAAATTGTTTATGGGATTACCTCTCTTGGGCCTATAGCTTGCCCGTCGCGCAACTGGTATTTTTCACTTCCTTCGACTGTGGACGAGAATAGTTATTTTCGGAGGCGTTTTCGGGAAAGTGCCGAGGAAATTCTCGCGGCTTTTGATGAAGGAGGTTTTTCACGTCCACCCGTTGTCATGCAGAATCGTTTATCAGTTCTTGCTGACAGAGTTCGGCATGCTTTTGCCTGAATTTTAAAGAATAGATAAAGGATCACGATGGCTCGGATCATGCATGAGCGGGTTTCCGGCGCTCACATTATTGTTGCCCGTCAGTCCAACGGTAAAAACGCGATCATCCACATTGAAAGCCAACCGCCCTTTGCGGCGCAGCGTTTATTGCTGGTCAGCCGCCACGCGCCACTTATGGCGGTTACGCGTTCTTATACGCGCGGAATATATTGCCGCGCCCTTATTCAGCTGATGCCTGCGGCATCGGATGGCACGCGTTGCATAGCCTTGTCTTCCGGGTTGACTCACAGGGGTGCCGTTGGCTTGTCGCTGCGCTTGCGGGAAAATGCTGAAGAATTATGCAGATTATTTGAAGAAAAAGGATTTCCAGTGCCTAAGCTTAAATATGAAAGTCGTGCGCGCGCCTTTCTTACCCGTATTCGCCACGCTTTTTATCATGAAATTGCTTTTTAGAGGCTGCGAAAAGATTCGCCGCTGCATCGCCACGCCGCTATGCTTTCCGGCATGATCATCCGCCGCCTGCCCGAATCGCTTGTGAACCGCATTGCCGCTGGCGAGGTGGTCGAACGTCCGGCCGCAGCGGTCAAGGAAATCGTCGAAAATGCGCTGGATGCCGGGGCGACGCGCATCGAAATTGTGCTGCGCGAAGGCGGCCAGTCCCTTATTCGTGTCACCGATAATGGTCGCGGCATGACGAAGGAAGAATTGCCGCTGGCCATCGAGCGCCATGCGACCTCCAAACTGCCTGATGAAGATCTCTGGAATATTCAAAGTTTCGGTTTTCGCGGTGAGGCGCTGCCTTCCATCGGTGCGGTCGCGCGCCTGTCGATCACCAGCCGCGCGCAAGGTGGCAACGAAGCCTGGCAGATTATGGTTGAGGGTGGCGAGATAACCCCGCCGCGTCCGGCATCGCTGACACAGGGCACGCAGGTCGAGGTGCGCGATCTGTTTTTTGCAACACCCGCGCGGCTGAAATTTTTAAAGACTACGCGTACCGAAGCCGACTATGCCCGCGAGGTGATCGAAAAACTGGCGATGGCGCACCCGCATGTCGATTTCACCTGGCAGGAGGATGACAAACGCCCCGTCCGTTTCATGGCGCGCGGTGAAGGTCTGCTGCCGGACGACGAAATTCTCACCCAGCGGTTGGCCGATATTATGGGCAGTGATTTTACCGAAAACGCCGTTCCGGTTTCGGCGCAGCGCAATGGGCTGGTCATCAGCGGTTATGCCGCGCGTCCGACTCTGCACCGACCGACCTCGCGCGCGCAGTATCTGTTCGTCAATGGCCGCCCGGTACGCGACAAGGTTCTGCTGTCTGCCGTGCGCGGCGCCTATGGTGATCTGTTGCCGTCGGGACGTTATCCGATGCTGGTGCTGTTCCTGACCGTGCCGCCGCGCGAGGTGGATGTGAATGTCCACCCCACCAAGGCCGAAGTGCGCTTCCGCGATGCGCATCTGGTGCGCGGGTTGATCGTGACCTCCATTCGCCAGGCGCTGGAATCCGGCGCGCAATTTACCACCAGCACCCTCGCGCCCAAGGCGCTGACGATGCTGCGGCCGGAAAACGCGATGCCTTATGCGGGATTTGCCGACAATCATATCGGGCAGGCGCCCATCAACTGGGCCGGGGCTTCGGCAGGTTCCGCCGCGCTGGCTGTAACGCCGCATATGCTGGCGGATGCGCCTTTGGCCGCGCGTCCGGCATCCATCGCCGAAATGCCCCACAGGGTTGGTCGGCTGGGCGCAGCGCTGGCGCAGATGCATGGCACTTTCATCGTCGCGCAGACCGAAGACAGTGTCATCATCGTCGATCAGCATGCGGCGCATGAACGCATCGTCTATGAAAAGATGAAACAAGCCCTCGCCGCCAACGCCATCACGCGGCAAATCCTTCTGATTCCGGAAGTTGTTGAGATGGACGAAACTTCTGCTGGGCGTTTGATGACACGCGCCGAAGCGCTGGCCGAGCTTGGTCTGGTGATCGAGGCTTTTGGGCAGGGCTCCATCCTCGTGCGCGAAATTCCGGCGCTGTTCGGCAAGACGGATGTCAAGGCGCTGCTGAAAGATCTGGCCGAGGAATTTGCCGAGTATGACGAGGCGCATACGCTCCGCGATCGTCTGGAAGAAATCTGCTCGACTTTGGCTTGCCATGGTTCCATCCGCGCCGGGCGTGTATTGAATGCGGATGAGATGAATGCGCTGCTGCGGCAGATGGAAAACATGCCGAATACGGGCCAGTGCAATCATGGCCGTCCGACCTATGTCGAACTGAAAAAAACCGATCTCGAAAAACTTTTTGACCGCCGCTGAGGTGGCGCAAGACGCAAAAAGTTGTGGATAACCAGGGCAGTCTTTTTCCAAATAGCACCTGAAAAGGGCCCTTATGCACATGTGCGTAAGTGAATTACGCGTTTTGGATTCAATAAGTTGGCTTACTATATGTAGAGATCACTTCCGGTTTATCCACAACATCATGTGTTTTTCTAGAATCGATTCGGTGCATATGGTATGACCATCGCTGTCAGCCACAAGATCTAGTGGCTCGTTTCTTAAGGCTTCGACGGCACTGTTTCGGGCCCGAAATCGCTCTAAACAGCCCCCGCCGGAGCCTCCAGCCTGAGGGAGCGCAGCAAACCATGAGTTGGACCGAACAGAAAATTCAAATGCTCCGTGACATGTGGGGCAACGGCTACAGCGCCAGCGAGATCGCCAAGCGGCTGGGCGGCATGACCCGCAACGCCGTCATCGGCAAAGCCCATCGCCTGAAACTGTCCTCGCGGCCTTCGCCCATCCGGCGCGATGAGGATGGCAGCGTGCCGTCGGCAATGCCTGTCATGAAATCCACGCGCAAGCGCGTCATGTTGCGGCCTCTGCCGCCCGTGCCGATGCCCAGCACCACCATCAAACCCGTCAAAGATAATTTCCGCACCACCGAAACGCTCAACAAGCGCGTGGAAGGCATTGCGGTCACCAAGGCGGGCGACCGCCATTGCCGTTGGCCTGTGGGCGATCCGCGTTCTCCGGATTTCCGCTTCTGCGGTTGTTCAGCGTATGAAGGCTTGCCTTACTGCATCGACCATGCGCGCGTGGCGTACCAGAATATGGGCCGCAAACAGCGCAGCAGCGAAAGTGAAAGCCCCTCAGAATTCCGTTTGCCGGGGGCCGCGCGTTACTAAAGCGGGTATAGTAGGATGATGATAACGCCATGCCGATCTTCGGGTCGGCATGGCGGGTTTTTTATGGGGATGGCGTTGTATGGCCCTCGCTCCTTTCACAATTATTGAATCGTCATCGCTGGCGTCGCCGCTGGTGGTGGATTCACCGCATAGCGGCCGTATTTATCCCGCCGATTTCGATTTTACCTGCCCTCTGCCACTGCTGCGCCAGACGGAAGATTTTCGGGTCGATGAGCTGGTGATGGGTGCGTCGGAATCTGGTGCGTCCGTTCTGAAGGCCGAATTTCCCCGCAGCTATATCGACACCAATCGCGCTGAGGATGATCTTGATCCTGCCTTGCTGGCAGAACCATGGCCCGCGCCACTGATGCCCGAAGATCGCACGCTGCTTGGCCTCGGGCTTGTGCGCCGCCTTTGTAAAAGTGGCGTTCCGGTCTATCGCGCCCCTCTCAGTGTCGCCGAGGTGCAGAAGCGCATTGTGCAATTTTACCGCCCCTATCACGCCGCGCTGGAAAAACTGATCGCAGCGCGCATAGCCAAATTCGGCACCTGCTACCTGATCAATGCCCATTCCATGCCGGGATGGAACAGCGAAGACCGCCGCCAGCGCCGACCGGATTTTGTGCTAGGCGACCGCAACGGCACCAGTTGCGATCCGTCTTTCACGCGGCGCGTGCGCGATCTTTTGCAGGATATGGGCTTCACCGTGGCGCTGAACGTGCCTTACAAGGGCATGGAAATCGTGCGCCGTTATGGCAAGCCGCATGCGGGGCGTCAGGCTTTGCAGCTGGAAATCAACCGACAGCTTTATATGAATGAAGGGACACTCGAAACCCATGAAGGTTTCCCGCGTTTGCAGCGCGAGCTGACGGTTTTCTTTACGGCGCTGGCGGCGGAGTTGCGCAGCGACAGGCTCGATCTGGCTGCCGAATAAATTACTGGCGGTCGCGGCGTTCCATATTGCCTGGACGCGGACGGCTGAGATTGCCGAGCAGCTGCTGAATCAGCGTATTGTCCTGGCCGTAAGTCGGCGTGCGGCGTTCCACCGGGTCAATATTCTGTGCCTCCGACAGATCAAGCTTCACAATTTCGGTTACGGTGCCCTGATCGTCAAAACGGATTTCAACACCCTGCTGGCTGATGACTTCAGGATCAAAAAAGGAATATTGCTCCGTCTGGCGGCCGACATAATACCAGATCTTGTCGTCAAAGGTGCTGACAGCCGTGGGCGTGCCGAGGCGCGTCGCCACATCTTCGCGCGTGCTGGTCCCGGCCTTGATCTCGGCCATTTTCTCCGGGTCGAACACATTGCCGCGGCTCGCCAGCGTCGGCTCGCAGGCCGCAAGCAAGGTGAGGCTGAGACAAAGGAAAAGGAATCGGAGGTGCATGAATCAATATGTAGCAGGTTGCCGGGATTGTGATTCAGAATTTTTGAAGGACAATATTATTCCTGAAAAACTATTACGGGCTGCATTTTTGGCAGGCCGTAGATCACCTCGAAGTCTTTGACTCTCAAGGAGAAAATAATTCTTTGAAAACAACAAGTTGATCAAAAACCAGCCATTTGTTATCGGTGATTGGGCCAACTTATTCATTTATTGGGCGACAAAAACTATCGATATATTGGAGAATGATTATGAGTTTTGCAGAAAGAAGAAAAGCAAACAATCATAAAAAAGGAAAAGACTTTCGCCAAAAGGCCTATACAACTACGCGCCGTGAACGTAGTGGCACGGTTCATGTGAAAGATCATCATTTTTCTTATTTCTATGATCTACCTGATAATCCTGGCCAGCTAAGCGTTTTTCCCGACCGTTGGAATGAGCTTGAGCAGCGCGAGTTCCAGGGTAAGTCGCTAGCCTTAATCCTTAGCAGGTCGGTAAGCGCCGTTCTTGATCATCCCGCTTTAGCTCACGCTCAAACGGCGGCTCGGCATATGGCCAACCGCATTGGAGTATGGACTGGGCAGGCATCGGCCTCTATGGAAACATTTAATGCTAATGATCTTGCCAGCAGTGTCGTTGCGCTCGGTCATTTGGCAAGAATGTTTGAAGATCGGTTTTCCCTTGATGAGCGATTCCTGATGACTTGGCAGGTACAGGCAACCAGGGAAATATATCAATTTAATACCCGCCAAATGGCAAATATCGTTCTTGCATTCGGAAGGCTCCATCAAAGACCAACAGATCATTTTCAGATGGTGTGGATGTCCCGGGCACAAGAATTGGATTTTAGTAAAGAAGATAAGGCCCAAATAGAGCAGGCTGCGTGGAAACTTCGTTTGCCTGATATCAAGAGTGTCTATCGGCGTGAAATGCCTTCTAATGAAGTTAAGCATGAAGCGCACCCAAGATAGCTTTTTGGCCCGTACCTCTTGACCTCTCCTCAAATCCCGTCATTTTAGACGGAATCCGAGGTTTCTATGACCCATCTTGCCGCTGCTGTTGTTGCGCCGTCTCCGGCGGCTGTTTCATCCGCCGTCCTGCCGCCTTTCCGCATCGGTTCCGAGGAGCATAAGCGCAGCTTCTGTTCGGTGCTGATCGATCTATTCGACCCTTACAAGCCTTCCATCCTCGCCTGGCCGAAATTGTCGCCGGATGCCGAGCGCCGCCTGACCGGGCTGCCGTTCTGGGATGTTGCGGTGCAGACGGAGGGATATGCCTCGTCGCGCATGCAGGCGATGTCGGATACCGTCACCGATCCCCTGATCCGTGAAGCCATCGCTCTCAACGCTTTCGAGGAAGGCCGGCACAAGCTGGTCATCCGCAACATGCTGCGCTTTTACAGCATCCCCATCGCGCCGGAGCAGGATTACAGCGCGCCGCGTGACGCCGAATGGAAATTCATCCGCACAGGTTACGGTGAATGTTTCGACAGTTTCTTTGCGTTCGGTCTTTTCAAGATGGCGAAAGACTCCGGTTATTTTCCGGCGGAGCTGGTCGATGTGTTCGAGCCCGTGGTGCAGGAAGAAGCGCGTCACATCCTTTTCTTCGTCAACTGGGTTGCCTACACTTCGGCCAACAAAACATTGTTGCCGCGCCTCTGGTTCCGGGCACGTTGCATGGCAGCTTTGGTTCTGGCGGGGCTGGGGCGGCTATCGCTGGCAGGTGCGGCGGATGGTGGCAAAAGCAGCGATAATTTTGTCGTCGCGGGGGGTGAGGCGTTGACAACGGGCCTGACGCCACGGCGGCTGGTGGAAATTGCGCTGGCCGAAGATACGCGCCGGATGGAACGTTATGACCCGCGGCTTCTCCGCCCGCAGATCATGCCGTTCCTGGGGCGGCTGGCGCTAAAAATTTTATGAAGCGTCGCAAAATACAACCTCCAAATTTTACGCCCGCGATGGGTGCTTATTCTCACGGTATGGCTGTTGAATTGGGAGCGCATGCCATTGTCTTTGTTACAGGGCAAATCGCAGTTGATGCCGAAGGGGCGGTTGTCGCACCCAATGATGCGGCGGCGCAGACTGAGTTTATATTTAAAAATATCCAGACAATTTTGGCAGCGGCTGATGCTTCGTTGGACGATGTTGTTAAGGCCCAGATCTTTGTTACAGATATTAAAGATTTTTCAAAAATATCACCGATTCGGAACCTCTACTTTGCTAAAAGCGAACCTGTCAGTACACTTGTAGAAGTGCGAAATCTTGTGAAAGAAGGATGTGTTGTCGAAATTGAAGTTATAGCCATGATTGAAAGGCTGAATTGAAAGGGAATTTATGCTCATCGGTGTGCCGAAGGAAATCAAAGTCCATGAATATCGCGTCGGGCTGACGACCGCTTCGGTGCATGAACTGACCGCGCAGGGCCATCGCGTTCTGGTGCAAACGGGCGCAGGGCTTGGCGTTGGCATGACCGATGAAGGCTATCAGGCTGCCGGGGCAGAAATTGTTCCCGATGCTGCCACGGTTTTCGCCCAGGCGGATATGATCGTGAAGGTCAAGGAACCGCAGCCGACGGAATGCGCCATGCTGCGCAAGGGGCAGGTGCTTTTCACTTTTTTGCATCTCGCGCCCGATCCCGGGCAGGCGAAGGCGCTTTTGCAATCAGGGTGCATTGCTATCGCTTATGAAACTGTGACGAACGCCGAGGGGCATCTGCCCTTGTTAACGCCGATGTCAGCGGTGGCGGGGCGCATGGCCGTGCAGGCGGGCGCGCATTATCTCGAAAAAATCCATGGCGGCCGCGGCGTGCTGCTCAGCGGCGTTCCGGGCGTGGCGCCCGGCAAGGTCGTCATTCTCGGCGGCGGCGTTGTCGGTCTCAACGCGGCCGTGGTCGCTGTCGGCATGGGCGCGGATGTCACCATTCTTGATAAATCCCTGCCGCGCCTTGCCGCGCTCGATAAACAATTCGAAGGCCGCGCGCGCACTTTGCATGCGACGGGCGATATTCTGGAAGCTGAAGTTCTCTCGGCCGATCTTGTCATCGGTGCCGTACTGATCGCGGGGGCTGCGGCACCCAAGCTTGTCACCCGCGCGATGGTCGGGCGGATGAAAAAGGGCGCTGTTATCGTTGATGTTGCCATCGATCAGGGCGGCTGCGTGGAAACGGCGCGCCCCACCACGCATGCCGATCCGGTCTACACGGTCGACGGCATTGTGCATTATTGCGTCGCCAATATGCCCGGCGCGGTTGCGCGCACTTCAACGCTTGCGCTCAACAACGCCACGCTGCCCTATGTTCTGGCGCTGGCGGCCAAGGGCTGGCAGAAGGCGCTGGCGGATGATCCGCATTTCCGTAACGGCCTGAATGTGGCCGAAGGCAAGGTGACACATGCGTCTGTTGCCGAGGCTCTCAACCAGCCCTTTGCCCCGCCGGACAAGCTGCTGGGCCTCAAAGCGGCCTGAAATAGGGCTTTTGGGCCCTTGAAAAACTCAATCCGCTTCCGAAATAATAAGCTGCGCTATTGACTTAGGGCTGAATGAGCGCGGCTGCGCCTCATTACGAATTCTTCATAAAATCCCGTCTAAGCTGTAGTTTCTCCTAATCCCGGCGACCCCTCGGAACAGGCTTACGCATAACGTCATGATGGAAATCTTTGACCGAGCCCTTGCGGCGACCCTGATGGCCCTGCGCCAGCCGATTGAGTCTTTCATCCAGCTCGAAACGGCGGATGACGATGTGACTCTGGTCGCGCATGACGGTTCGCTTGTCAGCTTCATCAAGGTGTTCGGCGCGCGCAAGATTATCGGTGAGCAGGAATATCAATGGATCATCGAGCAGGCGACGCTGAAACTCGGTGCGCGCTTCGACCGTCCCGGTTACGCCATGCAGGTTTATTTCACGCGCGATCCGGCGGCGATTATCCGCGATCTCGACCGCGTCATGCGCGGCAATCGTACGGCGATACGCGCGATGGAACTTGATCTTGAGGATCTGCTCAACGAACGCCGCCGCCATCTGTCACGCTTCATGGCGCATGAAGATATTTACATGGTTCTGT
>JANRKK010000011.1:0-4555 GCA_033763555.1 Alphaproteobacteria bacterium | reverse complement strand
CGGTCTCCATCTCGGTCTGCGACGACAGGCGGCGCAGGCCCGAGGTCTGGGCCTTGGTCACCGGCAGACGCAGGGTCATGCGGTCCTTCTCAAAGGAAATGACAATCACCTTCAGGTCGTAACCCGAAATCACCTTTTTTGAATTCCAACTTCTCGGCCATGATGTTGCGTCCTTTCGCGTAAGAATAAATTCAGGGGGTTAAGCCCTTTTGGCAGTCATCGCGGCGAAATATGGGCTACTCAAAGAGGATAAAGGCTTTTCTTCATCCCCTGCCTTAAGCTTTGACTATGGTAAACGCTTCATATCCGCCATTTTAAAACGGACCTGCCGATCCCGGGCGGTTGAAGCGCCGAAAAAGGAAAGCTATCCAAGTCTTTGCTGCATATTCGCCAGGAAAACTGCCCGACACAGGAAATTATATACCATTTTTTAGGGATTATTACAAAACTTTCGCGAAATAAAACGATTCCTCTTTTGAAATCAAAGGAATAACTTGATTCGATCTTCGTTCTAAATTTAACCAATACCCAAAATCGGCAACCATCGGTTGATCAGGAGCTTGGTTAACCGCCTGGCTTATCGCTGAACTGGGTTTTGAACTTGTCCGGCTTGCCTTTCCATTCATCGGCATCCGGCGGAGCATCCTTTTTTCGGGTGATATTGGGCCATTTGGCGGAGTAGTCCCGGTTCAGTTCCAGCCATTTTTCGGCTTCCGGGTCCGTATCGGAGATAATGGCCTCGGCCGGGCATTCGGGCTCACACACGCCGCAATCGATGCATTCATCCGGGCTGATCACCAGCATATTTTCGCCTTCGTAGAAGCAGTCCACAGGGCATACTTCTACGCAATCCATGTATTTGCACTTGATGCAGGCTTCGGTCACGACGTAGGGCATGTCTTACTCCAAATAAGTATCCGCTTTTTAGGCAAGAGCAGGGGATATAGCAAGGGTCGGCAGGTTAATCCCTGACTTCAGGCTGCACCCTGCGACGACCGGATTCATGACGGAACCGCTCGGCCAGCTGCCTGGCAATCCGGGGGCTGACGAAGGATTTGATATTGCCACCGAGCCAGGCGATTTCCTTGACGAAGCGCGAGGAGATGAATTGTGTGCCCTCGGTAGCGGTGAGAAAGATCGTCTCAATCTTTGGGTTCATGCGATAATTCATCGCCGCCATCTGGATTTCATATTCAAAATCCGACGCGGCGCGCAACCCACGAATGACAACCGAAGCACCAATATCCTTGGCAAAATGCATCAGCAAATTGTCGAATGGCATAACTTCAATATTTTTAAAGCCCTTACGGCGCAAAGCATCGACTTCCATGCCCACCTGTTTGACCCGGGTCTTGGTGTCAAACAGCGGAGCCTTGCCTGCATTGCGTGCAACGCCGATGACGAGGCGATCCACAACTTTTGCTGCGCGCTGAATAATGTCCATATGCCCGAGCGTCATGGGATCGAAGGTGCCGGGATAAAGGCCGATGCGAGATTTTGATGTCATCAGAAAACCTATAGCTGGTTTTGGCATTTCTTGGAACTATTGTTGAACGGTTTTTTAATCCCGTATTTTTCCCGTTTGAACGCCTCTTTCAACACAGTTCATTATTGCCTGGCAGGCATCAATGCATTCTTCTGGCTTCCATAGGAAAAGCTGTTCTTTCTTCTCGATTTCTACAAGCGCTTCTGTTTCCTGAATATAGGCCGTTAGTGTTTTGTCCGAGTTCTGTACGGGAAGTTCAAGCCAAAGGGTTCCGCGCGGCCTGTGCGTATGTTCTGGCCACAGATCATGATACAAAGAAACAGCAGCCTGCCATTCGGGATGTTTGGATAGGATGAGTCGATAGAAATGCTTTGCGCCGGAATTTAGAGCCGCAACATCAATCATTCGGTAGATTCCGTATCTTCCGATTCCTCCGACGTATCTTCCAAGGCCGCGACAGAGACGACCTTTTCGGCTTCCTCGATGCGGAAGACGGTCACGCCCTGCGTACGGCGTCCGGCGATGCGGATGTCTTTCACAGGCATGCGGATAATCTGGCCACCATCCGTGACCAGCATGATGTCCTGCGTGTCCTTGACCGGGAAGGTGGCAACAATCAGGCCGTTGCGCGCGGACATTTCCATGCTCCAGATGCCCTGACCGCCGCGCCCGGCGATGCGATATTCGTAAGCGGACGAACGCTTGCCGAAGCCCCGTTCAGACACCGTCAACAGGAATTCTTCCTGTCTGGCCAGCTCTGCAAAACGTTCAGCGGACAGCGTAATGTTGGTTGAAGTTTCTTCCTCCTCGGCTCCCGCATTGCCATTTTCCTCGGCTTCACCTGCGGCACGGCGCACTGCACTGGCCTGACGGAGATAGGCAACGCGTTCTTCGGCTGAGGCTTCAACATGGCGCAGGATGGACATGGAAATAACCTCGTCCTTCGCGGCCAGCTTGAGGCCACGAACGCCGACAGAGGTACGGCCCGAAAACACACGAATATCCGTAACCGCAAAACGGATCGCCTTGCCCTGATGTGAGGCCAAAAGAACATCGTCCTGTTCGGAGCAGGTTTTGACGGAAATCAGGTGATCGCCTTCTTCCAGCTTCATGGCGATGATGCCGCTGGGGCGGACATTGCTGAAATCCGAAAGCTGGTTGCGACGCACGGTGCCTGCCGACGTCGCGAACATGACAAAGAGCTTTTCCCAAGCGGCTTCATCTTCCGGTAGATGCAGAACCGTCGTAATCGTCTCGCCCTGTTCCAATGGCAACAGGTTGACCAGCGCTTTGCCGCGCGATTGCGGATTGCCGAGCGGCAGTTTGTAGACCTTGAGCTTGTAAACGCGGCCAAGTGAAGAGAAGAACAGCATCGGCGTATGGGTCGACGCTACGAAAATATCATTCACAAAATCTTCGTCCTTCGTGCTCATGCCCGTCCGGCCTTTGCCGCCGCGCTTTTGTGCGCGATAGGTGGAGAGGGGCACGCGCTTGACGTACCCGGCATGGCTGACGGTGACGACCATGTCTTCGCGTTGGATGAGGTCTTCGATGTCGGCTTCGTGTTCCTGCGCCTCAATCGTCGTGCGGCGCGGTGTGGCGAACTTCTCACGGATTTCCGTGAGTTCGCTTTCCATAATCTTGAATACACGCGGACGGTTAGCAAGAATGTCGAGATAATCCTTGATGCGCTCGACAACTTCTTTCAAGTCGGCGCTGATCTTCTCACGCTCTAATCCTGTCAGGCGGTGTAGGCGCAAGTCGAGGATTGCCTTTGCCTGCATATCGGACATTTTATAGGCGTTGTCCTTCAGCGCGGCCCTTTCATCCACCAGCGTTATCAGCGGGGCGATATCCTTGGCGGGCCAGGCCCGAGCCATAAGCTCCTGCCGTGCAATGGCGGGGTCATTGGCCTTGCGGATAAGGGCGATGACTTCATCGATATTAGCCACGGCGACGGCAAGCCCCACCAACACATGAGCACGGTCGCGCGCCTGCTTGAGTTCAAACTCCGTCCGGCGCGTAATGACATTTTCGCGGAAAGCGATGAATGCCTGCAGAATGCCTTTGAGGTTCAGTAGTTCCGGGCGGCCGCCATTGAGGGCCAGCACGTTGGCGGCAAAATTGGTTTGCAATTGCGTATGCGCAAACAGCTGGTTCAGGACGATGTCGGCCATCGCGTCGCGCTTGAGCTCGATAACAACGCGGACGCCGTCACGGTCGGATTCATCGCGCAGGTCGCTGATGCCTTCAATGATCTTTTCATTTACGCATTCGCTGATGCGCTCCAGCAGGCGGACCTTGTTCACCTGATAGGGGACTTCGGTGACGATGATAGCCTGACGGTCCTTGCGGATTTCCTCAATCGAGGTGCGAGCGCGCATGGTGATGCTGCCACGCCCCAGATGATGCGCAGAACGACAGGCGCTCTGGCCCAGAATAATACCGCCCGTGGGGAAGTCCGGGCCGGGAATAATTTCAATCAATTCATCGATACTGACATCAGGATTTTTAATGACCGCCAGCGTTGCGTCGATTACCTCACCCAGATTATGGGGAGGGATGTTGGTCGCCATACCGACGGCGATACCGCCTGCGCCGTTGACCAGCAGGTTGGGAAAACGGGACGGCAGGACATCCGGCTCTTCCGTGGACTCATCGTAGTTGGGGTGGAAATCGACTGTATCCTTGTCGATATCTTCCAGCAGTGTTTCGGCGCTTTTCGCCAAACGTGCTTCGGTGTAACGCATGGCCGCGGGCGGGTCACCGTCCATCGAGCCGAAATTGCCTTGCCCATCGATGAGCATGAGGCGCATGGAAAAATTCTGTGCCATGCGAACCATGGCATCGTAAATCGCCGCATCACCATGCGGGTGATATTTACCCATGACATCGCCGACGATACGCGCGGATTTCTTATAGGGTTTCGTGCTGTCGTAACCGCCTTCCTTCATCGCATAGAGAATGCGGCGATGCACGGGCTTGAGGCCGTCGCGCACATCGGGCAGGGCACGCGAAACGATCACGCTCATCGCGTAATCGAGGTAGGAGCGCTTCATCTCCTCTTCG
>JANRKK010000010.1:0-55284 GCA_033763555.1 Alphaproteobacteria bacterium | reverse complement strand
CCCAGCCCTCTGCCCCCCGATACAATCACGCGCGCCGCGGTCAGTTCCGGCCGTTCGGACTTTGACAATTCCTGGCTGACGAATGTGCTGAGACCGCTGTCGCCCACGCCGTCGATTTTCTTGACCGCCGCGCTGCCGCCCGTTGCCGGAGCGGCATCAAACACCGTGGTGCGGACGGTGATAAACTTGATTTTCTCTTTTGACTGCACCGTGGCAATGGCATTGCCCGCGTATATCGGGCGGGTGAAGGTATCGGCGCTTTCGACGCTGAGGATGTCCGAAATCTGCCCACAATCGCACAGGCCCGCTGCGCGCGGCAAAAAGTTTTTGCCGTTGGTACCCGAAGCCGCCAGCACATGTGAATAGCCAGGTGCCAGTTTGGCGATCAACGAGGCCATATTTTCGGCGAGAAAATGCGCATAAGCCGTATCGTCGGCATGCAGCACTTCCGTAACGCCGGATACCGCTGCCGCAGCCTGCGCCGCCGCCGCGCAATCTTTCCCGGCAACCAGAACCGTGATGGGCTGACCCAGTTTTGCCGCCGCCGTTACGACGTTCAGCGTCGCAGGCTTCAGGTTTTTATGGTCATGTTCGGCGATAACAAGAACGGGCATGGGAATTTCCTATTTTTTACGTCATCCCGGAAAAATTTGGCGAAACGCAGTGGAGACAAATTTTATCCGGGACCCAGTTCCCTTATCGGATCGAGCAGCTTTTGCCGATAGGCCAACTGGGTTCCAGATAAACTCTCTTTCGCCGCTGTGCGTCGAAAAGAAAGTTTTCTGGAATGACGTTAAGGTGTAGCTCACGAAATCACCTTCGCTTCATTCCGAAGCTTATCGACCAACGTCGCAACATCGGGAACCTTGATACCCGCCTTGCGCTTGGGCGGCTCGGCAACCTTCAGCGTTGCAACGCGTGGCGTGAAATCAACGCCCAGATCGGCAGGCGTCATGCTTTCGATC
This sequence comes from Alphaproteobacteria bacterium, assembly GCA_033763555.1. Classification (GTDB taxonomy): domain Bacteria; phylum Pseudomonadota; class Alphaproteobacteria; order UBA9219; family UBA9219; genus JALYJG01. Next base: position 54,319 of record JANRKK010000010.1, on the reverse strand, counting down.
GGTTTTTTCTTGGCCTTCATGATGTTTGGAAGCGCAGCGTAGCGCGGTTCGTTCAAGCGCAGGTCGGTCGTAACAACGGCAGGCAGTTTCAGTTCCACCGTTTCCAGCCCGCCATCAACCTCGCGCGTGACCTTGACCTTGTCGCCTGCAATTTCAACCTTGGAGGCGAAGGTTCCCTGCCCCCAGCCGAGGAAAGCGGCCAGCAAGGCGCCCGTCTGGCCGCTATCGCCGTCAATCGCCTGCTTGCCGAGAATGACCAGCTGCGGTTTTTCCTTTTCAACGATTTTCGCCAGCGCCTTGGCAACGCCCAGTGACTGGATTTCCGTTTCAATCGGCACATGGATGGCGCGGTCGATGCCGACCGCCATGGCGGTGCGCAAGGCTTCCTGCGCCGCTGTTGGTCCAAATGTCACGGCCACAGTTTCGGTGGCGACGCCTTTTTCCTTCAGACGCACGGCTTCCTCGACAGAGATTTCGTCGAAGGGGTTCATGGACATTTTGACGTTGGCGGTCTCAACGCCGCTGCCATCCGGCTTGATGCGGATTTTAACGTTGAAATCGATGACGCGTTTAACGGTAACGAGGATTTTCATGGGGAATCGACAGAAAAAGACAGAATCACTGTCTTTTTATGCCGAAGGCGCAGGGAAAACACAAGCGAGGCAACCGCCCTTCCGGTTTATGCCGGAAGGGCGGTTGAATACCTATTAGCTTGCCTGGCGCTGCGTCAGATCTTCACCTGTGGCCTGATCGACAACTTTCATCGACAGTTTAACCTTGCCGCGATCATCGACACCGAGCACTTTTACGCGCACTTCGTCGCCGACATTGACGACGTCGGACACTTTACCGACGCGCTGCTGTGCGAGTTCCGAGATATGGACGAGGCCATCGCGCGAACCCATGAAGTTCACGAAAGCGCCGAAATCCATGATCTTCACGACTTTACCCGTGTAGATCACGCCGATTTCCGGCTCTGACACAATGCCCTTGATCCAAGCAATCGCGGCATCCGCGGCTTTCTGATCCACTGCGGCAACCTTGATCGTACCATCATCTTCGATGTCGATCTTGGCTCCGGTGGTTTCACAGATTTCACGGATAACCTTGCCACCCGAACCGATCACTTCGCGGATCTTGTCCTTTGGAATGTTGATCGTCGTGATGCGCGGAGCGTTTTCATTCACGCCGTCGCGCGCACTTGTCAAGGCCTTGGCCATTTCGCCGAGGATATGCAGGCGACCTTCACGCGCCTGATCAAGCGCGATGCGCATGATCTCACCCGTGATGGAGGTGATCTTGATGTCCATCTGCAGCGAGGTTACGCCCTTTTGCGTGCCCGCGACCTTGAAATCCATGTCGCCAAGATGATCCTCATCGCCGAGAATATCCGACAACACGGCATAACCGCGATCTTCCTTGATGAGGCCCATGGCGATACCCGCGACCGGAGCGGACATCGGCACACCCGAATCCATCAGCGAGAGGGACGATCCGCAAACCGTCGCCATCGAGGAGGAACCGTTGGACTCGGTCACTTCCGACACCACACGAATGGTGTAGGGGAACTTGTCCTTGGCGGGCAAAAGTGGGCGCATCGCGCGCCAGGCCAACTTGCCATGGCCGATTTCGCGGCGGCCAGGGCCGCTCATACGGCCTGTTTCCCCGACCGAATAGGGCGGGAAGTTATAGTGCAGCATGAAGTGTTCGCGGTACTCGCCTGTCAGAGCGTCGATAATCTGCTCATCCTCGCCCGTACCGAGCGTGGTGACGACCAGTGCCTGTGTCTCTCCACGGGTAAACAGCGCCGAGCCGTGAGCCCGGGGCAGAACGCCAACTTCGCAAACGATAGGGCGAACCGTCTTGGTGTCGCGCCCGTCGATACGGCGACCTGTGTCCAAAATCGAGCCACGGACATAGTCGTATTTCAGCTGCTCGATTTCCGCTTCAACCGCCTTCGGCGAAAACTCTTCCGCCGAAATGGCTGCCAGCGCCTTTTCCTTTAAGGCACCGAGCTTGGTGTAGCGCGTTTGCTTAACGGTTTCGGCATAGGCACCCTTCACATCGCCTTCAACCAAAGCCTTCACCTTCGCCTGCAACGCCTTCTTGTCATAGGCGGGCACAGGCAATTCGCGCGGCTCCTTGGCGCACATTTCAGCCAGCGCAATGATCAGATCGATGACGGGCTGGAAGCTCTTATGGCCAAACATAACAGCATCAAGCATGGTGTTTTCCGGAAGCTCTCTGGCTTCGGATTCGACCATCAGAACGCCTTCCTTGGTACCAGCGACGACGAGATCCATCTCGCTTTCGGCGGTTTCGGCAATCGTCGGGTTCAGGATCATCTGGCCATTTTTGTAGCCGACCCGCGCCGCGCCGATAGGCCCGAAGAACGGAATGCCAGAGATGGTAAGGGCTGCCGAGCAGCCAATCATCGCCACCATGTCGGGATCATTTTCCAGATCATGGCTAAGAACAGTCGCCACCACCTGGGTTTCACAACGGTAATCTTCGGGAAACAGCGGACGGATAGGCCGATCGATCAGACGGCTGGTCAGCGTTTCCTTTTCAGTCGGGCGCCCTTCGCGCTTGAAAAAACCACCGGGAATCTTGCCCGCTGCGAATGTCTTTTCCTGATAGTTGACGGTGAGGGGGAAGAAATCCACACCCTCTTTCGCTTTCGGCGCGCCGACAACGGTGCAAAGCACGGTCGTGCCGCCGAGGGTTGCGAGTACCGCGCCGTCAGCCTGACGGGCGATGCGGCCTGTTTCGAGCATCAGCTTGCGGCCACCCCAGTCCATTTCCTTGCGATAAACTTTAAACATCTTACGTTCCTCTTTCGTGTGAGAGTCCCATCCGGCCCCATGCCGGACGGCCTTCATGCTGCTTGTGCTTCATGAATTCTGTATATGACACCTTATCGGCAGAAGAGCCGAACGCCTGCTGCGCATTACTTGCGCAGACCCAATTCGCCGATCAGCTTTTCGTAAGCGGCGGAGTTGGTGCGCTTGAGATAGGTCAAAAGGCGGCGGCGATTGCCGACCATCATCAGCAACCCGCGGCGGGAGTGATGGTCCTTCACATGCTTCTCGAAATGCGCGGTCAGGTGGTTGATGCGGTCCGTCAGGACGGCGATCTGGACTTCCGGTGAACCGGTGTCGCCCTTGGCACGGGCATGCTTCTTGATAAGCGCGGTTTTGCGCTCGGCTACGCTCGACATCGTGGTTCTCCTCTCTCAAAACGTTAACAACTACTGATCCCAGGATGTCGTCCAGCGATCAGTAAAAAGTGCGTCTTTATGCACAAAGCGGGCTGATTTAGCCAGTAAATTATGGGGTTGGGTTAAGCCCTGTTTCTAAAGGGTTTTACAGCCGCTTTTAGAAATGAAACCCGCGTAAAACTTTAAATTCTCCAGCCTGTGGCTCCACCAACGCCACAGGCACGCCCTGATGTTCGGCAAAAATCAGCGGAAGATCCAGCAAGTCGTTGTGTTGAGGACGGATAAGGACGCCCTGCCCTGTCCGCAAGCGCTGCGCCTCTCCGGGCAAAAGCTGAAGCGCCGGAACATCACCGAGGGCTGCCTGCAACCCCAGCAACGCCGTACCTGCCCCGCCCTCTTGTGCCGCTTGTTCCAGTTTCTCAAGCGTCATGGATTTTTCGAGGTGGAACGGCCCGACCCGCGTGCGGCGTAAGGCCTTCACATAACCATATGTCCCCAGGCTCGCCGCTAAGTCCCGAGCCAATGAACGGACATACATCCCCTTCCCGCAATGGACACGAAACACGGCCTTGTCAGCATCAGGCATGGCAATCAACTCAAAACTATAGATGGAGACTTGCCGCGGCGTTAGCTCCGGCGTGCCACCAGCGCGAGCGATGTCATAAGCGCGTTCGCCATCCAGCTTGATGGCTGAGAAAGCCGGCGGTGTTTGCTGAATGGCGCCGACGAAAAAGGGCAGTCCCTTGCGAATAGAATCCTCGGACGGACGCTTGTCGCTTGTCGCCGTAATTTTTCCTTCGGCATCTTCGGTATCGCGCGCTTCGCCCCAGCGCACGGTGAATTCATACTCCTTGTCGCCGTCCATGATGTAAGGGATGAGTTTCGTCGCTTCGCCGAAAGCCAGAGGTAAAATTCCTGTCGCCAGCGGATCAAGCGTGCCGCCATGCCCTGCCTTGCCACCACCCAGCAAGCGCCGCGCTTTGCCAAGCGCTTGCGTTGACGTGAGGCCCACAGGCTTGTCGAGAACAAGCCAGCCATGAACAGGGATTTTGGGTTTGCGGCTTTTCATGGAGGTTAATCGTCGCGGTCTTCCAAATCCTTCGCGACTTCCGGGTCATGCAGGATTTTTTCGATGCGCGCGGCATTGGTAAAGGTATCGTCGGCGGTAAAGCGCAGCCGGGGTACATGGCGGAGTTTTACGGCCTTTGCGACAGCATGGCGGAAAAATCCGGCAATGTCGTTGAGGCCATCGACGGTTTCCTTGATCTGCACGCCGCCCAGCGGCATGACAAAGACCGTTGCGTTGGTCAGGTCAGGGCTGATCTGCACCTCGGTCACCGTAACCATAGGCGCAACGAAACCATGCGGCCACGGCACATCCCCGCGCATCAGCACTGTAGCGATGGCGTGCCGAATTTCCTCACCGACGCGAAGTTGACGCTGGCTGCGCATGAATCCCCGTAAAAAGACCTACTGAAACCCCGACGTTAGCCGACGCGGGGTGTTTGATCAAAGCGTTTAAGGGCCCGCCCAATGGCTTTCTGGTACTTTGCGGGTCTTTTCGGCTGTGTGGAAGCCAACATGGTCCCATCCGCATGTCTTCCAATAACATCCAGCCGCGTTTGCTCGGCAAGGTCGGCCCGTCTGGCTTCAGCCTTATCGGCAGGCATACCGGGAGGCAGATCGAGAATATAGATGGGCGTTTCCTGGTAAGTTTTTGATAGTGCGCCCGACAAAAAATCACTCATATCCAAATCTTCAGTTCCCAATAGCTTTTGCATTCTATGGGAATAAGGATTCATCCATACCCCTTCCGGACTATCCTTAAGAGCCTCGCGAATAAAGGTCGCCAATGCCTCATGTTTTGGCTGAAAGCCCGGCGGAATATAGGTTTCTAAAACAGTGCTGTTAAGAATGGCACTCCAAGCAATAAGCTGAACGGGCTCAGTTATGCTTTTCGCGGCGCGGGTGACATAAAGTACAGCTTCATGTCTGTCGGATCTTCTCAGACCATCAGGGTAACAAGCCGTAAGCAAGCCGCCCAATTCTTCACGCAAAATGTCGTGAAAACGACGTACAGACCTATATGATCTTATTTCCTCTTCGCTAGCCATAAAAATCTCCTCAATAAAATATACTCAATATACGAACTTCATTCTGACGCCAGTCTACAAAGGCACTATACTTTCAACAAGGCGGAAGCACTGGTTAACAACCACGGCTTAACCATGATTAAAGCTGCCTTGCGATCTCTTCCATCTCGAAGCATTCGATGACATCACCGACTTCGATATTGTCGTAATTCTCGAAGGCCATACCGCATTCAAAGCCTTCGCGGACTTCCTTGACTTCGTCCTTAACGCGCTTGAGCGTTTTGAGCGTACCTTCATGGATGACCACGTTGTCGCGCAACAGGCGTACCTTCGCGCCGCGCTTGACGGTACCTTCTGTGACTTTACAGCCCGCGATCTTGCCGACCTTGCTGATGTTGAAGACCTGCAGAATTTGCGCATTGCCGAGGAATTTTTCGCGCAATGTCGGTGCCAGAAGACCTGACAATGCCTGCTTCACATCATCAATCACGTTATAGATGATCGAGTAATAGCGGATTTCAGCGCCGTCGCGCTTCGCCATTTCGCGGGCCTGAGCGTTGGCGCGGACATTGAAGCCGATGATCATGGCTTTCGATGCCTTGGCCAACGTAACGTCAGATTCCGTAATGGCGCCGACGGCGGCATCCAGCACACGAACGCGAACTTCGGTGTTTTCGTCCGTCAGTTTGATCAAGGCTGTCTTGATTGCCTCGACTGAGCCATGCACGTCGCCCTTGATAAGGACGGCCAGTTCTCTGGCCGTGCCTGCCTTGATGTTTTCTAGCATCTGCTCCAGCGTGCCGCGCTGGCTGGCGGCGGCGGCCACGGTGCGCTTGCGGCGCGCACGGAATTCACTGATTTCGCGGGCTTTGCCTTCGTCCTGCACCACGACCAGTTCGTCACCCGCGACCGGGGCACCATTCAGGCCGAGCACTTCCACAGGCATGGCCGGAGGCGCTTCCTGCACATTGCGGCCATGATCATCAATCATGGCGCGGACGCGGCCGGATTCGCTGCCAGCGACGATAATATCGCCAACACGGAGCGTTCCGCGTTTCACAAGAACCGTAGCGACCGTACCGCGGCCTTTTTCAAGCTTGGCTTCGACAACTGAACCTTCCGCGGGACGGTCCGGGTTGGCCTTGAGATCAAGGATTTCCGCCTGCAGCAGAATGGCTTCCTGCAGCTTGTCCAATCCCTTGCGGGTCTTGGCTGAAATTTCCACGGACAGAGCTTCACCGCCCATTTCTTCGACTTGAATATCGTGCTGCAGCAACTCCTGTCGCACGCGGCCCGGGTTGGCGCCCGGCAAATCGCATTTGTTGATGGCGATGATCATCGGCACATTCGCAGCCTTGGCGTGGCGAATGGCTTCAATGGTCTGCGGCTTGATACCGTCATCAGCGGCGACAACCAGAATGACGATATCCGTCACTTGCGCGCCACGCGAACGCATTTCGGTAAAGGCGGCGTGGCCAGGCGTATCAATATAAGTGATACGGTCAAAGCCATGCATGGCCTGCGGCAGCGTGACCTGATACGCACCGATATGCTGGGTAATGCCCCCCGCCTCGCCTGCGACCACATCGGTCTTGCGCAAAGCGTCGAGCAGCGAGGTTTTACCATGGTCGACATGGCCCATAACCGTGACGACAGGCGGACGCGGCTTCAGATTTTCCAGCGTGTCTTCAATTGTGCTGAGGTTGGATTCGATATCCGAATCCGCAACACGCTTGATGCGATGACCCAGTTCTGTCGCCACAAGCTCGGCGGTGTCGGCATCAATTGTCTGCGTAATCGTCGCCATGACGCCCAATTTCATCAACACCTTGATAACTTCAACGCCGCGCTCAGCCATACGGTTGGCAAGTTCTTGTACCGTAATGACTTCGGGAATAGTCACATCGCGGCTGATTTTCTGTTGTTCCTGGCCGTGCTGCATCGCCTGGCGTTTTTCACGCTCGATGCGGCGACGCATGGAAGCCATACTGCGCATGCGCCCCTCGTTATCCGACAAGGCCTGTGTGACCGTAATGCGGCCACCGCTGCGTCGCGTATCGCCCATCCCGCGTCCGCGCGTTGGCGCTCCGCGTCCGGGTTTATGATGTCCTCTGCGCGGCGCTTCATCCTCGCCTTCGCCCATCAGGCCACGCTTCATCAATGCTGCGGCTTTGGCCGCAGCTGTTTCACCCGCGCGATTGGCAACGCGCATACGTTCGGACTGGCCGCTTTCCGTTTTTTCCTGTTCCTGAATGCGGCGGAGCTCTTCCAGCTCACGCTGACGCAAAGCATCGGGCGTACCGAAACTGACTTCGGAGCCTAACGGCGGATGCGAACTGTCGAAATTACCGTCACCATCGCGTTTTTCATTGTCCAGAACCGCTCCGCGCAGGGCGCGCGTGCGGGCATCCCGTTCTTCCGGAGTCAGCTGGCGGATAATGGCGCTGGTGGCGCGGCCGCGGCTGCTGACACTGACAGATGTGCCGGGTTCCGGCCCACTGACCATCTGCTGCTGGCGCGCCGAGGCGGCTTCACCCGCTGGTGCGGTTTCGCCGCGCTTGGGCCGCTTGACTTCGACCGCAACCGTTTTGGAACGGCCATGCGAAAAGCTTTGCTTCACGGAGCCCGCCGGAGCATTGGAGCCATCGGAAGACACCGACTTCTTCAGCTCCAGTTTCGGTTTGCTGCCGCCGAGGCTTAAAACTTTTTTGTCTTTATCGGTCATCACGTCTCACGATCCAGAGTTTGAAAGGGTTGGTGCAGCCAGTTTTTCCAGCCGTGCAAGTTCGGATTCCAGTTTACCCGCCAGCGCATGCGGTTTCAGCCCGGCATAGACGATCTGATCATGCCCGAGCGCTGCGCCCAGTTCGTTGCGGGTCAGCCAGCGAATTTCTGGTACGCTGTTTTTATTCACCAAAGGCTGACTGGCATCATCGGCCAGCAGCAGCAAAGCTAGCTTGTTTTTCTTCAGTGCTTCTTCAACTTGCGCCTGTCCCAGAACGGCAATGCCCGCTCGGCGTGCAAGGCCTAGAAATTCAAGGCAGCGTTTCCGCAGCAGCTGCGCCACCTGATCAGCCAGATCCGGCGCAGCCTGGACAGAATCCTTCGCCGCCTTGGCAAAAAGATTTTTCTGTACGGCGGTAACAATGGCTTCACGCGAAGCGCTGACCCACAGGCCGCGTCCCGGCAGGTTCTGCGCCAGGTCAGGAACAATCATGTTCAAGGGATCGGCAACGAAGCGGATCAGCTCAGCCTTGGGCAGCACTTCACCCGTCACCAGGCAACGCCTGGTCTTCTCGGACTCAGACGCCGCTGGTTTTTCGTGGGCTGGGTAGGGAGCCGCTTGCATATATTCCGCCGTACCTCATAGCTAAGCGGGTACAGACGGAGCCGGAGCGGCCCCTTCCGTAAACCAGTGCGCACGGGCGGCCATGATGATTTCATTGGCCTTGTTTTCCGTCAGATTGTCGGTGCCAATGATCTCGCGCAGCTCATCGCTAGCCAGATCGGCAACGTCATCCAACGACTTCACACCTTTCTCGCCAAGCTTGACCACCATTTCGATGGACAGGCCGGGCAGCGCGACAACTTCGTCGGCAACGCCGAATTCCTTGCGCTGCGCTTCGAGCTTGGCGGCGTTCTCAGCCAGCCAGGCGCGGGCACGTTCCTGCAACTCGCCAGCGACTTCCTGATCGAAACCTTCGATTTCGGCCAGTTCATCCAGCGATGTCTCAGCGATCTGCTCCACCTTCGTGAAACCTTCGGTGACGAGCAAATGTGCAATAACATCATCGACGGCCAGAGCTTCGACAAAAAGCGCCGTACGCGTTGCCAATTCCTGCTGACGGCGTTCGGATTCTTCCTTTTCCGTCAAAATGTCGATATCCCAGCCCGTCAGCATCGAAGCGAGGCGGACATTCTGCCCACGGCGGCCGATGGCCAAGGACAATTGTTCGTCTGGCACCACAACATCCATACGGTTGCTGTCTTCATCCAGCACGACCTTGGCGACTTCGGCAGGCGCAAGGGCGTTGACGACGAAAGTCGCCGGATCGGGCGACCAGGGGATGATGTCGATCTTTTCGCCCTGCAGTTCGCCGACGACAGCCTGAACGCGGCTACCGCGCATGCCGACGCAGGCGCCGACGGGGTCGATGGAACTGTCGTTCGATACGACAGCGATCTTCGCACGGCTGCCCGGATCGCGGGCGACAGACTTGATCTCGATGACATTGTCATAGATTTCCGGCACTTCCTGCGCGAACAGCTTGGCCATGAACAGAGGATGCGTGCGGGAGAGGAAAATCTGCGGACCGCGCTGTTCTTCGCGCACATCATAGATGTAGGCGCGGATGCGGTCGCCATTCTTCATATGCTCGCGTGGCAGAGTTTCATCCCGGCGCAGCATGGCTTCGGTGCGGCCGAGATCGACCGTGACATTGCCGTACTCAACGCGCTTGATGATACCGCTGACGATTTCGCCAACACGGTCTTTGAATTCGTTGTACTGACGCTTGCGTTCGGCTTCGCGCACTTTCTGCACGATCACCTGCTTGGCCGTCTGCGCCGAGATACGGCCCATTTCGATCGGCGGCAGATCATCAACAATATATTCGCCAACCGCAATTTTGGGATTCGATTTCTTGGCAGCCTTCAGTGTGATTTGCGTGAATTCATTTTCCACCGGATCGGCGACCAGCAGCCAGCGCTGCAGGCGAACCTCGCCCGTCTTGCGGTCGATTTCGGCGCGAATATCGTGCTCATGCCCGTATTTGGCGCGTCCGGCCTTCTGGATGGCCTGCTCCATCGCCACCAGAATTTCGTCGCGTTCAACACCCTTTTCGCGGGCGGCGGCATCAGCTGCGTGCAGTAATTCCATGACCTCTTCGTCTCCTCTTACGTTCCTGGCTTAATGTTTTGTATCTGCGCGGGACAAGGTGCTTTCCGGCACCAACCGGGCGCGGGCAATGCCCTTGACCGGAACGCGCACTTCCCCACTTTGGGTGCGCAATTCAATTTCAGCATCGGGCTCGCGCCCGGTAATCCGGACGATGCTGCCCTGAAAACGTTTCTGCCCGCCTTCTGGCCCTTCAAGCGGCATTTCCAATTCCACGCGCGCCACATGGCCCGTGAAGCGCTCAAAATCTTTCAGCCGTACCAAGGGACGGTCAATGCCCGGCGAACTGACTTCCAGCGTGTAGCGATCGGCCATCGTATCGTCAGCGTCCAGCTTGTCGGACACCGCACGACTGATCTTCACGCAGTCATCGACGGTCATCGGCTTGCGGTCGGCCCGTTCAGCCATGACCTGCAACGTCAAATAGCTGCCGCCCGACATCAAGTGAACACGCACGAGTTCATAGCCCATGCCGGACAGATCATCCGTGATCAGCGCTTCAATCTTGGCTTCAATCGGCTTCACACTCATGGCCCTGGCTCATTGCGTGACCGCAACATCCCTTACCGTTTCGCCTCCGAATCGGACAACAAAAAAGGCGGGCTTTTGGCCCACCCCCGTCAATCCATCGAAGTAGGGTTAATCTAGGCATTCCCGGGCGGAGAATCAAGTGTTGATTTCACGCTTTGCACTTGAAGAATTGTGGTAAAGAGGGCCGATAAAAAATCCCTAAAAAAGGGAATTAAGTACCAAAAAGAGTTGCATAAATACATCTTTTTCTGTACCCCTCCAACAGCGTTTAACCAAATGTCTTGCCAGTCTAAGTTGATGAAAGTAATGGGTCGCTTGCAGCACATGCCTAAATTAGGTCATTCTATCCGGAATATTGGGTAGGACGATATTTAAGATAGGCATTTTGGTTTTTAATTTTTCAGGTGTTGACCGATGATTCTAACCGCCGCCCAGCTCCGAGCCGCACGAGGCTTGCTCGATTGGACCAGAAACGACCTGGCCAAAGCGGCGAATATTTCGCCCGAGACCGTTAAAAATATTGAACACGGCACTTTCCGCCCGCAGGAACAAACGGCGGATGCCATCGTCCGGGCGTTTGCTTCACATGATGTGGCCTTTACCGAAGATGAAGGCGTCCGAAAAAAGAAAGAACTCGTCCGAACTTTTCAAGGCAAGGAAGGTTTCATCGAAAAACTGGATCATGTGTACAACGTCGCCCGGGATGGCGCGCCCATCACGCGGCATCTCGCACTGTCCGATAACTATGCGCCAACTGTAGCGCCGGAATATGTCAAAGCCTATGCCGATAAAATGCGCGCGATCTCCGGACTGGATGCGCGCTGCCTGATCTGGGAAGGCGATTACAATTTCACCTTTGATTACTGCCAGTATCGCTGGCTGAAAAAAGACCATAAGTGGGTCATGCCGTTTTACCTTTATGGCAATTATGCTTCGTTCATGATGCACACAACGCCAGATTTCTTTATGACGGTCTCTATTTACTCCGAATTCCTTGTCGAAAATTTGAAGAAGCAGTTCGATCTTTTATGGGCCGAAGCAATAGTACCAACAAAGAAAAAAGGCGGACCTTCATCGAAATAGATGGAGGGAATAACCATGAGCGCATTTTTAAGTGGAGCAATTGGAATGGGCGGTAGCAACCTTTCTATATCTGACGCGGTCCCGTCGGCAAAAGTCGACAGGGAAGGTCGCCGTTTTCTGGCTATCGACCTTGAAAACACAATGCTTCGCCCTGAACAGCTTGAGCAATTGGCTGATCTTTACGCTGAAGTTTTCAACGAAGTAGAAATGATAGAACCCAAATGGACTCCGGATACAGCACGCGGCCTTCTTAAGGAACGGCTTGCACGGCCAGGAAGTCGATTAGCATTGGTAGACACAGCACAAAAAAATAGAATTGTCGGAGGGTTTTTCGCCCGTATTGCCCCGGGACCTGAAGGTTTTAATCTTACAGAACCAGATGTTTTTATTTCGCGTGAATACAGAGGGATGAGACTCGGCACTGAAATAGGTTATGTCGGACGGGCCTACGCAGATGAAGTCAGCGAGGGCAGGTTCGGAGAACATATAGTCAGAAATCTGTCGCAAACATATAAAGCGCCAGATTTTCCCAAGAGCATGTGGGAAAGGCATGGCTATACTCTTGAAAGACTATACGTCCAGGCCGCCCGTGAAATCCTGGACAACAAGCGTCCTCCGGCATCCGACGTCAAGATCCGCATTGCCGAAGAGGCCGATATTGATCGGCTTGTCCACTTCATGGCAGACAGCGCAACCCAGACCTCCAGCGGCATAGGCTGGAACGAACATCGCGCACAAGCCTTCCTCCAATATATTTGCGCATACAACTGTAGAGCTATTACCCGCATTGCTGAAGCAGGAAGCAGAATTGTGGGATTTATGGCTGGCGATACAATTCAGCGGCGCAGCGGTTCAAGCTTAGTAAATGTTCATGCATTTTTGTCTATCAATACCGCCGATGGCATGCAAACGATGCAAGCTCTTGCTCACCACACTGTCGAAGCAGCAAATACAGTCTCGGTATCGCAAAGCAATCGGCCAGTCACAGAAATTGAAATCTCCGAAGATGCGGCCATATTTTTTGGAAGTGTTTTCCCTAGCCTTCGGGAAGATAACTCTTTCCTGAATATGGCTGGCGACCACAACACCATTACACGAAATCTGCATCCGCACGGAGAGCGCAAGATTCACGTTGTCCCGAGCTAATCGAACAACTTTTTCGCTTCCTTCACTTCAAATATGGATTGTGCGGCCATCAACACCGAGGGCGGCTTCTTTTACCGCTTCATTGAGTGTTGGGTGCGCGTGGCTGGTGCGAGCGATGTCTTCGCTGCTGGCACCAAACTCGATGGCTAATGCCAGTTCGGCAATCATCGTTCCGGCATCCGGCCCGACAATATGCGCGCCAAGCACGCGGTCGGTTTTGGCATCGGCAAGGATTTTCACGAAGCCGTCGGTTTCTGCCATCGCGCGGGCACGGCCATTGGCCGAGAACGGAAACTTTCCGGCCTTGAAAGCGACGCCTTCCTGCTTCAGTTGTTCTTCCGTCTTGCCGACCGAAGCAGCTTCCGGCCATGTGTAAACCACGCCGGGAATGGCATCGTAATTGATGTGGCCAGACTGCCCGGCGATGATTTCGGCGCAGACGCTGCCTTCTTCCTCGGCCTTGTGCGCCAGCATTGGCCCCGCGATCACATCGCCGATGGCATAGACGCCTTTCACATTGGTCTGGAAATGGCCATCGACGATGATGCGTTTGCGATCATCAAGCTTCATGCCCGCCTGCTCTAACCCCAACCCTTCGGTGTAGGGACGGCGACCAATGGCCACGAGCACCACATCCGCCTGCATTTTTTCGGCCGCGCCCCCGGCGGCAGGCTCAAGCATCAAAGTCACCTGCGCGCCTTCGGTTTTTGCCGAAGCGACTTTGGTGCCGAGCTTGAACAGCATTCCCTGCTTCGCCAGAATCTTCTGCATGGTTTTAGACACTTCGCCATCCATGCCCGGCAGGATACGATCAAGAAATTCCACGATTGTCACTTGCGCGCCGAGGCGCTGCCAGACGGAGCCCATTTCAAGACCGATATAACCGCCGCCGATCACCACCATGCTTTTCGGCACGGGTGAAAGTGTCAGCGCGCCTGTTGACGACACAATGCGTTTTTCATCCACCGTCACGCCCGGCAGCGGCATGCTTTCCGAGCCCGTAGCGATCATGATATTTTTGGTTGTGTAGGTTTGCGCGCCTTTGGGACCCTCGACAGCCACCTGCCCCGCGCCTGCGATGCGGCCTTTGCCCTTGAGCCAGTCGACCTTGTTTTTACGAAACAGATATTCGATGCCTGCCGTATTGTCTTTCACCACCTTGTCCTTATGGCCCATCATGGTAACAAGATCGAACGTGACACTGCCTGTTTTCACACCGTGAACGCCGAGATGATCCTTGACTTCGACATATTTTTCGGAACTGGTGAGCAGTGCCTTGGACGGAATGCAGCCAACATTAAGGCAAGTACCGCCCAGCGTTTCGCGCATATCGACGCAGGCTGTCTTCATGCCCAGCTGCGCCGCGCGGATGGCCGCGACATAACCGCCCGGGCCGCCGCCGATTACGATAAGATCATAGGAAGTATCAGGCATGGTAAAAACATACAGGAAAGGATGGCCCTTTCATAACGCCAAGCCTGCGCGGCGTCGAGAGGATTGTTAGTCTTCGTCCGTCGTACTGCCGGGGGCCGGAGAGTCCAGCTCCCTGCCGCGGCGTCGACGTTTTTGGGGAGTTTGTGGTGCTAGCGCCTGGCGCTGCACACCCGCAACAGGGCCCAGCTCCGGTTTTCTCGGGTTTGTACCCTCTCTATATTCCTGCAATGCGTTACGACCATCCCTATCCAGATCACTCTTGGCATCATTCGGATCGAATGGATTGAGACCAAATTTAAGCTCATCCTCATCCGGTATTCCATCGCCATCCGAATCCAGTCTGCCATTCGGTCGCGGGCGGCGGCGATAATCAATTTCAGGTTCTTTGGGAGGCTGTTTCGGCATGTTTCTGCCTTTCCAAATTTTTGGTCATTATAGCCGAAAAAGGCCCCGAAAGCCATGAAGGCAGAAAAATGCGCTGCCCCAAGGACATAGGACAGCGCATTTCCAGATCAAAAAACTGACGGGTTAGTAGCCTTCCGGCCCCGGATTTGGATTAGGGCCTTCCGTATCCTTGCGCGGACGCGGTTGCGGCTGTGGCTGCTGTTGTTGGGCGGCAGGATTATCCGACTTCCAGGGATCACTGCCCTGACGGAATTCCTGCAGCGTATTCTGCCCATCGGCATCCGGATCGGTTCCTGCATCCGATGCGTCATTCGGCCTCATCGCATGCTGGCCTTCATAGGCATCTGACAAGCCATCCTGATCGGCGTCAGGAAACGGGCTTGGATTGGGCTGCGGCGAACCATAGCGGACAGTCGTTGAAGGCGGCTTGCCTTCAAGCGGTTTTCCGGGTGTTTGTGGTGCTGGCATGTCAACCTCCCTTGTGGCTGTTTCAGGAGATTGGAACTGTAGTCTTCCCGGAAATAAGGAAGCCATCAGGCTTTGCCCCGGCAAAACAAAACATAAAATGGAATTTATAAGGAAGCTATAAGCTCAGCTTTGCTGGCCGACATGTTCAGCGCGGATACGTTGACGCAATAAGTCGATGGGAACCAGCTTGCCGCCCGCATTAAAACACCAGAATGTCCAGCCATTGCAGGCCGGAAGCCCCTGCACCAGTGCACCAACTTTATGGATGGAGCCGCGCACTTCACCGTCGCGGCCTGACGCGGTCAGCGTTGCATCAGCAATTACGCGCGCCTTGTGGCGCTTGCGTTCGTCATAAAGGAAATCACCCGGCGTCAGCAGGCCGCGCTCCAACACTGTGCCGAAGGGAATGCGCGGTTCTTCGCGTTTGGAGGGGGTCAACAGGAATTCCGGCGATGGTCCTGGAGAAATTTCGGCGATGCGGCGCTCGGCATGTTTGGCATAGGTTTTGTCGCGCTCAAGGCCGATGAAGTGACGACCGAGGCGTTTCGCCACCGCACCCGTTGTGCCTGAGCCAAAGAATGGATCGAGGATGACATCGCCCGGCTTGGTCGAGGACATGATGACGCGATAGAGCAGGGCTTCGGGCTTCTGCGTTGGATGCACCTTATCGCCACCTTCGCGCAATCTTTCCTTGCCGCTGCAAATCGGCAGAATCCAGTCGCTGCGCATCTGCTTTTCGTCATTCATATTTTTCATGGCTTCATAGTTGAAGCACGGCTTGGCTTCGCGCGAGGGCGAAGCCCAGATCAGAGTTTCATGCGCGTTGGTGAAACGCTTGCCACGGAAATTTGGCATCGGGTTGGTTTTGCACCAGACAACATCGTTCAAAATCCAGAAGCCGAGATTCTGCAAAATCGTACCGACGCGGAAAATATTGTGATAGCTGCCGATCACCCAGAGACAGCCATCCGGCTTAAGCACGCGCTTGACCTCTTTCAGCCAGTCATGCGTGAACTGGTCATAGGAAGCGAAATCGTCGAACTTGTCCCAATCATCATCCACGCCATCGACGCGGGAATTGTCCGGGCGCGTCAGATCGCCACCCAATTGCAAATTATACGGAGGATCGGCGAAAACGGCGTCGATGGAATGCGACGGCAGCCCGGCAAGGGTGCGAATGCTGTCACCGATCAAAATACGATCCAGCGGCAGGGCAACGGTTGCAGTTTTTAATCTTTTAGACATGGAAAGGCTTCTAACTTGCTGATAATTAATACGAAGTAAATCTTAGGAGAGCGGACTATATTAAGCAAGGCGCATAGCCAAAAAGCAACAATACTGCTAATTTGCATGACACATTAATCCAGTAGAGGCTCTACTTCATGCTCCCGGAACATATGCCCTTTATTTTTACAAGACTCCTGAGAGGTACCGAGCTAAGCGTCCCATATCGCCTTCCGGAAATTCAGCAGCTAGATTTGGGGCACATACCAGATCTCATAGCAATAGCTGACGCTGTTCTCCGTCGTACACCTAACTATAAAGAACTGAAATTGACGGGTTTTTCTTTGGAGCAACCAACCATTTCAAGGTGCGACGCATTTTTTTGTGCTGCTTCTGAGCTGACTAGGTTCTCTGAAAGTGCTTCCCCGTTTATCCCACGTCATGGCACTAAAGTTGCCATCGACCCGGAAACTAAAACTTTATATTTTCCTGTCTGGTCACTAAAAGTTGGAATTGCACTACCATCCGCCTACACATCTCCGTCACCCGTTTAAAAGCTCAAGCTGCCTTATCGGTGCAAAAGAGTCACGATGCCAACAGGTAGCGCCCAGGCGCTTCAAAGCATCAAGATGTTCGCGGGTGCCATAGCCCGCATTACGTTCCCAACCATAGCCGGGATGCTCCTCGGCCAGCCTTCGCATTAATCGGTCGCGCGTCACTTTGGCGATGATAGAGGCTGCGGCAATCGACAGGCTTTTATCGTCGCCTTCGATGATAGCGACAGCCTGACAAGCCAGTTGCGGACAACGATTGCCGTCGATCAATGCGACATCCACTTGCGCACTCAGACTTTCCACTGCGCGCTTCATCGCCAGCATGCTGGCCCAGAGAATATTATGTTTGGCAATCTCCTCGACTGTCGCTTCAGCAATCGCGTAGCCACATGTTGTGGTGAGGGGTTCAAACAAATCCTCACGCTGCTGCGCGGTCATTTTCTTGCTGTCGCGGATTTCCCGGGTGATCGCACGCGGCAATGTCGCGGGCAAAATTACGGCCGCCGCCGTAACCGGTCCGGCCAAAGGACCACGCCCGGCTTCGTCCACGCCGCAAATAACTTTGCCAGCGTCACGGCCATGCTGTTTTTCATAGAAAAGATTGGGCATGATTCGGCCTGAGGGGTATCAACTGTCGCGCAGTCTATTCAGTTTTTGGTTTGCCGCGAAGCACCATAAGCCCCTTGCCATGCTAAAGTCCTTTCGGCATTGTGCGGGTGCGCTGGATTCTGCGTCCGGCCAAGGCCTTACGGTAACTTTCCCCAGGAACAAGCGAGGAACATGATGAGCGACCAGTTTATGCTGATTTTCGGCTGCGGCCTTTTGGCCCTTGTCTACGGCCTTCTGACGGGATACCGCGTCCTCGCTTTGTCGGCCGGAACGCCGAAAATGCAGGAGATCGCTGGCGCCATCCAGGAAGGCGCGAAGGCCTATCTGAACCGTCAGTATATGACGATCGGTATCGTCGGCATTGTGATCTGCATCGCGCTCGGCCTGTTCCTCGGCCTGCATGTTGCGGTCGGATTTATTATTGGCGCCGTTCTGTCAGGTCTCGCTGGATATGTCGGCATGCATGTTTCCGTGCGCGCCAACGTGCGCACCGCCGCAGCCGCCAAAGAAGGCTTGAAACCCGCGCTGAGCGTTGCTTTCCGCGCAGGCGCCATCACCGGCATGCTGGTGGTCGGCCTCGGCCTGCTGGGCGTCAGTGGCTACTACTACGCCCTGCTCGAATGGAAAGGTGGCGCAGGCGATATGCGCCCCATTATTGAGGCGCTGGTGGCCCTCAGCTTCGGCGCATCTTTGATTTCCATCTTCGCGCGCCTGGGCGGCGGTATTTTTACCAAGGGCGCCGATGTCGGCGCCGATCTGGTCGGCAAGGTCGAAGCCGGGATCCCGGAAGATGACCCCCGCAACCCCGCCGTGATTGCCGATAACGTCGGCGACAATGTCGGCGATTGCGCTGGCATGGCTGCAGATTTGTTTGAGACCTATGCCGTGACCATCGTTGCTACTATGCTGCTCGCCGCGACTTATTTCGGCGATGTGGCGCGTCAGGCGATGATGATCCTGCCGCTGATGATCGGCGGGGTTTGCATCGTGGCTTCCGTGGCGGGCACATTCTTTGTACGTCTCGGCAAGCGCGACAAAAACATCATGGGCGCTTTGTACAAGGGACTTGTCGTCAGCGGTGTGATCTCTGCGGCACTGATCGCTCTTGTCATTCACAATGTCGTCGGCTTTCAGGGCGCTGTTCCCAAGCTGGACGGTACAAGCATCAGTGGCATGAGCATCCTCTATTGCGCCTTTATCGGCCTGGGTGTGACGGCGCTGATGGTCTGGATTACCGAATACTACACCTCGACCGCTTTCCGCCCGGTGCGGAGCGTCGCGGCAGCTTCGGTGAATGGCCACGGCACCAATGTCATTCAGGGTTTGGCTGTATCGATGGAATCGACCGCCCTGCCCGTGATCGTTATCTGCGTGGGCATCATCCTCGCTTACATGACAGCGGGCTTGTTCGGTATCGCTCTGGCGGCAACAACCATGCTGGCGCTGGCCGGAATGATCGTGGCGCTCGACGCCTACGGCCCCGTCACCGATAACGCGGGCGGTATTGCTGAAATGTCCAGCATGCCGAAAGACATCCGCGTCATCACCGATGCGCTGGATGCGGTCGGCAACACGACCAAGGCCGTGACCAAGGGCTATGCCATCGCTTCGGCGGGCCTCGCGTCGCTGGTGCTGTTCGCAGCCTATATCGAAGATCTGCGGCATTACTTCTCGCATGTCGAAGTGAAATTCGATCTGCAGAACCCTTATGTCGTTGTCGGTCTGTTTATCGGCGGCATGCTGCCCTATCTGTTCGGCGCAATGGCCATGACGGCCGTGGGCCGCGCGGCGGGCGCGGTGGTGCAGGAAGTGCGTCGCCAATTCAAAAGCATCAAGGGCATCATGCAAGGCGAAGCCAAGCCAGAATATGGCCGCGCCGTCGACATGCTGACCAAGGCAGCAATACGGGAAATGATCGTCCCGTCACTGCTTCCGGTCGCTGCACCCGTTGTTCTCTATGCCATCGTGCGCTGCGTCGCCGGACAGGCGCAGGCTTTCACGGCGCTGGGCGCGATGCTGCTCGGCACGATCGTGACGGGCATCTTCGTCGCCATCTCGATGACTTCGGGCGGCGGCGCGTGGGACAACGCCAAGAAATATATCGAAGAAGGCCATCATGGCGGCAAGGGTTCTGACACCCATAAGGCTGCCGTGACGGGCGACACCGTCGGTGATCCGTACAAGGATACGGCGGGCCCAGCCATCAACCCGATGATTAAAATCATCAATATCGTTGCCATCCTCCTGCTCGCCGTCCTGGCGCACTTGAAGATGTAAAACGCGAGTCATGGTTAACAAAAGCCCCTGCAAAGCAATTTGCGGGGGCTTTTTATTTGTGGGGTTTCTGCTATCAAAAATGGGCATCTTTTAAAGGAGATTGATATGGAAGACTTTGTTGTTCCCAACGCATCCGCAGGCCAAACCTCTGATCCCGTCAAAGAATTGGAAGCAATCTTTGAGGTGATTGGGCATGAAGCCTCATTGTCCAATATAGGGGCAAGCCTGGAAAGACATGAATTTCAAATGCAGGTTGGTGGATGGACGGAACCGCTTATTTACAAACATACCGACGGAGACGAAGTCAGGATAAGCCGTCGTGACGATGGGGATATCGTCATGGAACAATTTCATCTAGGAACCTCAGATCCGTTCTTTTCAAGTAATTTGAAGGCCTATCAAAATCGCTTCAGACGTAATCCTCTCTTGAATGAAGGAAACTGGCGAAACCCATATGTAAGTCCTTACGCAATTGCCGGGCCTGTGCGTCCACTTAACCTCAACCCTCCCCCTCGCTGGTATAAGGAAAGAAATTACTGATGAACCCCGCCGCCATTCTTCTTGTCACATGGATTATTACGGGTCAGACGCCCGCGAGTTACCAGACGCCTTTCCCCAGCATGGAGACCTGCGAGGCGGCCAAGGGCAAAGTCCTTGCGGAAAAGCAGAAGATGATCGATGCCGAAAATGACTATGTCGCGGACATCAAGACCAAGGGCGTTATCCAGATGCCGCGGAATATCATGGTCACGGCGGTTTGCGCTGGGCAGTAATTCGTTTTATAGTTACTCTACTGTATAAGATTTTTTAACAAGGGCATGATATTCAATGACCTCTTTATACACACATCCCGAAGTGGAAACGGCCCGAGATTCCATCTACGAGCTGACCCAATATCTTATTGCGCAAGGTTTTCGGAAATATCCTGAAAAGACTGGACTCGTAAAGATCGGTGTTTATTCAGAAAATGGCTATGAGTTCGTCTTACCCTCATGGTCTCGAACGATGACTGTCTTTTGGGAAACAAGCAAAAGTGATGCATTAACACTCGAATATGGAATCGGCATCCACAGTTACGACGTAAAAGATCCAAAAGATAAAGGTATAGATGTGTTCAAATGCCTATGCATGGCAACCCACGGCTTCCGCCCTCCCGCAGATCTGCTACGGAATTTTCAAGCCGCCTCACAGGAAATGCTTGATGGCGGAAATTTTGGCTCGATACCCTTGGGTGCGACACTTCATCATCTTGAGAGGGAATTGAAATTGCAATCGCCGACCCCTGGTCGGCCCTTTGTCTACGTCAACGAAGAGGGTCGCGAAGTTGTCCATCTTTTCGTCAAAAATGACGCACCGCATATCGAACAAACATCAAAAACTTCGAGAGGGGTTTATCTTTTAAAAGATTATGCGAATACGACCCCCATCTTCAATTAAAAGGGATTTTTTCTGCCGGAGAGCGTGATACACTCCCTCCATGCTCCTGTCGGTTCTTGCTCTTTTAGGTGGATTTCTCCTTGCTGGCGTTGGCGGCGACCTGTTCGTGCGCGGCTGCCTTGGCACAGCCAACGCCCTGAGAATTCCCAACGCCATCGTTGCCGTGACCATCGCTGCCTTTGCCACATCCAGTCCAGAACTTTCCGTTGCCATTAACGCGGCGCTGGAGGGAACACCGCAAATTGCCATCGGCGACGCCTTCGGCAGCAACATTGTGAATGTCGCCCTGGTGCTGGGCACATCATTATGTTTTGGCTCCATGCCGTGTAATCGCAAGGACATCGCCCGCGACTGGCTTCTGGCTTTTCTGGCGCCCCTGATGGTTCTGCTGATGACACGGGACGGCGTGGTGGACCGACTGGATGTCATCGTCCTCCTGCTTTCTTTCTGCGCCTGGTTGATCGTACTGGTCATTGCCGCTGGAAAGCATCGACGGAGCATCTTGCCAGACATCGGGCACTCGCAAAAGATGGGACGGGCATTGATATACCTTGCGACTGGGCTCGCACTTCTTATCGGCTCTGGCACACTGATTGTTATCGGCGCCAAGGGCGTGGGCGCAGGGCTTGGCCTCAGCCCCTTTATCACTGGTGTTACCCTTGTGGCACTCGGCACATCCATGCCGGAACTGGCGACAAGCCTTATTGCCCGTTACCACGGCCATCACGATATCGGCCTCGGCACCGTGCTGGGTAGCAACATCTTTAACCTGATGCTGATTGTGGCCACAGCGGCAATGATCCACCCCATCGCCATAACTTCCAGCGAACTACTGAAACCCGCCCTTATCGGCCTTGCCATGCTTGTTGTGGTTTTCCCCAACAAAGGCGGAAGCATCCCGCGCTGGCGCGCTGTGCCGCTGTTGGTCGGCTATGTCCTCTATATAGGAACCGTGGTTGCCTGACAGGCATAAAGTAAGATAAAAATCATCGATGCTCCTCCTGATCGATAACTACGACAGTTTTACCTACAACCTCGCCCATTATCTGGGTGAGCTGAGCGCTGCGGTTGATGTCCGCCGCAATGATACGCTGACGGCGCAAGAGGCGATGGCGCTCAAGCCCTCACATATCGTGCTGTCGCCCGGCCCGGGGCGGCCGGAAGATGGCGGTATCTGTATCGACCTCATCAGGCTTGCAGCGGAAACGAAAACACCCCTGCTCGGCGTTTGCCTGGGGCATCAGGGTATCGGCCATGCCTTCGGCGGCAAGGTCGTGCGCGGGCCCGTGCCGATGCATGGCAAGATCAGCGGCATTCGCCACACGAATGACAGCGTATTTCGTGGCCTGCCTTCGCCTTTTTCGGCCACGCGTTACCATTCGCTGATCGTTGCAAAGGACGGGTTACCGAAAGATCTAGTGGTCACGGCGGAAACGGATGACGGCATCATCATGGGACTGCGCCATGCTTCTCTGCCCATCCATGGCGTGCAATTTCATCCCGAAAGCATCGCCACCGAGCATGGTCACGCCATGTTGAAGAATTTCCTGGCGGCATAATGGCGTTCAATCCGGTTCTGAAAAAAGTTGAAGCGCGGGAAGATTTATCGGTTGATGAATCGCGTGCCACGTTCGACCGGATTTTTGATGGTGCGGTTCCAGCCGAAGAAATCGGCGCATTCCTGCTCGCCCTGCATAAAAAAGGTGAAACGGTGGATGAGCTGCGCGGTGCGGTTGCCGCCATGCGCAGCAAAATGCTTACGATCAAAGCACCGCCAGGCACGATGGATATTGTCGGCACGGGTGGCGATGCACATGGCACGTTGAATATTTCCACGGCCGTGGCGCTGGTGGTCGCGGCCTGCGGCGTTTCTGTTGCCAAACACGGCAACCGCGCAGCCTCCAGCCGTTCCGGTTCGTCCGATGTTCTGGCGGCGCTGGGCATCAATCTGGACGCCGAATTTTCGGTACTGGAGCGCTGCCTTGCCGAAGCCAATTGTTGTTTCCTTTTCGCGCCACGTCATCATCCGGCCCTGCGCCATGTCACCGAAGTACGGCGCAAGCTGGGCGTGCGGACGATTTTCAATCTGATGGGCCCGCTGGCCAACCCGGCGAATGTAAAGCGCCATCTGATCGGCGTTTACGATCTCGAATGGCTGGGACCGATGGCGGAAACTCTGAAATCCCTCGGCAGCGAGGCGGCCTGGTTGGTGCATGGGCATGACGGCATGGATGAAATCACCACCACCGACGCGACCGATATCGTCGAGCTGCGCCGCGGCATGATGCGGCACTTCACGCTGGAACCCGAACATATCGGCCTGCCCCGCGCGCAGTTGCAGGATTTGAAAGGCGGCGATGCAACGCAGAATGCCGCTGTGCTGCAGGGATTCCTGCGTGGCGAAAAAACCCCTTACCGGGATATTGTTTTATTCAACGCCGCAGCCGCCCTGATCGTCGCCGGAAAAGCTACCGATCTGCGGCAGGGTTTTGCCCAAGCAGTGGAGGCGGTGGATGATAGAAAAACTGAAAAAATACTAGAAAGATTGATTAAGTTGACAGGCCAATAGTCCATAGTAGGCTGCAGCGGTGTATACGATAAGCTTATAGGAGAATAATACATGGATACTACAACTCAAGTTTCTCAAACAGCAGAAACAAATACTTCTCTACAAAACGCTTGGACGGAAGCGAAAGAGGCAGTTTGCGGAGCCATACTAACGGCAACACTTCCGGGATATTTCGTGGTGGATGCTATCATTCAAATCCGGAGTCCTAATGGAACAGCCGACCAAGCTGCTGTGGATATTTTATTCGGCTTGGCAGCCGCTACCTTGCCGGGTCTTTTTTATTCACGGGCAAAAAGAATTTTGTCGTCTTTTGAAATTAAATAGCCTTACTTTTCCTGCAAATCCTTAATCACACTCAACGGCACGCCCATACGTTCGACGCGGATGATCTCGGGGCCCGAACGCATATTCTGGCACATCCATCGCGTGGTTGAGAGAAAGAACTCGGCGGGCAAATTGGCGGTGACAGGCTTGTAATTCGGCGGCAGGAAAATCATCGCCGAATCCCAAGGCCCACAAATGGCGATGCGGTAGATTTTGCCTGACGGTATTCCACCTTCCTGCGTGACGCGCGCATGCAACCGCTCCACCGCCTCGCGGAAAGATGTGCCCCAGTAATCCATTTCATAACGGCCGAAGGCATTTTGCACGCCGCCCGCAAAGCGGTTGATATAAACATATTCATAGGGGTGCAGCTGCGCCATAAGAGCAATTTGCGAGCCAGCGGCAAGTGCAAAAGCGGCCAGCATGCCCCATGCCACCCAACGTTTTGCCCATTTCTGGCGGAATTCACCCACCGCCCAGACATAAATATGCCGGCCGGCCAGCGCCGCCAGGATGCACATCAGCGGCACGGCAAACAGGAAATGCCGCACGGCGTCGTACAAAGCGGGGCGGTGGATGATAGCGTAAAGAATGGGAACGAAGGCCGTCAGCACAAGCAAGGTCAAAGCCTGTTTCTGCGGTAATTTAAGTTTGCGCACGATCCACGGCATGAGCGGCGCGCTGGCCAGCAGCAGCAGAAGTAAAAGCTCCGGCAGTTGCACGCCAAAATAAAGCGGCACATAGCTCCAAGGCAGTTGCGTGGAGCGGTAGATCGTGCCGTTCAGTAGCACCTCCACATCCTGCGGGAAATTGCTGAATTCGCTCAGGGCCTTGATAGGATTGGCCACAGGCCCCTGCTGCGCCCATGGCCAGCACAGCAGCAGCACGCTGTAAGCGGCAATGGCGGCAGGCAAAATGATGCGCACTTCATCGCGGATAAGTTCGGCCAAAGCCGCGCGGAATTTTTTCTTTTTGCCGCGTCCCACCCAAAGCTGCCGCAGCGAAACCCAGCCGACCGGAACGGCCCAGAAAGCCAACACCATCACACCGCCGACACGAACACCGAGCGTCAGACCGAAAACAATGCCGAGTTTGATGATCAGCGAAATTTTTGGCCGCGGCTTGTCGCCCATGCAGCGCGACATGAAATAAAGCGTCCAGACAATCCCTGTCGTGAAGGGAATATCCTTCGGATTGTTGAACATATGCCCGTAATACATGGGTGTCAGAATAAGAAGCAGCAGGGCGACAAACCCCACCGCACCGCCGCCAATGAATTTGCCCAGCCGCCATGTGCCCCACAGGCCCAACAGGCCGAACAGCGCGTTGATCAGGTGCCGCGTATCATAAACGACAAAAGGCGTGTAGCGATCGACGAGTGACGCCAGCCCGTCGAACATGCCGCCATAGAGATAGAGATTAAAAATCTCGGCGTAATGATCATCATGGAAGCCGGACAGGTAATAATCGACAATCGCTTGGCCGTACTGGCTTTGCAGCTCTTCATCCCAGGTGACGCCGTAATGCCGGAAGGTCAGAAGAATAAGAACGGCTATCAGGCCAAACACAGCCCACGCCGCATAGCGCCAGGATTTCTCATCCATCTTCAGCATTCAATAACCAACCCGTCATGCGCGGGCCAAACGCCCGGCGGCAGCTTGGCCGCTATTCTGGCATAATCCATCGTGTGATTCATATGGGTCAGATAGGCGCGTTCCGGCTTGACCCGTGCAATCCATTCCAGCGTCTGCTCCAGATGCGAATGAGTTGGATGCGGCTCCTCCCGCACGCAATCGACAATCCAGACCTTGATACCCCTCAACGCATCGAAGGCAGCATCATCGAGGCTCTTGACATCGGTTGAATAGGCAAAATCATTAAAGCGATAGCCCAGCGTATGCGAATAGCCATGCCCCTGCAGGAAGGGCGTGACGGCGACCGGCCCAATGGAAAATTTTCCTGTCACGATATTCGGCTTCACGGAGGGCTTGTAAAAATGGTCGGCCGGACGAAAGACATAGCCGAACCGCTCCTCCAGTTTTTTCATGGTTCCGCTGTCGGCATAAATATCGACGGGCTTTTTGTTCAGCCAGTTGATACCGCGAAGATCATCAATGCCATGCGTGTGGTCAGCGTGGTCATGCGTAAAAAGAACGGCGGTCAGTTTCTGCAGATTACAATCCAGCAATTGCTGCCGCATATCCGGCGAGGTATCGACCAGAAGGGTGGTATCCCCCTCTTCCACCAGAACCGAAACACGGCTGCGGCGATTACGCGGATTGTTTGGATCGCAATCGCCCCAATTATTGCCGATCAGCGGCACGCCGCCGGACGAACCGCAACCGAGGACGGTGATTTTCATGGCCTTGAAACCTTAGGGAAAAGCCGGAAGAAATTCTCCGTCGTCTGCCGAGCGATTTCTTCGGGGCTGACGCCCTTCACTTCCGCCAAAACCTGCGCCGTGTTAACGATATAGGCAGGCTCACAGGGCTTGCCGCGATAGGGTTCCGGCGCGAGATAGGGTGAATCGGTCTCTAGCAACAGCCTGTCCATCGGCACATCGCGAGCAATGGCACGCAGCTCTTCGGCTTTCTTGAAGGTCAAAATCCCAGACAGCGAAATATAGAAACCCAGCGCCAAAGCATCCTCAGCCAGAACACGCTTCGAGCTGAAACAATGCATGACACCTGTGAGCTTGCCGCCCGCAAACTCCTCTTTCAGGATTTTGGCGGTGTCAGCCTCGGCCTCGCGGCTATGAACGATGATCGGCAGACCCGCGGCAACACCCGCGCGCAGATGCTGGCGGAAGCTTTCCGCCTGCCTGTCGCGCGGCGAATGATCATAATGGTAGTCCAGCCCAGTTTCACCAATGCCGACCACCTTGGGGTGCGCAGCGAGTTTCACCAGATCATCCTGCGTGAGGCTTTCGCCCTCGTCGCCAGCATGATGCGGGTGCACACCGACGGTGCAGTAAACATCATCAAACGCCTCCGCCGTCGCGCGGATCTTGGGAAATTCCTTGTGCGTCGTGGAAATATTCAGCATCCGCACAACGCCAGCATTCCGTGCGCGCGCGACGACAGTCTTGCAGTCCTCGCTGAGCGGATCGTAATCGAGGTGGCAGTGGCTATCGACGAGCATGGTTAATTTTGGGCAATTCTATCTTGCGTGAAACGGCAGTGAATGATACGTTGAGAACAGTTTATATACAAAAATACGCTTATATATAAGGGATTTTTATGGCCTACGATTTTCCCTGTCAGGATTCGACCAATTCGGATTTTCCGCCGGAGGTTGTCTGCTCGACGGACAGGCGTATCCTCGCGGATTGGCGGAATAGCGCGTATGAAATGTATGTCTGGCGGCGACCACAATTCGATGCAAAACCTTTTATGGATTATATTGCATCCCTGCCCCCACCTTATTTAAAAGCTGTAAACATGCTAACATTGAGAGTTACTCTCGGCAGAAAAAGATCTCTACTCTTTGAACTTGATAGCGCCCGAGATAAAGAGATTGAGATTCTTGGAATAAAAACAACAAGCCTCGATATGAAGCAAATCATTGTCGGCAATGAAGGACGGCTTTTGGCAAATGATATAGAAACCCGCCTACGGGAAGATTTACCATTTATTTTTCCTCGCCAGAAAGAATTCAAAATTAGATTTAGAACACAAACTTTTGAGCCTGATATCGGATGGCATGTCGATTCCGATCCGGTTATCGGATACAATTATGGGCCGGGCGGCACAGAATATGTATCCTGGCAAGCTGTGAGAGAAGCCGACAGTTCCTATAGAAAGGTACCAGATCGGTATGTTGATAAAAGCCAAGTACGATACCTACAGCCAGGCGATCTCTCTATTGGCAAAAATATTCTTCACCGCCCTTTAACGTCGGAGTCCGCATTCAATCGTTTGTGGGTGGGTGCTTCTTTGCCTGCTTTTATATACTCTTAGTCTCCACATACCTCGGAAATACGCCTTCGGGTGCGGGCAATGGCGTGCCGGATTTCAGGGCGTTGTCTTTTGTCAGATCGGCAAAGCTGCGTTTGTCCTGCGGCACAACAAGTTGCGACAAGAGCCTGTCCATCGCATCCGGCATGAAAGGCTGCAGCAGAATTGCGATATGGCGCAGAGTTTCCGCCAGCACATACAACACTGTTTCCATGCGCGGCGGGTCATTTTTCTTGAGCGCCCACGGCGCCTGCTCATCCACATAGCGGTTGGCATCGCCGATCACCTGCCAGATATGGTCGAGCGCCTTGTGGAAGGCCTGCACATCCAGCTCCTGCCGCACCTGCGCCAGAAGCCCTTGCGCCTTGCCGAGCAGCGTGTTGTCCGCATCGGTAAAGGCGCCATGCTTGGGCACCATGGCGCCGCAATTCTTGTTGATCATGGACAGCGAGCGCTGCGCCAGATTGCCGAGATCATTCGCCAGCTCGCTGTTGATGCGGCGGATGAGCGCGTCACGCGAGAAATCGCCGTCATTACCGAACGGAACTTCACGCATCAGGAAGTAGCGCGTTTGGTCGAGCCCATACATATGGATCAATTCATGCGGGTCGATGACATTGCCGAGCGATTTGGAAATTTTCTGGCCTTCATTTGTCCACCAGCCATGCGCGAAGACGCGTTTCGGCACCTCTAGACCCGCCGCCATAAGGAAGGCGGGCCAGTAGACGGCATGAAAACGCAGGATATCCTTGCCGACCATATGCAAATCAGCTGGCCAGTATTTTTTATAGCTTTCCGACTTCGCGTCGGGATAACCGATAGCGGTCAGGTAATTCGTCAACGCGTCGAGCCATACATACATCACATGCCCATGAGCGTCCGGTACGGGCACGCCCCAAATGAGCGCGGTACGCGACACGGACAAATCCCGCATGCCGGATTTCACGAAATTGATGACTTCATTCCGGCGGTAATGCGGCAGGATAAAATCCGGATTTTTGTCGTAAAAGGCCAACAGTCTGTCGCCCCAGGCGGATAGTTTGAAGAAATAGCTCGGCTCTTCCACCCATTCGCATTCGGCGCCTGATGGGGCAATTTTCTTGCCGTTCGGGCCGTCTTTCAATTCATCTTCATTGTAATAGGCTTCGTCGCGCACGGCATACCACCCGGCATATTTGCCGAGATAAATCTCGCCGCGCTTGAGAAGCTCATTCCACAGAACCTGGCAGGCCGCTTTGTGCCGCGGTTCGGTCGTGCGGATAAAATCATCGTTGGTAAGATTCAGCGCTTTAGCCAGATCACAAAAATTCTGCGAAACCTTATCCGTAAAAGCCTGCGGTTCCATGCCCGCCAGCGCCGCGGATTTCTCGACCTTCTGGCCATGCTCATCCGTGCCCGTGAGAAACATGACGTCATAACCATCCAGCCGCTTGAAGCGCGCCAGAACATCGCAGGCCAGCGAGGTATAGGCGTGCCCGATATGCGGCGCGTCATTGACGTAATAAATCGGCGTGGTGATGTAGTAGCGGGGTTTCACGATGTTAGTTTGTGCTGGAGTGTCAACTGGCAACCTAACAGAACTCCAAGAAAAGAAAAATCCTTTCTTTTATAATAAGTTAGCTACTCTCCCACAATCAATAACCCTCTTGCCTCCTCTGAGAGCAGTATCCTATAACTCGCTCAAGCTATTTACTTACCTAAACTATTTTGAAAGGAGCTACCAAATGTCCAACATAACCATGATCCTACAAGCTTTAGATCTTCCTCCTGGATTGGTTGCCAAACTTGAAAGCAACCGTGATGTGAGCGCACTGCTTGCAGAATATGTGACGGCCAAACAAGCCCTTTTAGCAACAGGCATGACCGCTGAAGAAATGACAAGTCTTGATACTGCTGTAAACGGACACAATCCCCATAGACGCGAGCAAATTGTTCTTACTTTACGATTATCAGCGTTGGGTGCGACTTAGCATTTAACTTTATAGCTTTCGCTCACCGCATTCACAAAAGCCAATTTCCTGTCGAGATTGGCCGTTTCCGCCAGCGCGAAGGTCGCGCGGGTTTTGTCCCAGAGTTGTAGCGCCTGATCGACGCCGCCCTGCCCGGCCAGTGCTGCGGCGCGGACAGATTGGCGCATCCGGTCAGTGAGCAGCGCGGTCACAACTTCAAAACTTTCGGCATCCGCCTTGCGGCTGATCTGATCGGCAAGCTTGTGGAGGCGGGCAATGTCCATGTCCTGTCCCGCCAGAAGGCTCAGCAATTCGTCATAGAGCGGCAGGGTTTCGCTGCGGATAATCTTGAGCGCAAATCCAACACTACCGCTGGATAGACCGATCAGACTTTCAAGCTCGGTACCGGAAATCTCCGGCGCGAGGCGCGACAGGATAGTGGTCATCGCCCCCTTCTCCAGCGGCGCCAGCGGCACCACACGGCAGCGCGAGCGGATGGTTGGCAGCATCGCGCCGGGCGTTGTTGCCGTCATGAGAATCAAAACATGCGCGGGCGGTTCTTCAAGAATTTTCAGAATGGCGTTCTGCGCATGGCGGTTCAGCGCGTGCGCTTCATCCACAATCACCACACGCCAGCCGCCATGCGCCGATGTTGTGCGCAGGAAGGATGCAATTTTAAGGGTGTCCTCGACCACGATCACCTTGCGCGTGTCGCCCGTCTTTTCATCCACCGCGCGGCCAACAACGAGAAGATCGGGATGCGCACCCGCCATCATCAACCGCGCCGTCTGATCTTGCGGATTCATCTTGGCCGCACCGCTGGAAAGAGCGTGATAGGCGATGTGCCAAGCCAGCGTCGCCTTGCCGATACCCTCGATACCCGCCAACAGCCAGGCATGATGCATGCGGCCGGAAGCAAAAGCCTCCACAGCCTGCTTCATGACTTCATCATGGCCGATGGGAATATGGTTCAGGGCGTGCGCTGTCATGCCGTCATAATATCATGTTTTTGCACGGCGTCCTGAATAGCCTTGGCCACTTTATCGGCGTCGCGGCTGGCATCGATAATGCGAAAACGCTGCGGGTATTTTTCGGCCAGCGCGAGATAGGCATCGCGTAGGGTTTGATGAAAGGACTGATCCTTCTGCTGATAGCGGTCATCTGGCCCCTTGCGGGATTTCATGCGCGCCAGACCTTCTTCGACAGGCAAATCGAGCAGAAGCGTCAAATCCGGTTCAAAATCTCCGGCGATATGATGATAGATATGGTCGACCACACCTGTTCCCATTTTCAGACCGACACCCTGATAGGCGCGCGTGGAATCGATGAAACGGTCGGAAATCACCCATGCGCTGCGCTCCAAAGCGGGCCAGATCGTTTTTGCCAGATGTTCGCGCCGCGCGGCCATGATAAGCATCAACTCCGTCATCGCATCCCAATGGCCTTCGCCCTTGCCAAGCCACAAATCGCGGATTTCTTCAGCCGAAGGGCAACCGCCAACTTCGCGTGTGAGAACAACCTCATACCCTTTTTTGCGCAGAAATTCGGCGAGTTTTTTGGCCTGCGTCGATTTACCGGAACCTTCGCCGCCTTCCAGCGTAATGAACGCGCCGCGCTCCACGGCTTACTCCCGGCCGAACAGCGCGCGGAGCTTTACGCCGAGGCGCGCGAAAAAGCCCAGACGCGGCACATCCGCACCCGCCAGCAGCGGAAGCTCTTTTGCCTCCATGCCCGGCGCAGTCACCGTAAGCTTGCCGATTTCCTGCCCCTTGGTGATGGGCGCAGGAATGGGCTGATCAAAATTCATGACGGCTTTCAGTCCCGGCCGCGCGTTGCGCGGCAACGTAAACTCGACATTTTGCCCAACGGTCAGCGGAACAGTCTTTTCTTCTCCCAGCCAGACTTGTGCTTCGGTGATTTTTTCTCCGGCCCTGGCGACAGGATAAAGCCCGAATTCACGGTAGGCCCAATCAAGCAGCCGGGCGGATTCATCGGCCCGGTTCTGCATATTCTTCAAGCCATTCAACACCATCACCAGCCGCCAACCGCTGCGCACCGCCGATACGGTCAGGCCATACCCCGCTTCTTCCGCATGGCCTGTTTTGAGTCCATCGACATTCATGTTCCGGTACAAAAGCGGATTGCGGTTTCCCTGCTTGATCTTGTTGTAGGTAAATTCGCGCTCGGAGAAATAATGGTAATGCTCGGGAAAATCACGTATCAGCGCCAGCGCTAAAATGGCCAGATCATGCGGTGAGGCATAATGCTGTGCGTCGGGCAAGCCCGTCGCGTTCATGAAATGGCTGTTGGCCATGCCCAGTTCTTTAGCCTTGGCATTCATCATATCGGCAAAAGTGTATTCGGAGCCGCTGCCCAGCGCCTCGGCCAGTGAAACGGCCGCATCATTGCCGGACTGAACCGCCACACCGCGGATAAGATCTTCGACACTAGCTTCCTGCCCGACATTCAAAAACATACGCGAGCCTTCCTGCTTCCAGGCGCGTTCGCTGGTCGGAAGCATGTCGGTCATTTTCAGCTTGCCGCTTTTCAGCGCGTCGAAGACCATATACATGGTCATCATCTTGCTCATAGACGAAGTCGGCATCGGTGCTTCGGCTTCCTTGGCGTACAGCACGGTGCCCGTATTGGCATCGATGATGAAAGCCTGCTTTGCTGCCGTTTCAACAGGCGTAGCATTCTGGGCTAAGGCGGGCGTGGCGAGCCCGGCAAGCAGGAAAACAAAAATGCAAAGGCGGTTCTTTTTCATACTCATCCCTAGTCGACAATCGTCCGCGCGTTTGAAACTCCGGCGCGGCGCACTTTTTCCAGCACATTGTCGGCTGAAGCCACATTCGCCAGAGGGCCTACGCGTACGCGGTAAAATTTCTTGCCGTTGACGATGGCTTCCGCCGTAGCGACAGAACCAAGATTGGCCAATTTCTGCTTGAGTTTCGTGGCATTTTCAAGAACCGTAAAAGCCCCCGCCTGAACATAAATATGACGCGGCCCTGTTACAGGCAGCTGCACCACTTCCTGGACGGGCGTAGTGTCAACAAGCTGTTGATGCACATCCGGCGTCGTGCGTACAGGCGCAAGATTCTTAACCGTAGTCTCCGGCGGTGCCAGCTCTTCCGAGGTTACAGGTGCAACAGGCGCATTGGGTGCCGATATAATGACGGGTGGCGGCTCACCCGCCGAAGCGACACGCGTTGGCGAGGCGCCGCCATAACGCCGCATGGCGTCGGCGATGGCCTTGCTCTCATCCGCCAGAACCTGAACGCGAACCTTGGCCGTGCCCTGCTGCTCAAAGCCCAGCAATTGCGCGCTGCGCTGGGACATATCGATAATACGCCCACTGGAGAATGGCCCACGATCGTTGATGCGCACGACGATGGAACGTCCATTGTCGAGATTGGTCACGCGCGCAAGCGTTGGCAGAGGCAGCGTTTTATGCGCAGCGGTCAATTCGTTTTTGTTAAACACTTCGCCATTGGATGTCGTCAGGCCGTGGAAATCCGCGCCGTACCATGATGCGATTCCGGTCTCGTCATAGCTGTAATCTTCTTTTGGGTAATACCACGACCCGCCGATCTCATAGGGCTGGCCGACCTTATACGCGCCTTTGGCCGTTTTGGGCGGTGCCTTGCCGCCGCAAGCGGACAGCAAAACTGCAACGGCAAGGAGACATAAGAATTGATGGAAGGAAAAAGACAGGGAACGATTTCTTTTTTTCATTTCGTAACCGCTCGCCCGGATAGAAGAGTTCGACTTACTGAGGCACCTTGATCATTCGTCTGCTTTTTCTTCGGCTTCCGGGACGCCGTTCAACGATATAGGAAGCAACATGCGCTTCTACGATTTTCGGCTTTGTGAACTGGGTCTCCACAAATACCCGGTCACCACCTTTTAACGGTTTTGCATCGTCCAGCCAATGGAAAATAAAACGAGGATTGACGGGTTTTCCCATAGAAACGCCGCGCTGTTCCAGGGCGAATGCCTCAGTGCCAAATCTTTCAGTTAAAGTAATGGCAACAGCATCATATAAAAACTTCAGCCTTTCGGAACTAACAGCCATAAACATATCCCCTTAATATATGACGTCAAAATAATGCCGCTTCTAATGCCACAAAATTCCGTTAGTGCGCAACTTTTAACGCGTCGGATAAAAGGCCCACAGAGGTCGCAAAGTAAGTCGAGCGGTTCCAGCGCATCAAGGCACGGAAATTATCGTACACCAGAAAATAACGGCCACCCGGCCCGTCCGGCGCAATCAGCGAGGCTTGCAATGGTTTGTTCGGCAAGGCTCCGCCATGGGTGCTGCGAACGCCCATGCGGCCCCACTCCGCCAGAGAGCGGCGGGAATCGAGACCGATTGCGCCCGGTGGAATTGTTTTTTTGACACGAACCTCGCGCCCCCATGTCAGATCGCCGCGCCAGCCTTCGGCAACAATATAGTTGGCGATGGACGCGAACACATCCGAGCTATTGTCCCAGATGTCAGGACTGTTGCCGCCATCATAGCTGACGGCATGACGCAGATAGGTTGAAGGCATGAACTGGCATTGTCCCATCGCACCCGCCCATGAGCCATACATGGAAGACGCCGCAATCTGCCCGCGGTCGATAATGCGCAAGGCGTTGAGAAGTTCCTTACGGAAAAACGCAGCGCGGCGGCCTTCGTAAGCCAGTGTGGCCAAAGAATCCACCACATTATAGTCGCCACCATTGCGCCCGAAATTACTCTCGATGCCCCACAGCGCAACAATAACGGACGGCTCAACACCCGTGCGCCGCGACACCTCACGCAGAACAGCGGCATGTTCACGCATCAGTTCCTGCCCCCTCTTGAT
Source organism: Alphaproteobacteria bacterium (assembly GCA_033763555.1). Lineage (GTDB taxonomy): Bacteria > Pseudomonadota > Alphaproteobacteria > UBA9219 > UBA9219 > JALYJG01. Next base: position 19,293 of record JANRKK010000010.1, on the reverse strand, counting down.
GCGCACCGGACTGACAATACGGTCAACATAAGTGTCGAAGGTGATGGTCGATTCCGGCTGCTTCGTATCAAGCTCAAGAACGCGATCATCCAGCGTTGCCTGTGACAACAGGGCAGCGGTTTCCGGTCGGATGCCTTCAGCGATGGCTTCCTGCTGCATATCCTGAATCCACACGGAAAAGCCGTCGGCCGCACAAACGGGTGCCGTCATGACAATCATGAAAAGGAAGATCAGGCAGGATCGTTTCAGCGCGGCCATAATTCGTCCGTATAGCCCATCAGGCGATAGGCCAGGAGACCCAGATATTCGTGCATTGCCATATTCATGCGGAACAGATGGTCGGCGAAGCTGAATTGAAGTTTCGACGCGTATTTTCCATCCGTCATAAAGGCCGCGGGCGCGGCATGAGTATTCCATCCCGCCTTGCGGAAGCAGGCCATCGCGCGCGGCATATGCCGGGCGCTGGCGACCAGAAGCCATTTTTGCTCCGGCCTTGGCTTGACCAGAGCCACCGCCTTCACCGCGTTTTCGTAGGTGTTGCGCGACTCATCCTCAAACACAACGCGGTCAACAGCGAGGCCCAATCCCGCCAAAGCCTGTTTGGCAACCTCGGCATCTTTCAAACGCGGATCAGGCACAAGCAGCCCGGAACCGCCCGCGAAAACCAGCCGCGCCTTGGGGTAGGCGCGCGCCAGCGTAACGAAGTGCACATAATCCGATGCGGATGTGTAAGCCACAGGCTGGCCGCGCGCGGCGCTAAGAAACGGCTTTTCATCTTCACCCAGAAGCACGATGCCATCCACCTGCGCAAGCTTCGCGGGAGGAAAGCGATTTTCCAGTGGCGTCAACATCCAGTCGCCAACCGGGCAAATGGCAATGAGGAAAAACAGAAAGGCGACTACAAAACACAGCCTGCGGCCGAAGCGCCGCCAGCGCTCGCCCTGCGCCACGGACAAAAACGCGCCGAGCATCAGAAGCAACACAAGGACATTGCCCGGCGAGGTAAAGACCCAGAAAATTTTGGAAATAACGAAGCTCATGCGTTCATCCTTCAGGCCGACAGGCTCTTCTGCGCGGCTTCCAGTTTAGCGAGCATTTCTTCGGCTTTTACCTTACGCTCACGATGTTCCTCGACGATTTCCGGCGAGGCGCGATCCACGAAATCCCGGTTGGCAAGCTTGCTGTCCAGCTTTTTAAGCTCGGTCGACCATTTTTCGCTTTCTTTCTGCAGACGCGCACGCTCCTGCGCCAGATCAATAACATCCGCGAGCGGCATGATAAGTGTTGTCTCGCCGACAATTGCCTGCGCTGCGCCTTTCGACACGGCCGCAACATGCTCAACACTCGCCAGCCGTGCCATGCGAGTGATTACAGATTCATGCCGTTCAAGCCTGGCTTTCGTCTCTACCGATGCGTCTTTCAACTGCAGCTGAACTTTGGCCCCGGCTGGAACATTCAGTTCGGCACGGATGGTACGGATGGTGCTTATGATCGTGATGAGCCAGCCGATCTCGGCCTCGGCGTCTTTTTTCACCAGCGCGGCAGGCAAAACGGGCCACGCATCCGTCATCAGCATCTTTCCGCCGACAAACTGGTTCCATAACTCCTCGGTGATGTAGGGCGTGAAAGGATGCAGGAAATGCAACAGCTGACCCAGCACCCATGCCGTAGCCGCGCGGGTTTCTGCCTTGGCTGCCTCGTCCGTACCCGCGATGATCGGCTTGGTGAATTCCAGATACCAGTCGCAGAAATTGTTCCAGATGAAATCATAAGCCGCGGATGACGCCAGATCGAAACGGTATTCATCCATATGCGCGGCAATCTTGTCCGCTGCCAGCTTGGTTTCGCCGATAATCCACTGATTGACGGTCTGCTTCACGCCTGCCGGGTCAAATCCGGCCTGCCACGCACATTCATTCATCTCGCAGTAACGCGCGGCATTCCAGATTTTTGTGGCGAAGTTGCGGTTGCCTTCGATACGGCTGGTGGCAAGGCGGATATCGCGCCCCGGCGTCGACATGTGCGCCAAGGTAAAGCGCAGCGCATCGCAGCCGTATTTTTCGATGACGTCCAGCGGGTCAAGAACATTGCCCTTGGTCTTGGACATTTTTTGGCCCTTTTCGTCGCGGACCAGCGCGTGGATGTAAACCGTGCGGAAGGGCACATCCTTCATAAAATGCAGCCCCATCATCATCATCCGCGCAATCCAGAAGAAGATGATGTCAAAACCCGTAACAAGAACATCGGTCGGGTAATAGCGCTTCAGATGCGGCGTTTCGTCCGGCCAACCAAGAGTCGAGAACGGCCACAGCCCCGAAGAAAACCATGTGTCCAACACATCTTCGTCGCGTTTCAACTCAACAGGCTTGCCATAATGCTTCTGCGCTTCGGCCTTGGCACCTGTTTCGTCTTCGGCCACAAAAAACTTGCCGTCCGGGCCGTACCAGGCAGGAATTTGGTGCCCCCACCATAACTGCCGCGAAATGCACCAGGGCTCGATATCCTTCATCCAGGCGTTATAGGTATTCACCCATTGCTCGGGCACGAATTTGGTGCGCCCTTCTTCAACGGCCTTGATAGCCGGCTGCGCTAAGGCCTTGGCATCGCAATACCATTGCTCAGACAGCCACGGCTCGATGACAACGCCGGAGCGGTCGCCATGCGGTACGGCATGGGTATGCGGCTCGACCTTATCCAGCAGGCCCAGCTCTTCCATCTCCGCGACAATACGTTTGCGCGCCTCGAAACGATCAAGACCGCGATATTTTTCCTGAATAAACCGAACCGTTGGCAAACCAACCACGCCATCGTCATCAGCAAATGTAAGCCCTGCATCATCGGGGGCTTTATGCCCCCATCTAAAATCATCAAATTCAGAAGATATGATTTTTGCATGTTTATCAAAAATGTTTATCAGCCCATCATGATGTTGATCTTTAAAATAACTTTTTTCTTTGTGTCTCTGCCAAACTTCAAAATCGTTGAAGTCATGTGCGGGTGTAATTTTAACAGCGCCACTCCCTTTTTCTGGGTCAGCATATTCATCAGAAATAATAGGGATTAAACGTTCTTTCTTGGTCACCGAGTCCAAAGAAAGCGGCAACCTCACGAACTTACCAATTAAATGCTTGAGCCTTTCGTTCTCCGGATGGACGGCCACGGCCGTATCGCCCAGCATGGTTTCTGGGCGCGTCGTTGCAATCACAATAAATTCATCCGAGCCTTCGATGGGATATTTGAAATGCCAGAGATTGCCGCGTATCTCGCGCTGCTCAACTTCCAAATCCGAAACGGCTGTCAACATCTTCGGATCCCAATTCACAAGGCGCTTGTCTTTGTATATCAAGCCTTCGCGGTGAAGTGTAACGAAAGCACGCACGACAGCGCGGCTTAACCCTTCATCCATCGTGAAGCGCTCGCGCGACCAGTCGCAGGATGCGCCAAGACGGCGTAGCTGCCGTGTGATTGTGCCGCCGGATTCCTCTTTCCATTCCCAGACTTTTTTCAAGAAAGCTTCACGGCCCATTTCGCGCCGACCCATATTGGCGCCCTTGGATGCCAGCTCGCGCTCTACCACCATTTGGGTTGCAATGCCCGCATGGTCGGTACCCGGCTGCCATAACGCATCCCTGCCCTTCATGCGTTGATAGCGAATGAGAATATCCTGCAACGTGTGGTTCAGTGCATGACCCATATGCAGACTGCCCGTCACATTGGGCGGCGGCATCATGATGCAGTAGGGCTGAGCCTTGGATGCTACATCACAGGCGAAAGCGCCGGATTTCTCCCAGCTTGCGTAGAGTTTCGCCTCGGTCGCGGCGGGATCATAGGTTTTATCGATGGGCATAAAAGCACTCAGTTAGCGGTTCGCATGCGAGTTTAGCCGCTTGTCCCTGTTTTCCAAACAGGATTTGCCTTTCCCGGACACGGGATTAAGATGCCCCCGCAACATAAGGATTCTTGATATATGGCCTCCCCTAAACATATTGCCCTTCTGACCAGCGGCGGCGACTGCGCCGGGCTGAATGCCGTCATTCGCGCGGTTGTGCTGCGCGCTGAGGCACTGGGCTGGAAAGTCACCGGCGTCATTGCCGGAACGCATGGGCTGCTCAGCCGCCCACCGCAGACGCTGCCCCTGACCTCCAAAAACGTCGATACGGTAATGATGCGCCAGGGCGGTACCATCCTCGGCACCACGAACAAGGGCGATCCCTTTGCCTACCCGATGCCGGACGGCTCGACCAAGGATTATTCCAGCGAAATTATCGAAGGCTACCGCATGTTGAAATGCGATGCGCTAATCGGCATCGGCGGCGATGGCAGCCTGAATATTCTCCGCCGTCTTGCGCAGCAAGGTGGCTTCCCGTTGATCGGCGTGCCGAAGACGATCGATAATGATCTCGGCATGACGGAAATGGCCATCGGCTTCGATACCGCCGTGATGGTCGCGACCGAAGCGCTCGACCGATTGCAACCGACCGCCGCCAGCCATGACCGCATCATGGTGCTGGAAGTCATGGGACGCGATGCAGGGCATATCGCTCTTACTTCAGGTATTGCGGGCGGCGCGGACGTCATCCTCATCCCTGAAATTCCCTACGACATTCAGAAAGTCGCCGCGCATATCAAGAAGCTGCGCCAGAACGGGCGCAATTTTGCGCTTGTTGTCGTCTCCGAAGCCGTGCGCACGCCGGATGGCTCCAGCGTGACGAAAGATTTCTTCGGCGGGCAGAAGCGCTTGGGCGGCATCGGCCATGTTATCGGCGCGCAGATCGCCGAGCTGTGTCAGGCGGAAACGCGCGTGACTGTTCTGGGCCATGTGCAGCGCGGCGGCCAGCCCAGCGCGCAAGACCGTTTACTCGCAACCGCTTTCGGTGCGCATGCAGTGGATTTAATCGCCGCAGGCAAGTCCGACCGCATGGTGGCATGGTCCAACCGTCAGGTAACCGATGTCGCTATTGCCGACGCGGTGAAGGAAAATCATCAGGTTGCGCTGAACAGCTCGCTCGTTATCGCGGCGAAGGGTTTGGGGATTTGTTTAGGCGACTAGGTTAACTACCAAGCGCTCTTCAAATACGTCACATGTCCCATTTTGCGACCGGGGCGCGCTTCGTCCTTGCCATAGAAATGCACGCAGGCCTGTGGATCTTCCAAAAGCTGTTTCCAGCGGTGCATATCGTCACCGATCAGATTATGCATCACCGCGCGGCTGTGCGGCACGGGCGAACCCAGCGGCAACCCGCAAATGGCCCGCAGCAGCTGCTCAAACTGGCTGCAGCCGCAGGCATCAATTGTCCAATGGCCGGAATTATGCGGGCGCGGTGCGATTTCATTCATCAACACGCGATGCCCGTCTTTGTCCGGCTGTTTCAACACAAACATCTCGACCGCCAGCAAGCCGACGACTTCCAGCTTCTCCGCCATGCGGCGCGCTATATGTTCGGCTTCCTTGGCAATCGCCGGGTCGATGCCCGCAGGGGCATGCGTCTCGGCCAAAATATGGTTGCGATGGATATTCTCCACCGCCGGATAGGCGACCATCGCGCCATCAGCGCGGCAGGCGACGATTACCGAAATCTCGCAAGCAAAATCGACATAGGCTTCAAGGATGCCTTGCGCACTGCCCATCTCTTTCCATGCTGTGCCGACATCCATGCCAGGCGTGATTTTGACTTGCCCCTTGCCGTCATAGCCCATGCGCGTGGATTTCAGGATGGCGGGCAAAGGAAATTTCTCCAGCGCCTTGGATAGCTCGGCTTCAGAATTTACAACGATAAAATTCGCCGTACCGACGCCGATGCTGCGCGCGAAATTTTTCTCCTGTGCGCGGTCTTGTGCCACACGCAAAACGGCAGGCGATGGATGTACAGGCACATGCGGCGCGAGAATATCCAGCGCCTCAACCGGAATATTTTCCCATTCCAGCGTTACGACATCGACCGACTTGGCGAAGTCTTCCAGCGCGGCACGATCAGTAAATTCAGCCTGCGTATGTTCCTGCGCAACATGCATCGCGGGCTCGTCCACGCCGGGACAGAAAATATGGCAATGATAGCCAAGCCTCGCCGCCGCCATCGCCGTCATGCGGCCCAACTGGCCGCCGCCAAGAATGCCGATGGTCGAACCGGGCGTGAGTGTTTTCATTTTTTCTTTTTACGCGAATTTTTTGGCGTCAAACCAATGGACGCCGTCTGCGCGGCGCGCCACTGACGCATATGCGACGCCAGCCCTTTATCCTGTAACGCAAGAATGGATACGGTCAGCAGGCCCGCATTGGTGGCACCCGCTGTGCCGATCGCCAGCGTTCCGACCGGAACGCCCGCGGGCATTTGCGCGATGGAAAGAAGGCTATCGAGGCCGTCGAGCGATTTACTGTTCACCGGAACGCCAAGAACAGGCAAGGTCGTCAGTGAAGCCAGCATGCCCGGCAGATGCGCGGCGCCTCCGGCCCCGGCAATAATCACTTTCAACCCACGCGGCGCGGCCGCAACGGCATAGGAAAACAGGCGCTGCGGCGTGCGGTGAGCGGAGACAATGGCGGCCTCAAACGGCACCCCAAACCCCTCCAGAACGGCGGCCGCATGGCTCATGGTTTCCCAGTCGGACTGGCTGCCCATAGCGATGCCGACCAGCGGCGCTTTGGCGGTTTTCCGGGCTTTTTTGGCAGGTTTACGGGGCATGGTCAGGGCTCCTATCCCCTTGTCTTAACCTGTTTTTGAGGAAAAATATAGAAACTTGTTGGCGTGACAAACCCCCTCGACCTGAGCATTGACTGGCTGGCGGACGCGCCCCTGACTCCCGAGCAGCGGCAGGCCTGGAACCGCATGCGCGCGGAACTGGTGGATATGCGCGAAAAAATGCGCGCCCTGGAAAATAAAATCCGCACGCTGGAGCAAACGCCCGAAGAACCGCACACCGTTCTGACTCGCCCGGAATTCAACCGCGAGGTCGCCCGCATGCTGGCCTTCGATGAACGCTATGGCGGCGTTTCCAGCGTGCTTTATTTCGATATTGAAAATCTGGAAGAGGTTACGGCGCGCTACGGCAAATCCGTCACCAACGCCGCCATCCGCGAGATCAGCAATGTGCTGATGCGCCGCGTACGCGGCTCGGATATTGTCGGACGTCTGGCGCCGGATGAATTCGGCATTCTTTTGGCGCGATGCGATAACCCCTCCGCCTGGAAAAAAGGCGAACAGCTTTGCGGTTTTCTCCGCGAAGCCCTGCGCGAGGTGCATAGCTGCCAGCTTGATCTCGCCATCAGCTATGGCGCCTACACCTTCCAGGATAATCGTGACCTCGCCACCGGGCTGAAAGAAGCCGCGCAGATGGTGACGAAGGCTCATACAGGCTCTTAAATCCCCCTTGCGGCGTGAATCCCTTGGGTGTTTACTCTACCTATGCCCTCCGACACTTCCCGTCTTGTTGAACGTATCGAAGCTCTCGCGCCGCATCAGGTGTTCGGGCGCGTCACGGGTGTGCAGGGACTTCTGGTCGAGGTTGCAGGGGTCGAAAATCATCTGTCGGTCGGCGGGCGCTGCCATGTGGTAGCCCGGGGCGAGCGCAAGGTTTTATGCGAAGTTGTCGGCTTCCGTGACAGCAAAGCCCTGTTGCTTCCCTTCGGCCCTCTGGAAGGCATTGGCCTTGGCTGCAAGGTCATTGTCGCTGAATCTCAACCTTCCGTATCGCCATCGCTCGGCTGGTTAGGCCGTGTTGTTAATGCGTTAGGTGAGCCGATTGACGGCAAAGGCCCTCTGCCCGGAAATGGCCAGCCCCAGCTTATCCGCAGTCCTCCGCCCCCGGCGCATACGCGCAAACGCGTCATCGGCAAGCTCGATCTCGGCATCCGGGCGATCAACACTTTCCTCACCTGCTGCCGTGGGCAGCGTATGGGCATCTTTTCCGGCTCCGGCGTTGGCAAGTCGGTGCTGATGTCCATGGTCGCGCGTTACACCTCGGCCGACGTATCGGTCATCGGCCTGGTCGGCGAACGCGGGCGCGAGGTGCAGGAATTTTTGCATGATGATCTTGGCACCGACGGTTTGGCACGCAGCGTCGTTGTCGTTGCCACCTCGGACGAAGCGCCGCTGATGCGCCGCCAGGCCGCCTATATGACGATGGCGATTGCCGAATATTTCCGCGATCAAGGCAAGGATGTGCTGTGCCTGATGGACAGCATCACCCGCTTTGCCATGGCGCAGCGCGAAATCGGCCTCGCCGCAGGTGAGCCGCCGACAACCAAAGGCTACCCACCAACCACCTTCGCCGAACTGCCGAAATTGCTGGAACGCGCGGGTCCTGGCCCTACAGGCAAAGGCACCATTACAGGGCTGTTTACTGTCCTTGTTGATGGCGACGACCATAACGAACCGATTGCCGACGCCGTGCGCGGCATTCTTGATGGGCATATCGTACTTGACCGATCTATCGCCGAGCGTGGACGCTATCCCGCCGTGAATGTGCTACGTAGCGTGTCGCGAACCATGCCCGCCTGCAATAACGATGGCGAAAACGAAATCGTCAACCAGGCGCGGCGTTACCTTGCCGCCTATGAAAATATGGCAGAGATGATCCGCCTTGGCGCCTACCGCAAGGGTGCCAACAAGGAAGTGGACGAAGCGATCAATTTCTACGGCCCGCTTGAGGATTTTCTACGGCAGGATAAAAACGAACGTAGCACCCTCGATGACGGCTATACGCGGCTGGGGCAAATTCTCAGCGCCACCGGAATTGCCAAAGCATGAAGCGGCGCGGCTTGCTGCTCGACCGCGACGGTGTGATCAATGTCGATAAGGATTATGTCGGCAGCCGTGACAAGTTTGAATTCATGCCGGGCATTTTTCCTTTTCTACGCGCCGCGCAGGACAAGGGGTTTCGCCTGGCTATCCTGACCAACCAGTCCGGCGTTGGGCGCGGGCTTTATACCGCACAGGATTTTGAAAAACTCATGGGCTGGGTGCTGGGCGAATTGCGCCGCGAAGACATTGCCGTTGAGCTCACCCTTGCCTGCTTTGAGCATAAGGATGGCACCATCCCCGGCTACAGCCGCGAAAGCTTCTGGCGCAAGCCGAACCCCGGCATGGTGCTGGAGGCGGTGCAACGCCTGAATCTCGACCCTGCGCGCTCGACTTTCCTCGGTGACAAACTCACGGACATGCAAGCCGCGCAGGCAGGCGGTATCGGCACAAGACTGTTCTTGAACAGCAAAGCGGAAAAGGCGGAAGGTGCCATATCCGTTCACAATTTTGACGAGGCGCTTGAAGCTCTATAATCATTTGTATAGCCTCATCCTCAAGGTCGTTGGGAGAGGGTTGTCATGAAAAATATCATTGTCTCCGCCATTGTTGCTGCCTGCGTCGCATGGGCAACGTTTTTCTTTGTTGGCAAATCAACAACTCCCGTTGAGACTCAAACAAGTAGTGATAAATTTCTTGATCGTGTTGAGAAATCGGGTGAATTGCGCTGTGGCTACGTCAACAACCCACCTTTTGTCATCCTCGATCCCAACACTCATGAAGTTAGCGGTATCATGGTCGACCTCACCGCGAAGATCGGTGAGTTGACCGGATGGAAGGTTACATGGCCATCTGAAACGACTTACCCGACGATGACGGAGGATCTGGCGCGCGGAAAATTCGATGTCTTCTGCGGCGGCGGTTGGCCGATTGCAACTTCTGAAAAACGTCAGTGGTGGTCGGGCCCGTTGTTTTATTCGGCGGTAGGCGCCTTCGCCCGCGTTGATGATGAACGTTTCGGGCCAAATTTTTCTACCAAAGACCTTGATAATCCTGCTTACAAAATTTCCTTTATTGACGGTGTTGCCGTGGATCGTGTGCGCTCCATGGATTTTCCGCGCTCCACACCTGTCTCGCTTCCCAATATCAGTAATTATGGTGAGATGATTCTGCAGGTTGTCGGCGGCAAGGCTGACGTTGTTCTCATCGAACTGGAAACCGCCTACCGCTATATGGCAAAAAATCCCGGTAAAATAAAACGTATTGATGGAAACAAGCCCGTAAGGTTTTACGGCATCGGCTATGAATTTTCTTTCGATGCCCCACGCTTACGCAATGTTTTTGAGGCTGCATCGCAAGAACTGGTATATGGCGGCGTGGTTGATCGTATCCTGACAAAATACGAAGAGCAGCCCGGCATGTTCTACCGCGTCAGACCCATTGGAAGTCCCTAGCCGTTACTTCTGCTTCCACGTCCGGATATTGCCCAGATCGACATGTATATGATTGTCGCCAGGATAATAGGCGACACCGCCGCGTTGCATGGTTTTGGCAATTTCGCAGATCGCACCGCCATCCACATCAGCGATGCGGAAATCCACCGCCCAACCATGCACATGCAGGCTTTCGGTCGCCACATTGCTGTTGTTGCGCGCAAGGCGTTTGTTGGTTGTACGCGTACGGTAGCCGGACAAAATCTCAAACGTCACCGTAGGCGGCAGCCCGAGGCGCGTACGGATATCGATCAGATAGTCGATCAATTCAGGGTCGATGGTCCCCGCCGTGCCCGTATGGCGGTCGCGAAACAGGTAATTGATTTTCTTTAACGCCGTCTTGTCGTACCGCCCGCCACGCACATAGACGATGTCCAGCCTTTCGCCGCTTGGGGGGTGAAGGAAAATAATCCGCCGTTCCATCAGCGGATCGGGCCGGGTCTTGGACATGCCATAGGCCGACACCGTATGCGTCGCCGGGCTGCTGCCGCAGGCGACCAGAAGAAAAACCAGCAGGACGGGAAGGTGTCTTGGGGGGAGCCGCATCATCTTGGGTTACGACAGGCAAGGGCCGGGAATCAATTATCTCGGGTTTTTTTAGCCTGTTCCGGGCCTTATGCCTACTATTTGATTTTGAATAGCAGGAAATTTCTGGCAGACTCGGGCTGACTCGTCCCTTCCCTGGTTCGCACGCCCTCTGCGCTGATGACCGTTCTTTTACGCCTTGCTGCTTTTGTTTGCGTCGGTTTCTGGGCCGCCATGATTCCGGCCTATGCCGCCGAGGCGCCCGTTCTGGCCGTCCGTGCCGGAGTGCACCCGGATTTCGACCGGGTGGTGGTGGATTGGCCCAAACGCACAGGCTACAGCATCCGCCGCGAAGGCGACCGCGTTACCGTCCAGTTCAATGCGCCCGGGCAAGCTAACTGGCGCGAAGTGACGGCGGTCAAACCTTCGCGCCTCAGTAACTTTGCATCGGCGAGTGACAAGGATGGAAACCTCACCATCTCCTTCACGGTCGATACCAAATTCACGGTCAAGGATTTCACCAGCGGCAATTCGGTTGTCTTCGATATTGCGCAGGCGCCTGCTCCGGCAACACAGGCCACCGCCAAACCTCCGGTTACACCGATACCACCCAAGGAAACGCCGAAAGAAACCGTCAAGGAAGAACCCAAGAAGCCGCCGGAACCTGCCGCAGTTACAACTCCAGTCACACCGCCTGCTTCTCAGCCTACTGCTGCACCGTCAGTAACGGCAACCCCTGCCGCACCCGCAACGCCAGCGCCGGAACCGCCAAAAGCGGCTGAAACAGCCGCGCCAGCCCCTGCACCCGCCACGCCTGTTGCGGTCACGCCGTCAGCTAATACGGCACCTGGCAAATCCATATCCGCGCAGGATATTGGCGACACACCGCTTCTCGTCGCCACGCTTGACCCGCGTACGCCTGTGCGTGCTGCGGTCTACCAGCGCGGTGGCTACGCCTATATTCTTTTCGATCGCAAGCTGATGCTTGATCTTGATACGCTGACCGCCGGGCAGCCACCACCGCGTACCACTCTGGAGCCTTTGGAGCTCCCGAAATCCAGTGGCTTCCGCTTCACCATGCCGCCGGATACCGAGATTCGCGCGACGCGCACGGGCACGGCCTGGCAGGTTTTTGCCGCCCATGAGCAACCGGATGTTCCCGTCAGTGCCACACTGGTTGCCCAGCCGGATTTCGCCCTTGGTGCGCGTTTCCTTCTGCCCCTGCCGGATGCGCCTGACCCCATCCGCTTGACCGACCCTGTCGTCGGCGATGATCTGCTGCTTGTGCCGCTGGAACAATCGCAGGCGTTCAGCGTCGCGCGTAAAATGGCCGATTTCCAGATTCTTCCGGCCGCGCAAGGTCTGGTCATCAAGCCCCTGACGGAAAAACTGATTGTCCGCGCCGTGACCGACGGCATCGAAATCACTTCGGAAGGCGGGCTGCGTGCCTCCAGCTCACACGATACGGGCAGTTCACGCGAATCCTCACAAAGGGCCAAGGCTGCCGCTGCGGGCAAATCCATGTTCAATTTCAACGCCTGGCGCGGCAAGCCGGATGAAACCTTCACCCAAACGCGCCAGCGGTTGCAACAAACCATCGTCGATGTGCCCGAGACCGAACGCAACCGGGCAAGGCTAGAATTGGGACGTTTTTACTTCGCGCATGGCTATGGCGAGGAAGCTTCGGCCTTTTTTGCCTATCTGACCAAACAGGTTCCTGACCTTGCGGCGCATGCGGATTTCCGCGCCCTGGTTGGCGCCGCGAAAATTCTGGCCTGGCGTGCGGAAGAAGGCCTCGTTGACCTGAACACACCGCAGCTTTCCAACCAGCCGGAAATTGAATTATGGGAAGCTGTCGCGCTGGCAGAATTGCGCAACTGGAAAGACGCTGAAGAAAAATTCGCACTGACCGAAAATATGCTGCATGGCTATCCTGAGCCTTTTTATTCGCGCTTTTACATGCTGGCGATTGAATCGGCCTTGGCGCAAAACAAAAATCGTGAAGCCGCCGACTGGCTCGATCGTCTGGATTCCGGACGCCACAGCGAAGGCGCAGAAGCGGGTATCAATTATCTCTACGGCGTCCTCTATGCCCGCGAAGGCAAGGCCGACAAGGCCCAGCAGGCCTGGAAGAAAGCCGCCGCCACGCGCGACCGCCTTTATAAAACCCGCGCGGAAATGGCACTGGTTGATCTTGGCGTTTCCACCCGCTCCCTGACCCCGGCACAAGCGGCCGACCGTTTCGAGGCTTTGCGTTTTGCCTGGCGCGGCGATGATCTGGAAATCGATACGCTGCACCGCCTCGGCCAATACTATATTCAGTCTAAAAATGTGAAGGCGGGGCTGAACACCCTGTCGCGCGCGGTGCAACTGGCACCCAAGAGTCCGCTGGTGCCGCAGATCAAGGAAGAAATGTCAGGCATCTTCCACGACATTTTCCTTGCCGATCTGGGTAGTGATTTGTCAGCACTGGATGCCCTGACACTGTATCAGCAATATCGCGGTTTGATGCCCACAGGCGCGGATGGCAATGCCGTCATGCGCAATCTGGCCGAACGTCTGGTCGCAATTGATTTGCTCGATCAGGCCGCTGATCTATTGGAAGATCTGGTCAAGAACCGCTTGCAAGGCGAAGAGAAAGGCCGGGTCAGCGCACGGCTGGCCGCCATCCGCCTGCTTGACCACAAGCCGGAAGCGGCCTTGGCGGGGCTGGATATGGGCAAAGATTCCTCTTACCCCACCGATTTGCAGAATGAGCGTACGCTGCTCCGCGCCAAGGCGCTGTCCGAATTGAACAAGGACGAAGAAGCCCTCGCGCTGCTGAACGATAATACGCACGAAGCCGCGCGCATCCTGCGCGCCGACATCACCATGCGTGCCCAGCATTGGGGCGATGCGACGAAAGCCCTGCTGGAATTAATCGGCCCGCCGCCTGCGGCAGGCACGGCACTCAACCTCAACCAGGCCTCATGGCTGGTGAATGCCGCCATTGCCCTTTCCATGGCAGGCGATCAGGAAGGGTTGCATAAACTGGCGGTGGATTACGGGCCTAGCGTTGCCACTCTGCCCCAAAACGATACGTTCCGTGTTCTGACCCAGCCCGAAAAAGCCGATCAGCTGCGCGACATCGCCGCCGCGCAATCTAAAATCGCCGATGTCGATATGTTTCAGGGATTTTTAAATAGTTACCGACAGACTGCGGCGCCGAATGCAAATAAGAACAAAAAATAGCCCCTAAGCTGCGGCAGTTATTAGTTTCTTTATGGCTATGGGATCGCCAAAAACCAGTTGGATCGGCAAAGTCGATACATGACTGCGTAACTCAGGCAATAAACGCACGGCGTCTTTTTCGGTGGTCAACAGCCTCGCGCCCAAATCTTTGGCCGCGCTCTTCAAGCTTTCCATTTCCCTTGCGCTGAAAGTATGATGGTCAGGAAAATCCCACGTACCCACCAAGGTTAACCCGGCCTGACGGCAGGCTTGATAGAATTTTTCCGGCCTGCCGATGCCTGCAAAAGCCAGGAATTTTTCACTACGCGGAAAATTCTCTGGCAACATGGCTTGCAATCGCGCATGCAGAATGGGTTTGGTTAAGCGAGGCATAAGGTTCGTTTCATCGCGCTCGCCCACCAGAACAATGGCTGTGACGCGCTTTAGTGCCGCATCCAAAGTTTCACGCAACGGCCCGGCAGGGATGATACATTCATTGCCCAGCCCCACTGCCGCATCAATGACCAGCAGGCTGTGGCTGGGCTGTATGGAAGGGTTTTGCAGCCCGTCATCCAGAAGGATATGCGTGCCATGCGCTTCGGCGGCGCGAACGGCCGCGGCGCGATCACGCCCGATCCATGTCGGGGCAACTTGCGCCAACAGCAGGGCCTCGTCGCCGACATCCTGCGCTGTGTGGTACGCCAGATCGACACGCAACGGGCCGCGTTCCCGGCCGCCATAGCCGCGCGTAACAAAAACGGGTTTTTGACCGTTTTCTTTCAGCATCTGGCCCAGCGCCAGTGCCGTGGGCGTTTTGCCAGAGCCTCCCGCTGTGATGTTGCCGACGCAAATCACCGGAACAGGCGAACGATAGGGCACCGCCAAAGCCCGCCGCACGGCACCGCCAGCACGCCAGATAAAACTTAATGGGGACAAGGCACAGGCCAAGCCGCCGCGCGGTTCGTACCAGAAAGCAGGGGTTTTCATTCTATTTCCCCAACCACCGATTACTTATCATAAAAGTCAACGCCTTCAGCTTTTTTAAGCTGAAAGACGAGTAGATAGGTTAAAGGCAACATTAAAGTTTCAATGATAATTTTGATAATTGTTGCCGTTAAGATCAGCTGCAACAGTTGCTGTATGGATAGAATTGACCCAAACAAAATAGGAGCTACCACAAGTGTATGAGTAAATTCACTGATGAGGGTGGAAGCCAGAGCCCGCACATACAAATTTTTCCCACGCATGACGGCTTTAATTTTTACCATAACATAAGCATTTACAAGCTCGGAAACCAGAAAGGCCAAAGTAACGGCCGTGAAAACTCTCCCCGTCGTCGAGAAAAACTTTTCATATTCCTGCTGCATCGTCCACTCGGGTGCAGGCGGTAGGGCAACCGTAAAATAGGACATCAAAACGAAAAATGAATAACAAACCAAACTGGCAAAAACGGCATTCCGTGTATGCCGAAATCCATAAACCTCAGCAAATACGTCACCTATGACCAAAGAAAACGGGAAAAGTGCCGCTGCCGCGCCAAATTTTATACCCCACACTTCAACATACTTATACGCCAGAATGTTGCTGGTTAAAAATGTTGTCACTAGAGCAACGAACAAAAGATAATGATATTTTGGTCGCCAGCTTTCGTTATGAAGTTCTTTGATAGGCATGTTTTACCTCCGATAAACTTTCACATCTGCAACGGAGCTCGTCCCCACTTCAAGCTTGCATGACTTTAACCACGGCTTCAACGCATCCATAATCTGGTCAAGGATATGCCGCTTCTGATCGGCCAGTACCCGCGCAGCATAGGCATAGCGGTCGCGCGTTTCCGGTGAGGTCAACAGACGGTCAATCGTAAAAACAATTTCATTTGCGCTTTGAAGAGGCAGAGCCGCCTGGTTGTTGGTGAACTCCCGCGCCATATCAGAAAAATTATGCATATGCGGGCCGAAGAAGATAGCTGTATCCAGCTGCGCCGCCTCGATCAGATTATGCCCGCCGACGGGCGCGAAAGAGCCGCCAATACCGACAATCCGGCCCAGGCGGTAAAACAAACCAAGCTCACCCATCGTATCCGCAAGATAAATTTCAGTTTCCGGCACGATGGCGTCACCCCTGGAACGCCGTGCAACGCTGATCCCCTGCTCGGCCATGCGACGGGCGATTTCTCCGCCGCGCACCGCATGGCGCGGCACGATGATGGTTAGAAGATCAGGCCATTTCATGCGCAGACGGCGATGCGCCTCCAGCGCGATATCTTCCTCGCCGCGATGCGTCGAAGCCATGATCCACAGCTTGCGGCTGCCAATATCTGTTCGCAGGCGCATTAGCTCCGATTCGTCGCACGGCAAGGGCTTGGCAGCATATTTCATATTGCCAAAGCAACGCGCAGGTCTGGCACCCAGCGCCACGAAACGCGAACGATCATCTTCGGTTTGCGTCAGACACAGAACGAAAGCACCCAGCAGTTTCCGCGCCCAGCCTTTCACGCGGTACCAGTTGCGGAAAGATTTGTCTGACATACGCCCATTCAGAAGAACGACCGGAATAACGCGAGCCTGCAATGCTGTCAGCATATTGGGCCAAAGTTCGGATTCCACCCACAAGGCAAATTCCGGTTTCCAGTGATCAAGAAACCGCGTGACATAGGCGGCGCGGTCGACCGGAACATATTGATGAATGACGCCCGATGGCAATCGCCCGGCCAGCATGCCTGCCGACGTAACCGTTCCCGTCGTCACAAGAATGTGAATATCGGGATAGGCAACACGCAGCCTTTCGATCAGTGCCAGAAGCGACGCGGCCTCGCCCACGCTGGCGGCATGGCACCAAATCAGGCGGCCCTGCGGACGCGGCTGCGAGGCATGGCCGAGACGCTCGGGAAAACGCTTCGCGTCTTCTCGCCCCTGCGCCAGGCGGCGGCGCAGATAGAGGTGAATGACCGGCGCGCCGAGATCGGTCAGCGCACGATAAAGCTGAGACATCATGAAAGGCAGGTTATTACGGCAGCGCGGGGTTTAAAAGCCCATTCCGGAGGTTATTTTGCGCTTACATAAGGCTGGCTGATGCGCATTAACGAACCCGGTGTAGGCTCATATTTCCTGATGATCTCCTCCACCTTGCCATTATCCAGCAGGAAACGGACGGCGGCGCTGACCATGGTTCGCAACTCATGCTCACCCTTCAAAACCACAAAGGTATTGGCGAAAAGCCGCAAGGGCGGAATGGAAGGATTGATTTCCACCTGGCCGGGATTGTTTTTGGCATAGCCATAAAACACGAACGGATCGACAAAAGTCACATCAGCCTTGCGCGTGACGACGGACAACACATTTTCGGAATAGGCCGTCATGTTCGGCAGGGAATACATTTTCGCCTTTGTGAAGTCCTGCTGCGCAATTAGAGACGGGATAGTGCCGTCAATCCCGGCGATGGTAATGTCCGGCCGATTGATATCGGACACAGTTTTAAAACGTGTCTCGCCCTTTCTCTGCACGACATAAACTGGAATGTAGTAATAGGGCTGAATAAATTCGATATGCTGCATAAGGTTAGGACGCCAGAAAATCGTCGTGCAGGTCATGTCATAGCGGCGCGCTCTTAAGCCTTCCACTTCGGTGGCGAAGGTTGTTTCTTCCGTCCATTCAATTTTTAAATCCAGCGTTTTACCGATTTCCATAACCAGATCGTAAACCAGACCCGACAGCTGTCCGGTCGTAGGATCTTTCACAAGGCCCGGCTCAATAATTACATAACCGCAGCGTAAGGTTTTGCTCTGGATAACGCGTTCAAAGGCGGATTGCGTCTTACCTGCCGTTGCGCCTTGCATCGACGGCTGCCAAAGGTAAACACCAAGCAGAACGATCAAGCCACCAACTAATGAAGCGAGTATTATCGAACCAAATCTCATGTTCGTTCTTTCCACTTATTAACTAAGTCGGCTGTGCCCCTGCAATCCGACAGAAGCCTTTTTGTATTTGGCCTGTAATATAATTATGAAGTCCACCATCTTTTGCCAATTCACCTCTATCAAAAGGCTGACTTGAGCCACACACAATGGCTTGACCTGCATTGAACGCAGCCAAAACCTCATCTTCACGCAATGGAGGTGTTGTTGCTCGCGCCCATGCTAGATTTGCTGCAAATAGAGAAAGTGCGATAGCAGCTGCCACTCCAGGATGTTGCGCTGCTTTCTGTCCAACAACGGTTGCCGACGCCCTGAGGTATTCATCTATTTTTTGCCTGCGCGCACTCATAGATGCCCCCCTCAAGTATAAAGCCATTTTTAATTATAGGACCAAATTCAATTAGAGCAAAATAAGACTAGATATAAGCTAAAATCAGCAATCAGCTTAATTCCCAAGTTTTTTCTTCAGCAACTCATTTAAAATGGCCGGGTTGGCCTTACCGCCTGTGGCCTTCATCACCTGGCCGACGAAAAAGCCGAACAGTTTGTCCTTGCCGGATTTGTATTCGGCAACCTTGTCGGCATTGGCCGCCAGAATTTCATCGATAGATTTTTCGATAGCGCCCGTATCCGTCACCTGCCGTAGGCCCTTTTCCTCGACGATCTGTGCGGGCGATTTACCGGATTCATTCATCACCTCGAACACATCCTTGGCGATACGGCCAGAAATCGTATTGTCGAGTTTTAGGCGCAGTAATTCGGCCAGCATTTTTGAGTTGATATGAAACTCGGCGATGGATTTTCCAGATTCCTTCAGCGCTGCGAAATAATCGCCCGTCACAAGATTGGCGACTTCGGTCGCCACCGTTTTCGTGGCTTGCCCGGAAACTTTTTCGGTTTCACTCAAAGTCTGTTCATAAAAATCCGCGATTTCCTTTTCCGCCACAAGAACGCTGGCGTTGTAGGGTGTCAGGCCGAATTTTTCGATGAAGCGCGCCTTCTTTTCATCTGGCAATTCCGGCAGGGTTTTCTTAATGCTATCGACCCACACCGCATCGAGTTTCAACGGCAGCAAATCAGGGTCGGGGAAATAGCGGTAATCATGCGCCTCTTCCTTCGAGCGCAGCGAGCGCGTCACGCCCTGCACCGGGTCGAACAGCCGGGTTTCCTGCACGATCATGCCGCCGCCCTCGATGACGTCGATCTGGCGGCGCGCCTCGTACTCGATGGCCTGCTGCACGTAGCGGACCGAGTTGACGTTCTTGATCTCGCAGCGGGTGCCCAGCGGGCCGCCCGGCCGGCGCACCGACACGTTGACGTCGGCGCGCATGGAGCCCTCGTCCATGTTGCCGTCGCATGTGCCGAGATAACGCAGGATGGTGCGCAGCTTGGTGAGGTAGGCGCGCGCCTCTTCTGC
>JANRKK010000009.1:0-72773 GCA_033763555.1 Alphaproteobacteria bacterium | reverse complement strand
AGGAGGATGTTCCGGCCTTCGGTGCCCATTTCCGAAGCGCTCTCCGGTTTGCGGCGGAAAATCCAGCGGCCCTATACAGGTTTTTTCAATTGTACAATTTCCTGAATGCCGGAATCGCCTCCACGATTGCCTCACTTGTCGGCAATATCGGCCAATCGCGCAAAACCTTTATTGATGCATCCATTGCCGTATGTGACGGCGCGGATTATGCCTTTGAAATTGCTGAGCAGGTCAAAAAAGCATCCGTTGACGAATATGCCGATCCCAAGTTCAAAGATCAGACAACGGGTGCGGGTGTATCTCACCGCCTTCTGGCCATCGGCATCATGCAGGCCGTCGGCGATTATGCCGAACTGTCGGCTGACGAAAGAAATGCATTTAAAATTCCCTCATGGCTGGAAAAACTGACCACTCAGGTTCAGCGAACCTACAGCGGGCGCAAAAATGATCTGCACAGCCTTGCACGCGCGATCGGGGCCCATATTTTCTCAGAATTTTCGGCTGATGATGTCGAGTTTAACTTTGCCTGTCAGGAATTATTCGTTGACCGCCGCGGCCGGGGATTTCACGCCTATCTGAAAAAACACCCGACGGTGACGGTGCAGGGAAAAACCTTCCCGGCTCATTCCTGGCTGATGTCCCATGGCGGTTATGATCCGAAAAAGAACGCCGTCATTCACGGCGTGGAATATACACATTTGCTCACAGGCTATGAAGCTGTCCGGATCATGTATGACCGCGCACCAGCGCATGAGAAGGCCGCGATTGCCAAGGCAGTCTTCGAAGGCATCCATCAATTCCGCGATCTGCTCGACACGTTCTTTGTCCGCACGGAAGCAGAATGCCGCAAACTTTCCCCGTCCAGACCGGTGGCTAGAAAGCGCAAACCGTCATCCCCGTCGGCGACGGTGTAATGGCCACTTGTGCCGGCATTGAGGGTTTCGTGTTTGCCAATTCCCGCGCCTCATGACAAACTGGTCGCATGGGCGCCACCTTCTTCATTCTGATGACCATCGCCATGCTGGCTGTTCTTGGCGCGCTGGTGATCGGCCTGTTCGGTATGGCCAAGGGTGGCGCGTTCAACAAAAAGTATGGCAACTATCTCATGCGCGCCCGCGTTGTGCTGCAGGCCTTGGCGCTGGGGCTTTTTGTGCTGGCGGTGATCGCGGCAAAGAAGTAATCCTCGCCGCATGGCCCTGCCCTTTTCCTTTCGTCCTCCTGTCATCGCCCATCGCGGCGCTTCGGCGCTTGCGCCGGAAAACACAATGGCGGCGTTCCGACTCGCGCGTGAACAAGGCGCCGTGTGGATAGAGACAGACGTCAAGCTGACGCGCGATGGCGTACCGATTTTGATGCATGACGATACGCTCGACCGCACGACGGACGGCAAAGGCCCCGTCGCCGCACAGGACTGGGCGGATATCAAAAAACTCGATGCGGGAAGCTGGTTTGATCCTGCCTTTACGGGCGAACGCGTGCCGCATTTGGCGGATTTTCTGCGTTTCGCGCTTGACCATAATCTGCGCATCAATCTGGAAATTAAACCCTGCCCCGGCCGTGCACGCTCGACGGCGATGGTGACACTGATCGAAACCTCGAAAATCTGGCCTGCCGATGTGCTACCCCCCCTGATCTCCAGTTTTGATGTCGAGGCGCTGACCATCGCCGCGCAGCTGCATCCCGAATGGCCACGCGGCTTGCTGCTCGAGGAGTGGGATGAAAACTGGCAGGATGTGATGGCAAAAACTCAAGCCAGCCTCATTCATCTGGGCTCGGATGCGTTGACGCAGGAGAGAATTGCGCTTCTGCACAAGGCAGGCATTCCCGTGCTGGCGCATACCGTCAACAGCCTGCCCCGCGCGCAGGAGTTGCTGCAACAGGGCGCGGACGGGGTTTTTTGGGATAATCCTTCCGAAATTATCAAAACCCTGTAAAAGGCTGGAACCGCAAGCCTTTCGCGCCTATATTCTTTCCGACGCCACTCCAAAGGAAAAAACGTGAAGCCACTGAAGAGTCTGGTCATCTCGGGCCGAGAAGTGCTGCCGCTGGTCGAAGGCGGCAAGGGTATTTCCGTGTCCAACGGCGAAAGCTCGGGCGCTTGGGCGGCGGCAGGCGGTGTCGGCACTTTTTCCGGCGTCAATGCCGACAGCTATGACGAAAACGGCAAATTCATTCCGCAAATCTACAAGGGCAAAACCCGCCGCGACCGACATGAAGAGCTGATCGCCTATGCCATCAAGGGCGGCATCACCCAGGCGCAAAAAGCGCATGAGATGGCCAACGGCCAGGGCCGCATCCATATGAACATCCTGTGGGAGATGGCGGCGGCGGAGCGCATTTTGGAAGGTGTGGTCGAAGGCGCCAAGGGCCTGATCCACGGTGTCACTTGCGGCGCTGGTATGCCTTATAAGGTAGCGGAGATCGCCTCGAAATTTGGTATTTATTATTACCCGATTGTTTCATCCGCCCGCGCCTTCCGCGCGCTCTGGCTGCGTGCCTATCACAAACATCGCGACTATCTCGGCGGCGTCGTGTACGAAGATCCGTGGCTGGCGGGCGGGCATAACGGCCTGTCGAACAGCGAAGACCCGCTCAAACCCGAAGACCCCTATCCCCGTGTCGCCGCGCTGCGCACACTGATGCGCGAATATGGCCTCGGCGAAACGCCGATTGTCATGGCGGGCGGCGTCTGGTGGATTTCGGAATGGGATCACTGGCTCGACAATCCGGAAATCGGCCCCATCGCCTTCCAATTCGGCACGCGTCCCCTGCTGACAAAGGAAAGCCCGATTTCCAACGCCTGGAAGAAAAAACTCCTGCAACTGAAGAAGGGCGATGTTTACCTGAATCGCTTTTCGCCGACAGGATTTTATTCATCCGCCGTGCGCAATCCGTTTCTACAGGAATTGCATGAGCGTTCGGAACGGCAGATTGCCTATTCCGTCGAACAGGTCGGCGAGCATACCGAGGCCTTTCAAATCGGCGCGGTCGGCAAGTCTGTCTATCTGACGCCCGGTGATTTTGCGCATGCGCAAGGCTGGGTGAAGGATGGTTTCTCGCGCGCCATGCGCACGCCCGACAGCACCTTGATTTTTGAAACACCGGAAAATGCACAACAGATTCTGAATGACCAGATCGCCTGCATGGGCTGCCTGTCGGCCTGCAACTTTTCCAACTGGTCGCAGAACGAAGCGGGCACAACAGGCCGCAAGCCCGACCCGCGCAGTTTCTGCATCCAGAAGACGCTGCAGAATATCAGCCATGACGGCGATGTCGAAGACCAGTTGATGTTCTCGGGCCACAACGCCTACCGTTTCGGCAGCGACCCCTGGTATGCCAATGGTTTCATTCCCACCGTCAAGCAGCTGGTTGAACGGCTGCATACGGGCTTCTGATTTATCTTTTCTTTATGCTGACGGGGCGCGCCATAGCGCTGTCACAATTGGCTGATAGAAAAACTGTATTCCATTGTCTTTCTGGAGGCTGTTATGCCGTTTGAACTCCCGCCTTTGCCCTATGCCGAAAATGCGCTTGCACCCTATATGTCATCGCAGACTTTGTCGTTCCATCACGGCAAGCATCACAAAGCCTATGTCGACAAACTGAACAAGCTGATCGAAGGCACGCCTTACGCCAAGGCCTCGCTGGAGACCATCATCGAAGACAGTTTCGAGGATGAAAAAAACAAAGGCATCTTCAACAATGCCGCGCAGGTCTGGAACCACAGCTTTTTCTGGAATTGCATGAAGCCGGGCGGTGGCGGCGCGCCGAAAGGCGAAATGGCGCGTCATATCGATGCGGCTTTCGGCAGCTATGAGGATTTTGCCAAAAAATTCAAGGAAACGGCGGTCGATCAGTTCGGTTCCGGCTGGGCCTGGCTTATTCTCGATCAGGGCAAGCTCAACATCATCAAGACACCGAACGCCGTCAACCCTTTATCCTACGGCCAGCGTGCCCTGCTGACCTGCGATGTGTGGGAACATGCCTATTACCTCGATTACCAGAACCGCCGCCCGGATATGGTGCAGGCCTTCCTCGACCATCTGGTGAATTGGGATTTCGTACAGCGGAATTTGCCGTAACTGCTTTCGATGAACTAACGCACACTCGCGCGCTTCAGACGGTCATTGATTGCGACGCCGAGGCCAATATCAGGTACAGGCATAACGGCAATGCCTTTCAATTGTGGCTGATCAAGTTGCCGCAGCAGGGCGAACAAATTCGCCGCCGCCTCGTTCAAATCCCCTTGCAGGCTGAGGTTCAGACGCGCGGCACCGCCCTTTACATGGCGGTCATTGCCGAAGGCCAGCAGCGCTTCATCCGCCGCTGCTTCCTTCGCGTTCAGGCGCAGGGGTAAATCTGGCGCATAATGGCTTTCCAGCCGCCCGGGCGAGAGCAGCGGCCCGCCTTCGGCGGCTTCCACCATGGCACCAATCACTTTTTCCAGCTGTTCCTTCGTCACGCCGCCGGGACGAAGAAGAGCGGGCTGCGCGCCCGTCATATCCAGCACCGTGGATTCCACTCCGACCTGTGACTTCCCACCCGCGAGGATGAGATCGACCTTGTCACCAAGGCTTTCCGCCACATGCAGCGGCGTTGTCGGGCTGAGCTTGCCGGACAGGTTCGCGCTCGGCGCGGCGACGGGTCTTCCGAACACTTTCAAGAGTTGCTGTGCGGCCGGGTGCGCGGGTATGCGCACCGCCAGCGTATCAAGCCCCGCGCTGGCCAGCAGCGACACTGGGCAATCCTTGCGGCGCGGCAGGACGAGCGTCAATGGCCCTGGCCAGAATTGCGAGGCCAGCAGCCGTGCCGTTTCATTCCATTCCACCAGCCCATCGAGTGCGGCGACCTCGGCGACATGGACAATGAGTGGATTAATTTCCGGCCGTCCCTTGGCCGCGAAAATCGCTGCGACAGCGCGATCATTCGTCGCGTCGGCACCGAGGCCATAAACCGTTTCCGTCGGAAACGCGACCAGCTTACCGTCGCGCAGCAAATCCGCGGCACGGGCAATCGACGCCGCATCGGCAGGAGCAACAGGGCTAGAGATTCTGCACCGCCTTTTTTACTTCATCCACATGGCCCGGCACGCTGACTTTGCGCCAGACGGCACGGACAATGCCCTTGCCGTCGATCAGGAAGGTGGAACGCTCGATACCCATATAGGCGCGGCCATACATGCTTTTCTGCACCCAGGCGCCGAAGGTGGCGCAGACCTTGCCGCTTTCATCCGAAGCCAAAGGAAAAGTCAGCTTGTATTTTTTGATGAATTTTTCGTGGCTGGCGATGCTGTCGCGCGAAACGCCGATCACTTTGGTGCCCAGTCGGCCGAAAGCAGGCAGCGCATCGCGGAAGCCGCAGGCCTCGGCGGTACAACCGGACGTATCATCCTTGGGATAGAAATAAAGCACATAGGGCTTGCCCTTGAGGCTGGCGCTGCTGACCGCACCGCCGGGCGTCACAGGCATACTGAAAGCAGGCGCTTTTGCGCCGATGGCGGGACCTGCAGGTTTTCGCCCTGTTTTTGCAGGTGCCACAGGTTTCTTAACTGTTTTTTTCACAGCCTGCTTTTTTGCGGGTGCCGATGCGTGCGCGGATTTTTTCTTAACCATATTTCCCCCTGTTGGAATTTACGTTGCCCAAAAAACGCGTCCCCTCTTGCATTGTCAAGAATATCCTCGCAACATCGCCGCGAACTTCCATTTTTAGAGCCGTTTTTGATGCCCGAAGCCCTCTTCATCAATATTCCGTTCGGCATGGTCGCCGGGGTCGCGGTCGCCATCGTCGCGTTCCTGCTGGTCGCCTACAAAGCCGGGCTGAGCCTGAACATCATGACGATCATCGGCCTGTCGGTGGTGGCAGGCGCTTTGGCGTTCCTCACTTTCATCCTCGACCGCCGCCTGCGCCAGCAGGCGCAAGCCTCGCGGCAAACACGCATGCTGACCGAAAGGCTGCAAGCACTGCTGTCAGTGACGCCGGGCGGCTATTGCCTCTTTACGCCGCAGGGGCTGCTGCGCGAAGCCGTGCATGTGCCGCATCTGCTGGGCATCGACAAGGTCGCGCATATCGAAGACATCGTCGGCGCATTGAAGGAACCCACCGATTTCATTGCCGATTTCCGGCGTCTGCAGCGTACGGGCGCGTCCTTCACCGTGCAGGTCGAAACCACTCAGGAAGCCAAGCCCGTCCAGATCACGGGCCGCCGTTTCCGCGCCGGGCGCGAAGGGCCGCTGATTGATGTTGTCTGGTTCAACGACAATCCTGTCACCGCCCGCGCCCTGGAAAAGCAGATGGTGGAACTGTCCGCCATCGGCCAGCGCGCGCGCGATGTTCTGGTTCTGCTCGACTCCCTGCCCTTCCCGGTCTGGGGCCGCGGCAAGGATTTGAATCTTTCCCTCTGCAACAATGCCTATGTGAAAGCCGTCGACAGCACCGAGGAAACCGTGCTGCGCGAACAGCTTGAGCTGACCTCCCCCACCGCGCGCAGCGGCAGCGGGCGGGCGCTGGCGGAAAAGGCGTTGAGCGAAGGCCAGATGCAGCTGGAACGCCGCCATGTCATCGTCGATGGCAAGCGCCGCCTTCTGGAAATCACCGAAATGCCGTTGAAGGCCGCCGACCCGTCAGGCGATACCGTCCTGCTGGGCTTTGCCGTGGATGTGACAGCCGAAGAGGATAAGGACGCCGAATTGCAGCGCCATGTCGGTGCGCAGAACGAGGTTCTGGAACATCTGGGCAGCGCCATCGTCATCTATGGCCCCGATATGCGCATCGAGTTTTACAACCGCGCCTATCTGCGCCTGTGGGATGCGGATGAAGCCTTTCTCAACAGCAAGCCGACCTTTGGCGAGGTTCTGGAAGACCTCCGCACCCGCCGCCGCGCGCCGGAACAAGCGGATTTCCAACGTTACAAGAAAGAACGCACCGCGCTGTTCACCTCGCTGCTGGAACCGCGCGAGGATTTAATGCATCTGCCGGACGGCACATCGCTGCGCATTCTTGCCGTACCGCATCCCTTCGGCGGCATCATGTTCGTACATGAAGATGTGACCGACAAGCTGGCGCTGGAATCTTCCTACAACACGCTGATCGCCGTGCAGCGCGAAACGCTGGACAATCTGGCGGAAGGCAGCGCGGTGTTCGGCCCCGATGGCAAATTGCGCCTGTTCAACCCGGCTTTCGCGCGCATCTGGAAACTGGAACCTGAGTTCCTTGAAACCAACCCGCATGTCGCCGATCTGCTGGAAGAAATGAAGCCGCTGTTCAATTTTGGCGATAACTGGAACGACTTCAAGAATGAGATGGTCGCCTATACGCTTGACCGCAGCGCGCGGCGCGGACGCATCGAACGCGCGGATAATTCGGTCATCGAATATATCACCGTACCGCTACCGGACGGCGCGGTGCTGAACAGCTATCTGGATGTCAGCGATTCCGTGCGCGTGGAGCAGGCCCTGCGCGCCAGCAATGCGGCGCTGGCCGCCGCCGACCGTCTGAAATCGGAATTCGTCGCCAATGTATCGTACCAGCTGCGCACGCCGCTCAACACCATCATGGGTTTCGCCGAAATTCTTACCAACCAGTATTTCGGTACGCTGAACGAACGCCAGATGGAATATACGCGCACCATGATGGAGGCGAGCAAGAAACTGCTGCTGCTCATCAATGATGTGCTGGACCTCGCCACCATCGAGGCCGGACGCATGGCGCTCAACCGCGAAGCCATCGACATCGCCGACCTTCTCAACACCGCCAAGCAGATCGCCGCGGAATGGGCGCGACGGCAGTCGCTGGAAATCCTGATCGACTGCCCGTCCGGCATCGGCGCCTTTGAAGCCGACGAAAGCCGCATGAAGCAGGTGCTGTTCAATCTGATCAGCAACGCCATCAAATTCACGCCACCCGGCGGGCGCATCACGCTCGAAGCGCGGCGCGAGGAACCCTGGGTCGTGCTGACCGTCGCCGATACGGGCGTGGGCATTCCCGAAGCCGACCGCGAGCGTGTCTTCGGCAAGTTCGAGCGTACCAATGTGCAGGCACGGCAGGGCGGGGCAGGGTTGGGTCTCAGCCTCGTCAAAAGCTTTGTCGAGCTGCATGGCGGGCGCATCGAGATCGCCAGCGAAGTTAACCAGGGTACGCGGATCAGCTGCTGGCTGCCTACGCAGCAAGCCGAAGCGGTGCAAGGCCCTGAGGCAGCGGCCTAGGATACCCCTTGTCTTTTGGGCGGGTTTCGACCATTTTGGCGACCTTCCGCAAGGAACAGGGGCCATAGCTCAGCTGGGAGAGCGCGACAATGGCATTGTCGAGGTCAGGGGTTCGATCCCCCTTGGCTCCACCATTTAAGGTTTTACTTTCCACGCTATAAATACGCTAGCCTGACTACACACGAGCAAATTTTTTGCTTGCTTAACTCTCTCAAAATTTACTCAAACTCTGATGCAGACTGTAAATATCGATCTCGATCACTTAAGAGGCATTGCAGATAGAGGTGTACGACGCGCCGCTGTTTTTATGGGATTGGGCTTAAATGCCGCTCATAGAGAAGATTTCGTGGATTACGAACTTAGTAAACTGCCTGTAATTCAGAACCGCGCAGCAATACCTGTAGAATTTATACAAGAAAACGCGCCCCCTGGGGCAATTACAAGGTTCAAACAAGAATTTGCTACATGGATAACGGGATGTGGCTTAAGAGAGATTCTGGAATATTATTCTTTATTTCTTGATCACATCCACAACTATTCTCTTTTAGTTTTACAAACAAGAAATGAGCTTAAAGATTTAAACCCCAAGAAGACACATGCTAAGTTTAGAGGATTTGGCATTGGTAAAAAATTAGAGTGGCTCAAAACTCATTTTAATATTGATACAAAGCACGCATCTAAAATATCTGATTTTTACCAAGTCCGCAATTGTCTCACTCATGACTTAGGGATCGTTATGAGCAAACGGTTTAATACAGAAAACGCTCTTGTAGTAAAATGGTTGGCACTTGACCTATTAGTGAAGGAACTGAACTCTGATAGAGAACGTACTCTTTATGAATTGCGGAACAAAACTATAGAGGGCGGTGGAAATATAGTTTTAAAGGTTATTGAATGTGAACGCACGTTTACAGAAGGAGAAAAGCTAACATTATCTCATCAGGATTTATGGGGGATTTGTCAATTTTTTCACATGTTTGCTATCTCAAATGTGGTTGAATCATTTGCTGATTTTTTGAAACGACATAACATCCAAGGACCCCCCAAGCTCTAATACGATGCCCCTCTTCCCCCGAAATCTCCAAACCATCCGCCAGCGCATCAGTGATGCCGCGCGCAAGGCCGAACGAAATCCGAATTCCATCAAGCTTGTCGCCGTGAGCAAGGCGAAAGACGAAGCAGATATTCGTGCGGCACTGGATGCCGGGCATAAAGTGTTCGGTGAAAACCGCGTGCAGGAAGCACAAGCAAAATACCCGGCACTACGCGCGGCGCATCCCGACCTCAAACTCCACATGATCGGTTCTTTGCAAACCAACAAGGCTGAGGATGCCGTGCAGCTGTTCGATGTGATTGAGACGCTCGACCGCCCGCGCCTCGCCGCCGCGCTGTCGGAAGCCATCAAAAAAACCGGCCGCAATCCGGAATGCTATATCGAGGTGAATATTGGCGGTGAGTTGCAGAAATCCGGTATCGCACCCGAAATGCTCGGCGATTTTCTTGGTTTTTGCCGCGACAGTTGCGGGCTGAATGTTACGGGTCTGATGGCCTTGCCACCACAACATGCCGATCCCATGCCTTTTTTCCAGCAGATGAAGCAGCTGGCGGACACCCACAAACTCCCTCATCTCAGCCTGGGGATGAGCGGGGATTTCGAGGCCGCCATCGCCTGCGGTGCCACGGAAGTGCGTATCGGCACCGCCCTTTTCGGGCCGCGTTAAGCTTCCGCTGGCCTAAAGCCGCATCAGGCTTGCATAAACCGCGAAGCACCTTACATAAGAGGCAGGCGGAATCGGCCCCAGCGGCCCGGCAACATTATGATCTGACAATGAAAACCGATTATTACGAACTCCTTGGCCTCGTGCGCAACTGCAGACCCGACGATATTAAGAAAGCCTATCGCAAACTGGCGATGGAACATCATCCCGACCGCAATCACGGCAACAAGGACGCCGAGCATAAATTCAAGGAAATCTGCGAAGCCTATGAAGTGTTGCGCGATGACCAGCGCCGCGCCGCCTATGACCGTTTCGGCCATGCCGCCTTCCAGCAGGGCGGTGGCGCGGGCTTTGGTGCAGGCGGTTTTGAATTCAGTTCGGGCTTTGCCGATATTTTCGATGAGATGTTCGGCGAGATTCTGGGCGGCGGTCGCGGACGCGGCGGCAACCCACAAGGCGCACAGCGCGGTGACGATCTGCGTTACGATATGGAAGTCACGCTGGAAGAAGCCTTCCGCGGCACCGAAAAACCCATCACCGTACCGCGTTCCATTGCCTGCGATGATTGCAAAGGCCAGGGCGCGGCGGCAGGTACATCGCCCGTTGAATGCCCCATGTGCAAAGGCGTCGGCCGCGTGCGGGCGCAGCAGGGCTTCTTCACGATTGAGCGCACCTGCCCCAGCTGCCAGGGTGGCGGCCGCATCATCCAGAACCCTTGCAAGAAATGTTCGGGCGCTGGGCGCGTGCGCAAAGAACGTAACTTATCAGTCGTCATTCCGCCGGGCGTCGAGGATGGCACACGCATCCGCCTGGCGGGCGAAGGCGAAGCAGGCATGCGCGGCGGGCATACGGGCGATCTTTATGTCATCCTCGGCGTTGAGCAGCATCCGATCTTCCAGCGCGACGGCGCGAATTTGTTCTGCCGCGTTCCCATTCCCATGACCATTGCGGCGCTGGGTGGCACCATCGAGGTTCCGACCATCGATGGCAGCATGGCTGATGTCAAAGTCGATTCCGGCACGCAATCCGGCCATCGCACCCGCATCCGGCAGAGGGGTATGTCGGTGCTGCGCAGCACCTCGCGCGGCGATCTCTATGTCGAACTGGCGGTCGAAACGCCCGTGCATCTGTCCAAACGCCAGAAAGAGCTGCTGAAGGAATTCGCCGAAGACGGCGACAGCCATAAAACCAGTCCCGAAAGCCAGAGCTTCATCGACAAGGTGAAGGATATTCTCGGCAAAAAATAGCGATTCCGGGCCTGTTTCAAAGGGCCGGAATTTCTTGCCTCGCGGCCTTTCGCGCCCTAGATTGCAGTCCAATTTCAAGGCGTGGAGATTCTTCCGAAAATGCAGGCCGCCATTATCGTTTTTCCAGGCACGAACCGCGAGCGCGACGCCGCCATGGCGCTGGAACGCGCCACCGGGAAAAAACCGAAAATGGTCTGGCACGGCGACAGCGAACTTCCCAAGGCCGACCTCATCGTCCTGCCCGGCGGTTTTTCCTACGGCGATTATCTGCGTACAGGCGCCATGGCTGCGCATTCGCCGATCATGCGCGAGGTGATCGACCGCGCGAAAAAAGGCACGCGCGTCTGGGGTATCTGCAACGGCTTCCAAATTTTGTGCGAAACGCAGCTACTGCCCGGCATTTTGCTCCGCAATGCCAGCCTGAAATTCATCTGCCGCCGCGTGACGCTGCGAGTCGAAAACAATGACAGCGATTTCACCCGCCGCTGCAAGCCGGGGCAGGACATGAATGTCATCATCGCCCATGGCGACGGCAATTATTTCGCCGAGCCGGATCAGGTGAAGGCACTGGAAGACAATCGGCAGATTGCCTTCCGTTACCGCGAGAATCCCAACGGCTCGGTCAAGGACATCGCTGGCATCTTCAACAAGAACCGCAATGTGCTGGGCATGATGCCGCACCCGGAAAACGCGGTGGAGCCGCTGCATGGCAGCATGGATGGCAATGTGCTGTTCGACAGTGTCGTGAGCGCGATGCAATGAAAAAATTATCCGTATTTTTCTTCATACTTCTGACCATATTCGCCCTACCTTTTTCTGCACATGCCGAAATGGAAAAAAACGCTGTCATGAATGAGAAAGGGGTTCTCACGTTATATTGGTGGCCTGCCCTGTCTCCACCCGCAGGCTGGCATCATGATGAAGATTCCAGCCACCATTATAGCTTCAATGCCCTAGCGCCAGATGGTTTTACATTTTCTGATGCGGAAACTGTCATGTATGTAGATGCTCCCTACAAACCACGCGTACCGGAAAGCAAGACCTTGGAGGAGTTCATACAGAATGACTTGAAATCTTTTTCGGATGCTTCAGTCGTAAAAAGCGAATCCCTAACAACAGCGGATGGTCAGAAAATTAGGACTTTCCTTTTCTCGCCACAAAAAGAAGGGGTATGGGAAAGAGTTGGCTACGGTGAAGAAAAAGCCCTTGGGTACGGCACAGAAGAGGATGAATATTTTTTGGTTTTCACTTTAAGTTCGCACTCCCGCGCTGGCATAGAAAAGGCAATGAAAGCCTATGAGCAGCTTGTTACATCCTATAAATCAAAGCTTTGACAGGAACTAAATGTCCCTTGCCGCTCAAAAAACCTCTAGCGAAAAACCCGGCCTGAACCAGCTGCTGGCCGACCACGGCATGACGCGCGAGGAATATGACGTCCTGCTCGGCGTTCTGGGTCGCGAGCCGACGCTCGCCGAATTCGGCGTCGCTGCTGCCATGTGGTCTGAACATTGCTCCTACAAATCCACCCGCGTCTGGCTGAAGCAGTTGCCAACCAAGGCGGCGCATGTCATCTGCGGCCCCGGTGAGAATGCTGGCGTTATCGATATTGGCGACGGTCAGGCGGCGATCTTCAAGATCGAAAGCCACAACCACCCTTCCTACATCGAACCCTATCAAGGCGCGGCGACGGGCGTTGGTGGCATCCTGCGCGACGTCTTCACCATGGGCGCGCGGCCCATCGCCAACCTTAATGCCTTGCGTTTCGGTGACCCGAAACATCCCAAAACCAAATCCCTGGTCGCAGGCGTGGTGTCGGGCATTGGCGGCTATGGCAACTGCGTCGGCGTGCCGACGGTGGGTGGCGAAACCAACTTCCACCCCAGCTATAACGGCAACTGCCTTGTGAACGCCATGACCGTCGGCCTCGCCGACAGCAATAAAATCTTCTATTCCGCAGCGGCGGGCATCGGCAATCCGGTGGTTTATGTCGGCTCCAAGACCGGCCGTGACGGCATCAAGGGCGCCACCATGTCGTCGAGCGAGTTCAACGCCGACGCCGAATCCAAGCGCCCCACTGTGCAGGTCGGCGACCCCTTCACGGAAAAACTGCTGATCGAAGCCTGCCTCGAACTCATGAATACTGATATGATTGTCTCCATTCAGGATATGGGCGCGGCGGGCATGACCTCTTCCTCCGTCGAAATGGCGTCCAAGGGCAATCTCGGTATCGAAATCGACCTCGACAAGGTGCCGCTGCGCGAGACGGGCATGAGTGCCTATGAAATCATGCTGTCCGAAAGCCAGGAGCGCATGCTGATGGTGCTAAAGCCCGGCCGTGAAGCCGAAGCTGAACGCATCTTCCATAAGTGGGGGCTGGATTTCGCCGTTATCGGCAAACTGACCGACACGGGCCACCTTGTCTGCAAGCAGGGCGGCAAGACCGAGGTGGATATCCCCGTCGGTCCCTTGGTCGATCAATCGCCGCTTTACAACCGCCCGTGGGAACCCACCGCGCCGCAACCCGCCATCGCTGCCAGCCAATATCCGCTGCCGAAGGGCGAGACGCCGCTGACGATTCTGCAGAAGCTGATGGCCTGCCCCGACCTCTGCTCCCGCCGCTGGATCTGGGATCAGTATGACAGTCTTGTCGGCTCCGACACCGCGCAGGGCCCGGGCGGCGATGCCGCCGTCGTTCGTATCCGCGATACACGGAAGGCGCTGGCTATGGTGGTCGATTGCACGCCCCGCTACTGCCTCGCCGACCCGGTCACGGGCGGGAAACAGGCGGTGGCGGAGACCTGGCGCAATCTCTGCGCCGTGGGGGCGAAGCCGCTCGCCATCACCGACAATATGAATTTCGGCAATCCGGAAAAGCCGCACATCATGGGCCAGTTCGTCGGCGCGGTGCAGGGCATCAAGGAAGCCTGCATCGCCCTCGACTATCCGGTCGTCTCCGGTAATTGCAGCCTTTACAATGAAACCAACGGCAGCCCGATCAATCCTGCGCCCGTCATCGGTGGCGTCGGCCTGCTCGACGATGTTGCCAAAACCGTTAACACCGCCTTCAAGACCGAAGGCGAGACAATTTTCGTCATCGGTGCAAGTAAATCCCATATCGGCCAGTCGCTTTACTTGCGGGAAATCCATGGGTGCGAGGAAGGCCCACCTCCGCCTGTCGACCTGGCCGTCGAGCGAAAGCATGGCGAATTTGTCCGCGGCCTGATCGCCGAAACCCAGATCACCGCCTGCCACGACATCGCCGATGGCGGCCTGCTGGTGGCTCTGGCCGAGATGGCGCTGGCCGGAAATCTGGGCTGCTCGCTGACCTCGGAATCCGCCGATGGCGGCTTCTGGTTCGGGGAGGATCAGGGCCGTTATGTCGTCACGACGAAGCAGCCGGAAGCGCTGGAACAAAAGGCCAAATCGGCCTCCGTGCCGCTCGCGCGCATCGGCCAGACGGGCGGCAGCGCCATCGCGCTGAAGGATGGCGCGAAGCTCGAACTCGCCGCACTCCGCGCCGCGCATGAGAGTTGGTTGCCCGACTTCATGGGCTGAGCCGCGCCGCGCTCACTGAGTTATTTTCGCAACGCCTCGACAGGTTTCTGAGTCCGCGCGCGCTGCGGGCATGAAAATTAATTGACGGTAAATATTTCTGAATCAAAATCGCTCGTAGTCGAATCGCGTTTTTCTTTCACCCAGCTTCGGGGAGAAAACATGCCGCACTACAGGCTCGAGACCCAAGAAAAGGGCCGTTTAGACCGCTTTGTCGACTATCTGAAGCGTACGCCCCTGATGCGGGAAGACGGTTTCGCCCGCGACCTTACCATCGTCCTGTTCCGCCTGAGCGCCATGGAAGCCACCCTTCCGGCCCAGGCCATCGAATCCGGCACCTATGACGGGTTCTTTTCCTCTATCCTCGGCATCATCAACCCCAGCGATGGCCATCCGCAGGAAGAGCACGCCCCTGATTTCGGCTGGTTCCGCCCGCTGGCCCACAACAATGCGACCTGGGTACTCTACTGGCCAGAGCTTGAGGTCTAACGGCTAGCCTCGACGGGCCTTTTTGCCCTACAAAGCCCGGATGCGTTCCCCGCCAACCCTCTGGGCTGTCGATATCACCACCTCGCCGGAACGAGCCGAGGCGCTGGCCGATGCCCTCGGCGAGACGCTAGCGTTAACAATTCTGGCTCCACCGCGCAGCCGCAAGGCGCGAATTGAAGCCCTCTACGTCGAAGAGCCCGACCGCGCCGTCCTGACGGCCCAGTTGGCCGTGGCCGCTGCCCTTCACAAATCCAGACCGCCCAAATTCCATATCCGGCAGGTGCCGAAGCTCGACTGGCTGCGGAAGGTGGCGGGCGACTTCCCGCCACTGAAAGCCGGGCGCTGGACGATTCACGGCGCGCAGCATCGCAAATCCGTGCCGGACCGCCGCATGGCTCTCCAGATCGACGCTGCCAGCGCCTTCGGC
Source organism: Alphaproteobacteria bacterium (assembly GCA_033763555.1). GTDB lineage: Bacteria > Pseudomonadota > Alphaproteobacteria > UBA9219 > UBA9219 > JALYJG01. Next base: position 57,139 of record JANRKK010000009.1, on the reverse strand, counting down.
ACGGGCGAGCATCCGACAACGCGCGGCTGTCTCCTGATGCTTGATCATATCCTCAAAAAGAAAAAGCCCACCCGGGATATCGAACGCATGCTGGATGTCGGTTGCGGCTCCGGCATTCTGGCGATGGCCTGGGCGCAGGCATGTCACAGGGGACGCGCCATCGGCGTCGATCTCGACCCGGACTCTGTTCGCATCGCGCGGGAGAATGCCGCCATCAACGGGCTGAGCGCAAAAACCCGCATCGGGCTCGGGCTCGGCTATAACAGCGTGCTGGTGCGCCGCAACGGACCCTATGATCTTGTGATGGCGAATATCTTCGCCGGACCCATCAGCCATATGGCAAAGGAATTGAACCGTCATCTGCGTCCCGGCGGCATCGTTATCCTGTCCGGCTTTCTCGGCCCGCAAGCCAACCGCGTCCTTGCCGCACACCGGATGCAAAAACTCCACCTGATCAAACGCCTGCAGATCGGGGAATGGGTGGTGCTTGCCTTGAAACGCCGTGCGAGGGCATGATGGCGGCATGAGCCAAGATCCGCATGCCTCCCGCCTCAAGCAACTGCGCACTGAACTCGCTACATCCGGCCATGACGGCTTTCTCGTGCCGATGGCCGATGAGTATCAGAGCGAATATGTCCCCGCCTCAGCGCGGCGCATTGAATTTCTCACGGGCTTCACGGGCTCGGCCGGGTTTGCTGTTGTTTTGCGCGACAAGGCCGCCTTTTTTACCGATGGCCGTTACACGTTGCAGGCGGGGCAACAGGTGGCCTCCGATCTCTTCACCGTCCATGACAGCGCGGTGAAAATGCCTGCCGACTGGCTGGCGGAAAATACCTCGACGGGCATGAAAATCGGCTATGACGCCTGGCTGCATACCGAAGACGGCATCAGCCGGATGAAAAAGGCTCTGGCGAAATCCGGCGCCACCCTCGCGCCCGTTGAAAGCAATCCGCTGGATGCCATCTGGCATGATCGCCCGGTACCGCCTGCGGAACCCATTCACGCCTACGACCTCGCCTATGCCGGAAAAAGCTCCGCCGACAAGCGCACCGCCATCGCTGAAAGTCTGAAAAAGAACAATCTGGCCGCCGCCGTCATCACTGATCCGGCTTCAATCGCATGGCTGCTCAATATCCGTGGCGGCGATGTGCCGAACACGCCCTTGCCGCTCAGTTTCGCCATTATCCGTGACGATGCCTCGGTAAAATGGTTTGTCGATCCACGCAAAGTGACAGGCGGATTGGAAGCCCATCTGGGGCCGGACGTGCAGATCGAGCATACGGGGCAGTTCCCGCATGCACTCGATCAGCTTGGCAAGGATGGCAAATCTGTCCGTATTGATCCTACCGAATCCGCCAGTTGGATTATCGAACGTTTGCGTGCCGCGAAGGCGAAACTGGATTCCGGCGATGACCCTTGCGCCCTGCCGAAAGCCTGCAAGAACCCGGTGGAGCTGGAAGGCATGCGCTCGGCCCATCGCCGTGACGGCGCGGCTCTGGTAAAATTCCTTGCCTGGCTCGACCAGAATTTCGCCGCTGATGTCGTGACGGAAATCAGCGCCGAGGAAAAGCTGGCCGAATTTCGTGGTACCAACAATCTCTATCGCGGTCCCAGTTTCGATACGATCTCGGGCGTCGGTGCGCATGGCGCGATTGTGCATTACCGCGCCACCAAGACCACCAACCGCAAGCTGGAGCTGGGGCAGCTTTATCTGCTCGACAGCGGCGGACAGTATCTCGACGGCACGACGGATGTGACGCGCACCGTCGCGCTTGGCAAACCGTCACAGGAAATGCGCGACCGCTTCACCCGCGTCCTTAAGGGCCATATCGCCCTTTCCGCCATTCGTTTCCCGGAAGGCACGACGGGGGCCGAGCTGGATGTGCTGGCACGGCAATATCTGTGGGAAGCGGGGCTGGATTACGGGCATGGCACAGGGCACGGCGTTGGCAGCTATCTCGGCGTACATGAAGGGCCCCAAAGCATTTCCAAGCGCAGCAAGGTAGCACTGAAACCCGGCATGGTGGTGTCGAACGAGCCCGGCTATTACAAGGCCGGGCATTACGGCATCCGTATCGAAAACCTGCAGGCGGTTGTTGAGATCGTTGGTCAGGCGGGCAGCGAACGCAGCATGCTCGGCTTTGAAACTCTGACTCTCGTGCCCATCGACAGGCGGCTGATTGACGTCACGATGTTGACCGAACCAGAAGTAAAATGGCTTAACGCCTATCATGCCCGCGTGCGCGAAGCCTTGCGGCCCCTGGTTGATGATATGACGGTCAAATGGCTGACGGACGCAACGGCGGCGATTTAACTAAACCACCATCCCAATATCCTTGAGCTGCAGCAGAAGCTCGCAAGCGCTTTGCGCGGCACGGGTTTTGACCAGTGCGGCGATGCGGTTTTCCAGCGTCGCGAAGCATTTGCGGAATTTCCATTCCATGACGTCCGGCTTTTCCGCCGACAGGGGATCGTCCACCGGCCAATGCACGCGCACCGGATTGCCGGGCCAGACGGGGCTGTTGACCCGCGCCTCTTCCGACAAGGTGACAATCACATCGATCTTCAGGATATGCGCCGAGGCCAGAAATTCATTCCAGCCTTTAGTGTGCAGTCCGTCGGTATTGATTCCTTCGGCCTGCAAAAGGGCCAGCGTGTGCGGGTGCACTTCGGCAGCCGGGCGCGCGCCGGCCGAACGCGCCATGAAACGCACCCCGCCCTTTTCGCGCAAAAGCGCCTCGGCCAGAATGCCGCGGGCGGCGTTGCCGTCCGATAAAAACAGAACCATCAGGGGCTTCAAACTCGTCATACCGGCTTGTCCTTGGAAAATTCATGCGAATCACTTTCGCCCACCTAGTTACCTTGGGCGCGAGTCGCGGCGCAATCGCACGAAGGATGAATTCCAGCGCACGTTGCAGAATGGACTCACCTCGGGTAAAAACACTTTATGGAACAATCGGTTCGCAAATCCACGCCTCTGCACCTCACGCTGCCCGACGGTACGGTGAAGGAATTCCCCGGCCCCGTTACGGGTGCGGAACTGGCCGCCAGCATCGGCAAGGGTCTCGCCGCCGCCGCTCTGGCCATCAAACTGGATGGCGAGATGCGCGATCTGCTACGCCTCATCGAGCGGGACGGCAAGGTCGAGGTCGTCACCCGCAAATCAGCCGATGCGCTGGAGCTTATCCGGCATGATACAGCGCATATCCTCGCCGAAGCGGTGCAGGAGCTTTTTCCCGGTACGCAGGTGACCATCGGCCCGACCATCGAGAACGGTTTTTATTACGATTTCGCCCGCGACAAACCTTTCAGTCTTGAGGATTTCCCGGCCATCGAAGCCAAGATGCGCGAGATCATCGCCCGCGATAAACCCTTGAAGCGCGAGGTCTGGACGCGTGACGAAGCCATCAAATTCTTCACAGGCAAGGGCGAACATTACAAGGTCGAGCTGATCAAGGATTTGCCTGCCGCGGATGAAATTACGGTCTACAGCCAGGGTGAATGGAAAGATCTCTGCCGCGGGCCGCATATGCCCTCGACCGGAAAGACGGGAACATCTTTCAAGCTGCTGAAAGTCGCGGGCGCCTATTGGCGTGGTGATCACCGTAATCCGATGCTCCAGCGCATCTATGGCACCGCCTGGCGCGACGACAAGGAATTGCAGGCCTATCTGACGATGATCGAGGAAGCAGAGAAGCGCGACCACCGCAAGCTTGGCAAGGAACTCGATCTTTTCCACTTCCAGGACGAGGCAGCAGGCAGCGTTTTCTGGCACGCCAAGGGCTGGACCCTCTACCGCGCCATCGAAAGCTATGTGCGCCGCCGCATCCGCAAGGCCGGGTATGAGGAGGTTCATACGCCGCAGCTTTACGATAGCTCGATCTTCAAGGCCTCCGGCCATTGGGACATGTATGGCGACAATATGTTCAAGGTCGCCGTGAAGCATGGCGACAAGCCGGAAGATATGCAGATGCTTGGCGTCAAGCCGATGAACTGCCCCGGCCATGTGCAGATTTTCAAGCAGGGCATCACCAGCTACCGTGAATTGCCGTTGCGCATGGCGGAGTTCGGCAATTGCCACCGCAACGAGGCGCATGGCGCCATGCACGGCCTCATCCGCGTGCGGCAGATGGTGCAGGACGACGCGCATATCTTCTGCACCGAAGATCAGATTCAAAGCGAAAGCGTCGCTTTCTGCCAGCTTCTGCAATCCATGTATGCCGAACTCGGTTTTGAGGTCGCGCGCGTGCGTCTTGCCGATCGCCCGGAAGTCCGCGCAGGTTCCGACGCCATCTGGGACAAATCGGAAAAGGCGCTGCATGCGGCACTGAAAGGCGCGGGCCTGACTTATGACATGAATCCCGGCGACGGCGCGTTTTATGGCCCCAAGATCGAGTTTTATCTGCGCGACGCCATCGGCCGCGAATGGCAGTGCGGCACGCTGCAGGTTGATTTCAATATGCCGGAACGGCTGGATGCGACCTATATCGGCGAGGACGGGCAGAAACACCGTCCCGTCATGCTGCATCGCGCGGTTTTAGGTTCGCTACATCGCTTTATCGGCATTCTGATCGAGCATTATGCCGGGAAGTTCCCGCTCTGGCTCGCGCCTGTGCAGGCGGTGGTGTGTACGATTACCAACGACGCCGACGCCTACGCGCAAGAGGTTTACGAAACGCTGACGCAAGCCGGGCTGCGCGTGCAGACCGATACACGGCCCGAGAAGATCAACGCAAAAATCCGCGATCATTCCCTGCAGAAAGTTCCGTTGATCTTGGTTGTGGGCAAAAAGGAAGCAGAAGGAAAAACGGTTGCCCTGCGCCGCCTGGGCGGTGAAGCGCAGGACATCATGCCGCTGGCCGACGCCGCCAAAAAACTGACGCGGGAAGCCCTGCCGCCGGATTTGACGATATAGAATGAATAGCAATTTTTGGCTTTATGATTGCGCGAAAGCAGGATTAAATTTTTTAACGCCCTTCTGTATTCTTTTTTCATCATTCCTGAACGCTTGATCGCACGATAAAATATGCTCTCCATTTCGAATAGTTGGAAGTCCTCGGTAAAAGACCTCCAATGCAGCAAGCTGCATTGTGGCAGGTTGTTCATACCTCAAAGCCAAAGCAAGGTTGCCGCGCAACGCTTCGAGCCGCTCAGCTTGCTGTTCCGTTAGTCCGTCACGAATTCCACAATCCGCAAAATCCAACGCGCCGCGGACTAGAGCGCTGGCCTTAGGAATTTCTGTTGCAATCCAAGCTTCATGTTCTTGCATTAACCCGCGCATTGACATTTTCATGCTGTCCATAAAACCGATCACATAGGATCGTACCAATATACCCACTAGTTTCTGCTCCTGTGAAAAGCATATTCCGCCTGTGAGGTCTAATCTTTGAAAAAGTGTTTTTGAGTCTTCAGCTTGACGAAGCTGTTCTATGATTCCTGCCTCTTGGTCGAGCAGTTTCCGCGCCTCTATTGCACAGTGATCTATGTCAGCGCCTTCAGTAAGATGATGCGCATCAGCTCCAATTTCTTTTAATTGGTGTATGGTCCTAGCAAAGGTTTTTTCGCCGTGTTTTTGTGCACGCGTGATTGATTCCTGACTCAATTGCATAGTATGTATCCTTATAGAAATTAATAGGTCGCAGTTATAGCCATACCCGTCTGCGCGGCCTTTATAGCAAAGTCAAAATGCAAAAAATAGTTTCACCGCTTTTGGATTTAACCACGACAAGTATGGTTAATGTCCAAAAGTTAAAACCCGAATAAACAAGACCTTAGAAGCCCTGCCGCCGGATTTGGCGAATTGATTTCTTCCGATTGGAAAATTTAGGAAGGCTGCGGGGTTTTGGCAGACTCTTCCGGGTGAATAAAGCGACGGTTGCCTATACCGTGCACTTTTTCAGCAGCAACGACCTTAACGCCAGACACAGGCTGCATCGCAGAGTTCGGGCCCAGCTTGGTTACGTCATTGGCGGGTCTTTGTCCGGATACCAACATATGACCTCCTTCATATCGGGTGCGGCAATTCCTTTGTGCACCGCATATAGGATAGGCCATCAAAGTCAACGATAGCTTAATAGGCTTTTGGCTTTTCCCTTTACTACCAATAGTTTAAATGCCTATTTTTCAATGGGTTATAAAATTTCGTCTCTGGTGCGGTGCAAAAAATACCTCCGTATGAGGTAATTCCGCCACGCCTTTTGGCTCAGCTTTTAGGGGTTTCTTCCAGCGCTTCCTGGGCCGCGCGAATCATCCCCCGCGCCTTGGCGACGCATTCGCGATGCTCGGACTGAGGATCGCTGTCATAGACAATGCCCGCGCCCGCCTGCACATGCATCACACCATCCTTGATGACAGCGGTACGGATGGCAATGCAGGTATCCATTGTCCCGTTCGCGCCAAAATAGCCGATGCATCCCGCATAAACGCCGCGGCGGTCTGGCTCCAGCTCGTTGATGATTTCCATCGCGCGGATTTTCGGCGCGCCGCTGACGGTGCCTGCCGGGAAGCCGCCCATCAGCGCCTCAAGCGGCGTGTGCTTCGAGTCCAGTTCGCCTTCCACGTTGGAAACGATATGCATGACATGGCGGTAATATTCGATGGTGTTGCGCGCCGTAACCTTGACTGTTCCGGTTTTCGCCACACGCCCGACATCGTTGCGGCCAAGATCGAGCAGCATGAGATGTTCGGCCAACTCCTTGGGGTCGGCGAGAAGATCGGCCGCCAATTCGCTGTCGCTGCGGTTGCCGAGGCCGCGCGGCCGGGTGCCGGCGATGGGGCGGATCGTCACCTTGCCGTCGCGCACGCGCACGAGAATTTCCGGGCTGGAGCCGACAACTGAAAACGCGCCCAGATCGAAAAAGAACAGGAAAGGCGACGGGTCGAGCCGCCGCACGGCGCGGTAAAGATCGAAGGGCGGCAAGGTAAAAGGCAGGCTGAAACGCTGCGACAGAACGACCTGAAAAATATCGCCCGCACGGATATAATCTTTGGCGCGCTCAGCCATCGCGCAGTAATCGGCTTCACCCATATTGGCCGACGGCTCCGGCAGGAACTTCTGCGGCGAAGCCTGCGTAAGAACAGGCGGCGCACGGCCCAAATCTTCCAGCGCTTGTTTCAACCTGCCCTGCGCGGCGGCATAGGCGGCCTCGGCGGTTTGCACCTTGTCGAACCAGACGGGCGTCACCAGCGTGAATTTATTTTCGATCTGGTCGCAGATGGCCAGAAGAGTTGGGCGGATTAAAATAGCTTCGGGCACATCGACACCACCCGGATTGGTCTCCGGCAGGCGCTCCATATAGCGCACCATTTCATAGCCCAAATAACCGAACAGCCCGGCAGCCATCGGCTGCGGCTGGCTGGGATCATCAATCCGTATTTCTTCCAGCAGCGCGCGCAAATCGTCCAGCGGGCCGCGCGGCGACGGCGAAAAATCATTTGGATTCTTCAGGGCCGCGCGGTTGATGGCAGCCTTGCCGCCTTCGCAGCGCCAGATCAGATCAGGCTCCCGCCCGATGATGGAATAACGCCCACGCACCGCGCCGCCTTCGATAGATTCCAGAAGGAAGCTGTGCGGCTTTCCCTGCCCCAGTTTGAGCATTGCCGAGATCGGCGTTTCGGTATCGCTGACCAGGCTTGTCCAGACGGTCTGGTTTTTTCCGGCACGCCAGTTGCGGGCGAAAGAGGCAAAATCGGGAGTCAGATTCATAAAAGGGATATAGCCTAAAACCCGAACATACGCCTATCCCCGCCTGCGGAGCCTAGAATTTGGCGCCGAAGCTGAAATGGATGTACTGAAGCTTGTCGTAGGATTTGTACATAAGGGGCTGGGCGTAATCGAGGCGCACAGGGCCGAACGGCGACTGCCAGGTCAGGCCGATGCCCGAGCTGAGACGCAGGCTTTGATCATCGACGAAGGTGCGGCCGGGCACCGATTGTTCGTCAAGACTGCCGAGCATGGCGGCATCGACAAAAAGATGACCCGTCAGACCCAGATCAGGCGGCAAAGGTGTCGGCATGGAAAGTTCCAGCGTGCCGCGGGCGAAACGGTTGCCGCCCAGCGCGTCACGGTTGGCGCTGCTGGTATCGCGCGGGCCGAAGCCAGCATACTGAAAGCCGCGCATCGTAGCGTCACCCAGGAAGAAACGTTCGTTGATCTTGGTGGGTCCTTCAATGCCCCAGATCTGCCCAACTTCCACCAGACCCTTGATGATCCATTTTTCCGACAGCGGATAATATTGCGTGCCCCCCAGCTTGACGCGCGCCCAGCGGCGCGATCCACCCAGCCCAGCGAAGTCCGTATCCAGATGCGTGATAAAGCCGAGCGTCGGCGTCAGCTTGCTGTCGCGGGTATCGTAGGTAAGGCTCTGACCGATGGATGAGGTCACCGCATTGCCTGACTGGTCTTGAATAAACAGCGACGCGTTGCTGGGCACGTTGCTGATCGTATCGTCATGGAAGCTGTAATTGACACGTTGACGTAGCTGTTCGGACAGCGGATAGCCGAGCCGCAGGCCCGCGCCTGTGCTGGTCGTATCGTAGGAGCTGAGATCCTGATTGTCGGTTTGCAGGCGATAGGCATCGATGCCCGCCGACAAATCGCGATCGAGGAAATAAGGCTCGGTAAAGCTGGTGTCGATCTGCTTGGTACGGCCCGAGATGGTTGCGCCAAGGCGGACATCCTGCCCTTGCCCCATAAAGTTGCGCTCGCGGATGCTGAAATCACCCAAAGGACCGTCGGTGGAGGAGAAGCCTGCGCCGATTGAAACTTCACCCGTTGATTTTTCTTTCACCTCGACCTTCACGTTGGCGCGGTCGGGCTGCGCACCGTCGGTCGGCGTTACTTTCACGGGGTCAAAGAAGCCAAGATCTTTCAATCTCTGCTCGGACGCATGCAAGGCGGTAGTGTTGAACGGATCGCCTTCGGCCAGTTTCATCTGGCGGCGGATGACCTTGTCGATCGTACGGCTGTTGCCCGTAACATCAATGCGGCCAATGTAGACGCGCTCGCCCTGCTTGATGTCGTAATTCAGATCGACCACCAGCTGGTCTTTATGACGGTCGGGCGACGGGGTGATATTGACGAAGGCATATTGCTTGTCGCCAAGCGCAGTTGTCAGTTTCGTGACGCTTTTTTCAACTTGATCGCCGCTGTACCAATCGCCCTGCTTGGTGGTCAGATATTCGGTCAGCTTGTCGCCTTCCAGCCCCTTGATTTCGCTTTTGACGGTAACCTTGCCAAATTTGTAGCGCGGGCCTTCCTCGACAGTAAAAGTCAGGAAAAAATCATCGCGGTCGGGCGTCAGTTCCGCCACGGCAGACAGAATACGGAAATCGACATAGCCTTCATTCATATAGAAACGGCGCAGCAATTCCTTGTCATAGGCCATGCGGTCGGGATCGTAATAGTCGGTCGCGGAGAAAAAGCGCCACCAGGCGCTTTCGCGCGTGTTGATGACCTGGTTCAGTTCCTCGCTGTCATAATTCTTGTTGCCGACAAAGCTGATATTGCGGATGCCCGTCCGTTCGCCTTCGGTGATTTCAAAAACCAGATCGACGCGGTTCTGTTCCAGCTTGATGATTTTCGGTTCAACCAGCGCGCCGAAGCGGCCCGAGCGGCGGTAGAGATCGAGAATGCGCTGCACATCGCGCTGCACGCGCGGCAGGGTGTAAACAAGGCGCGGCTTGACCTGAACTTCCTTTTCCAGATCTTCCTTCGACAGCGCGTCATTGCCCTCGAACGCCACACGGTTGATGATCGAGTTTTCCTCAAGACGGACAAGAAGCGTTCCGCCATCCATCACAATGGTGACATCGGAAAAAAGTCCAGTGGCGTACAAAGCCTTCAGCGAGGCGTCAATTTTTTCCAGCGTCGCGGCGTCGCCTTTGGCGACCGTCAGGTAGGAGAGAACCGTTTCCGGCTCAAGCCGTTGCGCGCCTTCGACCTTGATGTCCTGAACGATGGTGCCTTCGGCCAGCGGCACGGCTTCCACGGGCATCACGGGCTGGCCCAAAAAAGCGGTCGCGGTGTTGGACGATTGGGGCGTGACAGCCCCGCCTGCCGCCGGAAATCCGGCAACAGCCAATCCGGCCGCAAGGACGGCCCAACGGCAGCGTGGAGACCCGCGAAAAGGCATCGGTAAGGTCGTTCCTGATTCCTAGGAGAACAGACCGCGAAGGTAGGCAATTACCTTGAGATGCACAAGATCATTCCAAGTCGCGAAAACCATAAGGGACAGGACCAGAATCATGCCCACGCGCGCGCTGATTTCCTGCATATGCTCGTTCAATGCCCGGCCGCGCAGCTTTTCGACCAGATAGAAAGCAAGATGCCCGCCATCCAACAGCGGCACAGGGAAAAGATTGATCAGTCCGAGATTGATTGAGATGACACCCATGAACCATACCAGGGAAATGGCGCCGTCCTTCGCCACCTTGCCCGACATTTCCGCGATACGCAGCGGGCCACCCAGCTCTTCCGCGCCGCGCAGGCCCATGATGATCTGGCCGACGGCCTTGAGTGTGCTGGCGGTCAGGTTCCAGGTTTCCAGTGCCGCTTCCTTCACCGCGCGCAACGGTGGCCATTTCCGGTAATCCAGCTTGTCGGTGGCGATGCCGATGCGGCCGCCTTTATGCTCGCCACCGAAATTGTCTTTCATGCTGACGATTTCAGGCGTGAGTTTGAGACGGATGCGCTTGCTCTCGCGTTCAACCTCAACGGCGATCGGCGTTCCGGCATTCAGGGTGACGATGCGCTTGATATCCTCAAAACGGTCGACGGCATAACCATCCAGCGTGACGAAGCGGTCACCCGGTTTGATTCCAGCCTTGGCGGCAACGCCGTTTTCTGTAACACCCGTAATGGTCGGTGGCGAATAAGGCTGACCCTGAAACATGAACAGAAGCGCCAGCACAAGAATGGCAAAAAGATAATTGAACAAGGGCCCGGCGACGACAATCGCCATGCGCTTGTTCACGCTCTGATGATAAAAGGCGACCTTCTTTTCCTTGGCCGTCATTTTATGGACGGTCGGGTCGGGGCTGCTGGCAGGATCAGCATCGCCGAACATTTTCACATAGCCGCCCAGCGGCAGCCATGAAACTTTCCAACGCGTGCCGTGCTTGTCATTCCAGCCGAAAATCTCACCACCAAAACCGATGGAGAATGTTTCCACCTTGACGCCGCAACGGCGCGCCACCCAGTAATGGCCGAATTCATGGACGAAGACGACGACGCTGATAACGACCAGAAACGGCAAAGCGTAATGCTGGGCGAGATGGAAAATATCGTGCACGCGTTTTTCCTGGACAGGTTAAGCGGAAGAAAACCACCTTACCGCGAATTGTGCGATCACGAAACAAGCTTGTGTCGGAAAACAGCGAAAAATTCAGGCTAGAAAATCAAAATCCGCCAAAAATTCGCCATGATGTTTGAGGAGGCTGGGTATGGACCCCTCAAAAACACCTGATTTTAAAGAGTTCGATCTGTGCAATTGAGAATCATTTGTATTCTCAGTCTGGCCCGGTTATAGTGCCTTCACTTCCTACTGTTCTCTGCCCCCGAAGCCCATGCTCGACAACCCCCTCGATACTGTTTTTGAACCAGACGCTCTTGTTTCAGAACATCAGGCAGCGGCCTATGAAATCTGCACGCGTGCAGGCAAGGAAGCTTTTGTCACAAAATTCGATGAGCCGGACACACATGTGCATCCGCCCTTTTTAAAATATGATTACAATCTTTACGTTCCCCACCATCATCACCACTAAGCGACCTCAACCGCCATCGCGGAAATCCAGCGTATAATCCTTGGTATTTGCGCCAATATCGACTTCCTGAAATCCCTTGGTCTGCAAGCCGCGCGTGTCGCATTCGGCGTCACCTTCAGCGCGAAAAGCTTTGGTATCGGTGCAGAACTGGTATTTCCCGCCCCAGGTGAAAGGCGACTTGTTGGGTCCCGCAGGTGCCAGCGCCGTCGCATAGTAATAATAAAAACGCTGTGTCAGCGGCTTGCCGAAAACGCGCGCGCACTGACCTGGCTCAATCCGCCACCAGCCCTCAGACTGCCAGCTGGTCTTCTGGCCGTCGCCATCCCGGTAGCCGAGGGCCGCTTCCACCACCCCACGCGTGTGATTGCAGAAGACCATCGCCGCGTAGGCGGACCGCGCCGGGAACGCCCCAACCATGGTCAAGGCGAGGGTTCCGGTAAGGAAAAAAGCCTGAAAACAGCGTAAAAACGGCATATTTGGTCGAAACAAGCGAAAGGGTTTAACCTGTTGGCAAGAAAAGGTTGGTAGCACATCCGGGCGGCAGACAACAGGTATCCCAGGAAGCAGGCTGAATTTTTCCGGGGCGTGATGCCTGGTTTCTGCACTTTGCACCCCGCAGGAGACCGCCATGGCCACTCAGACCGGACAGGACACACTCAAAACCCGCCAGACGCTGAGCGTCGGCAGCGCCTCCTATGATTACTTCAGCCTGAAGGCCGCGGAAAAAACACTCGGCGACATATCCCGCCTGCCTTTCAGCCTCAAGGTGCTTCTGGAAAATCTGCTGCGCTTTGAAGATGGCCGTTCGGTTACAGTTGACGATATCAAGGCGCTTGGCGCCTGGCTGAAAACCCGTTCCAGCGATACGGAAGTCGCCTACCGCCCGGCGCGCGTTCTAATGCAGGATTTCACGGGCGTGCCCGCCGTTGTTGATCTGGCCGCCATGCGCGAAGCCACCATGGCGATGGGCGGTGATCCGAAACGCATCAATCCGCTTTGCGCCGTTGATCTCGTCATCGACCATTCGGTGATGGTGGATTCCTTCGGCCAGCCCGGTTCGTTTGAAAAGAACGTCAACCGCGAATTTGAACGCAACGGTGAGCGTTATGCCTTCCTGCGCTGGGGCCAGAAAGCTTTCGATAATTTCCGCGTCGTGCCGCCCGGCACGGGCATCTGCCATCAGGTCAATCTGGAATATCTGGCGCAAACCGTCTGGCTCGATACCGACATAAAAACAGGCAAAAAGGTCGCCTATCCCGACACCTGTGTCGGCACGGACAGCCATACGACCATGGTCAATGGCTTGTCGGTTCTGGGCTGGGGCGTCGGCGGCATCGAGGCCGAGGCTGCCATGCTGGGTCAACCCGTCTCCATGCTGATCCCCGAAGTGGTCGGTTTTAAAATGACAGGCAAATTGCGCGAGGGCACGACGGCGACCGATCTGGTTCTGACCGTCACGCAGATGCTGCGCAAAAAAGGTGTGGTCAATAAATTCGTCGAATTCTACGGCCCTGGCCTTGACGGCATGACGCTGGCCGACCGCGCGACGGTCGCCAACATGGCCCCGGAATATGGCGCGACCTGCGGCATTTTCCCGATCGATGCGGAGACAATCCGCTACCTGCAATTCACCGGCCGTGCGCCGGAACGCATCGCTTTGGTCGAAGCCTATGCCAAAGCCCAAGGCATGTGGCGCGACACCTCATCACCCGATCCGATTTTCACCGACACGTTGGAGCTTGATCTCGGCAGTGTCGAACCATCGCTTGCCGGGCCGCGCCGCCCACAGGATCGCGTGGCGCTGAGCAAGACCGCCGCCGAATTTGAAAAAGAACTGCCGAGCTTCAAGGTCGATGCCGCCGCGCGCGGCAAGCAGGCTCCGGTGGAAGGAACCGATTACAGCCTGAAGCATGGCGATGTCGTCATCGCCGCCATCACTTCTTGCACCAACACCTCGAACCCGAGCGTGCTTCTGGCCGCCGGGCTTGTCGCCCGCAAGGCACGCGCCAAGGGCCTGAACGTCAAGCCCTGGGTGAAAACTTCGTTGGCACCAGGCAGCCAGGTCGTCACGGATTACCTAGCCAAATCCGGCCTGCAGGCCGATCTCGATGCGCTTGGGTTCAATCTGGTCGGCTATGGCTGCACCACCTGCATCGGCAATTCCGGCCCGCTGCCTGACCCCGTCGCCGCCGCCATCGAAAAAGGTGATCTGGTCGCTGCTTCGGTGCTGTCCGGAAACCGCAATTTCGAGGGCCGCATCAATCCGCATTGCAAAGCGAATTACCTCGCTTCGCCCCCGCTGGTTGTCGCCTACGCGCTGGCGGGCTCGATGACGATTGACCTCTCAACGCAGCCGATCGGCAATGGCAAAGATGGCAAGCCCGTGCATTTGAAAGATATCTGGCCGAGCAACGACGAAATCCGTGCGGCGATCGAAGCCTCGCTGACGCCCGAGATGTTCCGCCAGCGCTATGCGAACGTCTTCGCTGGCCCCGACAAATGGCAGGACATCAAAATCGCCGAAGGCCTGACCTATAAATGGGATAACAGTTCCACTTACGTCAAACTGCCACCTCTGTTTGAAAAAATGTCGGCACCCGCCGCCGTCAGCGATGTGAAGGGTGCGCGTCTGCTGGCGCTTCTCGGCGACTCCATCACCACCGATCACATTTCGCCCGCAGGCGACATCAAGAAAAGCAGCCCCGCCGGAAAATATCTGATAGCATGGCGTTGAGCCGAGCGAGTTCAACTCCTACGGCGCGCGGCGCGGCAATCACGAAGTCATGATGCGCGGCACCTTTGCCAATATCCGCATCAAGAACGAGCTGATGGGCGGCGCCGAGGGCGGCAACACCAAGCATTTCCCTTCAGGCGAAACCCTGTCGATTTACGATGCTTCGATGCGCTATCAGGCGGAAAATGTGCCGCTGATTGTCGTCGCCGGAAAGGAATACGGCACAGGCTCCTCCCGCGACTGGGCGGCCAAGGGAACCCGTCTTCTGGGTGTCCGGGCCGTGGTGGCGGAGAGCTTTGAGCGCATCCACCGTTCCAATCTGGTCGGAATGGGCGTTTTGCCCCTCGAATTCAAGGACGGCATGACCCGGGCCAATCTGGCCCTGACAGGTCAGGAAAGCTTTGCTGTTACAGGGGTTGCGGCGGGTTTGAGCCCCCGTATGAACGTTTTGTTAACGATTACACGCCCGGATGGCAAAATGGACACGGTCACCCTCCTTTGTCGCATCGATACCCTTGATGAGGTTGAATATTATAAAAATGGTGGCATTCTGCCCTATGTCCTGCGCGACCTTATCAAGCGGGCGGCCTAAAACCACCCGCAAAGAGTTCAAGACCCCCGACCCAACCTGTTAAACGACCATCTAAGAAAGGGAAGTAACATGAAATCCGTATCCAAGTTCCTGCCAGCTCTGACGCTTGTGCTGATGTCAGGCATGGTCATCTCCTGCTCCGGCATGAAGACTGTGTCGAGCTATCCTGGCCAAGTCTCGATCGAAGCTCGCGAAATCAACGCCACGCACCGGGTCAACCAGTGCGCTCTGGGCTCCAAGCTTGACATGGTGGTCAATTTCGCCACCGGTTCCGATAAGCTGAGCGCCAAGGGCACCGCCACGGTGAAGAAGGTTGCGGCGATCCTGAAGGATCCGTCGTTCCGCGGCCGTGTCACGGTTGTCGGCTACACCGACAGCAAGGGTGACCCGACCAAGAACCTCGCTCTGTCACAACGCCGTGCGGCTCGCGTCATGAACGCGCTGATCGCTCAAGGCGTCTCGGCGAACGTTCTGTCGGCTGAAGGTCTCGGCGAAGCCGACCCTGTTGCCACAAACTCAACCGCTGCTGGCCGCGCTGCAAACCGCCGCGCCGCTTTCGTGGTGAACTAAACGAACCTTTCAAAAGGTTTGCATAAGATTACGGCCGCCCTTCACGGGGCGGCCGTTTTCTTTTGGGGAAATTCCGGTTTTAGTGGACTGTCTGATCGCCACGGGCGGTGTTGGCGGGGTTCTCCAGCCTTGTGGCGACATTCGCCAGCCCCTGCCGCAATTGGGTGTTGGCCTGGGATAAAATCTGCAATTGCTGTTCATAGCCGCGCTGCTGCTTTTCGACCTGGGCAAGCGCCTCGCTGAGCCGCTGGGCGGTGCGCACCTGCTGGCTGGCAGCTTCGGCCAGCGCCACAGAGACCGTTTCACGCAATTTACGCAGCCACATCACCGCCACCACGACAAAACCCGTGGCGGAGATGGCCGTAACAGCGGCGCAGAGGGTGATCCAATCCAGCATAAAAAGTCCCCTGACAAATGGAGAGTTGCACCGGACTTAACGCTTGAAGGAGAGCATACCGCCTGCGGAAAAACAAGACAGAGGCTTTACAAGGCTATAAACTCGGGCGAATCTGCGAAACTATTAGAGTAAGCTTTGTCCGCACCACCAATGACGCCTCCGCCCTCCCACCGCCAGCGCCAGACCAAGATCGTCGCGACGCTCGGCCCCGCCTCCTCGACCCGAGAGATAATACGCGCTCTGGTGGATGCAGGCGCGGATGTATTCCGCCTGAATTTCAGCCATGGCAAGATTGATGAGCACCGCGCGCGCCTGGCCCTTATCCGCGAAGTGGAACAGGCCATAGGGCGCCCCATTGGCGTGCTGGCCGACCTGCAGGGGCCGAAGCTGCGCATCGGCACCTTTGGCAAAGGCCCCATTACGCTGGAAGCCGGGCAGGATTTCCGTATCGATCTTGACCCCGCGCCGGGTGACGCCAAGCGCGTTTCGCTGCCGCATCCCGAAATTTTTGCGGCGCTGGAAAAGGACACCGAAATCCTGCTGGATGACGGCAAGGTGCGCCTACGCGTCAAGAAGCGCGGCAAGGATTTTGCCGACACAATTGTTATCGCCGGGCGCAAATTGTCTGACCGCAAGGGCATCAATGTGCCGAATGCCGTGCTGCCTCTGTCGCCGCTGACCTCCAAGGACAAAACCGATCTGGAGGCCGCGCTGGCCATGGGCGTTGATTGGGTCGCGCTGTCTTTCGTCCAGCGTCCTGAGGATATTGAAGAAGCGCGCAAGCTCGTCGGCAATCGCGCCGCCTTGCTGGCGAAAATCGAAAAGCCTGCCGCCGTGAAAAATCTTCTGCCCATTCTGGAACAGGCCGACGGCGTCATGGTGGCGCGCGGCGATCTGGGCGTTGAAATGCCGCCCGAGGATGTGCCGCGCACGCAAAAGCTGATCGTCCGCGAAGCGCGTCGCATCGGTAAACCCGTGATTGTCGCGACGCAGATGCTGGAATCCATGATCTCCAGCCCCACGCCGACGCGCGCCGAAGCTTCGGACGTCGCGGCAGCAGTTTATGAAGGCACCGATGCCATCATGCTGTCGGCCGAAAGCGCATCCGGCCAGTATCCGGTTGAAGCCGTGGCAATGATGGACCGCATCGCCCGCCACACCCAGCATGATCCTGACTATCAGAAGGGTCTTGTCGTCCAGCATCCCGATCTGGAAGCGACAGCGGCAGATGCCATCACAGCGGCAGCGCGGCAGGTGGCGCAAACCATCGAGGCAGCGGCGATTGTCACCTACACCACGTCTGGTTCAACCACCCTGCGCGCGGCGCGCGAACGGCCCGATGTCCCGGTACTGTGCCTGACCTCCAAGCTGGAGACCGCGCGGCGGCTGACTTTGTCCTTCGGCGTTCACGCCGTGCATACCGCCGATGTCGCCAGCTTTAATGAGATGGTTCACAAGGCCGCGCAAATCGCCAAGCGCGACGGGCTGGCCCGCAGCGGCCAGCGCGTTGTCATCACCGCAGGCGTTCCCTTCGGCATGCCGGGCAACACCAATGTCCTGCGTATCGCCCGCGTCGATGACGAAAACGACCCGCGGCAATTGTCACTGCCGGAATAATTGAATTTACAACCAGCTATGAACGCGGTTGTGGCGATTCTATGCCAGTGCCAGTACGCGTCGCAGGACGAACAGCCTGACAAGCTGTAAAATCACAATCGCCATTCCCTTCAATATCGCCAACCCGCTTCTGAAAATCCGTATAAGGCAAAGCAAGAAGAGCTCTGTGTGTTTCTTGATCCTCATCACCCGCGATAATGAAGGATACTATGGTCGTACCAGAATCATAAATCTGTGCTGACCAGCCTTCAGTACGAACAGGCTGCTGATTAACTTGGAGTATAAGTGATTTTGACATTGAATGCCCCGTTTGCTTGAGCGTTAAAAGAATAGAAGTGACTGTATCGCAACCGAATCAATCGATCAAGTTGCATCCGGATTCACAGCGAGTCGTGCGATTCCATAAAAATTTTGAAATCCAGCGGTTTAGGAATCATTCTTCAGAATGCGCATCCGCTTTTCGTGCGCAGCGTCCCCTCGCCTTGCAACCCCGGATGTTAATTTTTTGCCGCAGGCATCGGTGTTTTTTGCATCGGCGAATCATCTTCCCCTTGCGCGAATCAACGGAAAGGATTCATATGAACGAATCACTAACAGTGCCGCTGCGGACGCTTCCGATTAATTGTCAAGACGCGTTCCGGGTTGCATCCCCAAGGAGGGTTTTAGGATGATCAATTTATCGATGGCGGATCCCGATCACAATTTGCGCCCGCGCCTGACGGTCATGGGTATCGGCGGCGCTGGCGGCAATGCCATCAACAATATGATTCGCTGCAATCTGGAAGGCTGCGATTTTATCGGCGCCAACACCGACTCGCAGGCTCTGGCGCTTTCACTCGCGCCGCGTAAAATTCAACTCGGCATCAATCTGTCGCGCGGACTCGGCGCAGGCTCCAAGCCCGATATGGGCCGTGCCGCCGCGGAAGAACAATTGGCCGACATCATGGCCTGCCTCGAAGGTTCGGACATGCTGTTCGTCACCGCTGGCATGGGTGGCGGTACTGGCACAGGCGCCGCACCCGTCATCGCCCGCGCCGCGCGCGAAGCTGGCATCCTCACCGTCGGCGTCGTCACCAAGCCGTTCCATTTCGAGGGCGGGACACGCATGCGCCAGGCGGAATCCGGCATCGCCGAGCTGCAGCAATATGTCGATACGCTGATCGTCATCCCGAACCAGAACCTCTTCCGCATCGCCACTGAACGCACCACCTTCGCCGACGCCTTCCGCATGGCCGATGAAGTGCTGCATTCCGGCGTGCGCGGCATCACTGATCTGATGGTCATGCCGGGCTTCATGAATCTCGATTTCGCCGACGTCAAAACCGTCATGGGCGAAATGGGCAAGGCGATGATGGGCACGGGCGAGGCCGAGGGCGAAAACCGCTCCATCCGCGCCGCCGAAGCCGCCATTTCCAACCCGCTGCTCGACGATGTCTCGATGAAGGGCGCGCGCGGCGTGCTGATCAACATCACGGGCGGCATGGATATGACTTTGTTCGAGGTCGATCAGGCCGCGAACCGCATCCGCGAAGAAGTCGACCCCGACGCGCAGATCAAGGTCGGCTCGACGCTCGGCGAAAACATGGATGGCCGCATCCGCGTTTCCGTCATCGCCACAGGTATCGATGCCGCCGCCGTGGGAGCGACGCGCGCCGCTGGCGCCGCGCAATTGCGCGTTGTGCCGTCGGTGCAGACACAAACCAACCGCCCCCCTGTACCGCAGCATGTCACCGCGCCCTCGACATCGTCCTATTTCACGATGCCACAGGCCGTGACGCCGCGAACCGTGGCGCAGCAGCCTGTTGAGCCCGTGTACATGAAGGAACCGGAAGCCGCGCCCGTGGACATCGAACCGGAATATATCGATCCTCCGGTGCAGCAGGCCGTGCAGCCGCCTGTGCAGATGCAGGCTCCTCCCGCGCAACCCCGGCCTATGCAGGCTTCGGCGCAGCCGCGTCCGCAAAGCTACTCGCCGCGCCCGGCAACGACGCCGCGTCCCTCCATACCGCCTGTATCGTCACAAAGTGTTCAGGCACAGGCCGCTCCTGCTGCTCCGGCGCAGCCACCCGTCGATATGCGCGTGACGCAATTGACTGCCCCGGCACAAGCTGCGGTGTCGGCCGCCGACCAGCGCCGCATGCGCCGGACGGAATCGCTGTTCACGCGCATCACAGGCTTCGGCCTTGTGCGTCCTTCGGCGCATCAGGGCGAGTTGGATGAAATCCAGCTGCCGGACGAAGCGCTGGTGGAACAGCAGCCACGCCTCGGCATCGACCCGTCGGACAGGCCCGCTCTGTCCTCCGACATGGCCGATGACAGGCTGGAAATCCCGGCTTTCTTAAGACGCCAGACCAACCATTAATCAGCTTCGGCTGGTTTTCCTTAAAGCGCGGCGAAAGCCGCGCTTTTTCTTTGTGGGAATTTTCATTAAAAATCAGATAGTTAGACTTGTAACAAAGCGTAAGAAAGCTTGTCTGGGATTGAAGGCAGCGCACAGGTACAACTAGGCCAACCGATTGATTCCTATGGGCCTTCTACTCTTCTCCGAGCACTCCCGTGACACCTTATGACGCCATGCACCCGGCTGTGAATACAGAAACATCTCCAAGCGGGGTTTTGCCTGCGGCGGGCAGCATGCTTCAACGCACCCTGCGTGGCGAAACGGAATGCTCCGGCATCGGTGTGCATTCGGGTGAGAAAGTCACGCTGCGCCTTCTGCCCGCGCCGGAAGATACAGGCATCGTTTTCGTCCGCACGGATTTGAAGAATGGCGCGCGTCATATTCCTGCGCGCTGGGATCATGTCGTCGACACACAACTCTGCACCGTCATCGGCAACAAGGCTGGCGCGCGCGTCGCCACTATCGAGCACCTGATGGCCGCCCTGCATGCCTATGGTATCGACAACGCCATCATCGAAATCGACGGCGCGGAAGTTCCCGTCATGGATGGCAGCTCCGACCCCTTCGTGTTCCTGATCGAGATGGCAGGAACCACCGAACAAAACGCACCGCGCCGCGTGATTGAAATTCTCAGCCCCATCGAAGTTACACATGGCAACAAGCAGGCGAAGCTGACGCCTGCTGCTGATTCCAGCTTCAGCTTCGAGATTGATTTCGACCGCGCGCCGATCAGCCGTCAGAGCTACGGCATCACCCTGTCGCCGCACGGCTTCAAGAGCGAGATCGGCCGTGCCCGCACCTTTGGTTTCTTTGAGGAAGTCGATGCGCTGCGCAAGATGGGTTTTGCTCGCGGCGGCTCGCTGAACAACGCCATCGTTATCAAGGACGAGCAGGTCATGAACGAAGACGGCCTGCGCTACACGGATGAATTCGTACGCCACAAGCTGCTGGACGCCGTGGGCGATCTGGCCTTGGCCGGAGCCGTCATTCAGGGCCATTTCCACGGCTATTGTTCGGGCCATGCCCTGAACAACCGCCTGCTGCATGCCCTGTTCTCCGACCCCTCCGCCTGGCGGATGACGGGCGCCGAAACGGCCTAAAACCTATCCCAGCATAAATTGAAGGATGTCCTGCGCCGCATTCTGGCGGGAGACTTCTTTTTGCGTTTTGGTCGCAAGCTCTTTCACAATCATCGTGCCTTTGGCCTGCTCATCCGGGCCCATCAGGATGGCCAGCGGAATTCCGGCCTTGTCCGCATATTTCAGCTGCTTGTCGAGTTTGGCAGGCTCCAGGTAATTCTCCACGTTAAAGCCCGCCTGACGCAGTTCCGTCGCCAGCGCGAGATAGGCCGCGCCCAGCTGCGGATCAATTTGCGTGATCAACACATGCACAGAACTTGGCACAAAAGGCAGGAGATTGCTGGCGCGCAGCTGGTCAAAAAGCCGGGTTAAACCAATGGAAAGCCCCACGCCCGGCAGGCGCGATCTGGTGTAGAGGCTGGCGAGATCGTCATAACGACCGCCGGAACAGACACTGCCGAATTCGGGATGGTCGTCGATCAGCGTTTCATAGACCGTGCCAGTGTAGTAATCGAGGCCTCGCGCGATGGCGAGGCTAAGCCGCGTGCGCCTGTCTGGTACACCAAGGGCCTTAAGGGCCGCCACCATCTGTTCCAGTTCCTGCACACCCTGGCGGAACAGAGGATTGTCGATCTTCTGGGCACGGAGGGATTCCAGCATCTGCTCCTTGCTGCCCTTATGGGTGATGAGGCGCAGGAGCTGCTCCAGCTGCGCGTCGCTCAGCCCTGCCTCACGCAGAAGCCCGTGGATTTTCTCCATGCCGATTTTGTCGAGCTTGTCGATTTCGGTCAGCACACGCTTCTGCTGTGCCGGCTCGGTCAGGCCGAAATCGGCCAGGAGCCCGAGCAGAACTTTGCGGTTGCTGAAATGAATGGTGAAATTGCCGATCTGCATCTCTTCAAAAATCTGCACGATGATCGCGGGAAGTTCGGCGTCATAGGCGGCATCCAGCTTGTCCTTGCCGACCACATCAATGTCGCACTGGTAAAATTCACGGAAGCGGCCGCGCTGCGCGCGTTCGCCGCGATAGACCCGTTGAATCTGATAGCGACGGAAAGGAAAAGCCAACTCGCGTTCATGCTCGGCGACATAGCGTGCCAGCGGCACGGTCAGGTCAAAACGCAGCGCGAGATCGGGCTCATGCCCCTGCTGGATGGCGCCCGTGGATTGGACAAAATAGATCTGTTTTTCCGTTTCGCCGCCCGATTTGGTCAGCAGCACATCCTTCATCTCGAAGGCGGGCGTCTCGATAGGCACAAAGCCGAAACGCTCGAAGCCGCGGCGGATGGTATCCAGCATACGCTGGAACACCGCCTGCTCGCGCGGCAGAAGTTCATGCGTCCCGGGCGGGGTGCGGGGCTGAATCAAGGGCATGGTTGGATGTCCGGCATGGTTCTGAATCTATAACCCAGAACCCCTGCAAGCGCCTACTCCCTAATTTTCCGGGGCCTGGACAGGCGGCTTATTCCTCGACCTCGACGACTTCTTCGACGTCGTTCGCGCCGAGTTCTTCGGCATCTTCGATCAGGCTGTCTTCCGTATCATTCCCTTCGGCGGCGGGAATATCTTCAATCACCTCTTCCGGCGAGGGTGCGGCTACAGCTGCCTTTTTATCGGCCGTCCGGCCCCGGCGCGAACGCACGAGGTTTTCAGGATCAAACACCGTGCCGCAAGACGGGCATACGGGCGGATTCTTTTTCATATCGTAATAGCGTGTGCTGCAGCTCGGGCAAATGCGCTTCAGCCCCCATTCTGTTTTAGCCACTCCGAATCTCCTTAGTCTGAGTATTAAGGCGCTGTCCTGTGACATAAAAATCCGGGTGCGGCAAGGCTTTTGATAAGCCCCAAAATGGTCTAAGACAGAGGCCCATGAGCGACACCGAAAAAACCCGCCCGTCGCCGGACGCCCTGCTGGCCGAGGTCCGCCGCGAAAAGCGCGGCAAGCTGAAGATTTTCCTCGGGGCCGCCCCCGGGGTCGGCAAGACCTACTCCATGCTGCGCGCCGCACAGGCGCGTAAAAAAGAGGGGATTGATGTCGTTATCGGCCTGGTCGAAACGCATCAGCGCAGCGAAACCAGCAACCTGATGCAGGGGCTGGAGGTCATGCCACGCCAGACCCTGGATTACCGCGGCATCGCCTTTCAGGAAATGGATCTGGACGCCATCCTCTATCGCGCGCCCAAGCTGGTTCTGGTCGATGAGCTGGCGCACTCCAATATCCCCGGCGCGCGGCATCCGAAACGCCATCAAGATGTCGAGGAAATCCTGGAAGCCGGGATTGACGTTTATTCGACGTTGAACGTCCAGCATATCGAAAGCCTGAACGACATCGTCACCCGCATCACGGGCGTGACCGTCCGCGAAACCGTACCGGACAGCATGGTGCAGAAAGCGGATTCGATCGAGCTGGTCGATCTGACGCCGGACGAGCTTCTGCAGCGCTTGAAGGAAGGCAAGGTCTATATCCCCGAACAGGCGCGGCTGGCGATGAACCGCTTCTTCACGCCGGGCAATCTGACCGCCCTGCGCGAGCTGGCCCTGCGGCAGGTGGCCGAACGCGTCGACGAGCAGATGGCGAGCTATATGCGCAGCCACGCCATTGAGGGGCCATGGCCGACCAGCGACCGCATCATGGTCTGCATCGCCGATGACGGGCAGGCAGCCTCGCTGGTGCGAACGGCGCGGCGGGCGGCGGAACGGCGACAAATTCCCTGGCTGGCGCTCTATGTCGAGACCCACCGCCATGCCGCCATGCCGGAAGAAGGGCGGCATGATGTTACGGAAGCGTTACATTTGGCCGAGAGTTTGGGCGGCGAGACCATGACCGTCGCCAGCGAGGATGTCGCGGGTGAAATCCTGCGCGTGGCGCGGACGCGCAATGTCAGCACCCTGATCATCGGCAAATCGGTACGGCCGCTCAGCTCGCGCATGCTGCGCCCCTCAGTGGCGGCGGCCGTGCTCGACCGCGGCGGCAGTTTTGACATTCTGATCATGAGCGGCGGCGAAACCCGGCGGCGACGTAGCGAGACACGCGCATCCGCACCGAATCTGGCGAAGCTGGATTGGTTTGCCTATGGCAAGGCGGCCTTGGTTGTCACGCTGGCCAGCATCATTGCCTGGGGTGCCGGGCATCTCACCGACCTGCCGACTTTATCCCTGATCTATCTGATCGGTATTCTGCTGGTGGCGGTGGATTACGGTTTCGGCATTTCCGCTTTTGCCAGCTTCCTCAGTTTTCTTGCGTTTGATTTCCTGTTTGTCGCGCCTCGCTATTCCCTTTTCATCGAACGTTTTGAAGATTTCCTGACTCTGTCCTTCTTCCTTGTCGTCGCGCTGGCGATCAGCCTGATCGGCGCGCGGCTGCAAAGACAGGTGGAAGTGACCCGCCGCAACGCCGAGCGCACGCAGGCCCTCTATGATTTCAACAAGACCATCGCGGCAGCGGCAACGCTGGATGATATTCTGCAAGCCGCCGTGCGGCATGTGGCGCAGAGCCTGAAAGCCAGCACGGTCTTGCTGCTGCCGCAAGCGGAAAGGCTGGAAATCGCCGCGGCTTTCCCGGCGGATACTCAGCTGGACACAGCCTCGAACGCAGCGATGGACTGGGCCTGGCGGCATGGCCGTCCAGCGGGCCTGAACTCGGAAACCCTGCCGGGAGCCGCCTTTTACGGGTTGCCGCTGCGCGCGGGCAAGGAGACCGTTGGCATTCTGGCTGTATCCCCGGAAGAGGCCCTGTCGCCGGATCAGGAAAATTTTCTCGCCAGCCTTGCCAGCCAATCGGCTGCTTCCATCGAACGCGCCAGCCTGACGGCCGATATCTCGCAGGCGCGGCTGCAGACCGAGACGGAGCGTATGCGCTCGAACCTTCTTTCCACCATCAGCCATGATTTGCGCACACCGCTGGTTGCCATTTTGGGTGCAACCACCAGCCTCCGCGATTACTGGGATAAGTTTGACGACAAGGCGCGGCGTGATCTGTTCGCAACGATTGAGGATGAGTCTGACCGTCTGAACCGCTTTGTCCAGAATCTGCTGGATATGACGCAGCTGGTGGCGGGAAGCTTAAAACTGAAACACCAGGCCGTGGATGTGCAGGATGTCGTCGGCGCGGCGCTGGCGAAATTGCGCAAGCAGGTCGGTGTGCGGCCTCTGCGCCTTGATATTCCTGATGATCTGCCGCCGCTGGATGGCGATTTCACAATCCTTGAGCGCGTTCTCGTCAATATCATCGACAATGCCTGCAAATATGCGCCGCTCGACCAGCCTTTGACGGTCACGGCGCGGCGTGAAGCCTCGGGCCTGCGCCTGACGGTCACCGATCGCGGGCCGGGCATCCCCGAAGATGAGCGGGAACGTGTGTTCGATATGTTTTACCGGGTGAAAATTGGCGCGGCCCCCGCCAGCGGCGCGGGGCTAGGGCTTGCGATCTGTCGCGGTTTTATCGAGGCGCATGGCGGACGCATCACCGCCCAGCCGGGCACGGATGGCGTGGGCACGCAGATTGTCCTGCGCCTGCCCGTCAAAAAATCCGCGCAAAAAACCTAATTACTTCAGGTTGCAGGAAGCCGAACCGGACAAGGTTGCTTGCGCCGCCGACCTTACAGGCCCCGATATGTTGGTTGCGCCACCGCCCCAAGGATTCGGGCAAGCACCAAACAATGTATTATGGATCGAAAAATCAAGATCGTATTTCGTGATTTGTTCATCAAGATTCGCATCGCCAGCATCGCACAAGCCAACGCTCGTTTGCTTGCTCTTAATGACCATACGGACCAGATCAGCAACCGTAACCTGCTTGTCTCCGTCGTAATCGCCAACGCAAAACAGCCCCTCACAGGACGTGCTGACGGTCGGTGTAACGGTAGCCGCCACCGTATGTGTCGGCGAGGAAGTGGCGCTGGGCTGAGCTGTTGGTGTTTCCGTAGGTACAGGCGTGCCCGTATCTTGCGGCGTCGCCGTGTTTGTCGCTGTCGGCTCGGAGGTCGGCGTTGCCGTACGGCTGCGCGTCGCGGTTTGTGTGACGCTGGCCGTGGAAGTCGTCGTCGGGACAAATGTTGCCGTTGATGTGGAAACAGATGTGGCCGTCGGCAAATTTGTGGGCGTGTTCGTATTGACGGCCGTTGGGGTATGCGAAGGCTCAACCGTTGCACTGAATGTCGGTGAAGAGGTCGGCGTCCTCGTGTAGGGCGGGAGATATACCCAGGTTGGAGAGGAAGTCGGCATTGTCGTAGAGGTCGCCGTACCCGTGACGGTACTGACCGGAGACGGCGTCTCCGTATTCGTTGGCGGCGCAGATGTCGCGGTATCCTCGGGCGTGAGCGTGTCCGTATGAACTGGCGTTGCTGTATCTGTCGGAGGCACAGGCGTTTCCGAGGCCGTGGCTGTCGCGGTGTCCGTAGGTAGCGATGTCATCGTATAGGTTGCTGAAGGTACGGGTGTTTCCGAGGGTGTCGCCGAGGGCGTACTTGAAGGAGGAGCTGTCGGTGTATTCGTGTTTGTGGGAATCGGCGTTTCTGAAGCCGTAGCGGTGAAGGTATAAGTAACCGTCGGCACCGAAGTTTCCGTCACAGTCACGGTCGGGGTGTCCGCGGCCGTTTCTGTGGGTGTAGCTGTGGGTGTAGCTGTGGGTGTAGCTGTGGGTGTAGCTGTGTCCGTTGGCACAGATGTCTCCGTCCGCGTTGCTGTACGCGTGCGGCTTGGCGTCCTCGTGCGCGTCGGGGGATATGTCCATGTTGGAGGACGCGGAGGAGTCGGCACATCCGTTGGCACTGGTGTCGGCGTGCCTGTCGGCGTCGGCGTTTCGGTGGGTAGTGCCGTTTCCTCTACTGTTGAGGTTGGCGTGGCAGCTGGCGGCAAGGTTGGGTTGGGGAAGGCAAGGTAAATACGAACAGTCTGAATTTGCTGCTCTTCAGGTGTATTGCCTGCGCCCGGACCAAAATAAAAGCCCAGAGCAAAGCCCTTATCGTTCAGGTCAATGATGATGGTATTGCTGCTACCCGGCGGATTGATGATTTCCTGCGTGCCATTTTTCATATCGAAAATGACGCCCTCATAAGGGCCGCCCAAGGGGCCACGGCTTCCCGCAACCTTCATATCCGATGTTATCCGGACATTCTGCTCCCTCGCAAAATCGGGCATGCCAGAAATGGCAGCAAAAGGCGTGCAGGTTTCTGCATGAGAATTAAGATTAAAGGCACATAAGTCATGCCGATCTTCGGTGGCGACGACAATCCACAGATTATCAGTTCCTTCTTCCACAGAAGCGCCCTTTGCAAAAGCGTCTGTATAGGGCTGATTAACAGGGCCCATGAGAGGGAAAAAATTTGCACTTTGCACAAAGGGATGCTTAGCCCCAATCGCGTCTACACGATTTCCTACGAAGCCATCATTTAGAGCTATAACCTCGGTTAAATAGATACCGCCGGATGTATCAGCCCCATTAAACCCCAGAATAGTATCGCCATCATAAAGTTTTGTGCTTGGGTTATAGTTTGCATACGCCAGAACAGATGAAACGCTGCCATCAGATTGTGGATAGCGGTATTCGACAACGTAACGGAGGCGATTGTTGTCGTCGCTCAGCAGTCCGCCCTCAGGACGGAAAAAAGGGCCGTTCGCATCAGCAACCGGATGCTTAAACGTCTCCGTGGTATTGGCGAGAGGATCAAAAGTGTTGAAATCATAGCCCTGTTCAGGCCCGGGATTAAAAATCGTAAAACCCGTCGCAATATTATTGTTATTGATATAGGCGGGATTAGCAACAACGGTTACAGGCGGACCACTAGGTGGCTGATATTGAAATTCGCGTGGATATAAATATGTGTAGGAATGCCCCGCTGAATCCGCAACGGCACGGCTGGGAGTAGCAAGACCGACAGAACCTGCCAGCGCGGAGCCCGCTAAAAAGGCGGCAACCTTTTTCCTGGAAAAGGGGTGCGTCAGTGCGTCGCGCGCAGCGTTCCATAAATAGGAAATCGGGTTTTTCATTTCGGTCTATCCATTCAGTTTATCGATTTAAATATCAGATGGGGGTTTGATACTATATTTTCGGCGCGAAATTCAACGGTTCGTTATGGTTAATAGCGCAACAAACGGCATGACTTATGGCTTTTTTGTGCTTTCTGAAAGTATTTTATGGATTCCTCATGTCTTGAAACCAGACAGCCGCATTTTTATGTCGCGACATAAATTTTATTCTGCGCATAAAAAATGATCATCTCTCGAAAGCGATCGAGAGATGATCAACACAAAAAGCTGAAAGATTTTATCGCGGCTAGCGAGGAGCCGGGCCGGAGAATGTCGCCTTCGACGCAGGCGGCGTAGGCCCGGATATATCCACGCGCCCGCCGACGCCACCCATCGGGCCGGGGCAATCGCTGCGGAAGATATTGTGTATGACCGCGCCAACTTCAACGTCTTCCGTAATCTCGCCGTTCTTGGGGTTGACGTCCGTAACATCGCAAGGCGCGATTTCTGCAGCGGCCTGTACTTGCCTTACACGCACAAGGTTCGCGGCGCTTAGATGGCCACTGTAGCCGTAGTCGCCCTCGCAGTAAGGACCAGGGCATGGGGTCTTGGTTGCAGTCGCTTCGGCCGTTGCTGTTTCCATCGGTGTGGCGGTTGCGCTGGGCTCAGCCGTTGGTGTCACCGTTGAGTCCGGCATCTCTGTCGGGCTTTCGGTTGGCGTTGAAGCCGTGGTTTCTGTTGGCGTGCGGCTGGCTGTTCGGGTTTGCGTAACGCTGGCGGTTGGCACAGCAGTCGCCGTTCCTGTCGCTGTCGCCGTGGCGGGAATAGCCGTTGCCGTCATTGTCGCAGTCGGAACCGCTGTTGCCGTCCCTGTGGCCGTAGCCGTCGGCGATGGTATGGCTGTGGGATTCGGTTTTGCGATAAAGATAAAACCAGCCGATGTGCCGGGATGCTCTACATCTTCCCGCGCCTCATAACCGATAACCCTGCCAGCATCGTCACCCGCTATGGAGAAAATGTCGGAAGCTCCCGTGCTTTGAACATAGGCTGTGGTGTCAGAACCGATATCATAGGCTGCCACGACAACCGGTGCGCCTTCGTCTTTCTGTATGCGGCCATAGATATATGTGCCGTCCGGGCTGAAACTGACCCTGTTAGGATTATCAGGATCGCCGTTTGCAAGTGGCGGAATATTGGAATATCTGCTTTCAAAACTCATGCAAACCCCGTCGGATGTGCACTCATCCTGTCCCGGCACGCCGTTAACATCAAAGGTTACAATCGATATTCCATTGTTGCTCACACTCGTAACGAAAGATTTGAGACGGTCACCACCGAGGCTGGTAACCTGGCCGGATGTTTGATTGTAGGTCAAGGCGTGAATCCTGCCATCGGCGGTTCTGTAATTGAGCGCCGCCAGGCCATCATCGTTCAGATCCGCGAAATAAACGCCGCAGGATGTGTCAATACTGGCCGGAACATTCAGATCATTTTGAGTTCCATCGGCTTCACGCACAACGAACGTAAAAGCTTTGGTCGTACCGTCACAGGGTGGGTTTGCGGTGCCGATATTGCTACGGACATAACCAATTTCGCCTGGTCCGTTGTTGCAGAGTCCCGAAAAAGGCTCAATCCCCGGCAGGTCAATGAAAGTGATCACTTCCGTGGAGACATCATAGGTATAGGGTTGCGGCGGGAGCAAAATGGCATTGCCTGGAACGGCCGACAAATTATCCGGATAGGGCGGATTGCCGGGAAGGGCAAATGGCCTGACATGGCCAACAACCTGATCGAAATTATTCATATCGGCCGGATGGGATGTATGTCCCTGATTTGTGGCGGCGTTATAGTGAAAAACAGGTAGCCTGCGAGCGATGGAATAATCCTGCGCCTCCGCCGAACGCGGCGCGATAAAAAGGCTGGCGCCCGCCAGAACCGAGGCCACAGTAGCGGTTGCCGATCGGGTGAAAGAGCGTTGGGTCAAGGCGCGATGCGCCGCGTGCCATAAACGGGAAACTGGATTTTGCATTTGATCTATCCATCTTTAAGTATCAAGGAACCGCCCTGATACTATAGATACGGCATGCAGTTCAATGGAAAGCGATGGTTAATACGCTGATTTTATCGCTTATTTATGGGCTTTTGCTCATCACCAAAATATTTTACCGCTTCCTTATGTTCTGAAATAAAGTAACAACCTGCCCGTGCGGCAACCAGAAGTTTTATTTCAAGCTCATAAACACGATACAGAATCTCCGGCACCACAAGGAACGCCATGAAGCTGTTTCACATTCTTTTGATCATCGTCCTCAGTTTTGCAACCGCCTTCGGCACGGCGCATTACCTTATTTCACCCCCCAAAACCGACATGGTGGAGGGAAGCGCCTTTGACCGCGTGATGAAGAGCAGCACGCTGCGTTGCGGTTATGCTGTCGCCACGCCGTGGTTCACGGTTGAGCCAAACACGAAAAAACTCGGCGGCATCGGGTATGACATTACCAACATACTTGCCGATAAAATTGGCCTGAAGGTCGATTGGATTGAAGAAACTGGCTGGGGGGTTGCTGAACAGGGCCTTGTCACGGGCCGTTATGATATGTTGTGCGGTAGCGTGTGTGTCGACCCGCGCCGCGCCAAAGCCGCAACTTATTCAACGCCTTTCTTACACATTCCCATTCTTGCAGTCGTTCGTGCCGACGATAAGCGATTTGATAACCTCGCCAACCCTTTGCAAGTCCTCAACGCCAAAGACATCAAGATAGGCGTCAAGAATGGCCATGTGTTCGAGTTTATTGCCAATGAGCAATTTCCTTTGACCGAAAAGATTTATGCCAACGATATTTCCGACGACACCGAATTTTTTCAAATGCTGAAATCCCGTAAAATCGATATTGCCTTCTCCGGGCAGATCACGGTTGACCTTTACAACGAAAAGAATGCGGACAAAGTCAAATCCCTGCCTGTGGCCGTGCGTTTCTGCAATGGTGCTTTTATGATGCCGCTGGGCGATGCCCGCATGAAATATATGATCGATAACGCCATCGGCGAGATTAACAGCAGTGGTCAAATCCGCGCTGTACTGAACCGCTATGTCAAACCGGATGATCCGCTGTATGTCCGGACTCCCACACTGCTTTTCCGCGATAAATAAGAGGCTTCTGAAAATCAAAAGCTTGCGATAGGCTTGATCTGTTCATGTCCGTTCTCGATATTCTTATTACCTATCATATGGCGTTCCTGCAGGGGCTGCGGGTCACGCTGGGCCTGTGCCTGATCATCTGGACATGCGGGATTGCAGGCGGCACGGCACTGGGTGTCGTCAGCGCCAATTACCGCGAAAGCTGGGGCCGTTTCACGCATGGCATGTCTTTCGCCTTTTCGGCCATCCCGACCCTGGTGATTTTGTTCTGGCTGCATTACCCGGCGCAGGCGGTGTTCAATGTGGTGATCGATCCTTTCTACACCTCGGCACTGACTTTCTCGCTCGTCAATATCTTTGGCGTGGGTGAACTGGTGCGGCAGGCGGTGTCGGATTTCCCCAAGCAATATATCATCGCCGGACAGGTCTGCGGACTGACGCATCGCGACCTCGTCCTGAAAATTCAGCTGCCGATTTTGTTCCGCCAGCTTTTGCCCGGGTTGATGGTGCAGCAGGTGATCATGTTGCACACGACGCTTTTCGCCAGCCTGATCTCGGTCGAGGAAATTTTCCGTGTGGCGCAGCGCATCAACAGCACCATCTACCGCCCGGTCGAGATTTACACCGCGCTGGCCTGTTTCTTCCTGCTGGTCTGTTTGCCGATCAATATGCTGGCGGCCTACCTCAAACGGCGCTACACGCGCGATTTGTCGGAGCGCTAGATGCTCGAAGCCCGCAACCTCACCTTTAGCTATCCCGGCAAGCCGATTTTCCGCGACGTCGATATCGCCGTGGCGCCTGGCGAAATCACGGTGCTGATCGGCCCCAGCGGCACGGGCAAGACGACGCTTTTGCGCTGCCTTGCGCTGCTCGAACCCGCGCAAAGCGGCGAAATCCGCATCGATGAGGATGTGTTTAGCTATCCCTGGCCGCAGGGGAAAGACTTCGTGCCGCCCTGGCCGAAACTGACCACCGTTTTCCAGCAGCTGTTCCTCTGGCCGCATATGACGCTGCGCGAAAATATCCTGCTGCCTGTCCGCCGCCGTGGCCTGGCCAATATGGACGAGGAGCTGGAGGCGCTGATCGACGCTTTCGATATGAAGGATTTCATCAATCACTATCCGAACGAAGCCTCGCTCGGCCAAAGGCAGCGCGTGGCGTTGGCGCGCGCCTTGATGCTGCAACCGCGCTATCTGTTGCTGGATGAAATCACCTCGGCGCTGGATGTCGAGCAGATCGCCAAGATCCTCAGCTACCTCAAAGGGCTGCACGGCAAGAATATCGGCATCTTCCTGATTACCCATTTGTTGGGCTTCGCCCGCCACGCCGCCGACCGGATTTTCTTTATGGCCGACGGCACGATTGCCGAAAGCGGCAGCCCCGACATCCTCCGCAACCCGCAGACCGAAAGGCTGGGGCAGTTCCTGTCGGTTATCGCCGCGGCGTCGTAGCCTATGGCCCTCCCCGCCAGTACACATGCCTCCGACGCCTTCCTCGGCATTGAACATTCCACCACCGGGCGGCGCTGGGTCGCGCGCGAATGCGATGAGCGCGTGGCGCTGGCACTGAGCCAACGTCACAGCCTGCCGGACATTATTGCCCGCAGTCTTGCGGCGCGCGGCGTGGGGCTTGAGGATGCGCCCGGTTTTCTTGACCCCAAATTGCGCGATACGCTGCCGAACCCCAGTTCCTTCCGCGATATGGATGCGGCGGCGGCGCGTATCGTCAAAGCCATCCAGGGCGACGAAAAAATCGCCGTGTTCGGCGATTATGATGTGGACGGTGCAACCTCCTCCGCCCTGCTTATCCGTTTTGCGCGCGCGGCGGGCGTAGAACTGCGGCTTTATGTGCCCGATCGCTTGCGCGAAGGCTATGGCCCGAACAGCGCTGCTATGCAGCAGCTTGCCGCCGAGGGCGTGACGCTGGTGATCTGCGTCGATTGCGGCATTACGGCGCATGAACCGCTGGCAGCAGCCAGAGCGGCCGGATGCGAGGTGATCGTCCTTGACCACCACGCCGCGGAGCCTGCCTTGCCGCCCGCAGCGGCCATTGTTAATCCCAACCGCCTTGATGAAAACAATCCGCATGGCACGCTGGCCGCCGTGGGCGTCACCTACCTGTTCATTGTTGCCGCCAACCGCGCCTTGCGCGAGGCCGGGTGGTGGTCGCCCGTACGGCCGGAGCCGGATTTGCTGCAATGGCTTGATCTGGTGGCTCTCGGCACCATTTGCGATGTGGTGAAGCTGACGAGCCTCAACCGTGCCCTCGTCACGCAGGGGCTGCGCGTAATGGGACAGAGGCGCAATGCTGGCATCAACGCGCTGGCGCAGGTGGCAGGGCTAAAGGGCCCGATGGATGCCTATGCCGCCGGGTTCATCTTCGGACCGCGGGTGAATGCGGGTGGACGGGTCGGCGAAGCCGATCTGGGCGCCAAACTCCTCTCCACCGATGATCCGTCTGTCGCCCTGCAGCTGGCGCAGCATCTGCATGGGCTGAACAGTCAGCGCCGCGCCATCGAGGCGCAGGTACTGGAAGAAGCCGAAGCCCTGACCCTCACAGGAAACTTGCCGATGGTCTTGGTGGCATCGGAAAACTGGCACCCCGGCGTTATTGGCATCGTCGCTTCACGCCTGAAGGATAAATTCCATCACCCGGCGCTAGTCGTCGCGCTGGACGGCGATATCGGTAAAGGCTCGGGCCGTTCGGTGAGCGGTGTCGATCTCGGCGCCTGCATCATCGCGGCGCGGCAGGCGGGGCTTCTCCTCAATGGTGGCGGACACAAGATGGCGGCGGGCTTCACTGTTGCACGCGACAAGCTGGATGCCTTCCGTGATTTTCTGGCCGAACGCATTGGCAAGCAGATTGAGGCCGAGCCGCTGCGCCCAACTCTGACGCTGGACGGGCTGGTGGCAGGTTCCGCGTTGCAGCCGGATTTCGTGCGGCAGCTGGCGGCGCTCGGCCCCTTTGGCGCCGGTAATTCCGAACCGCGCTTTGCCCTGGCGGATTGCCGCATCGTCCGTGCCAGCATCGTCGGCGAGAAGCATGTCAGCGTCATCGCGATGCAAGGCGGCGTAAGGCTGCGCGGCATCGCCTTCCGTGCCATGGAAAACGGCCTGGGCGAAGCGTTATTGAACCAAAATCAACGCAATCTACATCTGGCGGGACATCTGCGTATCGATGAATGGCAGGGAGAAGAACGCGTCCAGCTGCATATCAGCGACGCGGCCGTCGCAGGCTAAATTTTCACAATCCAGTCGAACGGATCCGGCTGGCGACCAAACTGAATATCCGTCAGGCGCTTATAAAGGCTTTCGGTCACTGTCCGCGGCGCCGTCATCCGGATATCTTCGCCCGTATCGATCAGAAAACTTTCGATGCCGACGATGACGGCGGCGGTACCGCAAGCGAAAGCCTCGGTTACCTCGCCTTCTTTGATCTGTACTAGCAATTCATCGAAATTGATGTCGCGCTCCTCGGCCTCATAGCCCAATGATGGCGCGATCTTGATGATACTGTCGCGGGTGATGCCGGGGAGGATAGTGCCGCTGGTGCGCGGGGTCAGGAGTTTTTTACCCGCGACGAAGAAGACATTCATGCCGCCCATTTCCTCGATGCGCCGCTGGCCACAGGCATCGAAAAACAAAACCTGCGAGCAGCCTTTTTCCTTGGCGTCGGCGATGATCTTGATGGTCACGGCATAATTCGCCGCCGCCTTCACATGGCCCGTGCCGCCGCGTGCGGCGCGGCCGACGGTTGAGGTCACATAAACCCGGACGGCTCCTGCGCTGTCGCCCCCCGTTTGCGGGAAATAGCCGCCCGACGGGAGGGCCAGGATATAGAACAGAAAATCATGCGAGGAACGCACACCGAGACAGGGTTCGGTCGCGATCAGGGTGGGCCTTATATAAAGGAAGCCGGGAAAGCCGGGGGCCCAGTCCCGCTGATGGGCGACCAAAGTCCGGACGGCTTCGACAAAAAATCCCTCTTCCATCACGGGCATGGAGAGACGCTCGGCCGAGCGGTTCAGGCGGCGGGCATTCTCGACAGGACGAAACAGGTTCAGGGAACCATCCGCCCATTTATGAACCTTCAGCCCCTCGAAGACTGACTGGCCGTAATGCAGCGTGATCGCCGCCGGGTGGAGATTGACCGATCCCATGCGTTCTAGGCTCGCGGACTGCCATACGCCATTGGCATAGGAACGGGTCAGCCAAAGAGGGGCAAAGCTGCGTCCGAACTCGATCTTGTGGGGGTCGAGATCAATATCCGGCGCGGGTGCCGTGGCTTTAATGCCGATATTTGCCTTAAAACTCATGACTCCAGCCTATCCAATCCCCGCCTATTTCCCAAGAGAAGAAAAAACTGCCCTTGCTGCACCCTTGGATCTGTCGCGCAACAAAGTGATTCGGATGGAAGGCTGGATATCTATCGCATTTTTTTATTCATGCTAATGGACATCGAGAAAAATAAAAAATTTTCAAATTCAGAAAAAATGAAGCGTTGATTTGAGTTTTTTACGCTCCGCGCAACGTTTTTTGCGGCGGTCACATTCACAAGGATGATTTACTTTTTTGCGGATAAGCGCTCAGCCGTTAAATGGCAAAAAAAGGCTTTAAAATCAGGCTTTTTTTGAATATCTGAGAAATTCTGGACCCCCAAAAGCAAACCCCCGTTCGGCCTGCCTGCGATCGCGTGGCATACCGAACAGGGGTTGATATTCGTTCAAGCCGCCTGACGGCGGCGAACAACTATCTCTTTTTCTTCTTCGTGGTTTTCTTGGCTTTGGTCTTTTTGGCAGTCTTCTTCTTAGCCATGATGACCTCCTGTTGCTAGAGTAGAGTTCGATGATGTTGTGGCTTAAGCCAAGAATAGTCAACAGTATTTTTAACTTTCACCGAGAATCGAAAAAGAAACGCGCTGTATCCGCGCCTGACGTTGCATGAGTGCAACATTTTTGCTGTGCAAGATGATGGAAGAGCGGATAGGAAACGCAAAAAGCTTCGCACAAAGCGCGCGTGAAACAGAAAAAAGATCAGCGCATCAAGCGGATGGCGATACGGAAGCGTTATAAGAAATGAATTACTAACGAATTATGAAGAGAGACGGAACGCGATCAAGGATTTAATGAGCGGGAAGTTTTTGGCAGACAAAAATTCTGTGGTGCGTGATCGCAAATGTTTGCCAGTTCGTCTTCGATGTATGTGGATGACAAAGTGGCTTGCCCCCCGAAGCGGTGTAGCCGCGAAGGGTGGTGGGCCCGGCAGGATTCGAACCTGCGACAACACCGTTATGAGCGGTGCGTTCTAACCGCTGAACTACAGGCCCCTGGAAGGGTCTATATGAGCTATCAGAAGGCGCGGCGCGAGGCTAGGTTTTACTAGGGGTCGATGCCGCCGGAATTTTGCGGCCCGCCGC
Organism: Alphaproteobacteria bacterium; assembly: GCA_033763555.1. GTDB lineage: Bacteria > Pseudomonadota > Alphaproteobacteria > UBA9219 > UBA9219 > JALYJG01. The sequence goes on along the minus strand of JANRKK010000009.1, from coordinate 20,466 downwards.
GATGGTCCAAAACGCTGATCAGGGCTTTGTGAAAAGGCTCGGGATTGGCAATCTGGTCGAAGGGCGACACATCGCCGCCCGTCCCATGCACCAGAATGGTTCCGCAGCCGATGCAGCGGCCCAGAATCGTCTGCTCGAAATTGGCGCCTGTGATTCGGTTGATCATGATCTCGAAGCTGGAGCGCGAGATGAAGCCGTATTTAGCGATCACCCGGCGGCTGGTGACGGCGAGCTCGGTCGAGATCTGCCGCACATAGGCCCGCGCGAGCATGACGATGCCGCCCAGAATGATCAGCAGCGCAAAGCCCGCCAGATATTTGTTCATGGAGCGCGCCATGGCATCGCCGAACATTCCGCCCAGAATATTCATGCTGTAGAATCCGAGCAACCCGCCGCCGACCGTCAGGAGCAGGCCGGGTATGTAAATAATCCAGTGTACAGTGGTGATGTAAAGGACGCGTTCTTCCGGCAGGAGGACTTTCTCGACATAGGACATGGCCTGTTTTCCTCCGCTTTTACTGGATTGCCAGAAACTTCTCCGCTTCCAAAGCCGCCATGCAGCCCATGCCCGCCGCCGTTACCGCCTGGCGGAAGATTTTATCTTTCACATCGCCCGCCGCAAAGACGCCGGGAATGTCGGTGGCCGTTGAATCCGGTTTGGTCAGGATATAGCCATGGTCATCCATGGCAACCTTGCCCTTGAAGATTTTGGTCGCCGGGTCATGGCCGATGGCGATAAAGACGCCGGAAACGGGGAGAAGCTGCTCTTTGTCGGTTTTGATGTTGCGGATGCGAAGGCCCGTAACAGAACGCACAGGTTGTTCCTCGCCTTTGACCTCCTCCAGCGCGCTGTCCCAGATGACGTTGATCTTGGGATTGTCGCGCACCCGGTCTTGCAGGATTTTTTCGCCGCGGAAGGAATCACGGCGGTGAATCATCGTCACCTTGCTGGCGTGATGGGTCAGATACAGCGCTTCTTCCAGCGCCGTGTTGCCGCCGCCGACCACAGCCACTTCCTTGCCGCGGAAGAAAAACCCGTCACAGGTGGCGCAACCGGACACGCCGAAGCCTTGAAAATGCTTTTCACTGTCGAGGCCAAGCCAGCGCGCCTGCGCGCCCGTCGCGATAATGACTGTGTCGGCGATAAAGACATCACCGGATTCCGCCTTGCAGGTGAAGGGGCGCTTGGTGAAATCCACCTCACCGATAACATCGAAGATGATCTGCGTGCCGACCTTGGCGGCCTGGGCCTGCATCTGCTCCATCAGCCAGGGGCCCTGAATCGTGTCGCCGAAGCCGGGGTAATTCTCGACATCCGTCGTGATGGTCAGCTGTCCGCCCGGCTGGATGCCCTGCACGAGGATGGGCTTGAGGTTCGCGCGCGCGGCATAGATGGCCGCCGTATAGCCCGCAGGGCCAGCGCCGATGATGAGAGTTTTGGTGCGATGTTCTGTCATTAGAATCCAAACATATGATCGAGGCTGAAAGCTTCTTCGCCGCTGACAAGGCCATGATAGCCGAACAGGCGGCAAGTGGTGTCGCGGATGATGACATAGCCATGTTCGCCCGCTGCTTTAATTTCGTCCGGCGTGAACATCTGGCTGGCGCGCCAGAGCAGCGAGCCACTGCAGGGAATGCGCACATTGCGCTTGGCGACTTCCTTACCCTGCTGCGAGGTTAAAATCAGCATCGTGTCCGAGGTGTTATGCCAGGGCAGCGAGGCCGGATAGATCAGATGGCACATGGTGTCATACGGCTTCGGCCCCATGCGCAGGAACAGGCGCGTGCTGAGCCCCGGCGCCTTGCCCGCATAGCTCTGCGGTTCATTCTTATAGGTCAGCACCGTGTTGAACACATGCGCGCCGAAGCTGGTTTCCGCCGCATGGCCCGATTGGCGATCCTGATAGCGGAACAGCGCGTGCAGCCAGCCATCCACCTCATGCCCTGCGGCGAAATCATAGATCAGCTCAATATGGCCATAGCCGCCTTCCAGCTTCTGGCCCTTCAGCAGGTCATGCACATTGATGGCGACGGAATCGCTGCGTTTCAGATTGCCGAATTTATGCTCCAGCACTTCCTTGCCGCGCGCGTCATAGATCAGCGCCTTGACGGGCAGATGCGTCAGGCTGGTCGACATCGGCGTCGGCAGAGCCCAGCTGGTGAAACGATCCATCGGCAGAATAGGCGCAGGCACGATATGCAGCTTGCCCAGCAGATCGCCAAGATCGCCCAGACGTTTATCGGGCTGCAGATCGCTGCGCTCCACATTCGGGTGCGAAATGCGCGTATGGCCGTTTTTCGAGATGATCTCATAGCGCGGGCGGACGAAATGCTTGCCTGCCTGAATTTCGATCTGCTGCGGCCATTTGGCCTTGGGCAGAAGCTCGGCGATATTCAGCCGCGTGCTGCCATAAGGCGGCACGGCGCGGTCAAGCTTTGCGACCTTGCTGCTGCCCATCAGATTGAGGCCGATAGCGCCCGCCGGAATTTCGCAGGGATGGCTGTTCTGCACCCACAGCACGACCTCTTCATCCACATCGGGCGCGGGAAGCCCGGCATACTGATCGGACGGCCAGGCATTGGCATCATGCGTGCAGGATAAAATGCTGGCGTCATCGCCATAGGTATCGAGCGCGTATTTCACCACATCATGCCCGGCGGCACCGATGATATGGATGAAAAGCTGCCCGGTGAATTCCGGCAATTTAAAGCGCGTGCGGATATCGGCGCTGTCGAACACGACACTGGCATTCGCGGGCGGCAGCGGCTCGATCCATTCCGCCAGCTTCTGTCCCTTGCCGTCCATCAGATAGCACCAGGCGCGCGGCTCTTTCGCGCCATAGGTGCCCCAGTAATTCGCGGTCACGATGCGAGTGTGCTGGCCACCCGCATCGCGGAAGAAAGCAAAATTATTGGCGAAATTGATATTGGCCAGATAGCGGTGACGATCGCTGAGCATCTCATCCGGCAGGCGGAACGCATCGAAACTATGCAGAGGTGTATTCGCGGGTATCAGATGACGGATATGCTCCACCAATTTCACGGAATCGAACGAAGCGACCAGAATGCTTTTACAGGCGCAGTCTTTCAGCATCGTGACGGGTTGCGCCGCATGATTGCGGAAGACGCGGCCGATATGGTCGACATCCTGCACGAACAACCCGGCAATCTCGATATCTCCCAGCGGAAAAAATTCAGCAAAGCTCGCCAGTTGATTGGCAGGGTCGTAAATCGCCACCGGCCCGGCCTTCTGCAATTGCACCAGCAGATTCCGTGCCTTGGGCGCGGCCAGCGGGTGCGTGATCGCCTTATAAAAGGCATTGCCGCCGGACTGGTTGCTGAAGGTATCGATTTTGAGCATTAAACTGGGTCCTTAATTTTAACCATAATCGCTTCTAGCATAGGCATTAATGCTATCCAAACGGTACAGTTTTCAACAATCTTCTCGTGTGATATGGGATATGGAATGATGCATGACAAGGTAACATTTTAAGGAGAAAATATATGCGAACCAGTATTCTTGAATCTTATCAGATTGGCGATGTCGTTGAGGACACGGGAATTCAGGGCGTTGTGGTTGGCGTACTTGATATTCCAACAAGCCTTTTGACCTATCCTTGGCTTGCTGTTATTCCCGAAATCAAGCTTCCAGAATATTTAATATACATGCAAGCCTGCCTATATGGGGGCGGACGTCTTCAAGGAGCCCCACATTATGTGGACAGAATGTATGAACAGCGCCATAGCATTGGCGCGGCACATCTATACTCACACCCTAATGATCTTCCACAAAAAATCGGTCGAAAAATAGATGTCGGCGTGCCTGCTATTCAAGTAGAAGAGGCTGAACGGAATTATCCTTTAAGAAATTGTCCGCTTCCTGAAATGCCTGATCACATCCTCGATGGCCGAATTTTGAGCGTTAATGCCGCTGGCGCACCCACTATTATGCTGACATTCTATAATAATGAGCCGCATGGAAGAACCTCGCTCTACCACAGGGCTGACTTGGCTGATGTTATCGCCCACCGCCCTACTGTTGCAGCCCGTTTTGGTAGGGCCCTTAACCCGCCCCCTAACTTCAGTTAGTCTAGAGTATCCAGCTTTGCTGTAAGGACTGAGTTATGAAAAAACTCCTTCAGGAATTCCGTGAATTTGCCGCGCGCGGCAATGTGGTTGATCTCGCCATCGGCGTGATCATCGGCGCGACCTTCGGCAAGATCGTAACCTCGCTGGTCAGCGACATTATCATGCCGCCCGTCGGCCTGCTCATGGGACAGGTGGATTTTTCCAGCCTGTTCGTCAACCTGTCCGACAAATCCTACGACACGCTCGCCGCCGCCAAGGCCGCAGGCGCGCCGACGCTCAATTACGGAATGTTCATCAATTCCGTCATCGATTTTCTGATCGTCGCCTTTGTGATTTTCCTGTTGGTGCGGCAGATCAACCGCCTGGTGAAAAAACCGACCACCACGCGTGACTGCCCGCGCTGCGTCTCGGCCATCAACCTCAAGGCCACCAAATGCCCGCACTGCACCGCCGATCTGGCAGCGGGTTAGTTGGTTAATAACGCTTTTGTTGTTTTCAAAGCTGCGGCAGGCCATATTAGGCGCTGCATATTGTTGCGGGTTCATACTCTTGCAGGGATAATCATATGAGCAATATACCACCAGCATTTTCAGCAATAACTCTTGGCCGGGACGTCGATATTCGTACGAAAGACGGCAAGGATATCCGAGGCATTGTCGTCGGCCACATGCAGCCTGCATGGCCGTTTCTGGGCCTTCCCACCTGCGTCGTTGTTCCAGAAAAAAGCCTGGATGCCTATTACGAGCATCTTGCAAAAACACAGCCTGCCAATGCCGCAGCTTATCTGGAAAGCATGGCAAGCTTTAGCGCGGCTTCCCTCGCTTATGCAGATTCCATAGCCGAAGTTCTGCCAGCAGACTTTTCGATTTATTCTTTCTCAGGCGTGCCTCCTTTGCATGCCCGCGTTCAAGTGCCGGGCGAAGAGGCAACAGGATTTCAAAATATATTTGGCCTGTTCATGGCGCGAGGTGAAGGGGATGAACCCGTTCCTATGGCTTTTGTCGATGACTATAAGAAGATGGCCAACGGTGAACCTTCCCGAATCCTGAAATTGGATGAACTGGAAGTTTATGATCAGACCGAAAGTCAGTGGAAGCCAGCACGCCCGTTCGGTCGAATTAAAACCCCTCTTCCGGCATTGCCAGGGTAACCGCGGCACCTTCGGTCGCAGCCACCGCCAATCCGCCACAGCCCGGCAGCACATGTTCGGCGTAAAAGCGCGCGGTCATGATCTTGGATGAAAGGAATTTCGGGTCGCCCGCGCGTTCGGCCATATCTTTTTGCGCCAGCGCCGCCGATTTGATCAGGTAATAGCCGCCAATCACATTGCCCGCGAGCCGCAGGAAGGGTGCGGCCCCGGCGGCGGCGGCGGGAATATCTTCCTTCGCCTTTTTCACCATCCAATCGCCCGTATCGCGCAGGCAGTTGAGCGCACGCGACAGATGCTTGTGCATCACCGCGGCATCGTCGCCCGGCAGGTCAGTCAGCTCCGGCAAAAACCGATACATCTCATCTATCAGGTCGCGGAACGCTGCGCCGCTATCGCGACCCATTTTGCGGAAGACCAGATCATTCGCCTGAATACCGTTGGTACCTTCGTAAATGGCGAGGACGCGCGCATCGCGCATCGGCTGCGCCGCCCCGGTTTCCTCGATATAACCCATGCCGCCGAACACCTGCACGCCCAACGAGGTGATTTCATTGGCGAGATCGGTCAGCCAGCCTTTCACGACGGGCGTTAGCAGATCGACGCGCAGCTGCGCGGCCTTGCGCTGCTTCTCATCCGCCGCGCGTTTTTCCATATCCACGCCATAGGCGCAGCTGTAGGCCAGCGCGCGTGCCGCTTCGGTATGCGCCTTCATCCAGAGCAGCATGCGCCGCACATCGGGATGATGGATGATCGTCACCAGCGGATCATCATGCGTGCGGCTGTCGCGTGCGCGGTGAATGCTGCGGCCTTGAATGCGGGTTTTGGCGTAATCGCAGGCCTGCTGATAGGAACGCTCCATCATAGCCAGGCCCTGCAACCCAACGCCGATGCGCGCATTGTTCATCATGGTGAACATCGCCGCCATGCCACCATGCTCGGCGCCAACCAGATAGCCGACTGCGCCGCCTTTATCGCCATAGGCCATGACACAGGTGGGGCTGGCATGCTGGCCAAGCTTGTGTTCGATGGAAACAACACGGACATCGTTCCGTTCACCCAGCGCACCATTCTCCTTCACCAAAATCTTGGGCACGAGAAACAGCGACAGGCCCTTGGTGCCTTCCGGCGCGTCTGGCAAACGCGCCAGCACCAGATGCAGAATATTGTCCGTCAGATCATGATCGCCATAGCTGATAAAAATTTTCTGCCCGGTGATCAGGTAATGGCCGTCTTTGCGTTCGGCCTTGCTGCGCACCGCGCCAACATCGGAACCCGCCTGCGGTTCGGTCAAATTCATCGTGCCCGGCCATTCGCCGCTGACCAGCTTCGGCAAAAATCTGACTTTCAGCTCTTCACTGCCATGGGCGGTCAGCGCTTCGATGGCACCTTGCGTCAGCAGCGGGCAGAGCGCGAGGCTGATATTCGCCGACTGAAACATTTCCTGCACCGCCATGGCGATGGTCCAGGGCAGGCCCTGCCCGCCCAGATCACTCTCCACTGACAATCCGTTCCAGCCGCCATCAGCAAAAGCCTTGTAGGCTTCCTTGAAGCCCTTCGGCATCTGGACGGAATCCTTTTGAAGCCGCGCGCCCTCCTTATCGCCGATAGGATTCAGCGGATCGAATTGTTCGCTGGCGATTTTAGCGGCCTCACCCAGTACGGCCTCGACCAGATCAGCGCTAACCGAATCATAGCCGGGCAAAGCGGCGAGTTTTTCCAACCCGACAAGACGCGTCAGAAGGAAACCGATATCCGCGAGGGGAGCGCTGTAAGGAGTCATGGGGAGGAAAGACCAGCTTCCGATCTTAATAAAGTCAGCTTCTGCGGCAGGCAATCTGTTGCCCAGACGGCACAGTGTGCCGGGAAGGACTCTCTAACACTTAATTTTGATTCATTTTGGTAAATTTCTCTTAACTGCAACTAATTCCGTATGATAGAAGCTGTGGATAAGTCCTTGAGTTATCCACGAACTCTTCCGAAAGCCCGCACGAATCAAATCCTTATACTTTCACCCTGCTGAAAAAGGCTGTCTGGCATGTTTATCAAGGCTGGAAACAAAGGCGGGGCCTACGAAATATCAGTCGATGCTGAACAAGAGGATGTCATGAGCCGCCTGTCGCCCCCCGCGCAAAACGACAATCCTGCCCTGGTATGGGAACCGAACCCCCGTATTCTGGAGTGGCTGAGCCGCCTGTCCCAGCCGGGCCTGTCCTTTGATATGTTCGCCCGCCCCTTCAATCGGCAGGAAAAAGCGCCTGTTGAGGAAGCCAGCGGCGCCGTTCTGTTCGATGACTGGCAGGTGGTTGCCGCCCTTTCCGGCCATACGGTCAATGATTTCCTGTCCGCCGATGTCAGCCTGCCCCTGACGGCGGCCGAGCTGGACTATTTCCGCCGCAACCATCGCGGTGTTGAGAACCATATCGCCCGCGATTTTCTGGCTGCCCGTGCCGATCTGCCCTCGCCACTGTCCGAGCTTTATGGGCTTTATCAGCATCGCGCCCGCGTGGATGCCGAAGCGGCCCTGTTCGTGGCGCAGGCCACAGGCTCAACCCGCGTCGCGCGCATCATGGCTGACCTGCTGGCCATTGGCGCTTTTGCCAACGGCCTCGAATATATCAACCATCTGGGTCTGACTTATTCGGTTCCGGCGGCTTTTGATACGTCCGATCTGATCGACCGCGCCAATCACGAAGCCGCACGCCGTCTGGCTCTGCCCATCGATCATCCGGCCCATCTGCTGAAGCTCACACCCGATGAAATCAGCGTTCTGGCCATGAATATCGCTGAAAAGCACGCCCTGGCGGCTACCGACTTCCTGGAAAAAGCCAATCTCCTGTCCGAAGCGCGGCAGGATGTTACCCGCCTGCCTGTCAGCCAGCACTTCGCTACGGCAATCATCGAACGTGATCTGCCTGTGCAGGAGCTGTGGGTCGCACGGATGTGCGCCGCCTATGCCCGCATTTTTGAAAGCTGGGTGGCCGATCTGCCGGAGATTGAAGCCGTCCTTCAATAGCTGCCACGAATCATCCGTTTTATTGCGAATCAGCAGCCTCCATGTTAGGGCTGAAAGCCCGTTTCGGGCGTTTCCGCCCTTTCAGCAGCGAGGCTAACGTGACAGAAGAAAAAATCACTTACTGGGCATCCATGGTGTTCGGCGTTTTCGCCCTCATCCTGCTCATCGCCAATATTTCCCTGATCAGCAGCAACCGCGGCCTGCAGCAGGATATCAGCCAGCGGCAAATGGCCATCAATGGCGGCATGTCGCTCGCCCAAGTCAACAAGGGCGTGGTTCAGGCGCTGGCCGAAGCCGCCGTCAAGGATGGCGATGCCGGAGCGCGCGAACTTCTGGCCGCGCAGGGCATCACGGTCGCCGCGGCCAAAGGCAGTGAACGCAAGGAAGCCAAAGAGTCCAAAGAATCCCACGAAGATAAAAGCCAGTAAGGAGCCCTCTCATGTCCTATAAAAATAACAGCGGACTCACCGTCGCGCGGATTCTGTACCCCATCGCCCTTCTGGCCTTGATTCTTTTCGTCGCCATGGCGTTCCAGCTCGGCCAGGTGCTGCGTGACCGCACAGCGCTGCATGAAGCGCGGGCCCAGCAAGACCAGCCTTTTGAAGATACGCAGAAAGTCCGCACGCAGCTGGATGCTCTGGCGGTCGGCACGCTCAAGCTCGCGCAGGCTGGCAATAAAAACGCCAAAACCATCATCAATCAGCTGAAAGAAATGGGCATCACCGTCCGCCTGCCGGAAGCCGCCGCCAACGCCCCGGCTGGCACAACGGGTTCGTCTGCAGCCCTGCCCTCAAAGCCCTAAGCACACAGTCCCGAACAGGCATCGGGCCTTCGCATTTGCGAAGCAATTCAAGCCTTTATTGACCTGACTCCCTGCGAGGTTTAGGTTCGCGCCTGTCCTGCCGGATTGCCTGGAGCGGATTGATATGGGGCGACATATGCCGAAAAAGAAAACGAGCCGTCCTGCCGCGAAAACGCGCCCGTCCAAATCTTCCTCGCCCTCCTTTACGCCCGCACCCGCCGATTTCACCCGTTCCTTTTACGCGCATGTCATGAAAGCGGACATGGCCCTGTTTTCGGCCAACGACCGCGAAGGCATGGCAGCCTCCATGTGGCAGCTGGGCCAACAGCGCAAGCCGGGTAGTGCCAAGCTCCGCCTCTTCAACCCTTCGCCTGTCGCGGATGGCTGGACGATCGACCATACGGTTCTGGAAATCGTCAATGACGATATGCCTTTCCTGGTTGATTCCGTCAGCGGCGCTTTGCAGAAGCGCGGCCTTGTCGTTCATCTGGTTATTCATCCGGTTCTGCAAGTGCGCCGCGACGCCAAGGGCAATCTGCTCAACCTCGTCAGCGCAGGCGGGAAGCCGGGCAGTGCCCCCGTCGGAAGCGTGCAAGCCGAATCCTTCATGCATATCCAGTTCGATCACTGCCTCGACGCCGATCTTCTACGGGAGATCGAAGGCGAAATCCGCGAAGTGCTGAACGACGTGCGCGCCGCGGTCGAGGACTGGCCCGTGATGCGCAAGCGCATAAAAGAAGCCATTGAGCAGGCCGCCGCCTCGAAGCATCAGGAATCCGCCGCCGAAAACACCGAGGAAGCCAAGGCTTTCATGCGCTGGCTGGACGACAATAATTTTACCTACCTCGGTTATCGCGACATCGATCTGGTGCAAAAGAACGGCAAGCTGGAAAGCATTCGCGTCCTGAAAGATAGCGGTCTGGGCGTTCTGCGTGATCCCAGTGTGAAAATGTTCGGTGGGTTGCGTGCGCTGAATGCTGAAAAAACGCCGACGCTGCAACGCTATGTCCGTCAGCATCATCTTCTGGTCGTCACCAAGACCAACCAGCGCTCACGGGTTCATCGCCCGGTGCCGATGGATGCGATTTTCATCCGCCGCTTCGACACCAAGGGCGATATTATCGGCGAACGCCTGTTCGTCGGACTCTTCACCTCGCAATCCTATTCCGAGACGCCGCGTGAAATTCCCTTCCTCCGCCGCAAGATCGATTATGTGCTGAAAAAAGCCAATTTCAATCCGGCGGGCCATGCCGGAAAGGCGCTGGCCCATATTCTGAACAATTATCCGCATGACGAGCTGTTCCAGATCAGCGAGGAAGATCTGCTGGGCAACAGCCTTGGCATCCTCCAACTTCAGGAGCGTGCGCATGTTGCGCTGTTCGTCCGACGCGACCCGTTTGAACGCTTTGTTACCTGCCTGATTTATGTGCCGCGCGAGCGGTATGATTCCGCTTTGCGCCTGAAATTCCAGGATCTGCTAGAGAAAGCGTTCGACGGCAAGGCGGATGACTGGAATGTGCGGCTGGATGACAGCTTGCTGGCGCGCGCCTTTATCACCTTGCTGCTCAAGCCCAACTCGCCGCGTCCGGATGTTGAAAAACTGGAAACCGAACTGCGCGAGATTTGCCGCAACTGGGCTGACCGTCTGCGCGACTGTCTGGTGAAGGGACATGGCGAGGCGGCGACACTCGGATTGCTGCGCCGTTATGGCGAGGCTTTCCCGCTGGCCTACCGCGACGTCGTAAGGCCCGCGATCGCCGTGCATGACATTCAGAATCTGGAACGCTGCGCCAAATCCTCGGGCGCTATGGTCGTCGATTTGTCGCCGGATGCCGCCACAGGGCTTCTGCATCTCAAGCTTTTCCAGCCGGAACGGCCCATCGCGCTGTCAGAAGTCTTGCCGCTGATCGAAAATATGGGGCTGCGGATTGAATATACAGGCGGCCCTTATGAAGTGAAGCCGCGTGACAGCGAGAAGCCCGTCTTTATCCATGAATTTGTCGGCCGCCCCGCCTATGCGCCGATCACCGATCTACGTCATGTAAAGCCTGTGTTCGAGGAAGCTTTCGGCAAGGTCTGGACAGGCGATGTCGAGAATGATGCCTTCAACAGTCTGGTGCTGCGCGCGGGCATGCCCTGGCGCGAAGTGGTCATGATGCGGGCCCTGGCACGCTATCTCCGCCAGCTGCGTATTCCCTACAGCCATGAAATGATCGCGGGCACTTTCCTTGCGCACCCGCAAGTCGCGCAGCAGATCTATGCCCTGTTCTTCGCACGCCATAATCCCGACCTGAAAGGCGACCGCACGGCACGCTGCCGTACGCTGGAAGCGGGCATTCAGGAAGCGTTGGCGAAGGTGGAGGTGTTGGAAGAAGACCGGATTATCCGCCGCTACCTCAACCTCGTACAGGCGTCGCTGCGTACCAATTATTTCCAGACCGCCAAGGACGGCCAGCCGAAGCCCTACCTGTCAATCAAGTTCGACAGCCGGGCGATTGAGTTCATGCCATTACCCAAGCCGCTGTATGAAATTTTCGTCCACAGCCCGCAAATGGAAGCCGTGCATCTGCGCGGCGGCAAGGTCGCGCGCGGCGGCATCCGCTGGTCCGACCGCCGCGATGATTTCCGCAACGAAATTCTCGGCCTGATGAAGGCGCAGATGGTGAAGAACAGTGTCATTGTACCCGTCGGCTCGAAGGGCGGCTTTATCGTCAAGCGGCCCTCGCCGGAAGCGGACAAGCATCAGGCCGAAGGCATCGCCTGCTACCGCGTCATGATGCAGGGCCTGCTGGATGTGACCGACAACCGCCAAGGCAACCGCATCATTCCCCCGGCGCGGGTTGTGCGGCATGACGATGACGATCCCTATCTGGTCGTCGCGGCGGACAAGGGCACAGCGCGCTTCTCCGACATCGCCAACAGCATCTCGCAGGAATACGGCTTCTGGCTGGATGATGCTTTCGCTTCGGGCGGCTCGGCGGGTTACGACCACAAGCAGATGGCCATTACCGCGCGCGGCGCGTGGGAAGCCGTCAAGCGCCATTTCCGCGAAATCGGCAAAGACATCCAGACCAAGGATTTCACCTGCATCGGTGTTGGCGACATGTCAGGCGATGTTTTCGGCAATGGTATGCTGCTGTCGAAACATACCCGCCTGCTCGGCGCCTTCGACCATCGCCATATTTTCTGCGACCCCGATCCCGATACGGCCGAAAGCTATGCCGAACGTCTGCGGATGTTTGCCCTGCCGCGCAGCAGCTGGGGAGATTACGACGCCAAGAAAATCTCGAAGGGCGGCGGCATTTTTGCGCGTTCGGAAAAAATCATCAGGCTGACGCCGCAAATGAAGAAAGCCTATGGCATCAGCGCCGACAGCCTGGCGCCTGCCGATCTGATTCAGGCGATGCTCAAGGCCGAGGTTGAATTGCTGTATTTCGGCGGCATTGGCACCTTCGTCAAAGCCAGCGATGAAACACATGAAGAAGTCGGCGACCGCGTTACGGAACCGCTCCGTATCGATGCCACCGACCTGCGCGCGCAGGTGGTTGGCGAAGGCGCCAATCTGGGCTTCACGCAACGGGCGCGCATTGAGTATGCCCTGAAGGGTGGACGCATCAACACCGACGCCATCGACAATTCGGCGGGCGTTGATACCTCCGACCATGAAGTGAATATCAAAATCCTTCTCCGCAAGCTGGTCGATAAGGGCCAGTTGACGATCGAGGCGCGCAACAAATTGCTGCGCAGCATGACGGATGATGTCGCGAAGCTGGTTCTGCAGGATAATTACTATCAGACGCAGACCCTGTCGGTTTCCGAAGAACGCGCGCCGGAGCTTCTGCCGCTGCATGTGCGCTGCATGCATATTCTGGAAAAAGCGGGGCTTCTGAACCGCGATCTGGAATTCCTGCCGCACAGCGCCGAGATCGCCGAGCGCCAACGCGCAGGCAAGGGCCTGACCCGCCCGGAAATGGCTGTTCTGCTGGCCTATGCCAAGATCTGGCTGTACCAACAATTACTGGGTTCCGATCTGCCGGACGATGCCTATCTGCAGAATGATCTGATGCGCTATTTCCCCGAAGCGCTGCAGAAAAAATACCCGAAAGAAATCCAGCAGCATCCGCTGCAACGCGAAATCATCGCCACCTCGGTCACCAACAGCGTGACCAACAGCACGGGCAGCGCCTTCGTCATGATGATGGCCGACCGCACGGGACAAGACCCCGCGACGGTGATGCGCGCCTATCTTCTGGCGCGCGAAGCCTTCGGCCTGCGCACTTTGTGGGAGGATATCGATGCACTCGACAATCAGGTTCCGGCAAAAACCCAGACTCATATGCTGCTGGTCATCCGGCAGGTTCTGGTCAGTTCGGTTCTGTGGTTCCTGACAGAAATCAGCCTGCCTTCCTCCAATCTGGCGCCTGTGATGGAAACCTACCGCAAGGGCGTGGAGAGCCTGGCCTCCTGGCTGGAGAAATGCCCGGCCGAAATCAATGGCCGCTACCGCAAGACTGAAAGCGAACTGGCTGCAAAGGGCGCACCGGAAGCGCTGGCGCGCCGCATGGCAATGATGCCTGCGCTGGCGACCGCGCTGGACCTGACCCGCCTGTCTCAACAATCGAGCGGCAGCATGGGTCTGGTCGCAGGCGTGTTTTTTGGCCTTGGCCAAAGGCTCGGTTTTGACTGGCTGTCGGAACAGGCGCGTAATGTCGCTGTGCAAACCCCCTGGCAGCGCGACGCGGTTGTAGCGCTGGTGGATGAGCTGGCGGCAGCGCAGCGCCGCCTGACCCATGCCGTGGTCGGCAAGGCGCGCGATAAAAAATCCGCTGATGCCGCCGAGAAAATCGCCCAATGGCTCAAGCGGCATGCCAACGCCATCGAGCGCTATGACGCGCTGCTGAATGAATGGCGCGGCGCAGGCGCGGTGGATATCGCCATGCTGAGCCTGGCCAGCCATCAGCTTAACGCCCTCCGGGCCTGACGCTGCGGGACGATGAACGCTTTCCATTTTGATCTTGTCGCCACCGATACCGCGGCGCGGCGCGGACGCGTCACCACGGCGCATGGCAGCTTTGAAACCCCCTGCTTCATGGGCACGGCAACCGCCGCGACGGTCAAGGCCATGCCCGTCGATGCCGTCCGCGCCACGGGCACCGAACTTCTGATCGCCAACACCTATCATCTGATGTTGCGGCCCGGCGCGGAGCGTGTGGCAGCTCTGGGCGGTTTGCATACATTCATGAACTGGCCTGGGCCGATCATTACCGATTCCGGCGGCTATCAGGTGATGTCGCTGTCGGCCCTGCGCGATCTCGACGAAAATGGCGTGACCTTCCGCTCCCACATCGACGGCACGAAATATGAGCTGACGCCGGAACGCTCGATGCAGATCCAGCATGACCTCGACGCCGACATCACCATGTGTTTCGACGAATGCACGCCACACCCCGCAACACAGGAACAAACCGCGCAATCCATGCGGCTTTCGATGCGCTGGGCTGAACGTTGCAAAAAAGCCTTTGTGCCGCGCGCAGGCTATGCCCTGTTCGGCATTAATCAGGGCGGCATGTATGGCGATTTGCGCAAGGAATCCGCTGAAGCTCTGAAACAGATCGGTTTCGACGGCTATGGCATCGGTGGACTGTCGGTCGGCGAGGGGCAGGAACTTATGTTCCAGATGCTGGATGCGACGGTGCCGCACCTGCCCACGGACAAACCGCGCTATCTGATGGGTGTCGGCTGGCCCGATGATATTGTCGGCGCGGTTCAGCGTGGCATCGATATGTTCGACTGTGTCATCCCGACGCGTTCCGGACGCACCGGGCAGGGTCTAACGCGGCGCGGCGCTGTAAATATGCGCAACGCGCGACATCAGGACGATCCGCGTCCGCTCGACGAACAATGCGCCTGCCCCGCCTGCCGCAATCATTCACGCGCCTATCTGCATCACCTGTTCCGCACCGGGGAAATGCTGGGGCCGATGCTTCTCAGCTGGCATAACCTGCATTATTATCAGGAGCTGATGCGCGAATTGCGCGAGGCCATTGAGGCCAAACAGCTCGATGATTTCGCGGCGGGTTTTTATGAAGAACAGGCGTGGGGTGATATTGAGGAGAAGCGATGAATTTTAGGCGTCATGCCTGCGCAGGCGGGCATCCATCTACCGATGGTAAATCCAGAAAATGGATTCCCGCTTTCGCGGGAATGACGCTTGTTATCGTATGTCTTGCACTGTGTTCGGGACTCGCAAATGCCGCCAGCGAAAATGATGATGAAGGCCTGGGGGCTTCGGGCCTGCCGCTGCCGCGCTTTGCGTCGCTGCGCAGCAACGAAGTCAATATGCGCACAGGGCCCGGCACACGCTATCCTATCGAATGGGTTTTCACGCGCCACGGCTTGCCCGTGGAGATTACGGCGGAATATGAAATCTGGCGGCGCATCCGCGACCCGGATGGCAGCGAGGGCTGGGTGCATAAAAGCAACCTGTCCGGACGGCGCATGGCGATCGTGACCGGAAAGGGACGGGAATTACGGCGCGACGACAACCCGCAATCGCCCATTACCGCGCATCTGGAAACTGGAGCTATGGGGCAAATTCTGTCCTGCAAGCCGGAATGGTGCCGTTTGAAATTTGAAGGTGCGAAAGGCTACCTGCCCAAAAGCGATTTCTGGGGCACTTATGCAGATGAGGTTTTTAATTAGTGTCGTTTGTCGAAAGAGACTAACTCGACGTCGTTAAGCGGCACCCCGGTGCTCTTGCGGTCAAGAATTTTAACAGAAAAAAAATAGTATTCTCCGGGAACAAGTTTCTCCGCATCACCGGGGTGAATGAAAATTACCATCTCTTTGGAAGTGAGGCCAGAATAGTCATCTATAAGCTTGTTGTTCTCTGATATAACGATGTTGTCTCCCATACACGGCTTGCACTGGCCGGGCGGAGGACATGGGGGGCATTTGTATATCTTTACAACATGCCCCTCAACTTTCAGGACTCCGGCGATCGGCAGTTTTTTATTAAGGTCGCTGATTTTTTCCGCCGCTGCGGGGAAACAGACAATAATTATGGCGCATACCATCAGAAACAATGCAGGCCATCTGCTCATCATACGAACTCCAGAAATTTTCATATTACAGCATACCAACCGAGAGAGTTTTAGCCAATGCGATAAATTCGCGGATTTTGGCGGGGCTTTTCTGTCCCGGCACATCTTCGACACCTGAAGAGACATCGACAATCCGGGCACCTGTGACCTGAACCGCTTCCGCCAGATTACCGACATTTAATCCTCCCGCCAGCATCCAGGGTTTTTTGAAATTGCGGGTCTGCATGATTTTCCAGTCAAAGCTCTGCCCGGAACCACCGAAACTTTCGCCGATGCGCGTATCGAACAACAGACGGTCGGCAATTTCTTCATAAGCCGCGACAGGTTGCAAATCCTCGGGCCCCGCCAGAGCGATGGCTTTCATAACGGGCAGATTCAGAAGGCTGCGCAATTTCGCAATGCGACCCGGCGTTTCCTTGCCATGCAGCTGTAGAAGATCGAGCGGCACATGCTGCAATGCGTTACGCAGCGTATCATCGTCCGGATCGACAAACAGGCCGACGCGCTTGATGGAACGCGGAACCTCCGCGACGAGAGTAGCGGCCTCTTCCGGCCGGATATAACGTTTGGAGGACGGGTAAAAAACAAAACCGACATAGGATGCGCCGGATTCCATGGCGGCTTGCAACGCTTCCCTGTCCCTGATGCCACAGATTTTGACGCCGATACTCATGCCGCCAGTTCGGATGCGATTTTCTGCGCGGCTTCGGCAGGATTATCGGCCCCGGTGATAGGCCGCCCGATCACCAGATAGGTTGCGCCCGCTGCCATGGCGTCGCGCGGTGTCATAAAACGTTTCTGGTCATTCGCCGCCGCCCATTGGGGCCGAATACCGGGCACCATGAGGATGAAATCGGGGCCAAGCGCTTGCCGCAACGCCTTCACTTCCTCCGGCGAGCAGACAACACCGTCCAGACCGCTGTCTTTCGCGAGTTTGGCAAGGCGCGTGACCTGCTGCTCCGTATCGCTGCCCTGCCCGACAGATGCAAGATCTTGCGCGTCCAGGCTGGTCAGCACCGTCACGCCCAGCAGCTTGGGCCGTGCGGCTCCGGCTTTCGCGGCGGCTTCGGCGGCCGCGCGCATCATGCCCGCGCCGCCTGCCGTATGCAGCGTAAGAAAAGCGGGTTTCAGCGGCAGAACGGAATGCACGGCACCTGCGACCGTGTTGGGAATGTCATGCAGCTTGAGGTCGAGGAACATCGGCGCGCCCTGCGCGGCAACGGCGCGGAAACCTTCCGCCCCCTGCGCCAGAAAAAATTCAAGACCGAGCTTCAGCCCATGCACATGCCCGCGCAACTGCTCGGCCAGCGCTTTGGCTTTGACGGCGTCCGACGTATCGATGGAACAGAAAACCGGATTGCCACTCATGTCCGTCTCCAGAAACGCCAGCCACGCGCGGGGCCGGAAAGCAGAAAGGCACCATCGCGGTCTTCCGGCATCATGGCGCTTTGCT
Organism: Alphaproteobacteria bacterium; assembly: GCA_033763555.1. Lineage (GTDB taxonomy): Bacteria > Pseudomonadota > Alphaproteobacteria > UBA9219 > UBA9219 > JALYJG01. The sequence goes on along the minus strand of JANRKK010000009.1, from coordinate 2,856 downwards.
GCAGATCGTCGATTTTATCCTGCAACTTCGCAAAATCCTTGCGCATGCGGCGCGCGGCCAGCCGTTGCGGGATCATGTGGAACCAGGCAAACACCGCACCCACCAAAAGCCCAAACAGAAATGTGCCGAGCGACAGGAAAGAAAGGGGCGCCTGCACCACCAGGTCAAACGGCCATAAATTGAGGGCAACAGGCTGGCGGTTGGTCACGGCAAATGCCAGCGCCAACAGCAGAATGACAAGGCCGATAAGACTGGAAAGAAGTTTCATTTATTTTCTGGTCTCAAGCTGCAAGAGGCTTGCGGCCTGGCCATTAATCGTCCTGCGTGCCTTCAATGCCGTTCAAGCGGTCGCGCAACTGCTTCCCGGTCTTGAAGAAAGGCACGAATTTTTCGGCGACGGAAACGGTCTGACCCGTGCGTGGGTTGCGGCCCTGGCGCGCTTCGCGCTTCTTGACCGAGAAGGCACCGAAGCCGCGCAGCTCGACCCGGCTGTTGCGGGCCAGTGCGTTGGTGATTTCGTCGAAAACCGTGTTGACGATGCGTTCAATATCGCGCTGCAACAGATGGGGGTATTTCTCCGCCAGGCGCAGGATCAGATCGGATTTGGTCATAGCGGGTTCCCCCGGCAGTTGCAGACAAAGGGTGAGTCGCTTCAAATTGCCAAAGCCAACCCCCTGAGTCAAGCCAGCCTCAAACATAACCCCTTGGGCGGCAAGGTGTTTTTTACCCCAACCCCCGCCATAGGCCATATCCCAAAACAAGGGAGCGAGACCGCCCGGCAACGGTTAAAGACAAGAAACAGGGTTAATCCATGTGACTCTTTAATGGCAGGGCTGTGAATGATATCCTGACCGGGCGGACATTATCCGCCGGGAGACCGATAAATATGAAACATTTATCGCTTAAGAAAGTTTCCTTGATGTTTCTGGCCCTGGCGCAGGGGCTTTGTTCCAGAGCCGCCTATGCCGATGATGCGCCGGACACATCCTCCCCTCCAGCACGAATTCAGACCTTGCAGCGCAGCGTCAAGATCGCACGGATTCCACCCATTACAATTTCACATGGCGCGCCCACCTCCATGGCCAACCCGGCTTCCGTTCCTATGGCACAAAACGACAAGTCCGATCCGTCCTTTTTACAAAATGTCCTAAGCCTCAGCCGTAAATGGGGGGATGGTTATGCCCCAGGCATTTCGATTGATGGCGGCATTCCCCCTCTTGAACTGACATGGTCGCTCAATCTCAATATGCTTCCGGGAAATTTGGGGTTCATCAAAAATGGAAATGACGGGCAGGATAATTTTTATATCGATTACGACCGGAAAGATATCGACCCACCCATGCCCCGGGTGAAGGCCAATATTTCCCTGCTCGGTATGCAATGGAGCTTCGAGACGCCCGTCGGCATCCGTAAATCCGATTCCACACGGGAAAAAGATTCATCTTCCGGCGCCCGATTTTCCTGGATAGGCGACGGAACTTCCGTGATTGCGGAAATCGACGGGTTTCCGGATGATTTCAATTTCAACAGGGGCCGTAAAAGGCACGCCCTCGGTATCACCCGTGAGTGGGATCTGGACAAAGTTATGCCGGGACTTTCTTTGTATGTCTCGCAGGTCGCTTTGGGCAATCCACATAAGATGAGCTCTTTGACGCAGGGCGGTTTGAAATATTCCGCCGCTGGCCTGAGCCTCACGGCCGCAGGAGGTGCGCAGGCTCCCCTGAACGGCTTCTCCCCAATGGAGAGAAGGGTTCAGGGGGGCTTTTTCATAACCATGGCCTGCAACTTCTAGGCAGGCCATAGCGCCAGCCATGCTTAGTCGGATTTCTTCTGCGCCTTCTTGATGGCAGCGCCAAGGATGTCGCCCAGCGAAGCGCCCGAGTCGGACGAGCCGTATTCGGCCATCGCCTGCTTTTCTTCTTCAACTTCGCGCGCCTTGATCGACAGCGTCACCTTGCGTGTGCCTTTGTCGATGTTGGTGATCTTGGCGTCGACCTTTTCACCAACCGCAAAACGGTCCGGCTTCTGCTCGGAACGCTCACGCGCCAGATCGCCGCGCTTGATGAAGCCAGTGAAGCCTTGCGCCTGATCGCCCAGCGTGACGTCGATGCCGTTATCGAGAATGGCACTGACGGTGCAGGTGATGACGTCGCCTTTCTTGAAGCTGGTGGTGACGCTTTCAAACGGATCGGCGGTCATTTGCTTGATGCCGAGGCCGATGCGTTCCTTGCCGCTGTCAATATCCAGAATCTTGACCGTGACGTTCTGGCCCTTCTGGTAATCCTTGATGGCTTCCTCGCCCGCCTTGTCCCAGGCGATGTCGGACATATGCACCATCCCGTCGATATCGCCGGGCAGGCCGACAAACAGGCCGAACTCGGTGATGTTGCGGATTTCGCCGCTGAGGGTTTGGCCGACCTGATGGGCGTCCTTGAACTTCTCCCAGGGGTTTTCGGTGCACTGTTTCATGCCAAGGCTGATGCGGCGCTTGCTCATGTCGATATCCAGCACGACAACTTCGACTTCCTGGCTGCTGGAAACCAGCTTGCCCGGATGGACGTTTTTCTTCGTCCAGGACATTTCGGAAACGTGAACCAGACCTTCGATGCCCGGCTCCAGTTCGACGAAAGCGCCGTAGTCGGTGATGTTGGTGACGCGGCCCTTGAGCTTGGTCTGAGCCGGGTACTTGGCGACGACGCCTTCCCACGGATCGGCTTCCAGCTGCTTCATGCCCAATGAAATGCGCTGGGTTTCCATGTTGAAGCGGATCACCTGCACGGTGACGTTCTGGCCGATGTGCAGCGCGTCCGACGGGTGGTTGATGCGGCGCCACGCGATGTCGGTGACGTGCAGCAG
>JANRKK010000008.1:0-64066 GCA_033763555.1 Alphaproteobacteria bacterium | reverse complement strand
CGCGGCCTTCCTCGATCAGCAAAAAGGAATTGAAAGACGCGATTGATCAGCGCGCCAAGCAAAAATGGGTCGCCGCGCAGGATGCGCAATACCCGATGCAGGGGCTGGAAGCCCTGCGGACACGGCATAAAAGCTATGTCGGTTCGGTGGTTGCCGCGCTTGAGGAAATCACCATGCGGGTCAAGCTGCTGACATCGCATGAAGCGTTGGCGGCTGTGCGTACCAGCCTTTATCCCCAAATCGGCCATGATGAATGGCGCGCCAATTTGCCGGGCGATCCGCTGCTGCCGCGGGCGCCACAGCATGGCAACAAGGATGCTTCGGATGTTCTCTGGCCGCCTTTGCGGCAACAGCTTTGCACGGGTGAGGCGACGATTGTTTCGCCCTCCATCGTGCGCATCGGCAATCTTCTGTGGGCGGGCGTGGATATGACGTTGGCTCCGGCCGAGCCTTCGCCCTTCCCGCAATTGCTGGCACGCCTCATCGACAATGATGTACCGTTCCGCATTTCTTTCCTGATCGAAAGCGCAGGCGCCCAAGGTGCGGGTTTCCGTTCCTTCGCTGCCGCCATTCTGGCCTTCACCAATGAGGTCAATCGCCAGATCCGTGAATCGCTGCGCGCATTGCAACAACTGGCGCAAAGCGAACCGATTGTGAAGCTGCGCGTATCTCTTGCAACTTATGCACCCGCCAATGACCGCAAGCTTCTGGAAATGCGCCTTGGCGCGTTGATGCAGGCGCTGGAAGCCTGGGGGTATGCGCAGGCATCTTCGGCGGGCGGCGACCCTCTGGAGGCCGCGATGTCATCGGTGCTTGGCATTGCCTGTGCCTCCACAGCTCCGGCGGCGATTGCGCCCTTCCATGAAGTGATCAAGTTATTGCCTTGGCAGCGCGCCTCGTCGCCTTTCCAGGAAGGCCCTGTGTTGCTGCGCACGCCTGATGGCCGCCTCTGGCCCTACCAAATGGGCAGCAGCCTGACGACCGCCTGGTTTGATCTGATCTTCGCGCAGCCGGGCTCGGGTAAATCCGTTCTGATGAACGCCTTGAACATCGGCACCATTCTGTCGAGCGGCTCCAACAAGCTTCCTTTCATCGCCATTCTTGATATCGGCCCTTCATCATCGGGGTTGATCTCGCTCATTCGTGACGCGCTGCCGCTGGAGCGCCGCCATGAAGCGCTGCACTTCAAGCTGCGTATGACGCCGGACTACGCCATCAACCCGTTCGATACGCAGCTGGGTTGCCGTTATCCGCTGCCGGAAGAACGCGCTTATCTGACCGAACTTTTGACGCTGCTTTGCACACCAGCGGGCCAGGGTCAGCCCTATGACGGTATGTCGCAGCTGGCTGGGCTTTGCGTCGATGAAATGTATCGTTGGCGCGATGACAGCGGCGCGAACACCGAACCGCGACCCTATCTGGTGCGTGTTGAGTCCGAGGTTGATGACGCGCTGGCAAAATTCAATATTCATCTGCCCGCCGATCCCTATTGGTGGGATGTCGTCGATGCCTTGTATGAAAAAGGCGCGCATCACGAAGCCAGTATTGCCCAGCGCTATGCCGTACCGACTTTGGTCGATGCTGTGACTGCCGCACGGCGCCCGCAGATACGCTCGCTGCTCGAAGAAGCGCAAGTCAGTTCCTCCTCCGAAACCATCATTCATGCGTTCGAGCGTATGATCACTTCGGGCGTGCGTGAATTCCCCATTCTCGCTTCGGTGACGCGCTTTGAAATTGGCAGTTCGCGTGTCGTTGCCGTCGATTTGCAGGACGTCGCGCCGCAGGGCGATGATCTGGCCGACCGCCAAACGGCGATCATGTACATGCTGGCGCGGCATGCGCTGATCCGTTCCTGGTGGCTGGGGCCCGATATTCTTCGCGCTGTGCCTGAGAAATACCGTCCCTTTCACGAAGCGCGTATCAACGATATCCGCGAAACGCCGAAGCGTATTTGCTTCGACGAGTTTCACCGCACCAGCAAAACGGCAGCGGTGCGTTCGCAGGTCGTGCGCGACGTTCGCGAAGGCCGTAAATGGGGTGTGCAGATCGTTCTGGCGTCACAGCTTTTGGACGATTTCAGCAAGGACATGGTCGACCTTGCCACGGGTATATGGGTCTGCGGTACAGCTGTGTCCGACCGCGCCGTGTCGGAAACCGCCGAGCGTTTCGGCCTGTCGGATACAGCGCGCTGGATCATGCGCTACCGCCTGACGGGCCCGCGTTCAACGGGTGCGCCCGTGCTGCTCTTGCTGCTGACGACTGAGGGGCTCTATGAACAGCATCTTGTCAACACGCTTGGCCCCATCGAATTATGGGCGCTTTCAACCTCGGTCGAGGACGTCCATCTGCGCAATAAGCTTTACACGGCGCTGGGTGCATCCCGGGGACGTCAGGTTCTTGCCAAATATTTCCCTAACGGTTCGGCGCGGCAGGAGATCCGCCGCCGCGTTATCATGCTGGCGGAAAAAGGCGAAGTAGAATCTGGCGCAACCAGCACGGTGATTGAGGAATTATCGAAAGAATTGATCGCGCATGCCTATGACAGTGACGATGTGTCGAAGGCAGCAAAACCCTGAGATAACGGAATAAGGCCGTTTCATGAGCCAATCTTCGGGCAATAACAACGAACCGACCTGGACAATGCTTCTGCTGTTCATCGCCATTTTTTTGGCGCTCTGGCTGGTGTGGCATTTTTTCAAGCTGCCTTTGCTGGAAGCTTTGCGCTGGCTGCGGTTCGGCGAGATCTGGATTATTCATCTTTTCACAGGCAATCATGGTGCCTGCCTCGATTGGCTTCAGGCCGTGCAATATGGCGTGACCAGCCCGCCGCCTGCCGTTATTAGCGCGGCGCATGAATGTTTCGGTATTGGCTATCTGACCCAGTTGCCTGCTGCTGAATCCGTCGATCGCTATAGCCTGTCGGTTGCGGGACTTGCGGACATAGGAAAGCTGGTCACGAGCTATGATCGTTGGCTGCTTGCGGCTGCCTGTGCCGTGGTCGGCGTTCATATGGTGTTCTTCTCGCGCCGGAACAAGTTCCGGACAACGCATACGCTGGAAAGCTTCATCAAGGTACAGTCCAAAATGTGGCCTGTGATTTCGCCGATCGTCAATTTCAACCCGTCGAAATTTAGCGCACGACGGCCTGGCGATCCAGTGCCCGAAAAACTGCCGCCTTTCGCTGAAGCTCTGTCACCGGAGGAATGGATTGCATGGCACCGCATTCCGGTCGTCAACGGTATTCCTGATCGCGAGGCCGCGCGCCGCGCTTTCCTGCTGCAGCTTGGGCCGCGCTGGAACGGAATCGATACCACACCGCCCTATGTTCAGGCATTGTTTGCCGCTTTTGCCTTGAAAGGCGTACAGAAACGCGAAGACAGCGACAATCTGCTCGGTCGTCTGTCGCTCTGCTGGTCATCGAGCGGTGGGTTAAACTTGCCTTCTACCATCATGGATGAAGTCCGCCGTATCAACCGCGATTCTGCCATTGGCGGTGAAGCCATAAAATCCGCCGATCAGCATGCCTACCGGGCGACCGCCATGCTTGGCACGCTCCGTTGGGCGCGTTTTATGGGTGGTGTTCTGGCGCCTGCGCATTTTCTCTGGCTGCGCGCGGTTGACCGTACCCTCTGGTATCCCATGAATAATCTGGGTCGCCGTTCCTTCCATACCGAGGGGGCCGGGGCGATGGCGCATTTCATGGCCGAGCAGAATGCCCGCAAACCCCTGCCAATCCCGCGCGTCGACACGGCGATTGTCACGCTCAACCAATATCTGGCATCATCGAACCAGCCGATTCCGCCGCGCGAAGGGGAATCACAAGCAAGGACATAAGCATGTTGCTGCAGAAAAAACCCGTTGAAACGAAAAGAGTTGGTGCCACTCTGGTCGCTGCCTACCACAAGGCCAATCCGCCGCTGATCTGGCGCTTTGATCTGGAGCGGAACCACAGCTTTACACTGGCCCTGCAGGGCGATGAAGGCGATTGGGAATTGGGCGTTACCTCGCCCAAGGGAGAATTTTATGCGATCGCCCGTTTTCTCGCGCGCGAAGATGCGGAAGAAGCTTTCGGGCAGACGCATAAGGTACTTTTGCGTAAGCGGTTGCGCTGGCTGCGTTGGACCTTGGGTATAACGGCCGTTGTTGTTCTTGTGATTTTTATGGGGCTTTACGGATTGGGGCGTTTTGTCGGAGCAGGAAACCGCTTGCCGACATTTTCTTCTCCTTCATCCGCACCTACGATGAACATGGAAAACGGCATTCCCTTGCCAGCTGACCAGGTTCTTCGCCCGCCATCGAACTAGCCTGATTAAGGCGCCGGGCGGTTACCCGGGTAGATGTCGCGCGGCAGAGGTGGATTGCAAGTCAGGATGACTTTTTCCCGCAACTCCTGAATGGTCTGTGGCGGTGCACCTGAAAGCACAATGCCCGTTATGACTTCATTTACCTGTGCTTCGGCGCGTCGCAGAACATTAGCAGCAAGCGTGGGAACAGCCTGTCGGTCTCGAATATCGCGGAAGAGATAATTCTGCTGAACCATCGGATCGGAAATCAGGCGATTCCCCTTGGCGTCCAGCAATTGGTCAACTGTTCCTTCCGGATTCTTGACGGCTGCCAATATAAAATCCGCCGTCCGCGCCGGACTGAGAATATTTGCCAGCCACATTTCCGATGGTTTCGGGTCACGCCCCAGTCGCGTTTGTAGAACAATAAAACTTGTTCGCGCTTCGCTCATGCCGACAAAGGCATTCAACGCCGGGTCGCGCCGCGCAGCCATAACAGTCTTGCATTGATTTTTATTGGCGACGCCATACAGCGTGCGCCCATTGCTGTCTTTGCCTGTGGGGACAATACATTTAAGGATTTCACGCAAAGCGGGAGAGGCATCGAGAATCGCGAGCCCATATCGGCTCTGTGGCAGGACCTTGATCGCCTGCAACCAGGACTGTTCCTTATATTGGAAAAGCCCTGTCGCACCTGTATCAACATTGACAATCTCTGGCTTAAAGAGACTTTCCGAACCCGCGATCCCATAGCCAATAGATTCATGCAAATCGGCGGCGTTGCAGGCCGCCTGCAGGGCAGCATCGATCCGCGCGTCAAAAGCCGCATATGTCTTCCGGAACTCGGCCACTTGCTGCGCCTGTTTTTTAAGTACGCCGCCCACAATAAGATCCGCAGCTGCGGATAGGGATTCACCAGTAAATGTCAGCGTCGGTTTTGCCTTTTTGCGGATCTGTAGAATTTGCCTTGTTTCCCCCAGAACAGCATTGACGGTCAGGCCTTCCAGTGTTTCAGCATTTTGGTATTGCTGAGCCAGCCAGATAAAGAAATCATGATGCGTTTTTTGCAAGGCGGTTGCCGTATAGAGCTCATTGTAGGCGGCGCGGCGTTCTGCGCCTTTAGCGGCGGCTTTCGCCCTAATGGATGCCGCATTCACGGCGTCCTGATCGGACAGTGTGGTTGCCATCAGCGTGAAGCTGAGCAGAGCAGCCTTGTGCGCAACACCTGACTCCTGCATCAAATATTTTTCAGTGTCGATCCAGCCGCCCGCTGCCGCGAAGTAAAAAGCAATGTCGGTCACCGAGGGTACCTTTTTACCTTTAGCGGGCTTCAGGAAAACCGCCAGTTTTTCTGCCGCGCCCGGCGCATCCGGCAGCAGGGGAGCCAGTTGATAGGCCGGGCTTGCTGTAGCGTCGGGCAGGGCGATAAATCGCCAGCCGCGATAACTCACGCCGGGCAGATTGGGGATCATGGGTGGTATGATCCGGGCCTCAGGCATCAGCTGCCGCCATCTATCGGGCATAAGGTCAAGGGTGGAAGCGCGCGACATCATGTCGGGGGGAGGAATTTCAGCAGAAGTTGCCAGCGGCTCGGCAAGCGCACGGCTGGACACGGCCAAGGCTGCCGCTTGAAAGGCAATGGATAATAAAAAACGTTGCGCGATCTTCATAAAAGAATGCCAGAAAAAATTTCAAATATGGACAATTTTACGGATTTGACGTCATGTCTTCAACATGAATTACCGCCATATTTATCATGCAGGTAACATCAGCGACGTCGTTAAGCATGTTGTCTTAACCTTGTTGCTGGAGCATTTGCGCCTTAAGGAAACGCCTTTCGGCGTGCTGGATACGCATGCGGGAACGGGGTTTTACGATTTGCAGGATGAACGTGCGCAAAAAACATCCGAGGCGCAGGATGGCATTTATAAACTGCTTACCGCGCCGCCTGTGCCTGATCTTGCCGCCTATTACGATGTGCTGAAAAATTTCAATCCCGGCTGGTCGGCGGGAACGGCGGAAGCCTTTCAGTTCTATCCCGGCTCGCCGCTTCTTGTGGCGCGGCTTTTGCGATCGCAGGATCGCCTCATCGCCTGCGAATTGCATAGGGACGATGCCGAGGCGCTCCGGCGGCAGATGCGTCCCTTTGCCCAGACGCAGGTACATCACCGTGACGGCTATGAGGCTCTGCGCGGCTTTCTGCCTTTGCCGGAAAAGCGCGGGCTTGTCCTGATCGACCCGCCCTATGAAACGCCGGATGAATTCGACAGGTTGGCGCAGGCGATCCGCGAGGCTTATGCCCGCTGGCCGCAGGGACTCTATGCCATCTGGTATCCTGTGAAAGAACGCCCGGCCATCTGGCGCTTTCATGAAGCGCTGGCGGCCAGCGGCATCGCCAAGCAATTATGCGCCGAATTTATCTATCACGAAGAAACGCGGCATGACCGCCTGAATGGTTGCGGTTTTATCCTGATCAATCCGCCCTGGCAGTTCGATGAAAGGCTGCGGAAGCTTTTCCCCTTGCTGCACGACGCCCTGCAAACCGAACATCGCGGCGTGAATATAAACTGGCTATCGGGCGAGGCGGGTTAAGCCGCCTTCGCCTTGACCTGCGCGGGCAGGCGCAGCAGCGACTGGTAAATTTCCATAATGCCCTGGAACCAGACATCTTGCGGGAAAGTTCCGGCAATGAAATCGCGCGTATGTTCGGCGAGGCCGAGGCGCTGTTCGGTATCCAGATGAATGGCTTCGCGCAGCGCATCCGCCAGCGCCTGCACATTGTCGGGCGGAATGACCCAGGCGGTTTCGCCGCTGCGTACCATTTCGCTGTTGGCGCCTGTATCCGTAACGATCACCGGGCGCCCCACCGCCTGCGCTGCCAGCAATTCGCGCGCCTGCCCGCGCGGCAGGCTGTTCGGCGCGACGACGACGCTGGCGAGCCAGAAGGCCGTCGGCCAATCCATGCAAAATTCTGGCATGACGATCTTGCCGTTGAGACCCAGTTGATTGACCTGATTTTCCAGTTCCGCGCGCAGGCCGGGCGATTGGCGGTCGGTGCCGATCAGAACGGCGAACAGATTTTCGCTTTTCATCGAGGCCAGCGCCTGCAGGAATATACTGTGCCCGAAGCCCTCGCACAGCGGCATGGGCACAAGGATAACGGTAGCCTGTTCCGGCAGGCGCCAGAGGCGCGTAAGATTCTGCATGCGTTCGGTGCTGATGGCGGCGGAATTATGCCAATGCAGGTCGACGCCCGGCGCAACAGGGCGGATATAGTCGGGAATAACCTGAAAAACATCCTGCAACTGGTTCAGCATATAGTCCGATGGCACGCGCAGCAGGCATTGAACCCGGCCCAAATTCGCCAGCAGCCTGTGGATGCGCGGCTGGTCGGGCAAAGGCTGTGTCAGATCAACCACCAGCGGCAGGCGATGCGTCCGCGCCAGGCTGTAGGCGCGCGGCAGCACTTCAAACCCATGCGCATGAATCAGTGCGGGCCGTTCGCGCTGGAACAGGGCTTCCAGATGCACGCGGTTGCGCCAGCTGGTGAAAATGCCGCGGCGATCAAGCGGCATGCGGGTATGGCGCACGGCGGCGCGTTCGGCTTCGGTCACCAAAGGCCCGCCGCCGGAGGTGATAAGGGAACGCCAGCCGGAACGCTGCGTCAGAACGGCAAGTTCAACCGCTTCGCGCGCCGGGTCGCCGGGTTCCAGATCGGGGCATAGATGCAGCACAGCCGTTTGCGACGCGCGCCGTGATGGCTTGAGCGCGGCCGGGTTCTTGCTAGAGTGCGGGCGGGACGGCGAAGATGGACGCGTGGACACGGTATGACCCCTGATTTCCTTACCTTACCGGATAGGCGGCTGGCTTATCAACGGCGGCGTGGGCGTGCCAACGCGCCCGGCATCGTGTTTCTGGGCGGTTTTGCCTCGGATATGACAGGCACCAAAGCCAGCTTTCTGGCCGGGCAATGCGAAAAGGCGGATCTGTCCTTCCTGCGTTTTGACTATCGCGGGCATGGCCAGTCTAGCGGCGATTTCAAGGATGGCACCATCGGCGCCTGGTCCGAGGATGCCTGCATGGCGGTTGAGCGGCTGACCGAAGGGCCGCAAATTCTCATCGGTTCCTCCATGGGCGGCTGGCTGGCGCTGATGCTGGCGGCGAAAATGCCGGAGCGGGTGCATGCCCTGATCGGCATCGCTGCGGCACCGGACTTTACCGAGGATTTGATGTGGCTGCGCCTGTCGCCAGAGCAACGCGCACGGCTGGAACGCGACGGTCTGATTTATGATGAAACGGCGCCGCCCGATCATCGCGCGCCGCTGACGCTCAATCTTATTCGGGAAGCGCGGAACCATCTTATGCTGCGTGCGAAAATTCCCTTGGCCTGCCCGGCGCGGTTGCTGCAAGGCCTGCATGACGAAGAAGTGCCGTGGCAGCACACACTGCGCATCGCCGAAAACCTGACCACCGACGATGTGCGCATCACGCTGGTGAAAGACGGCGACCACCGCCTCAGCCGCCCGCAGGATTTGCAGCTGCTGTGGCAGTGGGTGGGGGAGTTTGTAAAACTCAATCCGGCTTAAAATTCCGGGGCCTGCGGTTTAATCATACCGATTTTAATGAGATGTTCCCGCAACTCTATATCTGACGGGCTTGGCTTTGAAGAACCGAAGACCCCATCACTTTCCCATCTGGCACGTTGAGTTCCGTGCGTTTGTCGGTTTGGTCGGAGCTTGGAGATAGCCTCCGTTAATGTGTCGCCAAAGCTTCCGGGTATCTCCCAGAACACACGCAAGGCATCAAGAACATCCAGTCGGGTTTCGGATGGCGCGCCATTCAAGCCATCGAGAAAGGCCCTTAGTACTTTTACTTGATTGGCAGGTTGATTTTCAGCAACCAGACCTTTTTTGCCAAGTTCAGCCAAAATTTCTTCCCAGAGGCCGTCTGAATTCCGCAGAGAAGTTTTAATAGTTTCACAAGCCTGATCTATATCATTCGACATAACATTTCCCTTTGGTTGATTTATAAAACTTATGGCGCGTAACATTCATTATGCTGAAACAGGGGAACTATGAATGCTGTACTGCATGAGTCAAGCTGGTTTGTGATTTTAACTATGTTGGCATCCCATATTTTGCTGTTAAAAAGACGCTCATTCGGGGGCTTTTTCTCGTTAACATTATATAAATACGACTTTTGAATAATGGGCTTTTTACCGCCCCGGTAACTTTCCCATGGCCACCGAATATTTCAAGCCAATGCTGGATGTGGGTTCGCCCCGCGTCTTCAACGTCAACATGATGACGCGCCGGATTATAGAAACGCGGCCGGATGTGCCGCCTTTTTTCCGCAACAAGGTTTTGAATAATCTCGTCCTGGTCAAGGACACGATGCCGGAAGAGCTGCGCCGCAACGCGCCCTCGGCGATCGGCACGAAGCTTTATGTGCCCTTCAACGAAAACAACATCTATGAAGGCGGACGGACGATTTTCGTCAATGACCGCCATCTGGAAGCCGCCCTTGTTCAGCATTTCGGCACGGGCGCTCTGACGAAAGAGGCGCTGGCCGAGGATATGCGAATTCTCGGCGTGCTTGATCGCCTGCCGTCGCTCGACCCGTTCCTGCTGAAAGATGTTTTTCTCAACGAAAAAATCGCCATCGACGAAGCCTATTTCGAGGTGAGCCAGGAAGTCTGGCAGGAAATCGAACAATTCATTCTGCAACGTTTTGAGCCGCTGGTGAAAGCCGCCTTTCCGGACACGCAGGCGTCGGACAACAAGGCGCGCCAGCTGATCGAAAAAATCTGGGAAGCCCGCGATCTGGAAGCGCTCGACCCTCTCATCAAGGCATTCCGCCTGCCGCCGAACGAAGCGCTGGAAATTTTTTCGGCCTGGAAAGGCATCAATTTCTATGCCTTCCAGTATGAGCGCGCCAAGCCGATGTTCGTGAAGCTGCTCACCTGGCTCAAGGAGTTGCAATTGCCCGCTGCCGCCGTCTCGGCCGCCGAGCGCAAGGAATTGAAAGATATGCTGGAGCTGGTGAAGGTTCAATTGCGCGAGGAATGGCAGAAGGCCGACGGCATCCTGCGCGATTATCAGGACAGCTATGACAAGATGTTCAAGCTCAAGGTCAGTTCGGCGGAGTTCGTCGCCTTCCTCAAGAAAAGCGCCAAGCTTTATTGGGAGCTGGGCAACAGCCTCGGCAAGGTCGGCCACGCTTCCTATTGCTGGGAGGTCATGTCCAAACGCATGTCCGAAGGTAAGCTGGCCTGGGAGCCGCTGAAAGAAATGATCGAGCTGCTGTTTAAAATCTTCTCCGCCGACCGTAAAACCAGTACCAGCGTGGCGTGGAATTAGCCCATATTCGTCATTCCGGGGCGCACGCAGTGCGAACCCGGAATCCATGGCCCATCGGCACGACTATGGATTCCGGATCCATTTTCTTTCGCTGCGCGAAGAGAAAATGTTCCGGAATGACGCGTAAAATTGATGATTACGCCGCAACCGCCTTGTACTGAACCTGCTCCGTCTCCAGCGCCTTCCTGTAACTCGGGCGTGCGATAACCGACTGCAAGAGCTTCTGCGTGCGCGGGCCGAGTTTTACGGGCAGAGGCACGCTGCCGTTCCAGTTGGCGATGACGGTCATGAGGATATCGGCGATCGTCACCTCATTGCCCGCGAGATAGGTGTGCTGGCTCAGGCGCTGCTCCACCTCTTCCCACAGCTTGTTGATGTTGGCGACCGCGATGCCCATCAGCGCATCTTTCGCTGTCTGGTCAACCTGGCTCTTCTTCAAAAAGAACACACGGCTATAGGCCGGGTGCAAAGTGGCGTTGCAGAACATCAGCCACTCCAGCGCCTCCAGCCGTTCCGGGCCGCTGCGCGGCAGAAGCGGGCTCTGATGTTTTTCCAGAATATGAATCAGCATCGCCGCGCCTTCGCGGATGATGTGTCCGTCTTCGACCAGCACAGGCACCTGGCCGCGTGGATTGATTTTCAGAAATTCCAGCGAGCGGCCTTGCCCGGCGAAAATATCGATCTTCTCCAGATCGAACGGTGCGTTGCATTCGAGAAGCGCGGTATGCACCGCCATGGAGCAGGCGCCGGGGGCGTAATAAAGCTTGTACATGAAAATCTCCTCAGGTCCGGGTTGAAAGGGCGGCGAATAAACGTTCTGGTTCCATAACTATCCTGCCTTAATAAAGCTTTGGGGTCGATAGTTTTTGGCAGTCGGATAGATATGTGGGGACGAAAAACTGTTCTTCAAGTCATAGGATTGCTATAAGTTTTCGTCATTCCGGGGCGCGCATCGCGCGAACCCGGAATCCATGGAGCGGTGTTGAAGTCAACACCGTGGATTCCGGATCGTCCCTTCGGGACGTCCGGAATGACGAGGGGGAATTTTTTCATGCTCAAGATCGGCATTCTGATTTCCGGACGCGGCAGCAATATGCAGGCGCTGATGGCGGCCTCGCATATGTCCGGTTTTCCGGCGCAGATTGCCTGCGTGATTTCCAACAAACCGGATGCGCAGGGGTTGGAGCATGCGCGCGCCGCGAAAATTCCCGCACATGTCATCGATCACAAGCATTTTGCCAAACGCGAGGATTTTGAAAAAGCTCTGGACGCCAAACTGCACGAAGAAGGCGTGCAGCTGGTTTGCCTGGCGGGCTTCATGCGCCTTCTGACCCATTGGTTCGTGGAGCGCTGGCGCGACAAACTCATCAATATTCATCCGTCGCTGCTTCCGGCTTTTCCCGGCCTCGATACGCATCGCGGCGCGTTGGAGCAGGGGGTGAAGATCGCGGGCTGCACCGTGCATTTTGTCCGCACCGCCATGGATCATGGGCCGATCATCATTCAGGCTGCCGTTCCTGTCGCGCCGGATGATACGGAAGACACGCTGGCTGCGCGGGTGCTGGCCGCCGAGCATAAAATCTACCCGCAAGCCGTACGGATGATCGCCGAAGGCCGCGTGAATGTAATGGAAGAGCGCGTATTTATCGTGGATTCCGGCACGCCGGAGCAGGCGCTTATCAACCCTCTGTAACCCCGCGTCATTCCCGCGTAAGCGGGAATCCATTTTTCTTTTCAATAAGATGGATGCCCGCCTTCGCGGGCATGACGCCTAGGGAAAAATCCGCAGTACTTGCCAAATTAAAAACTGCCTTCATAATGACAGGTATACGGAGACATCATGGCCAACCACCCCGCCACGCCGCCGAAAGTTCCAGCCGCCATGCTGGCCGAGCACCGCGAGGGCTGGCGCGCTTTCACGCGTCTTATTGTCTGGAATTGCGTGGCAACGGCAGCCTTGCTGCTGCTCATGCTGTTGGCGTTTAAAGTTTTGTAACGGCGCTTTATCAGCCTGGATTTAGGGTATCAAGCGCGCGCTGCGTCTGTTCGTACACGCGTTCTGTTCTGCGATAGGTATAATAAGCTGCGGCTCCCGCAGCGCCCATGATCGCGATGTCTTGAAGTCCTCCCGCTATATCTCCCGTCAAGAATTTCTCTGTTGCCCGGGAAACATAGGTGACTGTTAAAACGCCGCCAGCAACAGCCGCGTTGCTGCTGAGGGTGCTGTTGATGCCTAAGGCTACCGTCGGCCGGAGAATCTCGGCGGTTCTTTTTATTTCGCCATACATACCTGTCATTATCACCCTCCCTTTGAAATTCAAACGCGGGCGAATTCAGGGTCCGCGTTTTACTTAACCAACAATCTCATCCGGCTTGAAGAAAAAGGCAATCTCAATTTTGGCGTTATCCAGGCTGTCCGAACCATGCACCGAATTGGCTTCGATGCTTTCGGCGAATTCCTTGCGGATGGTGCCGGGCGCGGCGTTGGCCGGGTTGGTGGCGCCCATAATCTCGCGGTTGCGTGTGACGGCGTTATCGCCTTCCAGAACCTGCACCACCACGGGGCCGGAGGTCATGAAGCTGCAAAGGTCGTTGAAGAAAGGCCGTTCACGGTGGACGCCATAGAAACCTTCAGCCTGTTCGCGCGTCATGCGCAGGCGCTTTTGCGCGACGATGCGCAGGCCCGCTTCCTCAAACTTGGCGTTGATCTTGCCTGTGAGGTTCCGGCGCGTGGCATCCGGCTTGATGATCGAGAAAGTACGTTCGGCGGCCATGGCAGTTTCCTTGCACTGAAAAACAAAGGTTCAAAGGGGAGGCGGTTATAGACGGGTGCTAGCGGGGGTGCAAGGTCAGGATTGGGGAAGGGGCATTTCTTGACTTTTGACTTGTCACTTCTATAAAGGACACAGATTTATTCGCTTTATTTATTATAGAGGCGCTTATGTTGACTTATGATCCCATCGACTGTGTTGATTATATTTTCGACCGTTATGCTTTTCTTGGCATAAATGCTGATGCGTCTAAGGACGAGATCGAGAAAGCCATCAGAACAAAGAGAGTTGGACTTCATCCTGACCGGATTACTGGGGCAGATAAAAAACTTAAGATGCAGGCTGACTGGATGCGCGAGTCGACCGATAGTTGTGCAGCTATGCTCCTCAACGACCAGTTGCGTCCTCTCTATGATGAAAAACTGGCTTGGTTTAAGGAAAACAAACCAAAATTTGTCAGCTTGGACGGTACAAAGATTGTTGATCTTTTCTCCCCTAAACTTCTTATTGATGTTTTGTTGGACAAAGATGAGCCGGATTTGGGAAAAACAGTAGCTTCCATCAAGCAAATGACCGGGTACTCGCCCAAGGCTTTTGATTTTGCCCGTAAACTTTATGAGCAATCTCCCGATGATCCAGACTGTCGCGATGCCTATCGCGATGCACTGAATGCAAAATGGACGTATCTTTGTCTTATGGAGGATGTTGCATGGGCCAAAGCCGGAGTCGCTGCCTCTCCCATGGGAAAAGGAGGACCCCTTCTCGCAGTGGAGGGATATACAGAAGCCGTCGAAGGGGAAATTCAATCTTACCACGACGGTATTGGTGAAGCTGTCGTGACCCGGAGTCAGGCGGTACAAATTGGTACGGCAAAACCTCCGCTTTTGCTTGCAGATTTAAGAAACGGGGAATTTCTACCCGCCCTTGGCGTGGGAATTAGTGATGAGGATCAAGCACGCCTTGTGGTTGAAGCCCAGAGAATATTTTCAGATCGTGTTGGAGCAATTCGGGATTTGGCTCAACAAAAACAAGAAATTCTTAAGCTCTTGGTTGACTTGACGAAGACTGAAGACTTGGGTGTACCACTCGATATTACGAAGCCTTACGACTTGCATTGCATGAGGGTAACAGAAGAAAGTGAAGAAGAGCCAATCCGGTTTTTAAGTTTTGAAGCGCATCCTTCAGGTGTTATTGAAGTGCATAGGGATAACGCCAGTATGGGGGCGCTAACCGTTGCACAGCTTAAAGAAATGGGTTCCCAAGGATGTGTAATTTTTTGCAATAAAGAGATTCATGAGTTCGTTCTCGAGACTCAATTTGCTGCTGAGAAACATTTTCTTCCCCATCTAAATCAGGCGGCGCAGCCCGAGAAACGGCCGACCCGTCCTAGGAAAAGTGCAACGAGGACAGCGCCCTCCAAAAAGGTCGAGCCAAAAGGATAGGCTCTAAAATTTCAGCAACCTCAATAGCCCCATCTGACTGGACTATTCTATCGGCCGCATGGTCGGGAAGGCGATGACTTCGCGGATGGTCTGGCTGTCGGTCATCAGCATCGCCAAACGGTCGATGCCGAGGCCCATGCCGCCCATCGGCGGCATGCCGAAGGCCAGCGCCTTGATAAAATCCTCATCGATCGGGTGCGGAGGTTCATCCGGGCCGCGTTTCTGTTCGGCCTGTTCCAGGAAGCGCGCGCGCTGCTCCCGTGGATCGTTCAATTCGCTGAAAGCGTTGGCGATTTCCCAGCCATTCACGAAACTCTCAAAACGTTGGGCAACATGCGGACGATCCGGCCATGCTTTTGACAGGGGTGAAATCTCCTTGGGCACATCGACAACATGCACAGGCTGGACAAGTTTTTCCTCAACCCTGGCGTCGAAGACAGCTTCGACAACCTGGCCCCAGCTGATGCCGGGTTCCGTCGGCACGCCGATTTTTTTGGCTTCGGCGCGCGCACTTTCCGGATCGAGGTGCTTGTAGAGATCAAGCTTCGTATGTTCGCGGATAAGGTCGACCATGCCTTTGCGCGGCCAGGGCGGCGTGAAATCCAGCTCCGTCTCGCCAAATTTCACTTTGGCTGTGCCATGCAGCGTGAGCGCCACATGATAGACAATGGCTTCGGTAATGTCGATCATCGAAGTGAAATCGACATAAGCCTGATATAGTTCCAGCGACGTAAATTCCGGATTATGCCGCGGGCTGAGGCCTTCGTTGCGGAAGCAGCGGTTAATCTCAAAAACTTTTTCTGACAAGCCGCCGATCACCAGCCGCTTGAGATGAAGTTCCGGCGCAACACGCAGATAAAGCGGCATATCCAGCTTGTTGTGATGGGTCACGAAAGGTTTGGCGAGGGCGCCGCCCGCGATCACATGAAGCATCGGCGTCTCGACCTCGAGGAAGCCGCGGTCGTATAGAAACTGCCGCATCGCGGCGATCATCTTATAACGCGCACGCAGGGTTTCGCGCGTGCGCGGCGTGGCCGCCAGATCTTGCTCACGGTGGCGGAAGCGGGCTTCGATATCCTTGAGGCCGTGGAATTTTTCCGGCGGCGGTTCAAGCGCCTTGGCCAGCACGGTAACGTCACTGGCATCCACCGTGATCTCGCCGCGTGGTGTCCGGCGCACAAGTCCCGTGACGCCGATAACGTCACCGAGATCAAGCAGCTTGAGCAGTTCGGCTTGCCTGGGCGTGATCTGTTTCAGGTCGTGGAAAATCTGCAATCGGTCGGTATCGTCAAGAATGACGATAAACATGCCGTCGTTGCGGATGGCCATGATGCGCCCCGCCACGCTGACATGGTCGGATGTTTTTTCGCCTGCGGGAAGTGCCACGAATTTTTCCTTGATCCCGGCGGCATCATGGGTCTTGCCGAAGCTGGCGATGCGGTAGGGATCGCCGAAAGCTTCGGTCAGTTTTTGCAGCTGAGCCGTACGGCGAACCGTTTCATCTTCAGGCGGTGGGTTGGCGGCGGGTTTATTCATCGGTCACTCAATCCATTTTAATGGAAATGCTGCGGGCTCCAACGCAGCAGAAGGGCATAGGCGCTGCGCTCATAAGTCTTGCCGTGCATTTCCGATGGCGCATTCTGCTGGATTTCGGCGAACAAGTCGAGTTCCGGCAGAAAAAAGTTCAAAATATGCTTGCGGGTGAACAGCACCGAGGGGATGCCGTTGACCGGGTCGGCGATCAGGGTCGCTTCCTCACCGTCTGGGCGGCCTTGCGCCGCATATTGCCCGTAATAGCCGTCACCGATGCTGGCGAAGGAAATCAGGTAATGGCCGCGCGTGCGCAGGGTGCGCAGCAGGTTGCGCTTATACTCCAGCCGCGCTTCATGCGGCGTGATATGCTTGAAGCAGAACAGATCGACCACCAGATCCATCTTGACTGGAGCCACGGGCCAGGGCTCGGTCACATCCTGCACAAGAGGGCGGATTTTATCGCCAAGCTTTTCGGCTGCGGCGGCATGTTCCAGATGCTCAATAGCGTCAGGCGTGAAATCCATTGCCGTCACATGCATGCCCTGCCGGGCCATATAAAGGCTATTGCGCCCCTTGCCGCAGCCGACATCCAGCCCCTCGCGCAGGGGAAAGCCCTGACGTTTCAGCAGCTCAACCGCCCAGACCATTGCGCCGGATGGTGACGCGCGCACAGAAGACGGAATGCCGCCTTTTTCATATTCCAAAGCCCATTTATCGATCAGGGATTGATCGGGACTCATTGGCTTGCCCAGATGATGCGGTGCATCCAGTCGATCTCGCGCGTGGCATAAGAACCGGGCGCAGTCTTCGCGCCAAAGGGAGCAATCTCAACGCCGCGCGCTGTTTCGCGGGTCAATTGCCCGATGACGATCTCGCCTTTGACGGTGCGCAGTGCGATACGGTCGCTGCGCCGTATCTGGGCATCCGGTGAAAGGATAATCCGGTCGCCATCGCGATAGACGGGTTCATAAGATTTGCCGCTGATTTCAAGCGCGAAAGTTTGCGCATCGGCGAGACCGGGGAAGCGGAATTCTTCCCAGGCATTTCCGGCAGGCAGACCATCCTCATCAAAGGCGCCGTTCTTGCGCGCATCCTCCAGCCGGAGCAGCGGCATCGCAGCGCGCGCCACGGCGCCATCGGTTGCCAGCACCGTGAAATCTTCCAAATTTGTGTTGGTAGCGCGCAGGATATGGGCGATGCTTTCCGTCGAAGGCCAGCGTTTGCGGCTGCGCGAAGCCCGTTTGCTGGCGTTGAAGACCGTGGGGCTCAGCCCCGCCTTGCGCGCAAGGCCCGAGGCGGAAAGCCCGTGCTTTTCCGCCAGCCTGTCGATGGCCCGCCATAGGTCCTTGTGTTTAAGCTGCATAGGATAATTATCCTATGCCCGCTTCCGGCAGGCAAGCGGTGAAAGAAAAAGAAACCCTTCTCCCCTTGAGGGGAGAGGAAGCGAAAACTTGGTGTTACGCAGTAACGCCTTAGTTTTCGCAGGTGATGGGGTGTTTGTTCTCAACGGCTACCATTCCCCCGCCCCTAGCCCCTCCCCCACACGGCGGGGGAGGGGGATTTTTAAAGAAAGCCGCTACCAAGATTGCAATCGATGTAGCAACGCGCCATTGTCGCTCTCGGGAGCAGGGCTGTAGGATGCCAAAAAATCTTCAGGAATGGCGCGCGTTTTTCGCCGAAGGTCAGTGGCGGGAGATCAATCCCTACCGCCTGCTGCGCCCGCTGCTGTTCCGGATGGAGCCGGAGGCGGCGCATAAACTCTCCATCACCATTCTGCAGAAACGCCTCATCCCCAAAAGCAAACAGAAAGATGCGCCCTCGCTGCGCGTCAAAATCGCGGGGCTGGATTTTGCCAATCCCGTCGGTCTTGCTGCGGGTTATGACAAGCAATGTGAAGTGATCGATGAAATTCTCGATCTGGGTTTCGGCTTCACCGAACTGGGGAGCATCACGCCGCAGCCGCAGCCGGGCAATCCGCAACCGCGCATTTTCCGCATTCCCGAGGCCGAGGCGCTGATCAACCGTTTCGGTTTCAACAGCGACGGCATCAGCCAGTGCCGCCGCCGCGTCGTCGCGCGGCATGATGCGACGGTCGGCAGCCGCAGGGGCATCGTCGGCGTCAATCTCGGCAAAAACAAAGACAGCGAGGACACCGGCGCGGATTATGTTCTGGGCGTGAAATCCTTCGCGCCTTATGCGGATTATCTGGCGGTCAATGTTTCATCGCCCAACACGCCGGGCCTGCGCGACCTGCAGGGGCGCGAACAGCTGGCGCATTTGTTGCAGCAAGTGATGGCGGCGCGCGATGCAGGCGTTCAGAAACCGCCTGTCTTCGTCAAGATTGCACCGGACCTGACCGAAGAGCAGCAGACCGACATTGCCGAAGTTGTTCTGGCCTCCGGTGTGCAGGGCATGATCGTCGCCAACACGACCGTCACGCGCCCGGCTTCCGTGCCGCCGCATCTGGCGCAGGAAGCGGGCGGGCTTTCCGGCAGGCCCTTGTTCGGTGCCTCCACGCGTTTGCTGGCACGGATGTACAAACTCACGGAAGGCAAAATCCCCCTGATCGGCTGTGGCGGGGTATTCAGTGGCGCGGATGCCTATGCCAAAATCCGCGCGGGTGCGTCTTTGGTGCAGGTCTATACGGCACTGGTTTACGAGGGGCCGTTCCTGCCCCGGCGCATCAAACGTGAGCTTGCGGCCCTGCTGGAACGTGACGGTTTTGCCTCGGTCAGTGAAGCGATCGGGGCCGACCATCGGTAAGTGTTAACGGTATTAACTATAATTTTCTTTCCCCGGAAAATAAAACGGCCCTAGGCGCGCTTTCGCCTTCCATGGTAGTGAGTCGCAAGGCGGCGGTTGATTGATGCCGCGCGTATCATTCTAATATTCACAGCAGTTGATTCTTCGGGATGTCATATGCCGCGCGTTGAACGTAAGAAAGTCCTTTATCTACCCTTGGCGGCTCCCAACCCATCCTTGGACGCCAATGCTTCATCGGTATTTTCAAGCAGTCTCGAGGATTCATTTGAATGCTATGAAGGTCAGGCCCTTCGTATGAAACCCCTTGCGCTGCGGCGGCTTCAAAGAGAGATGGCCGAAGCTGACAGTTTTGGCTTTATCGTAGAATTTTTTAACGATGCGTCTTCAATCAATGCGCTTGGGGCCGTCCCGCCTCAGTTTGTTGCAAATGTGCTCGATACGCTTTGCGATAAACGCGGGGAACATGCCAATTTTGCCCGCGTGCTCCGAGCCATCAAACCCTTCCCTGATTTCTGGAATGCTGTGCCGTATGACGGTATCCCTACCGCTCTGAAAGTCGCCGCTGGAACCCGTAATTACAACGCCGTCGATTTGATTTTGGGTGCGGTCCGGGATGTTTCGCCCTGGCGCGATGTTGTGCGGCAAATGCAGGAAGAGGAAATACCCGACCCTCTTCGCGGGAAAATCGAAGCTCTTTTTGCCGCCGAGACATCTCAGCCCCAAATCCCAGCCGCTTCAACGGTCGCAGCTATCCCCAATGCTTTGACGCTTTAAGGCGGCGGACGCGGATATGAAAATTCCCGCTGGATTCCAAAATGCCGCCAACGCCATTACGGGCTCCGGCCCCTTTGCAAAGAACTGGCGGCTGACGGTCCTGGCGCTGGGGCCGCTTGAGTGCGAGCGCGGCCTGGCTGTTTGGGGTGACTGGTTTCGGTTGGCGGCCTTTCCGGATTATCCGCAATATGCGCTCGAGGAACGTTACCGTTTTATCGATGCTTACCTCGAAAAATTGCTTGCGCCGCAACCGCATCCCACCCGCCGGAATTATATCCGTCCGGATCTGAACGGCAAAGGCGGCTCGCAACGCGCCTGGCTTCTAAACAAAGTGTTGATGCGCTTGGTGGAAGAAGCCCAGCCGGATTATCAGGCGCCGCCGAATGCCCATCGTTTCCCTGAAGATTTGCCGAAAGTCGTGGAGGATATGAATCTTCTGCGGCTTCATCATGCGAAATTGCCGGATGGGCCCACGCGCACGTTGCAACATTACAAAACGATGGAAGCGCTCGGCGAAGCCGTGAAGGAGTTTCGTCCCCAATACCCGATTTCCGTGGATGAGCGTGCCGAGGCGCATCGCCGTTTTCTGGTGGGGACTCATCCTCTGACAGGCGAAATCTATAAGGGTGACGGCAAGGCCAGCCTCATCGCCGTTTTACCTGACGAGACAGAAGTCATTCAGGTGCATAGCGAGGAAGCCAGCCGGGCCTATGGCTCCCCGCGCTGGTGCACGGCCTATCGGGAACGAGAAACCTATTTTTGGGACTATGCTGACGACCTTATGATTGTCATCAATCCTGAAGGCGAGCGTTGGCAGGCTCATTTTCGTACGATGCAGTTTCAGGATGCAGCGGGTCAAGACATTGGAAACATCCCCACTTTTATCAGCGAACATACGGGGCTTGCTGAGGCTTTGACACCTGCTTTGTTAAGGCAATTTGGAGATGACGGATTAAGCGAGCAAATGGGTGAAGAGAGATGGGACTGGTACTTCGGTGAAGACGGGCCGGGGAGGCAGCAGAGTGCAGGCCTTCTTTTGCTTGCTTCAGTTGTACCTGTATGGCGTGATGCTGTTCGTGGCGATAATCTTACGAAATTGTTTCAGCAGGCCACCGAATTGGGCCGTTTGGTTTTTTTAAGATCAGCCTTGAATGTTGTTTCGAGTCACCCTTCCTGGCGTGATGCTGTGCCCGCCAGTGTTATCGTGACCCTGCTGGAACGTTATAAGAAAGATGGTTATTGGGGAAATATCGAATTGTGCTTGAGGGATTTTAAAGCTGTACCGTCCTGGCGTGCAGCCGTTCCTGTTGAGATTATTCCTGCTGCGCTTAAAGGATGCGCTGCGTCCCTAACATATGACACCGTCGAAGGTATTCTGCATATCGTTAAAGATGTTCCATTCTGGCGCGAAGCCACTCTTAGGCTCTTGCAGGAAGAAAAAACTCCTCAAAAGCTGAGGGAAAAAATAAGTGAAATTTTTGGAAACGAGCAACCAGCTCCAGAACACTCTATTCAACAATCGCGTGCTAAGCCGCGCTTCGCGCCTTCTGCGCGAATTTGCTGATGGCGTTGTTGGCCTGGTTGGCAATCGGTTCCATCGCGTCCTTTGTCACGCGTGCGGAGATTTCCGAAATCTTGCCCGTGCCCGCGACCCAGCTGTCGAAACATTCGCGCATGAAGTCGGCTTGCAAATCCATCACTTCGCGCAGCGTGCGCGCGCCCATCATGGTCTTCCCGGCGCTCAGGGCGCGGGACAGGGATTCCTGAACCAGACCGTTAAGGTTCTGGTTGATCTCGGTACAGCCTTCCCAGGCCAGGGCGGCCGACTTGACGGTCGCATCCACATGTTCGCGGGCGATAGAGCTGGCTTCCTGACATGCCTGCGCGAAATTCTGAGTCGCCTGGTTCACCTGGTCCATGGTTTCGTTCGCTGTGGTGTTCATAGTCATTCTCCTTAAGGTTCGGTCATGTTTTGGGGTTTCCGGCGCAGCGCCATTGTCCCCGGTTGTGCGAGATCCGCGATGAGGGGGGCGGCTTGTTTTGCCCTTCTTCGACATGTCAGACCCTGCTTTATGTTGCACTGCACAATTTATATGAAAATGGCCTATTTTGTCAAGTAAAGCTTGATTTCAGGGCGTCAGGGACTCATGCTACCCGCTTTGTGGCGAGTCGCCCCCAACGAGCCTAAGGGTTTGATAATGAAGCCTTCCCGGACAGGCCAGATTGCCGCTTTTATCGTAATTTTAGCGCTTATTTTCACGCCCTCACTGGCCGAAGCCAAGAAGCGCCATAAGGCCGCCCGCAAGGCTCGCCCGGCCCCGGCCGTCGCAGGGACCGCCAGCTATGCCGATATCGTCATCGATGCTGAAACCGGACGCATTCTGCACAGTTCCAGCTCGGGCCAGCTGCGCCATCCCGCATCGCTCACCAAGATGATGACGCTCTATCTGACCTTTCAGGCGCTGGAAGACGGCAAGCTGCGTCTTAATCAGTCTCTGTCTGTATCGGCAAATGCGGCCGAGCAATCGCCTTCCAAGCTGGGTCTGCGTGCAGGCCAGCGCATCCGGGTTGAAGATGCCGTTCTTGGATTGGTGACAGAATCCGCGAACGATGCCGCCGTTGTCCTTGCCGAAGCGCAGGGCGGCAGCACACAGGCCTTCGCGCAGATGATGACGGCGCAGGCGCAGGCGCTCGGCATGACGCGGACACGTTTCAGCAATCCTTCCGGCCTGCCTGATCCTGATCAGGTGACAACCGCGCGGGATATGGCGCTGCTCGGCCATGCGCTGATTTATCATTTCGCCGATTACTATCCTTATTTCAGCCATGAAAGTTTCACCTATGCGGGGAATTTCCATAACAACCACAACCGCCTCATGCGCCGTTATGACGGCATGGATGGCATCAAGACCGGGTATATCCGCGCATCGGGATTTAATCTTGTCGCTTCGGCGCGTCGCGGCAGCACGCGTTTGATTGGCGTCGTGTTTGGTGGCCGTTCGACCATTTCGCGTGACAACCGCATGGCGCAACTGCTCGATGAAGGCTTCGCGCGCGTGCAACGCGAGAAGAACGGTATCCGCACCGCCAGCGCTGATATGGGCGAAGGTGACAGTGGCGACAGTGACAGCGGCGGCGAATATCTGGCGCTGCCATCCAAGGTCGCCGCAGTTTATCCCTCCCGCGATGATATGTCGCCGCGCGGCGGTGGAGGCGGATCCTGGGGTATTCAGATCGGCGCCTACAGCAGCCCGCAAATCGCGCGCCAGACTTTGACGCGTATCGTCAACACCATGCCGCAATTGCTTGCGGGTGCCGACCCTGTGGCGCAGCAGGTTTCCAGCGGCGACACCATTATGTACCGCGCACGCCTGATGGGCTTGCAGCAGAAGACGGCGCAATCGGTCTGCAGCTGGCTGCTCCAGCGCGGCCAAAGCTGCATGACGGTCGGGCCTTAATCCGGCAAAAACTGCCGCTTCCGGTGGGCCGAGTCGATCTTAACGCGCTGAATTTCAACATAAAATTTATGGCACGCGGCTTGCTCCTCTTATGGACGCGGAGAGGCCCATGACGCTTGAGATCAACCCGGTTCTGGCCGGAACCTACGAAGCCCCGGATTACGTTCCGGCGCGCAACTTCGCCTCCCGCGACGTGGAGGCGGTAACGGACAGCCGTCGTTACACCCAGTTCGACCGCCGCGCCGCTGAATCCGGAACCGCAACCGATTTTGATTTCGGCGACCTGCTCGATCTCGTCAATCCGCTGCAGCATATCCCCGTCGTCAGTTCGGTTTACCGTTCTTTGACGGGCGAACAAATTCATCCAGTCTCTCGCGTGGCGGGCGATATTCTTTATGGCGGGCTCATGGGCCCGGCCTCGATGATTATGGGCGCGGCGGGCGGCGTCGCCGATGCGATGATGGAAGCCAAGACCGGAGAGGACGCGGCAGGCTATGCCGTTTCGCTGTTGTTCGGCCCGGATGAGGACAAGTCGGTTACGCAACTGGCACAAGCAGACAAACCGGAACCCACCGTTGAACCCGCGCTGACTGCGATGGCGGAAGCACCCCCGCCTGTCGCGCCCGGGGATGAGAAAAAATTATTGGCGGCTCTTGCACAGCCGCCCGCCATGCCACCTGTGCCTGCGGCAGTGCCCGCTCCGGCTTCGTCCGCGACGGAACTTCCCGCTGACAATTCCAACATAGCGCCTGAAATACGCGCGCTGGCCGCCGCCAAAGCCTATCCGCTCAACCCCCGCAAGCTGCCTTATGGCGGCGTGATGGATACGACCCTGACGCAGCAACAGGCGATGGCCATGGCGCTTGCCACAGGCGCGCCGACCATGCGGATGGGTGATACGATTTATACCGGACGCCTGATGACGGGAGCGCGTTCCTCCTCTCCCGCAGCGGCCCAGCCGCAAGCCCCGTCATCAGGCAACCCGCTGCCGCCCGATCTGGTGCAGGACCTTATGATGATGAAGGCGATCAAAAATTATAAAAGCACGGCCGATAAAACCGCTCCGGCCGGATCAACTGTGGATGTTGTCAATTAACGATTGAATCGTTATCCTGCTCATATGAGCGGAAATTACTCCGAACCAGATGTCATCTATATACAGGAGAGAGGGCAGCCGCTTCCGTTGGTTCGTACACAAATCAATGGTGTGTGGGTTTACACAACGACGCCCAAAGACACCGAAAGATTAAGAGCCCAATTCGCTGCCATGGTTCATGCTGAACCGCCGCGCCGTCCTTCAGGATTTGGGCGATGCCTAGGAAGGTTGAGAGACTTTCTATCTGACAGAAGCCCGTCCTAGGCTTGTTTTTCATCAAGACCTCATCGGTGACATAGTTTTGCCTCTCAGGCAAAATGGCTTGATGCCCAAACCCGCACCCGCCAAACGCTTGCGCCGCGGACGCACTGGCTTTGATGCCGGGGCGGATGTGTTGCGCGCACAGATCAAAACCCTGCCTTCCAGGCCGGGCGTCTACCGCATGCTGGCCGAAGATGGCGTATCGCTCTATATCGGTAAGGCGAAGAGCCTTAAGAAGCGCGTCACGTCTTATACACAGCGCGCGCGTCTGCCAAACCGATTGCAGCGCATGGTGGCGCAAACGCGCAGCCTGGAAATCGTCGTCACCACGACCGAGGCCGAAGCGCTTTTGCTCGAAGGCAATTTCATCCAGCGTTTTGCGCCGCCTTTCAATCTGCTGCTGCGCGACGACAAAAGCTATCCCTATATGCTCATCACGCGCGATCATAAATTTCCGCAGCTGCTGAAATATCGCGGGGCGAAGTCGCGCAAGGGCTGGTATTTTGGGCCTTTCGCTTCGGCGGGTGCGGTGAATGAAACGCTGACGCTGATGCAGCGCGGCTTCATGCTGCGCAATTGTTCGGATAATTTTTTCGCCAGCCGTACGCGGCCCTGCCTGCAATATCATATCAAGCGCTGCACCGCGCCCTGTGTCGCCAAAGTGACGGAAGAGGCTTACGCAAAACAGGTCGAGGAGGCGCGCGCCTTCCTGCAAGGCAAGAATCAGGAGATTCAGAAACAGCTTGCGGCGGATATGCAGAGCGCCAGCGATGCGATGGATTACGAAAAAGCGGCGGAGCTGCGCGACCGCATTAAAATCCTGACCGGCATTCAGGCGAAGCAAGGCATTCATCTGTCCGGCCTCGGCGATGCTGACGTCATCGCGCTGCATCAGGCGGCGGGCCGCACGGCCATTCAGGTGTTTTTCTTCCGCGCCGACCGCAATTACGGCGCGCGGACATTTTATCCGGCGCATGCCGATCAATTGCCGCCGGGCGAGATCATGTCATCCTTCCTCGCGCAGTTTTATGCCAGCAAACCGCCGCCGCCTTCCATTCTGCTCAGCCATAAATCCGAAGATACGGCTTTGTTGGAACAGGCCCTGGCGGAGCGCGCAGGGCACAAGGTCAAAATTGCGGTGCCGCAGCAGGGCGCGCGCAAGCGGCTGATCGACAGCGCGCGCAAAAACGCGCAGGAAGCGTTGGCGCGCACTTTGTCGGAAAGCGCCGAGCAGGCGAAGCTGCTGACGCGCGTGGCCGAAATTTTCAATCTTGCCGAAGCGCCGAAACGCATCGAGGTTTATGACAATTCACATATTTCCGGCAGCCATGCGGTCGGCGCGATGATCGCCGCCGGGCCGGAAGGTTTCCTGAAAAAAACCTACCGCAAATTCAATATCCGTCGCGCCGATACGCAGGGCGATGATTACGCGATGATGGAGGAGGTTTTATCGCGCCGCTTCCGCCGCCTGATCGACGAAGACCCCGCGCGCCAGTCCGGCATGTGGCCCGACCTTGTGCTGATCGATGGCGGGCAGGGGCAATTGAGTAAAGTGTGCACCGTTCTGCAAAATCTTGGCCTGCCGGATATTCCCGTCGCCGCCATCGCCAAGGGGCCGGACCGTAATGCCGGGCGCGAACGTTTCTTCATGCCGGACCGGGAAGCCTTCAGCCTGCCGCCGGAAGATCCCGTACTTTATTATCTGCAGCGGCTGCGGGATGAGGCGCATCGTTTTGCCATTGGCGCGCACCGTTCGCGCCGCATCCGGGCTGTTGGCCAGTCGGGGCTGGAGGATGTGCCGGGCATCGGCGCCGCGCGCAAAAGGGCGCTTTTGCACCATTTCGGTTCGGCCAGGGCAGTGGCCGGGGCGGCGGCGGAGGATATAGCCCGCGTTCCCGGCATCAGCCTTAATGCTGCCAAAAAAATCCATGATTATTTCCGGCAGGGGGAGTAAAGAGGGGCCATGTGGAATTCACTCGCCAACCGTCTGACGCTGTCGCGCATCATCGCCATTCCGGTGATTTTGCTGCTGCTGGCGCTGCCCTATGCCTGGGCGGCGTGGCTGGCGCTGGTGCTGTTCGTCGCCGCGGGCGTGACCGATCTGCTCGACGGTTATATGGCGCGGCGCGACGGGCAGGTTTCGATGATCGGCGAATTTCTCGACCCGATTGCCGACAAGCTTCTGGTCGCCGCCGTCATTCTGTTGCTGGTCTTCAACGGCCAGATCACGGGCTTCAGCATTCTTCCGGCCGTAATTATCCTGCTGCGCGAAGTGGCGGTGTCTGGCCTGCGCGAATTTCTGGCAGGTGTGCGCGTCAGCATGCCGGTCAGCCAGCTGGCGAAATGGAAAACCTTCATCCAGATCGTCGCGCTGTCCTTCCTGATTGTCGGCCGCCACGCGTCCGGCGTTTATGCGTCCACTATCGGCGGATTGTTGTTGTGGATTGCAGGCGGCCTGACAATTATCACCGCTTGGGATTACTGGCGCGCCAGTTTAAAACACTTCAAAAACTAGGCGCTTCGTACGCTCCGCCCCACGCTTTCCAGCGTGAAGAGGGTCAGGGAGCCTTTCTCATTCCCGGCGAACAGGCAATTACCTGCGCCATTCCATGCCAGTCCTGTCACCGATGCACCTTGTCCGACAGGCGGGTGGATCATCACTTCCATGCGGCCATCCAGCGGCGCAAGGATAACCATGCCGTCATCGTAACCTGCCGCGACCATTTCATCTTTGGGATGCGCGGCGACCTGTGTCACCAGCCGCGCTTCGCGTCCGCCCAGCGTCAGCGGCGTTTTGCCCCACGGCCCACCGCCGAAGAAAGGCCAGCACACCACTTCCTCCGCTCCGCTGGTCGCCAGATAGCGGCCTTTCGCTGAAAAGCCCATCGAATGCACTTTGGCGGCGTAGCCCTGCATCCGCATCTCATTATTGTCCGAAAGGCGCCAGCCATGCAGTGCATTTTCCTGCAGTGAGGTTAGTAGAATTTTTCCATCCGGATGCCAGATCACGCCCAGATGCGAACCTTTCCAGGCCAGTTTTGTCGGCGCGGATTCTTTCGCTTTCGTCCAAACCAGGCTCACACCGTTGTAATGGCTAGCGGCAAGGCGTTTGCCGTTGGGGCTGAAAGCCAGGCCGCCGATGCTGCTCGGCGCCTGCAGCGGTGCAAGGCTTTCGCCTTCGGCGTTCAGCATATGCGCCTGCTTGCCAACGGAATAGGCGCGGAATCCGCCTTCCGGCGCGGACGCCACATGGTCGATCCACTGGTTTTTATGCTCGGCCAACAGCGTCGGCGCATCCAGCTGTGGATCGATAATATAAACGCAACCATCGTCACCACCTGACAGAAACGCATGCGCATCGGCATCCGGCTGCAGTGACAGCGAAATGCCTTTGTGGAGTTTCAGCTCTTTCGGTTGTTCCGCTTCGTCGCTGGCGGGCAGCAAACGCAGCGATCCGTCACCCAGCGCCGCAGCCATCCAATCGCCGTTGCGATTAGCGCTCAACGCCGTAACCGGCAGGCCGAAATTCCATTGCCGGGCAATGGCGGAAGGAGAGGGCATGATCGTGCTTAGCGTGTTTTGGTGGCCGTTCCGGTCGAACCGAAACCGCCCGCGCCGCGCGCGGTTTGCGGCAGTTCAGCGACTTCCTGCCAGCTGACGCGGCTGTAGGCGGCGACCACCATCTGCGCGATGCGCATGCCGCGCGTGACGGTGAAGGGTTCGCTGCCGGTATTGGCGACGATCACCTGCACCTCGCCGCGATAATCGGCATCAATCGTGCCGGGGCTGTTGGGCAGGGTGATGCCGTGCTTGAGCGCGAGGCCGGAACGCGGCCGTATCTGCGCCTCATAACCTTCGGGCAAGGCGATGGCGATGCCCGTCGGGATCAGCGTTCGCTTGCCGGGCTCGATCACCACATCATTGGTGACGGCGGCGCAGAGATCCATGCCGGCGGCATGTTCGGTCGCATAGGCCGGAAGCCCGAGGGCTTCGGCATGGGGCAGGACAGTGATGGGGACAGGAAGGGTGGTCATGAACAGAAATGGATTATGCTTGGTTTAGGGAATCAAGTTTTTTGTAGATACTAAGACTCGCAAGAAATCCTGCTGCTCCCCCTATCAGTATGCCACCAAGGCCAGCAGCAGCTACACACGATCTGGTTGGGCTTAGAGCTAAACCGATGCCCATAGCCACGGGCGTGGTTAACGACATCGCGCAAAAGGGTACCAGTTCCACCAATTCTTCCGCCGAATTCCAGAATACTTCCCTTGCTGCTGCGCGTAACGAAGATATGGATGGCATAGATTGCTCCTGAAAAATTTATTCCAACTACAGAACGCTAACACAAAGCCTTACGCCGTCAACACATTAACGATTTCCTGCACAAGTTGCCGCGCCACCTGTTCCTTGCTTTGCCGCGGCCAGGTTTGCGGTGGTGCGCTACGACGCAGAAATGTGACTTCGTTATCGTCTTGGTCAAACACTTTGCCGTTGCTGACATCATTTGCCACCAGCCAATCGCAGCCTTTGGCGTCCAGTTTCCGCGCGGCATTCTTCAGTGGATCATCTGTTTCTGCCGCAAAGCCGATGACAAGTCGCGGGCGGCGGTTCCCTGCCTTGCTCAGCCGCGCGAGAATATCCGGATTTTCAGCGAGTTCCAGCGTCGGTTTCGCCACGCCCTTTTTCAATTTGCCGGAGGAGATTTCCGTCGTGCGCCAATCGGCTACGGCCGCCGCACAGACGGCGACATCAACGGGCAGGGCGGTTTCACAGGCGGCTAGCATATCCTGTGCGGTCTGAACGCGGATGGTTTTGATACCTGCCGGGTCGGGCAGCGTCACAGGCCCGGTTACAAGAATGGTTTCCGCGCCTTGCCGCGCCAGCGCTTCGGCAATCGCATGGCCTTGCTTGCCGGAGGAGCGGTTGCCAATGAAACGCACGGGATCGATTGGTTCATGCGTCGGGCCGCTGGTGACCAGCGCGCGTTTGCCGCTCAGCGGGCCGGGCACCGAGAAATATTTCGTGATGGCGGCGAGAATTTCAGCAGGTTCACTCATGCGGCCTTCGCCTTCCTCGCCACAAGCCATCGTGCCGCTGGCGGGGCCGATCATTTTCACGCCGCGTTTTTTCAGCGTGGCGATATTCGCCTGTGTCGCCGGATTTTGCCACATCACGCCGTTCATCGCGGGTGCGAGCAGAACAGGCTTGTCCGTCGCCAGCAAAACCGTGCTGGCCAGATCATCCGCAAGTCCCTGCGCCATTTTGGCGATAAGGTTGGCTGAAGCGGGTGCGACAACAATCAAATCGGCTTCGCGCGCCAGACGGATATGACCCATCTGGTGCTCATCTGTCAGCGACCAGAGATCGCCATAGACCTGTTCTTCCGACAAGGCAGAGACCGACAAGGGCGTCACGAATTGCGCGCCGCCCTGCGTCAGCACGCAGCGCACTTTCACGCTGCCGTCACGCAGGCGGCGGATAAGCTCAAGGCTTTTATAGGCTGCGATGCCGCCGGAAATAATCAGCAGCACGGAGCGGTTGAAAAGAGCGTTTGTTATCATCAGCAATCCTGTAAAACCGCAGTCTATCCGATATTTTATCGGATTCCGAATCCATCGAAGCGCCCTAAAACATTGACTTAACGGACAAAACTTGGTTGTTTCTTCACAGCTTTCGCTTTCCTCTCACCGGAGTCGCCCATGCGTTTCGCCCTTCTTGCCCTGGCCGTTTTGACCTGCGGGCTTTTTTCCGGTTTTTCATATGCGGCGGATGCCCCCAAGGG
Source organism: Alphaproteobacteria bacterium (assembly GCA_033763555.1). Taxonomy (GTDB): domain Bacteria; phylum Pseudomonadota; class Alphaproteobacteria; order UBA9219; family UBA9219; genus JALYJG01. The sequence goes on along the minus strand of JANRKK010000008.1, from coordinate 33,544 downwards.
TTTTTCCGATGCGCAGCGCGGCTCGATTGAAGGCATCATCAAAAATTATCTGACAGAACATCCCGAAGTTATCGTCGATGCCCTGAAGGCCGCACAGAAACGCGATGAAGCGCTGGCTGAAACCAAAAGCAAGGAAGCCATCGCCAAAACCAAGGATAAAATTTATGACGACCCCGCCACGCCTGTCGGCGGCAATCCGAAAGGTGACGTCACGGTCGTCGAGTTTTACGATTACCAGTGCGGCTATTGCAAAATGGCGCAGGACGCCGTGGAAAAACTGCTGCAGGACGATAAGAATGTGAAGCTCCTCTACAAGGACTTCCCCATTCTTGGCCCGGTATCGATTGAGGCGTCCAAGGCATCACTCGCCGCCGCGCGCCAGGGCAAGTTCGTCAAATTCCATGACGCGCTGATGGATGTCAAAGACCGCCTGACCAGTGAGCTTATCCTGAAAACCGCAAAGGATGTCGGGCTCGACACCGACAAGCTGAAAAAGGACATGGAAGACGAAGCCATCAACAAGGCGCTGCAGGCCAATCTGGAATTGGGACGCAGTATCGGCGTTCGTGGCACGCCCATGTTCATCGTGGGCGATCAGATTTACCCCGGCGCCATGCAGCATGAGCAGTTGAAGAAAGCGGTCGAAGCCGCCCGTGCCGCGAAAAAGAAATCCTGAGGCGGACGCCGCGGATGAAAAAGCCCCCCGCCATTCTGGTGCTGAACGGCCCAAACCTGAATATGCTCGGCGTACGGGAGCCGAAAATCTACGGCAAGGCGACGCTAAAAGACGTTGCTGAACTGTGCCGGAAGACGGCGAAGGAGCTTGGTCTTACGGCGGATTGTCGCCACAGCAATCTGGAAGGTGAACTGGTCACCTGGATTCAGAAAGCCCGCAAAACTCATGCGGGCATCATTATTAACGCGGGTGGCTACAGCCATACATCCGTGGCCATTCTGGATGCGTTGAAAATCGCCGGATTGCCGATGGTTGAGGTGCATATCTCCAACATCCATGCCCGCGAGGAATTCCGCCGCCATTCGTTAATTTCTGAAGTTGCCATTGGCGCTGTTTGCGGCCTTGGCATCGACGGTTACGCTTATGCGTTGCGGTCCATGGCAAAACGCGTTAAATCTTCGCGCAGGTAAACGGTAATCATGCCAACGAAATTTGATCTCGACACCGCCTTTGTCCGCAAGCTCGCCAAGCTCCTGGAAGAAACCGGGTTGAGCGAAATTGAATATGCCGAAGGCGACAAGAAAATTCGCTGCGCCGTTGCGCGCGGCCATGTGGTGCATGCAGCGCCCGCTGTGGCTCCCGTTGCTGCCTCATCGGCCCCGACCGCATCAGGTGGGGCGGCGCATGCTGCCCCCGCGGGTGCCATAACCGCGCCGATGGTTGGCACGGTTTATCTGACGCCGTCGCCGGATGCCGCCGCTTTTGTGAAGGCTGGCGACAGGGTCAAGGCAGGCGATACGCTGCTGATCATCGAAGCGATGAAGGTTATGAACCCTATCAAGGCCACGCAGGCCGGAACTATCGCCGAAATTCTCGTCACCAACGGCAAACCCGTCGAATTCGGCGAGGCGCTAATGGTGATGAATTAAATTTGCAGGTACAGACTAATTTTAAGTCAACTTTTGTTGAAGACATGTTTTGGAGGAGATCATGACTAAATTCATTCATTCTTCCTCGCTGGATGACCGCCAGCTCATTGATGTCTACTGCAGCTTGGATCCTCAAATCTTTTTGCCTTTTCAGCGCGACTACAAGGATCTTCTTTCCACAGCAATGGAATGGGCCATACGTCGCGGTGTCGAGCTTGAAGCGCCGCTGGCAAATCACAGTTCCGCGTCGGGCTGTACCATGAGGTTGTCGGGGCTGAATATTTATATTTTACGCGCGGCGCTTGATATGCCGACGCATGATGTGGGCGACATAGCCGTTTTAGAAAACAGTGAGACAGGTGCGCATGTCGTGCTCTATGGAGAATTTATAAAGGGTTGGCTTGACCGCGGCATGGGGGGATTTCTTCTTGCCCCTCGTTATCCTCATCGAACCATCACAGCACTTATGAGAAAATGGTCGGCATGTATGGCTGAAATGAAAGCTCAGTGTCCTTCCCAACAAGACAAAGACGATTTTGATAGGCATGCCTGTGTTGAGAAACTGGCAGCCTGTATGCAGCCCCTCGACTGGGATGTGTTTGAACAAAAATATGTTGTCCCTGCTTTGGGTCCCCGCGAACTTATAAAACGCTGCTCTAGAGAACCCGTGCGTTCTATTATGGGAACAGGCGTGAATTTAGGCCCACCAAGGCCAGGGGCCTAAGCCTTCCGCCCCAAACGCCAGAGAAATTTAAACTGTTCCCGGAAGGGTTCGACCAGCTGGTCGCCCCTGAGGATAAAGGCCTGTTTCTTGCGCCAGGAAATCAGGGCAATCCGGTCGGTATAAATACAATAGGTAATCTTGCCGATAAGATTGGCGGGCAGAAAACGGTAATTCTGTTTCGCGCTTTCAAACACGGTATTGCCTTCGGCAACAAGGTACAGCTCCCGCGCCGCCATTTTTTTGCGCCATGCATAATAGCGTTGGCTTGCTTCTTTAACATTCGGCTCAAACCATTGGCTTTCATCCGTTGAGCAGGTGAAGATCTCCTGCCCCGGCGTCCGGATGGCGTTGTACATATCCTCGTTCATCTTCTGGATGAAATCCGGGCCCGTCAAAGTCTGCACGCTGGCCGTCTCGTCGGCTTTCCGGATAGCGCCATGGGGCAGAAATTCGATGCCCGCCGCCTCCAGGGCGCCCACCATGGCTTGGATGGTCACATCGCGGGTTTTGCCTTTATTCCGTTCATAGTTGTTGACCGCGGAGAGGGACAGCCCGGCGGTGTCGGCAAGATCGCGCTGTTGCCAGTTCAAAAAGCCGCGTGCGGCGCGTACAAGGTCAGGCGTCATAAAAACAATTAATACAGCTTTTATGTTAATAAAAGATGTAAAAAACGTCTTTTATGGAAATAGCGCGAATTGCTTTCACGGAAATCCTGTTTCATGGCGCATGGGTTCGGGCAACCCGGCTGTAAAAATTATGAAAAGGATAAAACATGCAGAAATTTTTTAAGTCCGTTGCGATTTTTGCCGTTCTTGTTGTGGCCGGAATGGGCCTCTATCGGCTGATGACCCAGCCGTTGACGCAATCTTCTGGCAATACTGCGCAGCGTGAAACCGCTTTTGACCGCATCAAGCGCACCGGCACCATCCGTTGCGGCTATGTCGTATGGAATCCGCTGCTTCTGCGTGATGCGAATACAGGTGCGATGTCCGGCTTGGCATATGAGTATATGGAAGCCATCGCGCACGAACTCGGCTTCAAGGTCGAGTGGACGCAGGAAGTCGGCTGGGGCGATTATCATGAAGCTCTGAACACCAACAAGATCGACATGATGTGCGTTCCCGTATGGCAATCCGGCGCGCGCGCCAGAGTTTCCTTGCTCACGCAAGGGCTTTACTATGATGCGCTCGTCGCTTTCGCGCGCGAGGACGATCGCCGTTTTGATGCGGGTCTACCATCCCTCAACAAGCCGGATGTGCGTGTGGTCGTGATCGATGGCGATGCACCGCAAAGCGCGCGCCGAAAACTTTTTCCTCTGTCACAGGAACTGGCCCTGCCGCAATCCGCCGATATGGTCCAGCAGATCATGAGCGTGGCGATGAAAAAGGCGGACATTGTTCTTGATAATTTCGACAATGTGCAGCGTTTCAACAGCGGTTCGGGCGCAAAGCTCAGGCCTGTCGCGGGTGGTCAGCCTGTGCAGATCTTTGCCAATGTTCTGTCCGTACGTCCGGGTGAAACCGACCTGAAAGCTGCGCTGGATGCGGTGATCGAGCTCCTCAACAATGATGGGACGGCGGCGGCCATCATTAAGAAATACGGCCCCAATTTCCGTCCGCCTGCACCTACCTATCTGAAGTAATAGGCCAAAATACATATGGTTTTTGCTTGATTTGCGAGTTTAATCCGGCTACAAACCCCCTGCTTCCGGGGATGGTTCCCGGAGTGAAATGTTAAAACTCACGCGTGTTTGGCTGGCTCGGTAAATCCCGTTTCAGCCGTCCGGTGGTGGTTTTTCTGGTCGCGACTACTCTGCGCCCGCTTTGCGGTCGCAACCGTGACTGCGACAGAAAGCCCACCTCTTACAGCACGCGGCGGATCAACCGGAGAAAGGAAAGACCCATGACGATGCCCGTCGTGACTCTGCGGCAATTATTTGAAGCTGGCGTCCATTTCGGACACAACACGCGCCGCTGGAATCCCAAAATGCAGACCCACCTGTTCGGCGTGCGCAACAATGTGCACATCATCGATCTCGAGCAGACGGTTCCCATGATGCAGCGCGCGCTGCAGGCCATGCGCGATGTCGCCGCCGCGGGCGGCCGCGTTCTGTTCGTTGGCACCAAGCGCCAAGCACAGGAAAAAATCGCCGAAGCCGCGAAACGCTCCGGCCAATACTACGTCAACCACCGTTGGCTCGGCGGCATGCTGACCAACTGGAAGACAATCTCGCAATCCATCAAGCGCCTGCGCGAATATGACGACAAGCTTGCCAACCAGACGAGCGGTGGACGCCTGAAGAAAAAGGAAATCCTGCGGATGACGCGCAGCCGTGACAAGCTGGAACGTGCGCTTGGCGGCATCAAGGATATGGGTGGGTTGCCGGATATCGTTTTTGTCATCGACACGCTCAAGGAAAACATCGCCATCGCCGAAGCGGCCAAGCTGGGCGTTCCGGTCATCGCCATCGTCGACAGCAATTCCGATCCCACGGGTATCACCTATCCGATCCCCGGCAATGACGACGCGGCGCGGGCCATTGATTTGTACTGCGACATGGCGGCACAGGCGGTTCTGGACGGCCTGGAAGCCGAAATGGGCGGCACCGACAAGGATACGGGCGCAGCCAAAGCCGCCGCACCTGCCGATGACGTACCCGTTGCGGCAAGCGCCTAACTTTTAGGAGACAGATATGGCTGAGATTACGGCGAACATGGTCAAGGACCTGCGCGAAAAAACGGGCGCAGGCATGATGGATTGCAAAAAGGCGCTGGCCGAAACCAACGGCGACATGGAAGCCGCTGTGGACTGGCTGCGCAAAAAGGGCCTGTCGGCCGCCGCCAAGAAGTCCGGTCGCGTCGCGGCCGAAGGTCTGGTTGCTGTGGCCGCAGGCGGTACCAAGGCCGCTGTGGTCGAAGTGAACGCGGAAACCGATTTCGTCGCGCGCAACGATGCGTTTCAGGCTTTCGCCCTGCAGGCGGCAAAAATCGCGCTCGAAACAGGCGCGGATGCCGAAGCGCTGAAGGGCAAGCCCTATCCCGGCAGCGCCACGGTGCAGGATGCACTGACCAACCTCGTCGCCACCATCGGTGAGAATATGAATCTCCGCCGTGCCGTGCAGCTTTCGGTTCCGCAAGGTACCATCGCCACCTATATGCATAATGCGCTGGCGCCGAACCTCGGCAAGATCGGCGTGCTGGTCGCGCTGGAATCCGCGGCGGATGCCGGAAAGTTGCAGGAACTGGGCAAACAGATCGCCATGCATGTGGCGGCGGCAAAGCCAGAAGCGCTGACGATCGCCGATGTCGATGCGAAAGCCCTGCAACGCGAACGCGATATTCTGTCGGAACAGGCGAAAGCCAGCGGCAAGCCGCCGGAAGTGATCGCCAAGATGGTCGAAGGTCGCATCCGTAAATATTACGAAGATGTTGTGCTGCTGGAGCAGGTCTATGTCGTCGACGGCGAAACGCGCATCGCGCAGGTGATCGAGAACGCGTCCAAAACACTCGGTGCGCCTGTGAAACTGGCTGGCTTTGTGCGCTATCAGCTCGGCGAAGGTATTGAGAAGGTCGCCGACGATTTCGCCGCCGAAGTCGCCAAGATGGCGAGCTAAAAAGCTTTAGAAGAAACTGGGCTCCGGCTTTTCCGGTTTGGGAGACGGCTTCCCGTTTGAAGCGGTAGGACAAAAACAGCCAATCGCATATTGGACGATATCTGTCATTAAGGTGTCTCTCTCAAAAATAAGTTCTTGAGGTAGTTCAAATCCTTGAGCTTGCAAGACTGCGTGCATAAAAGATTTGATTTGGCCTGACTGAATAATCACAGGCGTGGTTATTCCCGCTTGCTTCATATACCGAAGCAAACTCAGGCAATTCGCTTGAACGAAACGCGGTTCTTCACGCCACCCCTTATGACGATAACCAAAGTCGGCAATAATGAAATCGAAGGATCCTTGATTAGCGAGTGCCGTGATAGCTTCTTCGCTGTTTTTAGCAAAAACAAGTTCCACATCCGGAAATTCAAGCTCTGCTATAATCTTCATAGCATCTGTGAGATGAGCATCATCTTCGCAATACAGCATCTTCGGCATTTTTGTGTTCCTTAAAGCCTGACGAATTAAGGCGTCGCCATTGGCGGCGTCGAACCTGGCGTTGAACCGCTGGGTGTGCCGGGTGTGAAGTTTTTGATAGCGTAGTTGATAGCGTCTTCAATGCTAGCGCCGCCAAACTTGTCGAAAATCCGTTCTTCTGCCAAAGAAATACCTCGCGCAGAGAGGGTCGCTACTATGGTGGGCTTATCTGTGCCCGAGTAAATGACAAAATGGTCTTGCAGTGGATTGCCTTGCAGGTCTTCCAGAAGGTCAAGACACCCTTCTCCCTGTTTATTAATGCCCGTATCGTTACGGCCTGCATATTTAAAATCCGAAACGATAAAATCGAAAGGGCCTTCATCAGCCAGTTTTCGAGTAGCGTCATGGTAATCAATTGCCGTAACACAAGTGTCATTAGGAAAAACTGTCTCTATGAGAAAGACTGCGGAATTGCGAACGCTGTCGCTATCTTCAATATATAAAAATTTTGCCATCTTAATAACTCCTCTAAATCCCTTCAAAAATACCGCCCCATACTACCCCAATTTCCGCCGCCCCAAAAGTCAAACGGCATCGGATTTACTTGCAAACCCCTCATTAACCGCCCAAGCGTTTGAGATTAAACCCTGTTTTTCCTCGGCGGGGCCGCTATAATGCGGCGGATTTTGCGGCGCATGGACGGGAGGCAACCCCTATGGCAAACAATCTGGCGGAGAAACGGAAGATGGCGACACCTCCTGCGAAAACGGCGGCGAATGCCGCGGCGCGCTACAAGCGCGTGCTGCTGAAGCTCTCGGGCGAAGCCCTGATGGGTGAGCGCGATTACGGGCTGGAGCCCGAAACCGTCGACCGCGTTGCTGAGGAAATCAAGGAAGTCGTGGCGATGGGCGTTGAGGTCTGCGCCGTCATCGGCGGCGGCAATATCTTCCGCGGTGTTTCCGGCGCGGCACAGGGCATGGATCGCGCTACGGCCGATTACATGGGCATGCTGGCGACGGTCATCAACGCGCTTGCCATGCAGAATGCGCTGGAAAAAATCGGTGTGCCGACGCGCGTACTGTCGGCCATTCCGATGTCCTCGGTGTGCGAGCCCTATATCCGCCGCCGCGCCATGCGCCACATGGAAAAAGGCCGCGTCGTGATTTTCGCCGCCGGAACAGGCAATCCGTTTTTCACCACCGACTCTGCTGCCGCACTGCGTGCTTCAGAAATGCAGTGTGACGCGCTGCTCAAGGCCACCAAGGTCGATGGCGTTTACAGTGCCGATCCGACCAAGGTAAAGGATGCCAAGCGCTATGACCGTCTCAGCTATATGGACGTCTTGTCGCAGGATTTGCAGGTGATGGACACCTCGGCCATATCGCTGGCGCGGCAGAGCAAAATCCCTATCCTCGTCTTCTCCATCTTCACGCACAGTGCTTTTGCCGAAGTGATGCAGGGCAAAGGCAAATTCACGATCATTACCGATAAAAAGGACTAGCCATGAATCTCGAACAGACCAAGCAGCGCATGGACGGCGCTTTTGAATCTCTGCGCAAGGAATTTTCCGGCCTGCGCACGGGCCGCGCCTCGGCCAATCTGCTCGACTCTGTCCATGTCGATGCCTATGGCAGCAGTACGCCGTTGAATCAGGTTGGCAACGTCTCGGTGCCCGAAGCGCGCCTGCTGACGGTACAGGTCTGGGACGCGAGCCTCGTCAAGGCTGTGGAAAAAGCCATCCGCGATGCCGGGCTTGGCCTTAATCCGCAGCCGGACGGCCAGCTTATTCGCGTTCCGGTGCCGGAGCTGAGTCAGGAACGCCGCGTCGAGCTCGCCAAAATCGCCGGAAAATATGCCGAATCCGCGCGTATCGCGGTGCGCAATGTTCGCCGTGACGCGATGGATGCTTTGAAAAAGGAAAAGCTGCCGGAAGACGCGCAGAAATCCCAAAGTGAAAAGGTACAGAAGCTGACCGATGAAACCATCAAGAAAATTGATGAGACGCTGGCGCACAAGGAAAAAGAAATTTCGCACGTATGAGTAACGCTGCCGCCTCGCCATCCAAACTCCACATCGCCATTATCATGGACGGCAATGGGCGTTGGGCGGCTGGGCGCGGATTGCCGCGCGTGATGGGGCATAAATCGGGTATCGAGGCGGTGCGGCGGACGCTCAAGGCCGCGAAGGATTTGCCGATCAGCCATCTGACGCTCTACAGCTTCTCGTCCGAAAACTGGCGCCGCCCGATGGCCGAGATCGAGGATTTGATGCAGCTGTTGCGCTTCTATCTGCGCAGCGAGCTGGCGACATTGCATAAGGAGGGCATCCGCATCCGCATCATTGGCGAGCGCCGTACGCTTCCGACCGACATTATCGAAATGATCGACCATGCCGAGGAGCTGACACAGGATAACCAGGCGCTGACGCTGACTCTGGCGCTCAGCTATGGCGGGCGGCAGGAAATTACGGCGGCGGCGCGGGGTCTTGCCAAGGCGGTCGAACGCGGCCAGCTGCAGGCTGAGGCGATTGACGAGCATGTGCTGCAATCTTTCCTCTTCACAGGTGGCATGCCTGACCCCGATCTGGTCGTACGCACCAGCGGCGAAAAACGCATTTCCAACTTTCTGCTCTGGCAGTCGGCCTATGCCGAATTCGTGTTCCTGGATGTGCTGTGGCCGGATTTTTCTGGCGAGCATCTGGCCGAAGCCATCGCCGAGTATCAGCGCCGCGAGCGGCGCTACGGTGCGACGGGCGCGCTCTAGGTTAAAATGTCTTTCCTCACATCCGCCAATTTCCGTCAGCGTATTCTCTCCGCCCTTGTCATGGTGCCGCTGGCGCTGCTGGTGGTGCATGTCGGCGGCTGGGTTTTTACGCTGGCGGTGACGGCTCTGACCGCCGTCGGACTTTACGAATGGCTGCGCCTTGTCGATCCCGGGGCCAGCCGTGTGGTGACAAGTTTTGCTTATGCCGCGCTGCTGGTGACGCTGCTGGCCGATCTGGGGCAATCACCCGCCTTCGGCGTCATGTTTGGCGCCGTTCTGACTCTGATACTTTTTTTCCTGTCGGCGCGGGACCATGTCGACCGCGCCGGATGGGTCGCGCTCGGCCTGCCTTATATGGGCGGCAGCGGTCTCGCGCTTTTAACCCTGCATGACATGCAGGGGGGCCGCGATCTGGTCTATTACCTTTTGCTGGTGGTGTGGGGCACGGATACAGGTGCTTATATTGCCGGGCGGCTGATCGGCGGGCCCAAGCTTATCCCGGCCATCAGTCCCAACAAAACCTGGGCGGGACTGTTCGGGGGCATGGCGCTGGCGGCGGTGTTTGGCTATGCTGCGGCGGTTGTCCTGGGCGCGCAGCGGCCGGAAATCGGAATTGGCCTTGCCATCATCATGGCCGTAGTGGCGCAGGGTGGGGATTTCTTCAAATCCTATTTCAAGCGCCGTGCCGGAGTGAAAGACAGCGGAAGTTTGATCCCCGGTCATGGCGGTGTGCTCGACCGGATTGACGGGCTGGTTTTCGCGGCAGTGTTTTTCGTGATGTTCCAGATTGCCCTCGGCGAACAGATGCAATGGTGGTAATTCGGAAGGCAGAAGACAGGTATCAGACATGAACGCACTTCAGGCCCTGGCAAAAAAATCGAAACCCGCGTCGCAAAAACGCCGTGTCACTATTCTTGGCTCGACCGGCTCGGTCGGTACACAGACGATTGATCTCATCGCGCGCGCGCCGGAGAAATATGAAGTCGTTGCGCTGACGGCACTGAAAAATGTGAAACTGCTGGCGGAGCAGGCGAGGCAGCTGAATGCTGAACGCGCCGTTATCGCTGATGAAAGCCAATATGCCGCTCTGAAAGAGGCGCTGGCGGGCACCAACATCGCCGTCGCCGCAGGCGCCAAGGCCGTGGAAGAAGCCGCGCAGGCCGACAGCGACTGGGTCATGTCGGCCATTGTCGGCGCGGCGGGGCTGCCGGGCACGCTGGCGGCAGCCAAACGCGGCGCGGTGATTGCGTTTGCCAATAAGGAAACGCTGGTCTGCGCCGGGCCCCTTATGATGAAACTTGTCGCCGAATGCGGCGCGCAGCTTCTGCCCGTCGACAGCGAACATAACGCCATCTGGCAGGTGTTCGATTTTGATCGGCGCGATGCCATCTCACGTCTGATCCTGACCGCTTCCGGCGGGCCGTTCCGTACCACCTCGCGCGAGGATATGGCCAAGGTAACGCCGGAGCAGGCGGTGAAACATCCCGTCTGGGCGATGGGCGCCAAAATCTCCATCGACAGCGCGACGCTGATGAACAAGGCGCTGGAGGTGATTGAGGCGCATTTCCTGTTCCAGATGCCGCCGGAAAAAATCGATGTCATCATGCACCCGCAATCCATCGTCCACAGCATGGTGGAATATGAAGACGGCTCGGTGCTGGCGCAGATGGGCACGCCCGACATGCGCATTCCCATCGGCTACTGTCTTGCATGGCCGCAGCGCATGAAAACCCCCGCGGCGAAGCTTGATCTCGCCAAAATCGGCCAGCTAACGTTTGAGCAGCCCGATCCCGTGAAATTCCCGGCGCTGCGTTTTGCGCGTGAAGCAATGGCGAAGGGCGGCACCGCGCCCGCCATGCTCAACGCCGCCAACGAAGTCGCGGTGCAGGCTTTCCTCGACAAGCGCATCGGTTTCCTCGATATCGAGCGCGTCAACGAAGCGACGCTGAACAGCCAGAAACCCGCCGCGCTTTCCAATCTCGAGACCCTGCACGACGCTGACCAGGCAGCGCGGCGTTTCGCGGAGGGTCAGGTCAAACAATTAGGATAGCGCTAGCTTTTGCAGCGCTGATCGCATCTCTGTCTGCACATTATGAGGTTGACTTTGTGGATGTGGGTCGTTGATCAAGGTGGGGTCAAAAAATTTTGCGCCTTCAATAATGCAGCTTGCGATTTTGTGAGATAACGGATTAGTGAGTATCTGATCGCCTGTCAGGCGCCATAAAGTTGTTAATATCGCTTCAGGCTTCTGGGCAGTTGCCCAATGTGCAGCTGCCTCGATAACATTGGGGTCAGAAGATTTTCGTTTGTCTTGGTAGAGTATACGGAATGTTTTTTGAAACCGGGAAGAATCAATTTTTCTATGGTCTTCACCGCTCATTTCCATGAAAAGGCGAAGGCGAATTTCCCATACGGAACCTGCCACGGCATGAAAGGTGGGAGGATATTTTCCATTCTCAAGTGATTCAATCGCAGGACGTGTTAAATGTGTTGGGGGATTATAAAGTGCCCCGACATACCGTGCATGGCGTATTAAAAGAAGTGTTTGTCGGCCGGCCTCGAACCCTTGCATTGCGGCTTCAGCAAATAAATCGGCATCCAGTTCTTGGGAGTAGCTCAAAACATTTTCATCGGCATTATCCAGAACCAGATCGGTTTGGGCTGTATGTCTCATTTCGTGAAGATCAGTAAACAGATCTAATGTGCCGTCGTCAGGAAAGGAATGCACGGGTTCCATTGAAACCTTAGCATTATCTGCCCAGATTTTCTTAGCTTCGGCGCGCGAGGCGTTGCGTAACACTAAGGCCGTACTTGCTGTGAGTGCCTTTTTGACGACTGTGCTTGTGTCAATAAAAGTTGGACACACCGGAGGTGTCGCTTCAGAATTCATAGCAGCGACGATGCCGTTTTGAAGAATGGCAGCAAAGTATTCCGAAGGAATTTTAGGAATATTTGTTTCCGTATGAATAGGGGTGGTTGTAGGCGACGTAACTGTGATGCTTTGTGCTGCAAGAGATACCATTCGTTCGTGTTCAAGCGGCATATTTGCTTCTTTTAATCTTTTTAATATCGCATCGGCTCTTTCTTTGATTTCGGGATATGTTAGGTGGTCGCCACACTCCAGTTTCTGCCAGTGCGGAAACTCTGAAAGTCGGAAGCTGACGACAGGAACGCCTGCATAGTCAGAGAAATCCTTGTCGGTTAGGCCGTGCTGAATATGGCGCTCGGTCAGGGCGAAATGGTTAATCATATATCCTCTCGTCTAATGCAGCCTGACATATGAAAATAAGGGACTTTAGGCAAGTTTCTTGGTTTTGCCTGTTTTATGCTACCCTTCCCATATGCCCCCATCCGCACCGCCCGTGCCGCGCATCCTTGTCGTTGATGATGAACCGCATGTACGCAAATTTCTGCGCCTCTCGCTGCAGGCTGAAGGTTTCAATGTACTGGAGGCTTCGACCGCCGAAGAAGCCATCACGCTGGTGCATACCGCGAAGCCGAGCCTGATGATCCTCGATCTTGGTCTCCCCGATATCGACGGGCAGCAGGTGGTGTGCGATGTCCGCCTCACCAGTGATATGCCAATCCTGATTTTATCTGGCCGCACCGAGGACAGCGAAAAAATAGCCGCACTGGAACAAGGGGCGGATGATTACATGACCAAGCCTTTTGCTGTGCGCGATCTTGTGCAGCGTGTCCGCGCTGCCTTGCAGCAGCAGGCGGCCCGTTCCGGCTGGAACGAAGCGGGCAGCGTCAAAACAGGCAATCTCAGCATCCGGCTGCAGGCGTCGGAAGTGACGCGCGACGACCAAAAAGTTCCGCTGGAGGATGAGGAATATGCGTTGCTGCGCCTGCTGGCGCAGCATGGCGGGCGCGTATTGACCTTCGGGCGCATCGAGCGCGCCTTGTGGGGAAAGCCGGATGGCGGTGATGAGCGTCAGCGCGATCTGCAGAAACGCATCGGCGCCCTGCGCCGCAAGCTGGAAGCCGAGCCGTCCTTCCCGCGCTACATCGTCACCGAACCTGCCGTGGGCTATCGGCTGGAAATCGTTCCGGCTGAGGGGCGGCAATAACCCAAAAATTTTGAAAGTGGCGCGAGTGACGGGACTTGAACCCGCGGCCTCCGGCGTGACAGGCCGGCGCTCTAACCAACTGAGCTACACCCGCGTAAAAAGCGGCATAAGGCCGCAACAACTAGGCTATCCGGGCCCCTGATGTCAACGTTCCGTTGTTTTTAAAGGGAAATGGTGAATTGGCAGGAGTAAATGCGGCAGCCTTCGCAGTGCCATGCCTGCGAAGGCTGGTAGGCAGTGAGGGGATCGAACCCCCGACCCTCTCGGTGTAAACGAGATGCTCTACCGCTGAGCTAACTGCCCGCCGAATATCCAGATACCAGATAAAACCCGGATTTTCTATGATTTTTCAGCTTTCCATAGAAAAAGGGCCAGCGGCAAGGCTGGCCCTTTGATACCGGACAAAATTTACCTTAACGCCGTCCGCTGCCGCCTGAGGAAGAGTTGCTGTTGACCTGTTCCTTCAACTGCTTTCCGGCGCGGAATTTCGGCTGGCGCGAAGCCTTGATCTGGATGCTTTCGCCCGTGCGCGGGTTGCGGCCCTTCGAGGCGTTGCGCTTCGAGACATAGAAATTGCCGAAGCCGACCAGACGGACTTCCTCGCCGCGCTTCAGGCTGGTCTCGATGGTGTTGAAGCAGGCCTCAACAACCTGCGCAACGCAGCTCTTGGACAAATCCATTTTCTGCAGAGCCTTGTTGTCGCAAATGGCGGCGATGAATTCATTCTTGTTCACGGGCGGCTCCTTCGGTTGGAATGCGGCTGTGCGAATCCGTCAGCCCTGCATCAATCCTAGGCGCCGCGTTTTTGGCCTGTCAATCCGCAAACGGCGGAAAACCGCCATTTTTTAAGGGTCAGGCGATCCGGGAGCGGTTTGCGCAATATCATCGGTCTAGTGAAACAGCATGAAGTGAAAAGTGAAGTTTCATGAAGCTTTATGGTTAAGATTGCTGTTTGAAAACCGCTCCCCTATAAAGGTTTCATGAGCGAAGATGACAGAAATGAAGGCATTTACAAACCTCCGGGACATGTGCCGGAGCCGCCGCCTTCCGTCACCGTCCGCCCGCCTTCGCCGGAAAATCTCTGGGCCGAATTGTCGGTCGCGTTCAACTACCTCACCCGTTTCGATCTGCCTTTTCACGGCGAGCTGAAACCGCGCCTTATCCGCAAGGCGATGGGCTGGTTTCCTCTGGTCGGCGCGCTGATCGGCCTTGCGGGCGCCAGCATCGACTGGATCATGACGCAGATGCGTATGCCGGGCAGCATCACCGCGACCTTCGCGGTCATCGGCATGCTGTGGATGACGCGCGCGCTGCATGAAGAAGAATTTGCCAGCCTCATCAACCAATATGGCCGTACGGCGGATGGCGACCAGAGAATAGGCTGGCTGCGCGAGGAACGCTCGGTGCGCTACGGCACGCTCGGCATCATTCTTGTCATCATCATGAAAATCGGCGCGATCGCCAGCCTCGCCAGCAACATGGTCGTGTTTCAAGCGCTGATCGTCGCCTGCTGCTGGTCGCGCGCGCTGATGGTGGTTGCGGCGGCCTGGCTGCGGCCGATCGAAGGCGACCCGGTCGCCGATCATTTCCAGCAGCCGCCTGCCCTGCGCGTTATTCTGGCGCTCGGCCTCGGTACGGTGATTTCTTTTATCGTGCTGGGCGAAGATGCGCTGACCGCGCTGATTACAGGCGCTATTGCCGGGTTGATCGTGGCGCTGATCGGCGCCAATCACCTGCGCGGCTATAACGGCCCCTTGTTGGGAACCTTGCAGCAGGTGGTGGAAATCGCCGTTCTCGGTATTGTTCTGGCAATCCAATAAGCGTCATGCGACCTGCTCAAGCGCCTTTGATTTGACATGATTCTCCGCCAAGAGTACCAAAAAGCAGGAGTTTTCATGCCGCTGATTCGCACCCGCCTTGCCCTGATTTTCGTCGCTGTCTTCGCGCTCGCCAGCTGCCGCAGTTCCGGCCAGTTCGGCAGCGAGACCGAACAGCTGGTCGATAAATCCCGCATTACCTTCCAGACCATGATGTCGGACAACCAGTATCCCGGCCTTGTCGATCTCGCGGCCCGCGCCAAAGCCATCATCATTGTTCCCAACATGATCCGTGCTGCCTTCTTCTTCGGCGGACGCGGCGGCAACGCCGTCATGCTGGTGCGCGGCGAAGATGGCCGCTGGAGCAACCCGGCCTTCTACACCATCGGCGGTATCAGCTGGGGCTTGCAGTTCGGCGGCCAGGCGTCCGAACTCATTATCACTGTCATGACCGAAAAAGGCGTCAAAGCCGTCATGAACCGCGCCGTGACGCTGGGCGCCGATGCCGGGCTCGCTGTGGGCGAATTGGGGCAGGGCGTCAATGCCGCCACAGGCATGGATTTAAAGGCCGATATGTACGCCTTCGCCCGTTCGGAAGGTTTGTTCGTGGGTGTCTCGCTGGAAGGTTCGGTGGTGGCGCCGCGTGAAACCTGGAACCAGCAGCTTTACGGTCGCGAAGCGACGCCGCGCGGCATCTTGGTCGATCACAGCTTTACGTCGGACTCGCAGGCTGTCAGCGGCCTCGTCGCGGCGATGCCCTAACCTCCGGAAACGCCAACGGCGCGCCGCCATGCGGGACGCGCCGTTCGGGAGAGGGATTCCCGTGCTCCGGTTCGTGACCGGAGCAGGTTCAGCCTAGAGACTGTTCTGGACGGTTTGGAAGGCCCCGGCCAGAGTCGGTCCCAATGTCAAAAGCACACCGACAATAGCAACCGCGATCAACGAGGCGATCAAGCCGTATTCGATGGCTGTCGCGCCTTTGTCTTCCTGGCGGAAGCGGGATAGAATCTGACGCATGAAGTCCTCCTTCTTATATTAAATTAGAGGTTATTCTGCACCGTCTGGAAGATGCCCGACAAAGCTGGGCCCAGGGTAACCAGAACGCCGACGATAGCGACGGCGATCAGCGAAGCGATCAGGCCGTATTCAATGGCTGTCGCGCCTTTTTCTTCCGTCAGGAAGCGTGTAATATTCTGCATGGCTCTCTCCTTATGTGTTGAACAAAAACTGTCGAAACAGGAATAGGCCCAGACTATACCGACGGCGCTTAAGAAATCGTGAAGGAAGAAGCGTTTTTGCCCGTAAAAACAACGCGGTAGTTTGCAAGCAAACAAGAACGAATTTTGAAACATCGCGCACCATCTGCTTGATGCGGCTGGCAGATCATTATCCGCTTAAGCAAGTTTTAAGGGGATTCCCCGACAATCCCCGCTATCCCGCGCATCTTTTCCCGCCTCTTCATGACATCCACTCTCCGCCATCGAATCGATCTTGCCATCCGCGGCGTGCTGGCGCTGTTCTTCGCTTTTTCGGCGGGCATGTATGTCAAAAATGCGCTTGCGCATTTCAACAGCGTCGCGCCCGGCCAGTTCGATGCGCATGTTTTCGCCCAAGGGCTTTCCACATTCGCCATCGGCGTTTTTACCATGATGATTGCCTGCGTCTATGTCCTGCGCTTCCGCCCCGTCAACAAATTTGCGGGCATCTGGCCGACCACGGCGGCGCTGCTGGGCGGTTTCCTGATGTCCGGTATGTTGATTTTCGATCAGCGCACAGATCTTTCACTCAGCGTTCAGTTGTTCGCCAGCTTTCTGATCATCGGCGGCAATATTTTTGCGGTCTATATCCTGTCGCATCTGGGACGGTCTTTTTCGATTTTGCCGGAAAGCCGCAAACTGGTGACAAAAGGGCCCTATAAAATTATCCGCCATCCGCTTTATGCCGCTGAGGCAGTGGCAACCATCGGCGCCATGATCAGCTTTTTGTCGGTGGGCGCGGTGTTGCTGGTCGCGGCGCAGCTGTCCCTGCAGCTGGTGCGCATCCATTATGAGGAGCGCGTGCTGACGAAATCCTTCCCTGAATATAAAAATTACGCGAAAAAAACGGCGCGTTTAATTCCCGGTCTTTACTGAGACTTAGCTGCGTTAACCAACCGCGAAACTATTGTTGTTTTTGAAGCATGTGCCTTCGCCGTGTATAATGGGCGGTATTAAGGCAAAGGGATAAATAAAAATGAGCAATGCTCTTCAAAATTGGAAAACAGCTGTTAAGGAAGTTTTCAATTCCCCCAAAGGTGGAATTGAATGCCTCTATGCAGGCGGTGTTTATGCTGGTGTGACGGCAGCTGCCTTGTTGGCCATTGATGCTGTTGGTGGGGTTTTTGTGCCCGGTTATGTGGCTGACGTTTCTTTAAAGCTTGGTTTTGCCTGCGCGGCCCTTAAGCTGCTCGAAAATATTTCATGGCAGGCATCGGCAATTGATCGTGCAGGCTGTTTGCGCCGTAGAAGTCGTGAAAATAATACAGCTTTGAAACTCTAGCTTTACCGACAATCAGACGTTAATGTCCCGCGCCGGGATTACCCGGCAGGTCAATGCCGCTTTCCTTCAGCTGCGCCTTTAGCTGGCCTTTCAGCCTTTCCAGCCCTGCTTCGGTCTGCGCCTCGGCACGGGCGACCAGAACCGCCTGGGTGTTCGAGGCGCGCAGCAGCCACCAGCCATCCTCGGTCATCACGCGCACACCGTCGATATCGATGACCTGCGCGCCCGCCTTCTTCAGGCGTTTTTTGACCTCGTCGGCCACCGCGAATTTGCGCGCCTCGTCCACGGCGAAACGCATTTCCGGCGTGCTGATCGTGGCGGGCAGGGAGTCGCGCCAGCTGTCCAGTGATTTGCCCGAGCTGCCAACGACTGACAGCAATCGCACGCCCGCATACAGCGCATCGTCAAAGCCATAATATTTATCGGCGAAGAAAATATGGCCGCTCATCTCCCCGGCGAAAGGCGATTTGGTTTCGGCCATCTTGGCCTTCACATGCGAATGGCCGGTTTTCCACATGATGGGCTTGCCGCCAAGCTCGCCGATGCGATCGAACAGCACTTGTGACGCCTTGACGTCGGCGATAATCGCCGCGCCCGGATAGGCCTTGAGAATATCGGTGGCGTAAATCGCCAGCAGCTGGTCACCCGCGACGATGCGGCCTTGCCCGTCCACCGCGCCGATGCGATCGCCGTCGCCATCGAAACCGATGCCAAGATCGGCGCCGTTTTTGCGCACGGCTTCCTGCAGATCGCGCAGATTCTCGGGAACTGTCGGGTCGGGGTGATGGTTGGGGAAGGTTCCGTCAATATCGGCGAAAAGCAGTGTGTGTTCGCCCGGCAGTTTGGCTGTCAGGCGGCGGGCAATCTCGCCCGCAGCGCCATTGCCGCAATCCCACACGACCTTGAGCGGGCGCGGGCTCTGGTAATCGCGCGCAAGGCGCGTGGCATAGACATCACGAATATCGGTTTTCTTCGCATCGCCCTTGCCGGTGACATAGTCGGCTTTCGCTGCCATGACGCCGAGTTTTTTAATCGCCTCGCCATAGAAGGGCCCGCCGCCTTTCACATGCTTGGCGATCATCATCTTGAAGCCATTCTGGTCAGGCGGGTTGTGCGAACCCGTCACCATAATTCCGGCGCTGGCGTTGGTGTGATGCACCGAGAAATACAGCATCGGTGTCGGGCCGAGCCCGATGCGGTTCACATGCAGCCCCGTGGACACCAACCCTTCGACCAAAGCCGCCTCGAAATCGGGCGAATGGGTGCGGCCATCATAGCCGACCATGATATGCGTGCCGCCGCTACGCACCACCACCGTGCCGAAGGCGCGTCCCAGCGCCAGCGCATCGGCAATATGCAAGGTCTTGCCGACCGTGCCGCGGATATCGTACTCGCGCAGAATGGTGGGGTCGAAATGGTGGATGGTTTGCGTCATGACGGCAGGACTATACTGGAACCCTGCCGCCAGACAAGCAAAGAGGCCACCGCACGGAATGCGGCAGCCTCTTATCGATCTTCAGTTCAGTTTAGCGGTGGGTAAGTGCGGGAGCCTCTGTTTCCTGCAAAGCTCCGGCAGGACGGGATGGTTCTTCCCATTTTTCTTTTTCAAACTCTCTTAGCCTGTCATGCAAGCCTGGAAATCGCTTCTCTTCCTGCTGTGAAAAAATACCTTCCACACGTTTTTGAGGATTATCAAAGAAACCGGACATGGCGTACCTCCTTGTTATTGATTCAATTTCAACCACAGATCGTTACGAGGCCAGAAATACCGTTACCTCAGATTAAAGACTATTTACTCTTTTTTGGCTTGTCAATTCCATCCCCGGTTGTATAGAGCGGCGTATGAGCATCTCAGCGCAACGCTTTGAATTTTGTTAGGGGCGCTGCACAATAACGGCACACCCACAAAACGAGTTATTTCTGAAATCATGACTTCACCCGCACCCCTTCGTGTCGCCGTTCTGGTCGACCTGCGCCGTTCGCCGCAGGCGGGTGGGCATGTGAAGTGCTGGGAACGTCTGGGCGCCGCTGCGGCTTCCGGCAATCTGCCGCTTGATCTCACGGTTTATTTTTCCGGCGATGCGCCGGATGAGGTGCTGGGCCCGCGCGCGCGTTTTCGCCATCTGCCACCTGTGTTCAGCACGGCAAAACTGAAATTCTTGCCTTATGTGCCCGATCATACCGATCTATCACCCTGGCATCCGGCGCTGGCGCGGGAACTGGCAGCCTATGATGTCATTCATACCACCGACGGGTTTTTTGCTTTTGCCCGCACGGCGGAGCGGGTCAGCCGCATGCGCGGCATTCAGCTTGTGACATCCTTTCACACGGATACGCCGTCCTACACCCGTATTTTTACGCGCCAGACGATCGAGAAAATTTTCGGACGCAGCTGGCTCGGCGTCCAAATGCTGGATGCCTGGAAATTGCCGGAACGGAAGGAAAAAAGCATGGAGCGGCGGCTACAGCGCCATGTCAGCCTCTGTCGCGCGGCGCTGGTGACGCGCGAAGAAGATCACAAGCTGGCCGAAAATATTCTCGGCAAGGCGCATGTGCATCATTTGCGCCTCGGCGTGGACAAAGATATGTTTGGCCCGCACCGTGCCGACCGCGCGGGTGTTGAACGTGACTATGCCGTTCCGCCAGGACGCATTCTGGTGCTGTTTGTCGGTCGCGTCGATGTCGGCAAGAATATCTACACGCTTGCGGGTGCAATGGAAAAGCTGATCGGTGAAGGCGTGCCATTGCATTTTCTTTGCGCGGGCGTCGGCCCGGCTGCGGAAGAAGTGAAGAAGCGCCTCGGCGCGCATGTCAGCCTGCCGGGTTTTGTTCCGCCGCATGAACTGGCACGGCTCTATGCCAGTGTCGATGGTCTGGCGCTGTCGTCGGAAGTGGAAATCCGTAGTATGGCGGGGGTGGAGGCGATGGCTTCGGGCTGTCCCGTTCTGGTCTCGCGCCAAAGCGGTGTTGCACAATTGTTTAAACATACGCCTGCGATGCAGGTGGTCGATAGCGGCGTGGAAAATTGGACCGGGGCCTTACGCGGTTTCGCCGTCGATCCGGCACTGCATCAGATGATGCGCGAAGCGGCCATCACCTACAGCCGCGACTATCTCGCCAGCTGGCAGGATGTTTTGGCCGAGGATTTGTTCGCTGTTTGGCAGAGAGCGGTAGGAACCGCCCGGCAAAAATCAGCAGCTTAAAAACAGGCGTATTTTAAGAAGCTTATCTGGCAAACTTTTGTCCGCCGACGAGGCGCAGTCTTGGTTCGCCTCGCTCAACCTCTGCTTCCGGCAACAGGCTTTCAAGCGTCGCGACGGCTGAAGAACGGTTCCAGAACCTGGCGGCCTCCAGCGGCGTCCGACCCAAATCGTTCGGCTCGTCCAGCATATTGGGGTATTTCTGCGCGATGACCTGAATCAGTTTGTCTGTGCCATGTTGTGCGGCGATGTGCAGGACATTGCTGTTGAATATATTGCCGCGTGCTGCACAGCCGTCATCAACGGCGCAGAAAGCAAGCGCTGTTTCTTCATCATGACCCGCAACCGCCAGGGAAAACGGCGTATTGTTGTGGCGGTTTCGGCCTTGCAGAAGCTCCGGCCGTTGTTCCTGAATAAGCGGGACAAGCTCATGGCATCCGTGCATGGCAACCATATGGGCAAAATTGCTGCGGCTTTCGGGGTCGCCGTAAGCTTCATCCAGCAGGCCGGGATGCAATTTGATGGTTGAGCGCACAAGCGGAATATTATGCGTAACGATGGCTTGCGTTACCGCTTCCTTGAAATGTGCCATCAGTGCTTCATATTCTTCAGCCGTCACATGAACGGTGACGGTTACAGTCTCTTGAGACATTTCCTAAACCTTTCCGGAATTTTGAACGGCCTTAATAAACCCGCCCTTGAATAGCAGGTTTATTTTTATCAGCCGGACAGCCAAATGAGAAGGAATTTCTATGGTTAATGCCATGTTGTTGCGGTGTTTCAGGCCCTAACGCGCCGCGATATCCACGGTGACTGTGACAGCGTTTTTGACAAAAGCCTCGCTCGCCCACTGGCCCTGGCCGATCTGGAAATCATTGCGCATCAGAACAATTTTGCCTTTCGCGCGCGTATGGTCGTCTTCCGGTTTCAGGCAGAAAGGCAGCGTCACCTTGCGCTCGATACCCTTGATGGTGAGCGTGCCTTCGGCTTCAAAACATTGCGCGGCGCTTTTGTCGGTTCCGGCTGCCTTGATACTGGTGGAAGCAAATTGCGCCTGCGGGAATTTCTTGGTGTCGAACCAGTCCGCCTGCGGCAGGGCGCTGTCGCGCTCGGCGCTGCCTGCAACGGCGCTGATCATGTCGATCGTGGCGGTGATTTTTCCGGCCTCAGGCTTGGCAGGGTCGAAATCAATCGTGGTCTGAAAATTCTTGAAAGATCCTTCAAAGCTTTTATCGCCCTGTGTTGCGGTGAAGCCCAGGCGGCTGTTAGCGTAATCGACCGTCCAGTTTTTGGCGAAGCTAGGCGTCGGAGAGGCGCAAGCAAGAAGGGCCAGAAAAACAGCCAGATATTTTTTCATTTTTGCCCCCGCAAGCGGTTGAGAAATCCGGTCAGGGCTTTTGGCATCATGCGCAGCAGCACATTGTCGCGGTTGATAAGGTGGTGTTTCCACGCCGCCGCCGCATGCCCCACAATCAGGGCTACAAAGATCCATGCGGCAACTCCATGTGCCCATGCGGCGAGGTCATTGATCTCTTTCCTGTTCTCCAGCGTCGACAGGACAGGCAGATGTGGCCACTGGAAAAACCCGTAAAACATGGTCGGCAAATTCAGGGGCGATGTGGAGACAACCACCCATCCGACAAGCGGCATGCCGATCATCAGGGCGTACAAAAGAAAATGCCCGGCATGCGCCGCGAATTTTTCCCAACCCGGCATGGTCGAGGGCAGAAGCGGAGCGGGGTGTTTCAAACGCCAGGCCAGCCGCACCAGGGCCAGCAACAGAACGGTAATGCCGATGGATTTATGCCACTGGAAAAGCGCGAATTTTTCCGGTCCGTTGGGAAGCCCGACCATAATCCATCCCACCGCCAGCATACCGATAACGGCCAGCGCAATCAGCCAGTGCAATGCCTTGGCGACAGGGTCATAAACGGCGGAAGGAGCGGGCTTCGCCATGGTTACTCCGCCTTGTTGAACTCCGCTTCGATCTGCAGGCTCACCTCATCGCCGACCATGGGCAGGAAGGCGGTATAGCCGTAGTCCGAACGTTTGAAACTGCCCGAGGCGCTGAAGCCGATAACGGGCTTCTTGTTCATGGGGTGAGCGCCGCTGCCGATCAGGGTGACATCCAGCGTCACCGGGTGGGTGACACCCATGAAGGTGAAATCACCTGTTACTTTTCCGGTTGTCGGGCTGGTGCGCTCGACCTTGGTCGAACGGAAGGTCGCGCGCGGATGCTTGATGACGTCGAAGCCTTTATCGCTGCTGCGTAATTCTTCTTCCAGCTTCACATTGTTGGTGTCGACGCTGTTCGGATAGATAGTGACATCAACCGCGCTTTTTTCCGGCGCTTCGCTGTTGAAATTCAGTGTGCCTTCCATTTTGTCGAAGCGGCCTGTGTAGCGCGAAAAACCAAGATGATTGATTTTGAAAGTGATGCTCGCATGGCTGTTGTCCAGCTGGTAAGCGCCGGACGCTGCGGGCGCGGCGTCGGCGGCATGCGCGGGGGCGGAAAGAACCAGCACGCCCAGCGCGGCCAGAGAAAGGAAAGAGCGCAAGCGGATCATTGAAGTCTCCCTGAGAAAGAATGTGTGAAGAGGCGGGAAAGCAGAAACCAAGGCGGGGCATCTCCATACCATAGGCTCTTGCCCCCTGCCACTCGGGTCTAAGTGACGGGAAGAATAAGGTTTTCTGATGGCGCCGGATGGCCTAGCATCCACACAATGGAATGGATTGACGAAGCCATTGTTTTATCGGCCCGGCCGCATGGCGAAAACGCCGCGGTCGTCATGCTGCTGACCGAAACGCAAGGGCGCCATGCGGGGTTGATGGCGGGCGGGCAGGGGCAGCGCGCGCAACCCGTTTTGCAGCCGGGCAATCGCGTCAAGGCGCGCTGGCGCGCCAAGCTGGAAGATCATCTCGGCCATTACAGTTGTGATCTTTTGAATGCGCATCCGGCGGCGTGGCTGGATGAACCGGAAATTCTCGCGTTGATCGCCAGCGCCTGCGCCGTGACCGAAGCCAGCCTGCCGGAACGCCAGCCGATGCTGGGTGTCTATGCTGGCCTCTGCGCCCTGCTGGCTTTGCCTGACCCCGGCCTCTGGGGCCCCTCTTATATAAAGTGGGAGATGGGACTGTTGCAGGCTTTGGGTTACGGGCTCGATCTCAACGCCTGCGCCGCCAATGGCGGCAGCGACAATCTGGCCTATGTCAGTCCGCGCACGGGCCGCGCCGTGTCGCTGGAAGCGGGCGCGCCCTATCATGAAAAACTCTTTCCCCTGCCGAGCTTTCTGGCGGGCCGTGGCCTGTGGACAAGTCAGGACATAAGGCAGGGGCTGGAGCTGACAGGGCATTTTCTCGCCCGCCATGTCTTCGCCCATCCGCAAAATCGGCATCTTATCGCCCGGCCCGGCGACCTTCCGCTTGCGCGACAGAGACTGTTGGATTATTACCCGCCCCAGCCTGAAGAAAGGCTCGAATCCGTCGCGTCCTGACGGGATTTTAAGGGGAGGTTTTCGTGCCCAATCTTGCTTTTTCCAAAGCCCTGTCCGAATCTCCCGCCATGCCTTTCGACTCGCAAAAATACCTGCAGGAACTGGCCGCGCTCTACCGTGCCGGGGAAGAAAACTGCCTTGAAAAACTTTTCCCGGCCGCGCAACTCTCGGCGGCTGAGCGTTCCCGCGCCGCGGGGCGCGCCGCCAGCTGGATTGAAGAAATCCGCCGCACGCACAAGCCGTCGGCCAGCGTCAATGATCTGTTGTCGCGCTTTGGCCTGACGAGTCAGGAAGGCCTGGCGTTGATGTGTCTGGCGGAAGCGCTGCTGCGTATTCCTGATCGCACGACCGCGGATGCATTGATCCGCGACAAGCTGAGCGAAACGCACTGGAACGAGGCGCTCGGCAATGACGCGCCCTGGGCGATGAATATGACCGGATGGGCTTTATCCATCACCGGCAAAGTCATACAGCTGGACGATCCGACCAAACAAAATCCCGGCGCGGCCGTCGGCAAGTTGATTTCGCGTCTGGGTCAACCGGTTATCCGCGAAGCTATCAAGGCCGCCATGCAATGGCTGGCGGGCCAGTTTGTTACCGGCGAGACGATCGAGCACGCCTTGCAGAATTCCCGTCCCCTGATGGCGCAGGATATGCGCTTTTCTTTCGACATGCTGGGCGAGGGCGCGCGCACCGCCGAAGATGCCGAGCGTTATTACCAATCCTATGCCCAAGCCATCGAAGCGATTGGCGCGTTCCAGAAAATGCAGAAATTCGCGCGGCCGTCCGGCATCTCCATCAAATTGTCGGCGCTGCATCCGCGTTATGAAATTACACACCGCGAACGCGTGATGCGCGAAATGGTGCCGCGCCTCGTCACCCTGTGCGAACAGGCGGCGCGTTACGACATTCCCGTCACAATTGATGCCGAAGAAGCCGGTCGTCTGCAATTATCGCTGAAAGTTTCCGATGAATTGCTGAACCGTGCGCGGCTGGGCGGCTGGGAAGGGCTCGGCTTCGCCGTGCAGGCGTACCAAAAACGCGCACCTGCCGTGATCGACTTCATTACTGAAATGGGCAAGGCCTATCGCCGCCGCATGCATATCCGCCTTGTGAAGGGCGCCTATTGGGACAGCGAGGTCAAGCGCGCGCAGGAACGTGGTTGGAGCGACTTCCCGACTTTCACCCGCAAGGCCAGCACCGATGTGTCCTACCTTGCCTGCGCCCGTCGCATTCTGGATGCGGGTGACGGCATCCAGCCTGTTTTCGGCACGCATAACGCGATGACCGTCGCGCATATTCTGGAGCTGGCGAAGGATCCCTCGCGCTT
Source organism: Alphaproteobacteria bacterium (assembly GCA_033763555.1). Taxonomy (GTDB): domain Bacteria; phylum Pseudomonadota; class Alphaproteobacteria; order UBA9219; family UBA9219; genus JALYJG01. The sequence goes on along the minus strand of JANRKK010000008.1, from coordinate 7,932 downwards.
CGAATTCCAGAAACTGCACGGCATGAATGACGATCTCTACCGCATCATGCAGCGCGAAGGCATCAAGAGCTGTACCTACGCGCCCGTTGGCGATCACGAAGTGCTGCTCGGCTATCTCGTGCGCCGGATTCTGGAAAATGGCGCGAACAGTTCCTTTGTTCACCGCATGCTCGACCGTTCGGTTTCGGTTTCCCAACTCACGACGGATGCGGTTGAGGATGTCAAATCCTATCCGCAACTGCGCCACCCGTCGGTGCGCCTGCCCGCCGATCTCTATGCGCCGGAGCGCCGCAATTCCGCCGGGCTGGATTTGAATGATCCTTTTGTCACAGGCCCCTTACTCGAAGCGGTGGGCCGCGTCACACTGCCTGCGGTCACGGAGCTTAAGGGCGATCTCAAGGAGATCGCTGACAAGGCCTTTCGGGCCGCGCAAAGCGTGCACAGGGTCTGGGCCAATGCCCCCGTGGATGTTCGCGCCAACTGCCTTGAACGGCTCGGCGATCTGCTGGAAGAAAATGGCACGGAGCTGATGGCCATTCTGACGCGCGAAGGCGGCAAGACTTTGCCCGATGCGCTGGCTGAGCTACGCGAGGCTGTGGATTTCTGCCGCTATTACGCGATGCGCGCGCGGGAAGATTTTGCTGTCATCGACCTGCCCGGGCCGACTGGCGAGCGTAACCAGATGCGCCTCGCCGGACGCGGCGTGTTTGTCTGCATCAGCCCGTGGAATTTCCCGCTGGCGATTTTCCTGGGCCAGATTGCGGCGGCTCTGGTCGCGGGCAATTGCGTCCTCGCCAAGCCTGCCTCGCAGACGCGGGCCATTGCGGTTGCCACGGCGCGGCTGATCGAGAAATCAGGGATTCCTCCGCATGTGTTTCAGCTGATGGTGGGCGGCGGCGCGCTGGGCGCAGCTTTGGTCGCGTATCCGGATGTCGCGGGTGTGGCCTTTACGGGCTCGACCTCCACCGCATGGGGCATCAACCGCACGCTGGCGGCCAAGGACAGGCCAATCGTGCCGCTGATTGCCGAAACAGGCGGCCAGAACGCGATGATCGTCGACAGCTCGGCCCTGCCAGAACAGGTGGTGGATGATGTGCTGACCAGCGCTTTCCGTTCGGCGGGGCAGCGCTGCTCGGCCATGCGCATTCTTTGCCTGCCGGAACCGACGGCGGATAAAATCATCACGATGCTGAAGGGTGCCATGCGCGAATTGAACGTCGGCAATCCGGCGAAACTGGAAACGGATGTCGGTCCGGTGATCGACAAGGGTGCCAAGGATGGTTTGATGGAGCATGTCGGCCTCCTACGCCGCGAGGCAAAGGAAATCTGCACGGTTGAGCTCAGCCCCGAATGCATGGCCGGGAATTTCGTGGCACCGCAGGCCTGGGAAATTCCATCCATCAGTTGGCTCAAGGGCGAAGTGTTCGGGCCCATCCTGCATGTGGTTCGGTATAAGCCTGAAAATCTCGGCGCGCTAATCGCGCAGATCAACGCCACCGGGTTCGGCCTCACGGGCGGCCTGCACAGCCGCATCGAAGCCACCGTGCGTCAGGTGGAACGCGAACTGCATGTCGGCAATTTCTACGTCAACCGCTCGATGATCGGCGCGATCGTCGGCGTACAGCCTTTCGGCGGCGAGGGCCTGTCCGGTACGGGCCCCAAGGGCGGCGGGCCGCACTATCTGCCGCGCTTTGCGGTGGAGCGCGTGACCTCCAACAACACCACAGCGGCAGGCGGCAACGCCAGCCTGCTTATGGCGGCGTCGGAATAACGCCCAAACGGTGGCCTTTTCCCGTCCGGTTGGTTTCTGCTATCTCTCATGATGTGGATGGGTGGCCGAGTGGTTTAAGGCTCCGGTCTTGAAAACCGGCGTGGGCGCAAGCTCACCGTGAGTTCGAATCTCACCCCATCCGCCATTAGGTTTGCTTCGCGAGCGCGGCGAGCGTTAGCAAACCTTATGTCCGCCGAAGCTCCGCAGGAGCGTAGGCGGACGGGTTGTTGGGGTGTGGTGCCATGAAGTGCGCACCGAGTTTGATAGCCGAGCGAAAGCAATCTCACCCCAAAAGCTTACCTCACCTCAACGGCAACAACTTTCCCGCAGGCGGACGAAAGCGGCGTAGCGCAAGAACGCCGCAGATCACGAACAGCAGCAGCACGGCCGATTGTGTCGCCAGAAAGGGCGGTTCCTTTTGCGTCGGGGCAAAGACGTTCAGGGCCGGGATTTTCTGGAAGGACTGCACCACCAGAACGACGACATTCAAATAAAAAGTCAGCCACACGGTGCCGATATAAATCACCCGCCAGCGGCCTTTCAGCCGTTCCACATAAAGCGCGAACAGCGCGGCGGCCAGAGCGGCGAAAGAAATCAGGCCGAAAATACGCGGCGGCCCGAACTGCGCCAGAGGGAACATAAATCCGGTCGCGCTCGTCGCAATGGTGGTCAGCAGGAATACGCCGTGTGTCCGGGCGCAAAAACGCCCCCGCACCATCCCCGCCAGCATGACGATACCGGCGACAATGGCGATCAGGCTGATGGCCGTGTGCAACAACGTAAAATGCGCAACCGGCATGCCGAGAATCATGAAGAATCCTTTCAAACCAGCTGTGAGATGAAGTCTGCGGTGCGGGGCTTCTGAGATAGCATAGTGGTCGAAGCCCGTCATCCTTCCGGGATTTTTACTCTCTGCCGCGCCCTTATATATGGGTTCCTTACAGAACGCCTGATAGAGATCTAACAGGAACCGCCCGCCAGGGCGGGCAGGACAACTTCGTTATCGAAAGGGTATCCCCATGAAAAAGCAGTTTCTCGCATCCGTGGCTCTTGCCGCGCTTCTGATCGCAGGTCCGGCCCTTGCGGCTGACACCAGCGCCAAGTCGGAATCCAGCGTCCGCACGCATTCCGACGGCGGCTATGAAGCCAAGGACAAGATGGAAAATACGGACTCGTCCGGTACCAACATCGAAAAGGAAACCACCAAGAAGGTCGATGTGGACAGCGAAGGCAACAAGAAGACCACCGTCCATATCAAGAGCAAGAAAGACCCCAAAGGTCTTTTCAACAAATCCACGACCGAAATTAAAAACAAGGCCGTGGAAAAAGACGGCAAGACCGAATACAGCCACACCAAGAAAGTGGATGGCAAGACGGTCGAGCAAAACAACCAGATGCAACAGCCTGCGGACTAACCGCGCCGTTGCCTAGGGAAGCTGCGCATGCAGCATTCTGCTCCGGCTGCTGGGGGGTGGCCGGAGCAGAACTTTTTAGGGGAAATGGCCTAGCGCTTTTCGGCGATGGCCTTCAGATTGGCCAGGCCCTTTTCAAATTGCCCGCCGACCATCTTTTCGCAACTGGAAATTAAGCTGATAGCCTTGGCCAGGAAATCCTTCTTGCCCTGCATGCTCCAGGTCACGGCGGTGTTCTTGCCTTCCGGCTTGAAGGTGAACTCGGCCGTGCTGGTGCCTTTCAGCGGCTTGGTGAAATCCAGCTGGAACTTGATGGCGCTGGACGGGCGGCTTTCGGTGATGGTCATACTGCCCTTGCCCACCTGCATATTGCCATCCCAATGCATGATGGCGCCTTTGCCCGCGCGCGGTCCCTCGAAGGAATGTTTGGCGTTCGGGTCGAGCTTGGCCCAGGGCGACCAGCTTTCCCATTTGCGCAGGTCATTCACCAGCGGGAACAGTTTGGCAGGCGGCGCGGCGATGGTGGCCGTGCGCGTCACCTGAAATTCCGAAGTTTGCATAGCAATGATAAAGGCCAGAACGGCCAGGACGGCGATGAGGGCGGCAAAGCCCTTGGATGCGCATTTCTTCATGAGGGTTCCTCCAGAGGTTGCAGCCTTTATGCCCATTTTCCGGCGCGTTGCCTAGATTGTGCGGCGAATCGGCGCGGATTGCGGCTTAGCGGCCTGCTTCAGGCGCTCGCGGCGGGATGGAGGCCGGGTCGAATCCGCCCTTGCGGGAAAACTCCCGGATGCTTTTTTTCACCTGCGGCAACCAGGGCGCATCGGGCGTCGCGTCGCGTTCCAGATCGCGCCAGATGCCGACGGCTTTTTTGAAGTTGCCGATTTGCGCCTGCGCGAGGCCCATGGAAAAACGCGCGCGGACATCTTTCGGGTCGCGCTTCAGGGCCTTTTTAAAAGCATCCTGCGCATCCATCACCACCATGCCGTCATTCGCCCGCACCAGGCTTTCGCCCAGCCGCGACCAGGTTTCGGCATCATCCGCGCCGTGCTCCACCGCCTTGCGGCTGGCTTCTGCGGCACGGTCAAAGCGCCCTATGGCGAGGAACAAAGCTGCCGCGCGCTTGTAACCTTCGGCATCGGGCCGTTCCGCCAGCTCCGTCGCCATGGTTTCGGCGATGGTGTTCAGGCGGAAATCCGGGTCGTTGCGCCGCGCGGCATAGGGCTTGTCCGGCAAATCCGGCGCACCGAGATAAAGATAGAACAGCCCCGCGCCCAGCATCAGCCCGAACGCGAGCGCCAGTGCGCTCTTACGATTTGTCCGCCAAAAAGGTGCCGCAAGAAAAGCGGCAACCATCAGGGCAAGCGCGGTGCAGAGCAGAGCGGTCATGTGCGTCTGCCTTTCCGGTAGAAACCGATCATCGCCCCCAGTGCAATCAGCAAGAAAAACCCGGGCCCCAGCCATAAAAGAGAAGTCGCGGGCTTGAAAGGCGGCGTCAGCAGGACATAATCACCATAACGCTGCACGATATGGGCACGCGCCTGCGCATCGGTATCGCCTGCCGTCAGGCGTTGGCGCAGCAGTACGCGCAGATCGCGCGCCAGCGGCGCGTCGGAATCATCAATCGACTGGTTCTGGCAGACAAGGCAGCGCATATCCTTGCTGATCACGCGCGCGCGGGCTTCCAGTGCCGGGTCTTTCAGCATTTCATCCGGCTGCACGGCGTGGGCGAGTGTTATTAATCCAAACAAAAACACAACAACAAGCGTCATCCCGGCGAAAGCCGGGATCCAGTACTTGTACGTCAGCACGCAAATAAGTTTTTTTGGCTCGCGGACGCTCGCCGCTGGATTCCGGCTTGCGCCGGAATGACGAATGAAGTGAAAATTCATCGGTTCAACTCCTTCACGAGTGGAAGGATTTTGTTCTGCACGGCTTCGGGTGTCAGGATGCCGGCTTGCCGAAAACGGATGATGCCTTGCCGATCAATCAGGAAGCTTTCAGGAATGCCATAGACGCCGAAATCAATCGCCGCTGTGCCTTCGCGGTCGTTGGCGATGGCGCTGAATGGATTGCCGGATTTTCTCAGCCAGGCCTGCGCCTGTTCCGGCCTGTCCTTGTAATTAATGCCGACCAGCGTCAGGCTTTTCACGCTTTTCAGGCCGGAAAGAATCTCATGCTCCGCCCGGCACGGCACGCACCAGGAAGCAAAGAAATTCACCAGCGTAACTTTGCCCTTGAAGCTCGCCGCCGTTACGTGGCCGCCTGTCAGGGATGGCAGATCGAAAACCGGTACCGGCTTGCCGATCAGCGCCGATGGAATTTTATCCGGAGCAAAGCCTTTTTCAGCCAGCCACAGGCGATTGGCAAAAAACCCGGCCAAAACGGCAAATGCCATCAAAGGTATCAAAAACGCACGGCGCGATGTTTTGCCTGATCGTGCCGCTTCCTGTTTTTCCGTTGCACCGGAATTCTTCCGGCGTCCCGCGAGCGCCAGCGTGCCCCCCAGCGCCATCAATCCGACGCCAAAGAAAATCCATGGCACCAGTGGGTTGTAGTAAAGCCGCGTGACATAGTTACCCTTGCCATCCGCTTCACCGATCACGGCATAGAGATCGCCGATGAAATTGGTATGGATGGCGGCATCGGTGACAAGCTGTGGCGGCATAGTGAACATTCGCCGTTCCGGTGTCAGGCGCGCAACAAAACCGCCATTCTTGGTCGCAACGAACGCCGCGCGTGTGGCGGTATAGTTGGGGCCCTGGATATTTTCCTCGACCTTTTCTAGCTTCAGGCGGTAGGTGGCGACATCCACGCTTTCGCCGACGCGCATCATTTGGATTTTTTCCACCTGCCAGCCGAGCGAGCCTGTAATCCCCGCCAGCAGCACCGCCATGCCCGCATGCGCCGCTAGCATGCCATAGGCCGACAGTGGCAGCTGCGCAGCATTGCGCAGTGCTTCACCAAAACCCGTGCGGAACAGGCTGATACGCTCGGCCCATGTCAGGAAGGTCGCTGTACCCAGCCATGCCGCCAGTCCCATACCCGCCGCTGTGATCAAGATTTTCGCTGAACCGCCTGCCCAAATCCATGTTGCAGCCATCACGGTCAGAGCCGCCAGCAACGCAAAACCCAGACGCTGAACCAATCCACGCGCATCGGCTTTTTTCCAGCCCAGCATCGGCCCGATACCCATCGCGATGATCAACGGCAGCATCAGCGGCCCGAAAGTCCGGTTGAAATAAGGCGGCCCGACCGAGACCTTGCCGAGGCTCAGCGCATCAAGGAACAGCGGATAAAGGGTGCCGAGCAACACCGTTCCCGCCGCCGTGCTGAGCAACACATTATTCAATAGCAAACTACCCTCGCGGGAGAGCGGCGCAAAATCCGCACCGGATTTCATCGTTGGCGCGCGCAGGAGAAACAGCAGCAACGCACTGCCCGTCACCGCCACGATCATGCCGAGGATGAACACGCCGCGCGCCGGGTCGGACGCGAAGCTGTGCACCGAAGTCAGCACACCCGAACGCACAAGAAAGGTACCGATCAGCGACAGCGAGAATGTGATGATGGCCAGAAGGACTGTCCAGGCTTTCAATACATCGCGTTTTTCCAGAACGATCAGGCTGTGCAGCAATGCCGTGCCCGCCAGCCACGGGATGAAAGACGCATTTTCAACCGGGTCCCAGTACCACCAGCCGCCCCAGCCCAGCGTGTAATAGGCCCACCAGGAACCCAGCCCGATACCGAGCGTGAGGAAGCTCCAGGCCGCCAGCGCCCAGGGCCGTACCGCGCGTGCCCATGTGGAATCCACCCTGCCTTCCATCAGTGCCGCAACAGCCAGCGCGAAGACCAGCGAAAAACCGACATAGCCGAGATAAAGGCAGGGCGGATGAAAGGCGAGGCCGGGATCCTGCAAAATCGGGTTCAGCCCTTGCCCGTTCAGGGGCGCGGGGTTGAGCCGCATGAAAGGGTTCGAGGTCAGCAGGATGAACAGCAGGAAGACCGCCGATAAAATACCCTGCACGCCCAGCGCGCGCATCTGCAGAGAGGTCGGCATTTTTTTGCCGAACAATGCCAGCGCCGCGCCATAAAGCGCCAGCACCAGAACCCACAGCAGCATGGAGCCCTCATGATTGCCCCACACGCCCGAGATTTTATACAGCAGCGGCTTGTCGATATGGCTGTTCTGCGCGACGTTGAGGACGGAAAAATCACTGGTCACATAGGCATGCGCGAGGGCCACAAAAGCGATGGCGATCAAGGCGCATTGGGCACGCGCCGTCCTTCGCGCGGCAGCTATCCATATTTGAGTATCTGATATGTCTCTCGTATTGACAGAATCCCGTCTTCTTCCTTTGGGGGGAAGACGCGAAAACCTGAGCTTACGAAGTAAGCTCTTGGTTTTCGCAGATGGGGGGTCGTGTTCTTCAGAGACCCCCCACCCAACCCTCCCCCCAAGGGGGGAGGACTTATGACGATCTGATCGTAAGTCGCGCAAGCCGATAAACGCCTGAACCGCGGCGACCAGCAGGGCGAGGATAAGGGCGAAGTGCCCGGTTTCGATGAACATGGAATCCTGAACGCAAGCGCTACCCGCGCCTTGGCGGGGATAACGCCGAGACTATCCGAGTTTTTTTTCGAGGGAAATGGCCCTACTTCGCCTTCATCATGGCCGCGGCGGTGTCGCTCATGCGGCAGGAGAAGCCCCATTCATTGTCGTACCAGCTCATCACGCGCGCGAAGCTG
>JANRKK010000007.1:0-43021 GCA_033763555.1 Alphaproteobacteria bacterium | reverse complement strand
CGGGTACTTGGCGACAACGCCTTCCCACGGATCGGATTCCAGCTGCTTCATGCCGAGGCTGATGCGCTGGGTTTCGGCGTTGAAGCGGATGATCTGCACATTGACCGCCTGGCCGATCTGCAGCACTTCCGACGGATGGTTGATGCGCTTCCACGCAATATCCGTAACGTGCAGCAAGCCGTCAACGCCGCCGAGATCGACGAAAGCGCCGTAGTCGGTGATGTTCTTGACGATACCTTGCAGGATCTGGCCTTCCTTCAAATTGGCGACCAGCTCGGTGCGGGCTTCAGCGCGGCTTTCTTCCAGCACGGCGCGGCGCGAGACGACAATGTTGCCGCGCGCGCGGTCCATTTTCAGGATCTGGAAAGGCTGCGGTGTACCCATTAACGGCGTGATATCGCGCACGGGGCGGATATCCACCTGGCTGCCCGGCAGGAATGCCATGGCGCCGCTGAGATCAACCGTAAAACCGCCTTTAACGCGGCCCGAGATGACGCCCGTAACATGTGCGCCCTTGTCGAACGACACTTGCAGAACCGTCCAGCTTTCTTCGCGCTTGGCTTTTTCGCGCGACAGCATGGCTTCGCCATTGCGGTCTTCCATACGCTCGAGGAACACTTCGACGATATCGCCTGCCTTGAGTTCCGGGATTTGTCCGGCCATGGAAAATTCGCGTAGCGCGATGCGGCCTTCAGATTTCAGACCGACATCGACGAGGACGAAATCATTTTCGATGGAAAGAATGCGGCCATTGATAACCTTGCCTTCCAGATTGCCTGTTTTGCCAAAGGCTTCGTCGAGAAGGGCGGCGAAACTGCCCGCTTCGGCGGGGAGGGCATTGGCGGCTTCTTTAGCTTTCTTCGCGCGCGAAGAAGCGGCGTTCTTTTGAGTTGCACTGCGTGCCATTGGATGTATCTCTTTCTGATGATACAGGCGCGGCTGCGTGAGCCTTGCGGCCTGCTTGCTTTCGCTTTGACCTCGGTCGCCCGGAAGTCGTTTCATTGCAGACCAGACTGGATATCAGGGGCTGAAAGCAAGGCCGCTTGATTCCGATTCTTCGTCTGTCGCTGGCGGTATGCCAGCTTTCCCTGCGGGTTTAACCTCGGCCCAGTCGGCCTTCAGCAATCCTGAGAGCCTCGCTAAAAGCCTGATCCGCTGTCATATTCGTCGTATCGAGAATGACGGCGTCATCGGCGGGTTTAGCCGGGGCGATGGAGCGGGCAACATCCCGTTCATCGCGTTCCTTCATGTCCGCAAGGACGGCCGCGTAGGTAACATGTTCCCCCCGGCCCTGCAACTCCTTAAAGCGGCGTTCAGCGCGGGTTTCCGTGCTGGCGGTAACATAAATCTTTACAGGGGCTTGGGGGGCTATGACGGTGCCGATATCCCGCCCATCCAGCACCGCCCCCGGCCCACCCCCGGGCGGTGTCGCGCAGAAATCCTTTTGGAATTTTAGAAGGGCAGCACGGACGCCCGGCATCGCCGCGACTTTGGACGCCGCGCGGGAGGTGGCGTCTTCGCGCAAGGCAGGGTCGCCGCCGGACAAAAGTGTCGAACCATCCAGCTCGCGCGCAGCTTTTTCTGCCGCCGCGGCATCCGCCGGATCGGCCTTGGCGCACAGCACGGCTAACGCCACCGCGCGGTACAACAACCCCGTATCGAGATGCACAAAACCGAAATGCGCCGCCAGGCGGCGAGCGATAGTACCCTTGCCGCTAGCCGAAGGCCCGTCGATGGCGATAACAGGAATAGACATAGCCGTTTTATAGGGTGGCAAAACAGGATTTACCAGCACCTAAATTGAGCATAAGATGCTTCAAAAGCTTTCTATGATTTAAATCGATATTAAAGCCAGATGAAGGAGAAGGTTATGGAACTCATAGACTCAAAGTCGGGACGTTGGAAATATGAAGTGGACGACACAACGATTGGTATCGTGGATGGGCGTCTTGCCATTGTACGGATTGTACAAATCGGCTCACTCACCGAAAGCGATTTGAACAGATTAAAACGCACAGCCCCAACATCAGAATTGAATGGAGCCATGGATTCCCTTCAGGTTGGCGATCCTCGGTATCTATGCCTCCTCTTGTCAGGAAATTGTGTTCAGCTGGTTGCCTCTCAACTGCTTGAGCCAGAGGACGTACAAGTCTTTTTGCAGCAGCTTCCCGAGAGTCCAAAATTCCCTACTGAAATGCGGAATCGCTTCCCGTCATTACTGAAAATGGCTAGCTGAACTTCAGGAAAACCGATTGCTGCGCGCAAAGCCGTTAGGCGGCAGGCGTCCGGCCTGAGCGCGCGCGCCGACCCAGGCGCGCAGATCGGTTTCCGTCCGGTCGCGGTCGCCGGACTTCCATGAGAGGCCTTCTTTCAAGGTGAAAGCCTTCACATCCGACAGGCCGCCATCCTTGTATTTCTGCAAAATCACGCCGCGGCCGCGCGACATTTCCGGCAGATCCGCCAACGGGAACAGCAAGAGTTTCCGGTTCGTGCCGATGACGGCGATATGATCTCCGGAGACGGGCGCAAAGGCGGCAGCGCGAACCTTGCCGCTGACATTCAACACCTGCTTGCCGTTTTTAGTCTGTGCAAGGACATCTTCCGCCTTAACAATGAAGCCGCGCCCATCGCTGGAGGCGACGATAAATTTCTGCTCCGGCTGATATTTCACGATGCCGAGAATGTCGGCTTCGGGCGGCAGATCGATCATCAGGCGCACCGGGTCACCCAACCCACGCCCGCCCGGCAACTTGTCACCGCCCAGCGTGTAGAAACGCCCATTGCCTGCAAACAGTAAAATCTTGTCCGTCGTTTCGGCATTCAGCGCGAAAGCGCCTTCATCGCCTTCCTTGTATTTCACACCCGTCAGCGCCGCCGCGTCCTCGGCGATATGGCCGCGCATCGCGCGGATCCATCCCTTGGCTGAACAGATGATAGTGATGTTTTCACGTTCAATCACCGCCTCGACAGGCACATGCAGCTCCTTCGGCACATCGGCGATTTCGGTACGGCGCGCGCCCAACTTGGTTTCCTTGCCAAAACTCTTTTTAAGTTCGGCAATCTCGGCATCGATGGCCTGCCAGCGCAGATCTTCACTTTTCAGGAGCTTTTTCAATTCCGCCTGCCTACCCGACAAATCCTTCTGTTCCGACTTGATTTCCATTTCCTCGAGCTTGCGCAAGGAACGAAGGCGCATATTCAAAATCGCTTCGGCCTGCACATCGCTCAGCTTAAAAGCCTTCATCAGAACGGGTTTCGGCTCATCCTCCGTGCGGATGATTTTGATAACCTTGTCGAGATTGAGATAGGCGATGAGATAGCCTGCAAGAACTTCCAACCGCGCTTCGATCTGCGCCAACTGGTAGCGTGAACGGCGCTGCAAAACATCCTGCCGATGATCGAGCCAGGCGCGCAGCGCGGCGCGCAAATCCATCACCTGCGGCACGCAATCCTTGTCCAACACATTGAGGTTCAGCGGAATGCGCACCTCCAGCTCCGTTTGCCGGAACAGAGATTCCATCAGAACGGCAGGATCGACATTGCGACTCTTTGGCGTGAGGACGAGGCGGATATCGTCGGCGGATTCATCATGCACATCATCAAGCAAGGGCAATTTCCGCGCTGCGAGCAGCTCGGCCATTTTTTCGATCAACCGTGCCTTGGGCACATGGTAGGGAATTTCGGTGACGACGACGCGCCACATGCCCTGACGCATCTCTTCCCTTTCCCATTTGGCGCGCAGGCGGAAGGAACCCTTACCCGTTTTATACGCCTCAAGAATTTGCTCACGCCCCTCAACCAGAATGCCGCCCGTCGGAAAATCCGGCCCCGGCACAAGGCTGACCAGCTTGTCGAAATGCGTATTGGGGTGTTTGATCAGATGGCGCAACGCATCGCACAACTCGCCGACATTGTGCGGCGGGATGGAGGTTGCCATGCCGACGGCAATGCCACTGGCGCCGTTTGCCAGAAGATTCGGGAAAGCGGCAGGCAACACCACAGGCTCTTCACCGCTGCCGTCATAGGTGGCACGGAAATCGACTGTGTCTTCATCGATGCCTTCCAGCAGGAGCCGTGCGACTTCCGTCAGCCTCGCTTCGGTGTAACGCATCGCGGCGGGGTTATCGCCGTCGATATTGCCGAAATTCCCCTGCCCTTCGATCAGCGGATAACGCTCGACGAAATCCTGCGCCAGACGCACCAGCGCTTCATAGACCGCAACGTCGCCATGCGGATGGAATTTACCGATGACGTCACCAACGACACGCGCGGATTTTTTCGGCGGCTGACCGGGCTCCAGTCGCAATTCGCGCATGGCGAACAGCAGGCGGCGATGCACGGGCTTCAGCCCGTCGCGCACATCCGGCAGCGACCGCGCCATGATGGTCGACAGCGCATAGGACAGATAACGCTCCGACAAAGCCTCGGAGAGTTTTTTGTCCACAATCGCGGGCGGCGGCCCCTCAGGCGGGCGGGTTTTAGCGGCGGATTTGGCCATGATTCACGGGTTGGTTTAATTCTACAGAAGGTATTAGTCTTTGTGTCGATTCATGCAAGCGGGAATATATTGATAAGCGTAAAAGACTGCTCTAGTCTTTAGAGACAGTCGTTATGGGAATTTCGGGATTAATATTTATTAGGCGATGAATATGGCCAGACGGTCGCAAAGGCGGAGAGCTCAAAGATCCGCAAGGTCTTTATTTCCCCAAGCTGAAAAAGTTTCGGGCGTCAGCGCCAACTGCACCTATGTCATGCAAGGCCATGTCGCCTGTATTGTCGACCATGGCGGCAAGGTTTCGGTGGCCAGCGATGGCGCGACTATTATTCATTCCCTTCTCAGTGAAGGCATCACCCCTGCACCCAGGAAATTTATATACCGGAACCTGGAAGGCGAATGGGGTGAACTGATTGTCAGGGAAGGAAAATTTCAAGGCTCTCGCCTTCTCGGAACGCGCCTGGCCTCGGAAGCCAAGGCCATAGTCCAACAACCATTTGCCCCTTCGCAGCCTGAAAGGCCTTCAGGCGCGTGGGGGCTTTTGAGATGGCTGGTCTTAGGAGATTAATATATCGGCATGCCGCTGGAAGGCGTCATCCACCTCTGACATCGAAGCCTTAACCCCCAGCACCTGCAGCGACGTCACACCGAAATCCGGAAGGCCGCAGGGCACAATGCCCTTGAAAGCGCCGAGATCGGGATTCACATTCAACGCCAGCCCGTGATAGGCAACCCATTTACGGACGCGCACACCGATGGCGGCGATTTTTTCATCTTTCCCATTATGATCGACCCAGATGCCGATACGGGTTTCGCGCCGTTCACCCGTGACGCCGAAATCTTTTAAAACTTGGATGATCCATTCTTCCAGCCGCCCGACATGCTGCTTCACATCGCGTTCGCGCTTGCGCAAATCTGCGACGACATAAATCACCCGCTGGCCCGGCCCGTGCCATGTCGCCTTGCCGCCGCGGCCCGTTTCATAAACCGGAAGGCCGTGCGGGTTGATGACATCCTCTTCGGTTGAGCTGGCGCCCTTGGTGTAAAGTGGCGGATGCTCCAGCAGCCAGATCAGTTCGGGTGCGGTGCCGGATTCGACGGCCGCAGCGCGGCGCTCCATCTCTTCAACGGCTTCAGGGTAGGGAATTGGACTGTCCGCGACGCGCCACTCAAACGAAGCCGCGTTCGCCATCGCGATCAGGATTTGCGATCAACCACGAAACGCGCGACATCTTCCAGATGCTTGGCGCGGCCCGCGAAAGTGGCCAGATGCCCAATGGCCTGTTCGGATAAAAGCTTCGCCTGGTTGCGCGCGCGATCCGCGCCCAGAATGGTGACGAAAGTCGCCTTGCCTGCCTTGGCATCACGGCCGACGGATTTCCCGGTTTCGGCTTCGGTGCCCTCGGCATCCAACAAATCATCAATGATCTGGAATGCAAGGCCGAGATCATGCGCATAGGCCCGCAGCGCGTTGTGATGCTGCACCGATGCCTTGCCGAGAATAGCGCCCGCCTCGGCGGAGAAAGCGATCAGCTCGCCTGTTTTCAGCCGTTGCAGGCGCGTAATCGCGCCAATGTCGAGATCGGTCGTTTCGGCGATGAGGTCGAGCATCTGCCCGCCGACCATGCCATGCACGCCGGAGGCCTTGGCCAGCGCCGTCACCAGTCGGCAACGCACCTGCGGGTCTTCATGCGTGCGCGGATCGGTAAGAATTTCAAACGCCAGCGTCAGCAAAGCATCGCCTGCCAGAATGGCTGTGGCATCGTCGTATTTCTTGTGCACCGTCGGCTGGCCACGACGCAGATCGGAATTATCCATCGCCGGAAGATCGTCATGGATGAGCGAATAACAATGAATGCATTCCACGGCCGCCGCGGCGCGCAAAGCGCAATCTTCGCTGACGCCGAAAATCCGCGCCGAACTCATGACCAGAAAGGGGCGCAGCCGCTTGCCGCCATTCAGCGCGCCATAGCGCATGGCGTCGAAAAGTTTTTTCTCGGGAAAATCGGATTTGGGGAGAATGCGTTCCAGCGACTCGGCAACGGCCTGAGCGGCTTCGGACATGGCGGCGGAGAGGCTGGCGCTTACGGAGGGCATAGTGTGTCCGGGTGCTGAATGTTAAAGGGATGTAGTGCTGATCTTGCCGTCGGCGCTAACGGCAATTTTTTCAATGCGGCTCTGGGCCTCACGCAGCTTGGCTTCGCAATGGCGCCGTAGCAGCGCGCCGCGCTCATAGGCGCCGATGGCGTCATCCAGCTTCGCCTTGCCGTCTTCCAACTGGCGCACGAGCTTTTCCAGCTCGCCCAGCGCGTCTTCAAAGCCCAGCTTGGCAATATCGGCGGGCAGGTTGTTTTTGGCTTTTTCCATAGGCATGGCCTTTAATCCGAGGCCGGGGACTTTAAGCTTAATTGAGGCCAAGGGGCAAGTGGCTTAACCAAATCAAAAAGTCCTTTCAAGGCGTTAGGGGATTGCCGAAAATAAAAAAGCCCCCTATTCTGCCCGGATTGATGGGGCATTTTTATTCAGGGAATAATAAATGAGTAAATCTATTCAAAAGCCTGCATACTTATCGCAAGCAGCAACAGAAATAATGGAACGTCGTGCAGGGGCAGATTCTCTGCATGCCAACCTTCTCCAGCTGGCTGCCGGAGATTTCGGAGAGCCATGGGATGACATCACCATTGAATTGGCAAGTTTCTTTATTTTGCGCGAACGCAAAGCGGCAGGATTAAAAAGCGTCGAACTGACCTTGTTTGAAATAGAACTGTCCAGATCCATGGCCCTTGCCAAAGTCTGGGGAGCTTTGCGCGAATTTGAAACAACCATAGTTCCTTTTGAAAATCCCGTTTTTCAAGAGGCTTCGATGGTGACCGCCTTCATCGACGAACGCCAAATGAGTTTATTGACGGAATTCGCAGAATACGGCCTGGACCTGGATAGCCGTGACGCCGCCAACAATACCATTCGCTACCGCATAGCCTCCGCGTCTGTTCGCATACGGCAAATGACACAACCCCCGACTCGTCCGGCAAGTACGCTCAGACCTTCTGGCCCGATATGCGGTTTTGCCGTCGGGCCTCGTAGAGCGCCACGGCTGCAGCATTAGAAACATTCAAACTGCCGATGGGGCCGCCCGTCGGCAGCCGCGCGAGCTCATCGCATTTCTGCCGCGTCAGATGGCGCAAACCTTCGCCTTCCGCACCGAGCACCAGAACTGTTCGGCCTGATATATCGCACGCACTGAGTTCGCGCGCGCCTTCTTCCGTGAGGCCGATGCACCAGTAACCCGCCTGCCGCAACGTATCCAGCGCCCGCGCCAGATTGACGACATGAATTTGCGGCACATGCTCGACCGCGCCGGAGGCCGATTTCGCCAGCACGCCTGTCACGCCGGGCGCGTTGCGCTCCGTCATGATGACGGCACCCGCACCGAACGAAGCCGCCGAACGGAGAATGGCGCCGATATTGTGCGGGTCGGTCACCTGATCAAGCATCAGCAAAAGATCGGGCGGGTTGTCACCCGCGATCACATCCTGCAAGGACGGCTCATGCAGGGGCGCGGCTTCCAGCACGATGCCCTGATGCACGCTACCGGGCGGCGTGAGACGATCAAGCTCGCGGCGATCGACATGCTTGATGTCCGGGCGTTTCAAAAGATTGTCGCGCGCTTCATCCAGGGTCGTTGCGAAATTTTTCTGCCCGGCTTCTGCCAGCCACAATCGATAGCAGCGGCGTTTGGGGTTCAACCAAGCGGCGCGCACCGCATGCAGCCCCCACAGAAAAACACTGTCGCGCGAAGATGCGGCAGGCTTACTAATGGCCTGCGGCGGACTGGGATGTTCCTTATGGGGGCGAAAAACCTTGCGTTTCTTCGGATGAGGCCCCAAGGGGTGGGAACGGCGTTGACGTTTCATGAACAAATCACCAAATAGTTGAAAGACCGAAACAAATTCAGAAGCGGACGCGCCGGGATAGCAGCAAAAGCTCGCTCCGTCGAGCAACCGACTACAGCAAGGCAAATTCATACTAACTATTTGAATTAATTATATTTTTTAAGATATCAGGGGGTGCGTTTCCTGATCTGGACGTTAAGGAAAGCTTGATAATTTATAGGTTATTTCTGGTTCTGTCCGCATCGGGCCAGGCATTGCTATCGCCTTGCCCTGCAAGAAGAATTCCTGCGCAAGGATATCCGACTTGTCTGCAACCGAGCCGCCCATGACTCCCTCTGGCATTGCCTCTCCGGCCGCGGCTGTTTCCGGCTGGCATGACCAGGATGGAACCTTGCGGAATATGTGGCTGAGCAATCAGCCGCCAAGCGCCATCGCCGAAGCTCTCGGCCGTTCTGTTGCCGCCATTATGACTCGTGCGGCACGGCTTGGCCTGCCACGGCGCGCGGCACCGGGCCGCAAGCCCGGACGCCGCCTGATGGATGAAGGCGGCGCCAGTATCGTTGCACGCAGCAACCGACGGCCGCCAAAAACACCAACGGGCGACGCGACGCAAAAAGGCGCCATGCTGGTCACATCTCTGCGCATTTGCCTGATGTGCCTGAATAAATTTGAATCTTCTGGCAAGCACAACCGAATCTGCTCAAGCTGCAAAAATTCGGCGGAATATGAGACCGCCAGCGCGCTGCCCGAGATTCACATACCCGCTTCGTGAGGACGTCATGGCCTTGAAAGACGCCGTCAATACCGTTCTGAGCCGCAACGCTTTCTATCGCGACGGCTACCGCATGCTGTTGCGGATCAGTCTGGTGCAAACAATTGTTATCATTCTGCTCGCGGCAGGCATTGTCAGCCTGTTCATGACAGCAGAAACACGGCAGGTTTATTTTGCCACCACTTCCGACGGGCGCATCATTAATATTGTGCCGCTGAACGAGCCCTACCGGACGCAAGCCGAGATCGTCGCCTGGGCTGCGGGCACTGTCCAGAACGTCATGCGTTTTGATTATGTGGACTACCGCACGCGTCTGCAGCAAGCTTCAAACAGTTTCACCGAGAGCGGATGGCAAAGCTTTTCCAAGGCCCTCAAGGAAGCTGGCATACTCGAAGCCGTATCAGCGCGCAAACTGGTTATCTCGCTGGATATCGGCGCCGCGCCGGAAATCAAGAATGCCCTTGTCCGCAACGGTGTTTATACTTGGTATTTGCAATTTCCGATCACGATTAACTTTAGTGGCAGCGAGGCGCCAGCGCCCATTCATACCAATCTTCTTTTACAAGTGGTGCGCGTTTCAACTTTGCAAAATCCTGATGGCGTCAGCATCGAACAATGGGTCGCTGTTCGGCCCGGCGCTAAATAATAATGCCGAGCTTGTCTCAACAAAAAATAGCGTCTGAAGGTAAAAGTTCTTCTTCCTCAGAAGCCCTTAAAGCTACCAAGGCGGGGTTGGGATTTTTCTCCGTTGAGCCCGTAACCATTGACGCGGTGTCTGACGAGAAAGCTGAAAAAGCGCGCTGGAACCGTTCGGTTCGGCTGATCATGACCCAGGCTGTTGTTATTGGCGCGCTGGGAGCCGCGCTGATCTTCAGCGTGCCCCTCTTCCAGCCGATTTACAGTTACCAAGCCATAACGCCGGACCGGAAGGCTCAATCGCTTTTGGCTTTGTCTATGCCTAATCTGACCAACCAAGCGGTTTTGTCATGGGCAACAAACACAATTACCGAGCTGATGACTTTTGGCTTTGGCAACTATCAGAGTCACCTTAAAATCCAACGACCGCGATTTACAACGGAAGGCTGGACTGGCTTTTCCAAAGCTTTCGATACACTAGGCATAGGCCAAGCATTCCTGGAGCGACGGCTTGTTTTGACCACGGTCCCGGCCAACACAGCTGTTATTACGAAGCAAGGCGAAACCAAGGAAGGGCTTTACGAATGGACCATTCAAATGCCCATCATTATGACTTACGCAACCAATAATAATGTTACCCGCAAGGAACGCAGCGTCATTGAACTAACCCTGACCCGCATACCTGTTTCCCAAAACCCTTCAGGTTTGGGCATTAAAACATGGAATGTCTTGCGTTGAGGCGTTGCCAATTGCCAAGGGCGTTGTTTACCTGTGAACTTGCCGTTAACTTCGGTTTGCTGATAAGGTCAAGGTTGCTTCCAGCGTGCCTGATTCGGGGATAGATTGTGCTGAAAAATTGCGACGCCATTTTTGAATCTATGCGGCGCCAAATCCTGTACGCTGCCGTGACGGGAAGCCTGATACTGATTTCCACACTGGCTAACGCACAGAATCCAATGCCGATACCATCGGCGACCGATGCTTCTGTTCCCTCGGAACCTTCTTCTCTTGAAGCCCTGCGTGAACAAATTCAATCCACAACGCCGCCTGCAGGCATCGCTATTCCGGCACCAGCGCCGCCTGCTACAACAACTCTCCCCGCGCCCCCACCGCCAGCGGCCCTTTCTAACGATGCTGCACAAATAGCCGCTCAAGCCGAACAGGCCGCACTACAAGCCCAGGCCAAGGCCGAGGCCGATCAGTCCAAGCGTGATCAGGAGCATATTCAAAAATCCTATGAACGCGCCGTGAATGGCATGTTTCCGCTGACGCCCGAGCAAATTCGCGGTTTCATGCAGAAGCTTGAAACTTTCCAGGAAGCCGCCCAGCCACCCTCTTCTGGCCCACCGAAGGGAGAGGTTCGGGTTAAGACGCTTTCCCTTGATCCTGGCGTTGACCCACCACAAATTGAGCTGGCTGCAGGTTATGTAACAACCATTACCATTGTGGATTCCACAGGCGCGCCTTGGCCGATTACGGATGTCGGCGTTGGCGGCAATTTCGAGGTGTCGCCAACTCCTGCCGGAACGCATGTCATCCGGCTTGTTCCTCTCACTCGCATCGGCATGGGTAATATGTCCGTGTTGCTGAAAGATCTTACGACTCCTGTCATTTTTCGTCTTTCTGCAGGAGGACCGTCGGTTGACCTGCGTTACGATGCACGCATTCCAAAATATGGCCCCAACGCCAAAATTCCTCTTATCAGCCGCCCTAAAATTTCGGCGGGCGATAACGACATCATGATGGTGCTTGAAAATATACCGCCGAAAGATGCGAAGCGCATGAAGATCAGCGGGCTGGATGCCCGCACGATGGCCTGGATGTTGAACAACCGGGTCTTTGTCCGCACGCCGCTGACCCTTTTGTCACCAGCATGGAATGCAAGCGTCGCTTCAGCGGACGGAACGAAAGTCTATGAAATTGGCGATGCCCCGGTGCTTTTGATGTCCGACAATGGCGCAGTGGTGCGCGGGCGGCTTTTACGGGAAGATGAACCATGACCGATAACAATCACGACGATTTCGAGCATCACGATATCGAAGCGCATGAAGAGCCTGCGCCTCGGCGCGATTTACGCGCGAACCTTACGGAAGCATGGCGCACCCGGCCGTTTTTTAAACTTCTGGTTTTGATGACGGTGGTCGGTGCCGTGTTTGCTGCAGGTGCCAGCTTTTTCTCAGGCGGGCCTGGCCCTACGCCGCAAGCATCCCTGGTTCAGCCCCCCAATATACGCGAGGCCCCCGGGGGGAAAGCTTCACCTTATTTTCTTCAACAAACGCAAGCCGCGGATGAACAGCGCACGAAAACAGCACTCGAAAGCGGGCAAAGCGCATTTCCAACCCCTATCGGCCAGGCAGGCAATCTCGGGGAGCTAACGGAAAAGAAGGATAATCAGCTTAATGAATTACGCGCTGAAACGCAGTATTTGAAACAGCAGATGGCTCAAATTGCGGCAACCCGGCAGCAGCAAGCCCAAGTCGCTCAGCCCAAGCCTTTTGATGAAGGCCTCGCTACCGCCATGCAAGGCCAAATGAAGCAAGTTATGGACAGTTGGCAACCGCGCAGCATGAAGCATGTGTCCGGTGTTAAAGATGAAAAGCCTAAATCTGAAACCTCAGGAGTTCCCTCTTCTGCTTCCGGTTTAGCGGCTACGCCTGCTTCATCTGTCACTGAACCTAAAACTATCGTTCCGGCTGGTACAGTCAGCTACGCCGAGTTGTTGGTCGAGGCTAACTCTGATGTGCCGGGCCCTATTATGGCACATATTGTATCTGGACCTCTTTCCGGCGCACGCGCCATAGGCCAATTCCAGATTGCCAACGGCTACAGCGATTATCTTGTCTTGCAATTCAACCTCGCCAACCTGAAGGGTAAAGATTACCCAATCAATGCCATTGCTCTCGACCCCGACACGACTTTGGCGGGGATGGCAACCGAGGTTGATCAGCGTTACTTCACCCGCGTGGTGCTTCCTGCTGCAGCAAGCTTTTTACAAGCTTTTGGTTCAGCGCTTGGGCAAACCAGCTCTTCGGTTGTCACCAATGGCCAGACCACCATCGTTGCCCAAGGCGGCCAAGGGCTTGAACGAGGGCTTTACAGGGGTTTGGGCCAGGCCGGACAAACCGCCAGCCAGTTTTTCCAGAATCAAGCAAATCAGGTGCGTCCTTTGGTGCGTGTTGCCGCCGGAACACCGATGGGCATTTTCTTTGTAACCTCTGTCAAGGAAAACACCCTGTCGGGAACAGAACAGCCTGCTGCAGCTACTGCAGCGGGATTTGGTCCTGGCTATCCCGGCATGCCGGGAGCAAGAACAGGGGCTTTTCCACAAGCGGGTGGCACTTCCCCTTATGGCACGCCTTACGGTGCATCTGCCGGATATCCCGGCTCCACTGGACCTTATTCCCCCTATACGGTTACAGGTTTTGGCGGTGGAGGTATGTCACCTTACTCGCCCTATAACAACATGGGCATGATGGGGCCGGGCTCCTACGGAACGCAGGGTCTTGTTCCCGGGATGTATGGCCGTTAAGCTGGGCATCCGCCGACCGCCATTAAGCCGGGCTGTCACCCGATCTTCTTGTTAGTGACATTCCATCCAGCCCATTTGACCTGAACAGGAGTTTCCGATCATGACCGATGATTATGGCGCCGAACATCACAATCACGGCGATCAACCCCATGAATCGCATGATTTGAAGCCCGAAACCTGGACGGATGATCATCCGCCCGTGGATGATTTCGCTGACACGGCAACCGAAGAAACCGCGAGTGTTTCGGAAGAGCTAGGTGCCGTCATTGAGGATCAACCCGATTCAGGACAGAGAAAATCTTCACCGCTGCTGCCGATTGCGGCAGGCGTTGGCGGTTTGCTGATTCTGGGCGGCATTCTTTACTGGCAATTTGGCACCTCATCTCCACCGCCCAGCCCCGCGCCTGTTCCCATGAACACAGCCAGCTCGGCTCCGGCAAAAATCGATACATTGCCGCCATCCGTACCCACGACCGAAACTCCGGCTGACGTCACGGACATCAGTGACTTAAAAGCACCCCCCAGCGATACGGCTCCCAAAACAGCCATGGCGTCTGCGCCAGAAACTTCGGCTTTGCCTCAAGCTCCGGCAGCCTCCGGCAATAACGTAGCCGACATCATCAATATCGAGCCTCCAGCTCCTGCGGCGGCTCTTCCGGCTCCGGTTATTCCAGCACCTGCCCCCGTCGCCCAAAAGACCGATATTTTGCCGCCAACTGACGCGACTGCGCCGCCTGCGGCATTACCGGATATTTCTCTCAGCAAAGAATCGATGGAAACCCGTTTGGCTGATCTGACCCAGCAGGTCGATCAGTTGAAGAAAGCTCTGGATCAGGCCAATCAGCAGATCGGGCAATTGGCGTTGACAGGCGGTGTTCCGGCAACGGGATCGTCCAGCATGGAAACCCGCCTGAGCAAACTGGAACAGCAGATGGCGCAAGGCCACCACAGCAGCGGCATCAAGCTGGACAGCAGCGACGCATCGGTCGAAAAACCTCACGCCGTCACCACCAAGCCGAAAACATCAACCGCTTCACGCAAAGCCAAAAAACCCGCACGCACAACGCAAACATCGTCACGGCGGACAAAGAGCAGCTGGGTGCTTCGCGCGGCAACGCCGGAAGAAGCCTGGGTCGCGGAAAGCGCTTACGCGCCGGAATTACGGCATGTGGAAGTGGGCGATCAATTGCCGGGAATCGGCCGCATACGCTCCATCCGGCAGGCAGGTGACTCATGGGTTGTCGAAGGCACCCAGGGCACCATCCGCTAAAAACAGCCTTTAATTCTATAAAATCTAGGCCGTTGTCATCACCGAGGTAACGCCGGGTGGCGGCGTGCTGGGCCCGGGTGCAGCCGGGGGCTGCTGAGCCTGTTGCGGTTGCTTCACGCTCAGCCCGGCAGCAATGCGACGGTTGATGTCGATCAGGCTATTAAGAATCTGCGGCGCAAATTCAGCCATGGCGCGCAAACTGACGCGATCAATATAGCGGCTGAGATTTAGCAATGTAATTTTGAGATCGCGCGGCAGGGGATTGTCCGGATCGCAGAGAGCCACTTGAAAAATCGTCCAAAGCCTCTGGTTATGGCGGATGGCTTCGCCATATTCCACGAAATCGCTGCCGCCCGCATCAAGGACGTTTTTGAGACGGCTGGCGCAGCTGAGCAAGGCACGCGCGTCGGTCTCGCGGCTGTTTTCGTCTTTGCGCTGATGGGTTGAATAGGCACCGAGTTTATCCTGTGTCGTGGTCATCGCTGTCTCCCTACACCGCTGCCGGAACAGCCGCCGGAGTTTCCGATGGCGTCGGGATAGCTGCTTTTTCTTTTTCCGCCAGCAGGGAATGGCCGATCTTCAACGCCTTGAAACTTTCGCCCGCTTCCAGATGAACGATGATCTGATCAACGATGTCGCTGAAGTCCGTATAGAGCTTGCCGAAATTCCGGATGGTTTCCATCACCAGATTATCCAGCGGCTGGCCTTTGCCCTTGAAGAGATAGATGACCTGCAACAGGAAATAGACATTGGTGGCGTCGGATTCGTTGCTGCGGTCGATATTCATCATGTAATCCTCGCGCAGCACTGGGCTGTCCGAGAGGATCAGAAGGTCTGCCGGACGATTGCCGACATTTTTAAGAACAGCCCCGCCAGCGAAAATCTTGGCTTCAGGCTTGACGCGTATTTTGAGAGGCATTGTCCCGACTCCTTCGAGAGAAAGATGAATTTAAAAAGAAGAGGGGGGCCGAAGCCCCCCTCCGAATGCACTTACGGGAACAACCGGAGGATGGCTTGCGCCAGCTGGCCGGAAATACCCAGCGCGACGATGCCCAATTGGTTCTGGGCTTGCAGCGACTGGAGATTTGCGCCTTCCAGGTTGGTATCAGCCAGGACGAGATTGTCCGAAGCTGTCTGCAGCGAGTTGATCAGATTGTCCGTGAAGCTTTGACGGGTCTGAATCAGCGTCGCGTTACCACCGAAGCTCGCGGCGTTGGAACGCAACGTCGACAACGCGGTCAGCAAGAGTGAAGCTGCCGTGTTGATAGCCGTGGTGTCAGAGAAATCACCTGTAGCCGTCGCAATGCTGAGGCCGCCTGCAGTGATGTTGACACCCGTGATCGTCAGCGCCGTCGTGTTGTTTTCATTGAAGAACACAACAAGGCTGTTGGCGGTGCTGTTGAGCAGGTTGGTACCGTTGAAGGTGGCGTCGTTGACCAGCAAGTCAAGCTGCGAACGCAGATTGTTGAACTGCGAGGCCAAACCGGCGCGCACCGTCGTGTCGGTCGTACCCAGCGCCTGGGTTGTAATACCCTTGAGCTGGTTAACGACAGCGGTCACGTTGGTGATCGACAAGTTGACCGAGGTCACCGTTTGCAACGCGGTCGACAGGTTGTCCTTCAGGTTCGACAAGTCGTTCGCACGATTGAGGAAGCCTTGGGACGCGAAGAACGCGTTAGCGTTATCGGCCGCCGAGTTGACTTTCTTGCCTGTGGACAGGTTTTGCTGCGTTTGTTGCAAAAGCTTCGCGAGGTTTTGCAACGCACCCAGGTTCGCCCGTGCCGAGGCGCTTAGGGAGATATCACCTATTGCCATGGTCTTGAACTCCTTTCGGGTTGATCGCGGACTCCTTCCACGGGGGTTAAGATGCCGTTAACCATAAGTTCCAAAGGTGAACGCCTGTTTAACGGCCCCGTTTTTCATGCGAGAAATATGCCAGCGGTTCGCGGGCACGAATCAAAGGGTTAAGGGCCCCGGAAGCCCGAAATACCCGGCAGATTTTGCCGCTGTTTACCCCGGTAGGCAATTTTGCCCGGCAAAAATGACCTAGCGCAGATTTCCTGATGCACAGGTAAAATCACGCCTAACGCTAAGCAAATCTTAGGAAAAAAGGCGTAGAAACAGATACGCTCGGTACATATACCTGTGCGCGGGCGTCTTTCCGTTGCGATCCCCATGAGTATCGAGAACCTGCTGCGTAACCCTGACTTTCTGGCTGGCATGTGCGGCCTAGGGGCCTTTGCGGTCGTGATTCTGATCTGGACGGCGCTGATGGAAAGCGATCCGCTGCCCGCGCGCATCAAGAACGTATTGCAACGCAAATCCGAATTGCGCGAAGCCGAGCGGCGCAAAAAACTTTCCCGCCGTGCAGGCATCGCCCGCGCCAGCCTGATGAAACAGGTGGTGCAAAAACTGAAGCTGGCGCAAGGCAAAAAAATCGACGAGTTGCGCCTGAAGCTGGCGCGCGCCGGGTACCGTTCGCGCGACACGATGTTTGCCTTTTTGTTTATGAAGCTGGCGATGCCTGTGGGCCTGGCCTTTGCCGCGTTTTTCTTTGTCTTTGTCGTCCACGCCATCAAGCTAAAACACCCGGCACTGGGCTTTCCCATCGTGATGTTTTTCGGAATTCTGGGCCTGGCCCTGCCGGATCTGTTCATCAAAAATCAAAGCCAGAAACGCGAAAAAGTCCTGCATAAAGCCATGCCAGACGCATTGGATCTGTTGGTCATCTGCGCCGAAGCGGGGCTCAGCCTCGATGCGTCCTTCGACCGCGTCAGCCGCGAAATCGGCCAGGGCTGCCCCGAACTGGCCGAGGAAATCGGCCTGACCTCGGTTGAATTGAACTTCCTGCCCGACCGCAGCAAAGCGCTACAAAACCTGGCCGACCGCGTGCCGCTGCCGGGCGTGATGGCGCTGACCAATACGCTGATTCAGACAGAAAAATACGGCACGCCGCTGGCACAATCCCTGCGGGTGCTGTCAGGCGAAATGCGCGAGGAACGCATTATGGCCGCCGAGGCCAAGGCGGCGAAGCTTCCTGCCACGCTGACGGTGCCGATGATTCTCTTTATTTTGCCGCCGCTGTTTATCGTTCTGCTCGGCCCGGCCATTATCAAGGTTTCGGCCGTTATGAAGTAAAAGCCTCAGGTGCGTTTCGCTTCATCCACCGCCACGACACGGCGGATCATGATTTCCAGAATCTCCGAGGAAATTTCGCGTTCTTTCGCCTGTCCCATACGCTGGCGGTAGATGGCTGCTGTCTGGCAGAGAACCAAGATGTCTTCGATCTGGGCGGAGTTGAAAACGCTCATCAAGAGGCGTGCAACAAATCCATCGCGCGATATATCGGCCAGATGATAGCCATCGCGCAAAGCGCGATCGAGATAATATTCGGCCACGCCCGCCAGCATACGGTGTGTTTCGGCCTGCAAAGGTGCCTGCGGTACGGGCACAACAGGCGCGCCGGGCAGCATAAGGGTCGTACCGAAAAGATTATCGATCTCACCATTGGCGACCAGGCGGCTGGTGGTGCCGACGACCAGCGCATGGGGTAATTCGCTGGTCGCTTCGATTAGCGCATCCAGTTCTGCCAGCACTTCATCATTGGCATGTTCGTCGACAAGATCAAGACGTGGCAGAAGCAGCATGACCTTTTTATCGCCTGCGCGCTGCATCAGGCGCTTGGCACGCACCAAGGCATCGGTGTTGCGTGGATTATGAACTGTGATGATGTGGTCAAACGCCGCTTCCTTGGCAATGCGGCGCGCCAGCGTTTTTTTGCCGGACAAGGGTGGCCCGACAATCAGCATTTCGTTGCCGAGGCTCAGTTCGGCATAGGCTTTGGGATGGCGCGCACGGTCGATCAGGTCGCGGATATCGTCGAGCAGCTCATCAAGTCCTGCCAATTCGGTGCGGGTCGATGCGACATCGGTAACCTCCATCACCAGATCGACCGCATGCCGTTTTTTACGATGCTCGATGACGAAAGCCAGCAAAATCGGCGTCAGGACAATGGCTTCCAGAACGCCTACAAAAATTCCAACCTGTTCGCTGTTCGGCATCATGACCAAATCTCCCGTGCGGTGCGGTTCATATCACGCCCGGCGGCAAAAGCCAAAAAACACAGGCTTTTAAAGGGCGTGGAACCTTCTTTCCGCTGGAATCATGCCTTACTCCTGCCATAGGCTTGGGCTACAGAAGAGGCATGATACGGATGCATAAATTTTTCCTCGCCCTTGGCATGGCAGCGGCTGTGATAACAGCATCCCCGGCCCATGCCGGAGACGGCGAATTTTTTGGCACGCTGACCGGAGCTGCGCTTGGCGGTCTGGTTGGCAATCAGTTCGGGCGCGGCACGGGTAATGTAGCGGCAACGGCAGCGGGTGTGTTTGTCGGCGGGCTTGCGGGCAATGAGATTGGCCGCTCCATGGATCGCCGGGCGTTTTACGCAAGCCGCAACAGCTATGCCTACGCACCTGCCTATACGTCGCCACCCCCGGTTTATTACCGCGCTGCCTATGTTCCGAATTATGTCGCGCCGCCCGAGCCTTCGCCCGCCATGCTGTATGCGGGCGATCCCTATGATGGAAATTACTGCCGCGAATATTCCCAGCTTGTCCGCATTGGCAACAGGGTGGAGGAAAGCTACGGCACCGCCTGCCTTCAGCGGGACGGCAGCTGGCGGATTGTGCGTTGATTACTCCACGGTGTGGACAGAATAATCAATTTTGCCTAGACTTCTATTTCCCTTTCAGTCTTTCTGAACAAGGAGTTTTTATATGGCTTTGAATGCTGGCACGTTAGATGCGGCGTTAACTGAAGTTTTCAAAACTCTCAGCCCCAAAGCTAAAAAAGAACGCAGGGGTTGGCGAAAGGCTATTCGGAGTACTTTCCAGAGAGCCAAGCGATCAGGAAAGCCCGTCTGGATGGATGGGCTTATGGATCGCTCGAAGCCTGCTTCTGCTGCCGCTGTTGCTTGCGTAATCGCCGAACTGTTAACAAGGGGCGTGATGCACGAAGAAGTTTTTGTGCGCGAGGGCAAGAAAATAACGGGTGGCCCTTATTCCTCCGATAAAATTACGAAGCTGAATGTTGATCCAGCAAAAATATGGTTTCGATGCAGCTTTACGCAACCGCAACCCTGATATTCCAACACAACCCAACAGCAGTGGCGCGCTGTATGTTGACTTACTGAGCAGGATTGATTGACAAAAGTAAAATGCTTTCTTAGCCTTTTTGCATCGGACTTAATTTGATGGAGTTACTCATGCCCCCTCATCCCTCCAGTGACGGCGATATCTTAGAGGCCGTAAGAATGACTGGCCTTAAGAAAAAACAATTCAAACCTCTTGTCGATGCCATCAGCGTGGCAAGAAAATCTGGCCGCTTTGTTTCCTCGGAAACTTTAGTCAAGAACGCCCGGCCGACACCAGTAGAAGTTGTTGTTGCCGCGGTCGCCTATATGGTCACAATGAAACAGGCTCAAAGAGAGGTATTTGTCCGGGAACATGGGAAACGCCATGGCCCTTATCCAGGTACGCTCGAAGCGTATGAACATCACCCTAAGGTCTTTCATGAAATTGGCAACCGAGCGCAAAGCTCCTCAAAAAAACCAGTAAGAGTTCTCTATAAATTCCGGGCTCCTTAATCGCAGCCATAATCATCAAACGGATATTTTTCTGTTCTTAAGATGAAGACGGTCTCGAAAATCAGCCTATTTTGACCTCTCCCATTAAGCTTACTTGCCCGCAACGCACAAAACCTGCCCGGCCATTCCTGCCCCGCAACGCCTTGTTTTTACGGCCCAATTTGGTGCGCGTCAAAAATCAACGAAAATTAACCATACGGATTAGCCAGATTTTAAGCGGCGCGGGTTTACCTTAACGGCACATTTCAAAGTGACTGTATTTTTGTGGAGCCATACCATGTCGCATGCATCAGGAAGCTTCCGGCCGCCTGGCGAAGACGTCAAAATCGTCCGCATCTCAAGCCGCCAAAAAGAAATGGACCGCCTGCCGCCGCCGGAAACCCGGCGCTGGGTCATGCGCCGCAAGGCACAAGTGGTCGCCGCGGTGCGCAGCGGCCTGCTGACGTTCGACGAAGCCTGCAAGCGCTACAGCCTGTCGGAAGAAGAATTCAAGGCTTGGCAGGATCTGCTCGACCATCACGGGCTGAACGGCCTTCGCGCCACGCGCATGCAGGAATATCGCCCCGCCGAAGAACGCCCCCGCGTCGGCGCGGAGTAAACCTAGCTGACAATCCGTTCGACGGTCTGTTCCAACGATGTGGCTTTAGCCGCATCGTCGTGGATTATACGCCCCTGCTTCATGACCAAAATGCGGTCGGCGACGGCAAAGACGTCGTTAAGCCGATGGCTGACCAGAATAACCATGCGGCCGCGTTCCTTTTCCTGACGTATCAAATCGAGAATCTGAAGCACCTCGCGCGCGGCCAGCGCTGCAGTCGGTTCGTCCAGCAAAAGAACCCGGGGATCGAAAAGCACAGCGCGGGCAATGGCGATAGCCTGCTGCTGGCCACCCGATAAAAACCCTGCCGGAACCCTTAGATCGGGAATTTGAATGCCAAGCAGACCCAGCTGTTCGGCGGCCTGCTGCGCCATGTGCCGTCGCGCCAGAAAGCCAAAACAACTCAGCTCGCGGCCCATAAAAAGATTGGCGACGACATCATGCTGCCGGGCAAGCGCCAGATCCTGATACACCATTTCGATGCCGCGGTCGCGATGAAGAGCAGCAGAGCATCCTGTGAGGCTCATATGATCCAGAAGAATGTCACCTGCATCCGGTTGGTGAACCCCGGCCATCAATTTGAGGAGTGTCGATTTTCCTGCGCCATTGTCACCAACGATAGCGGTGACTTCGCCTGCGCGGAAATCCGCTTATATGTCCTTCAAAGCCTCGATATGGCCGAAGCTTTTGCTGAGATTTCTGAGTTGCAGTCCGCTCATAATCTATTTTCCGCGCGGGACAGAAACGCCGCCGCCAGCAGCACGACGCCTACAAATAAAATCTGGTAGTAGGTGCTGACGGCCAGCAAATTAAGGCCGTTCTGCAGAACGCCAAGGCATAGAAACCCAAGAACCGTTCCCAAGATCGAGGCGCGGCCACCAAACAAATTGGCACCGCCGAGAATGACGGCGGTGATGGCAATAAGCTCGTACCCCATCCCGGCGGATGGATCGCCGGAGTTGGTGCGTGTCATAAAAACCAGCCCGGCCAGACCCGAAAAAAATCCTGCCAGCGTATAGATCTTCAACCGCAGCCGGGACAAGGAAATACCTGCTGCATGCGCGGCAAAAACGCTGTCTCCGGCAAGAAGACTGTGCAGGCCAAAACGGGTTTGTGTCAAAATCACATAGGCAAGAACAGCCGCCGCGCATAATAGAAGAATGGGAGCGGGAATACCCAATATATCGCCCTGCCCGGCGGCGGTTACATTTTCTGGCAAGCCATAAATCGGCATGCCGTCAGAAATAATATAGGCCGCCGCGCGTACAACACTCATGATGCCCAGTGTAACGATGAAACTTGGTGCGCGCGTCACATTGATCAGCCAGCCCGTTAAAAAACCGCAAGCGGTGCCCGCACCAAGACCGACAAGAACTGCCAGTGCTGGCGGCGCGGATATTTTCTGCAAAGTCCATGCGCACAAGGTGCCACTCAGAGCCATGACCGATGCCGATGACAGATCAATACCGCCTGAGCCGATAACGAAGGTCGCACCCAGCGCCATCAGGCCAATCACAGCACTGGCTGTCAGGATATTGCCAATATTGCTGGCGCTAAGAAAAAACGGCGACGCGCAGGCGAATGCCAGAACCAGCACCGCCAGAAACAGCAGGCACTGGAAAAGATAAAGCCGCGCCGGATTGTTTGAAAAAAACCTAGCGAACATATTGCAACAGAGGATCTTTCTTGGCTTCCAGCATGGGTTTGTCCAACACCGGGGTCGCTGTGATTTCGGTAACGCCCGTTTTGCCTGTTTTGACCGCTTCGATGCCGAGTTCTACTGCCCGCTTGCCGATCAGGTAAGGAAGCTGGGCCACCGATGCGGTCAGGCGGCCTTCCTGAACGGCCTTGCGGGCATCGGCAATGCCATCAACACCGATCACCTTGATCTGTTCCATCTTTCCGACGCTCCGCACGGCTTCAGCCGCGCCTAGCGCCATCATGTCGTTGGCGGCATATATCACCCCAACATCAGGCATACGCTGAAGAAGATCGGTAGTCGCATTCAAGGCTTTAAGTCGGTCCCATTCTGCCGAAAGAGAGGTGATATTCACCGCAGGAATAAGTTTTTTCAGCATCGCACGAAATCCGTCAGCGCGCTTTTGGCCAGGAATGCTTCCTGCAGCGCCTTCCAGTACAAAAACTTTAAGTTTGGCGCTCGAGGTAATTTCTTTAACATATTGCGCGGCTTTTTCCCCAATGAGAAAATTATCCGAGCCAACGGAATAGGCCAAAAAAATACCTTCGGCCTTGGCATCTGCCACCGATATATTGGCGTCCATGTCGGCAACAGCAATCCCATCCGCTGCAGCTTTTTTCAGACATTGCAAACCGACAGCCGGAGTTACAGCGCTGAGGGCCAGAAGTTTAGGCTTGCGCTCAATCACCGACATGCAGGTGTTAAGCTGTTCTTCCGCTGCGCGGTCATTTTCAAGCTGATGAATAATTGCCTGAACGTTATGGGCCTTGGCGGTTTCTTGAATACCGTCGACCACAGCCGTCCAGTAGGGGTTGCCACGGCTTTTGAGTATAAACGCATATTCTTCGCTAGAGTGTGCATGGCTTGGCCAGGCTAAAACCAAACAAGCCGCTAAAAGAATATAGTTTTTCATGGAAAAGCTCTCGCAAAACGATTGGCTTCCACTCAAGCATACAAAAAAGGCGCGGGGAAGACCCGCGCCTTATTCTTTGGAAACGGCGTCCGGATCAGGCGGCGGCGTTGCCGTTGCGGATGATTCCGCGCAATTCTTCCACACTTTCAGCCATGCGGTTGCTGACTGTCTCCATCGTCTGGGTCTGGCAGCGGCTGATGGTTTCGGCGATGTCGCGCATATTTGCCATGCATTTTTCCATGGCGGCCTTGGAGGCTTCGGCCTGACGGATGACCTTTTCCTCGGGCGACGGGGTGGCGATGACGGCGTTCATCAGGCTAGCGCTTTCCTCAAAGCCCTGACGCATCCATTCGGCCTGGCGACGGGCGATGAGCTGTGCGGTCTCAAAA
Source organism: Alphaproteobacteria bacterium (assembly GCA_033763555.1). Lineage (GTDB taxonomy): Bacteria > Pseudomonadota > Alphaproteobacteria > UBA9219 > UBA9219 > JALYJG01. The sequence goes on along the minus strand of JANRKK010000007.1, from coordinate 19,180 downwards.
GCGGCCTGGTTGACAGCAGCGGCAACCTCGATATTGCGGCGGGCAGCCGCGAAAACGGCTTCCATATTGAAACTGGGGATTTTGAATTCGCCCATAATTTTGGACATATCCATGAGCTTGCCGAAGTCGGATTCAAGGAAGGGGTTGGAGGCGGGTCTGGACATTGTATCCCTCGCGGTTCGAGCAAAACTCTCACAGTCCAAGGGGCTAGCGCCCCATCCAGTGGACAAGGGTTAATATATGACTCCTTGCCCTTCTTTTGTCACTCCTTTTTTGTGCTGTGCACAATAACGTGTGCAGGCTTTATTTTACTGCACGAAATAAAATTTCAGCGGCTTTTCCGGCATGGCGAAGCGCCCGGTCGAGCGCTGCCATGGTTTTGGCCATATCGGAGGAGTTATCTCCCCGCCAGGAGCACAGCGCGAAAGCGTACACGGCCAAAAGCCCTGCGGCAGCCAATGGCGCCGCCGGACCGCCGGGCTTCAGCCGGGCAAGGGTGAGCATTTTTTCCATGGCCTGAAGCTGCGCAGGCAGAAGCGGGCGCGCCAGCTTTGGATTACGCCGCGCCGAAGCTATAATGCCGAGGATAGCGCGGCGATGTTCCTGCAAGGCATCGAAGCGCGCCATCATCACCTCAAACAAACGGTCATGCGGCGCGCCCTGTGGCCCCGCTTTACCGAAAGCAGCGGCTGTTTGGGCGTCCATAGACCCTACAATCGCGGGCAGAATGGCGTCGGTGCCAGGAAAAAGTTTTTTCACCTGTGCCAGCGGAAGTTTTGCTGTACGGGCGATTTCCTCAAGCGTCAGCAAATTCCATTCGCGCCGCGCGGCCAGCTTCAGCGCTGCATCGGTGAGTTTTTTTTCTATGTTCGTTGTGGCTTTTTTCGGCATGCGACGATTATAGCATTTTTTATATCACCGCAGCCACTGGGGCGGATTACCCTTGACGCGGCTTGGCTAATTTCTGACCACGCGCAATTGCTGCTCTTATCGCACGACTCATGACAGGCTTTGCGCCCGTTTCCGGATCGAGAAGAACTTCGAGAGCTGCTTCGGTTGTACCGCCGGGACTGGCGACCGCGCGGCGCAGTTCATGCGCATCAATCCCGGACTCATCCATAAATCTTGCCGTACCGATCACGGTCTGACGCGCCAATCTTTTGGCCAAATCCGCTGGAAGGCCGTTTTCCTTCGCAAGTTCTTCCAGAACAGCACACAAATCGGCCACATAGGCGGGGCCGCTGCCTGATATGGCCGTCACAACATCCATCAGACTTTCATCCTCAATCCAGTCCATCGTGCCGACGGATTCCAGAAGGCGATGGCAAAGATCACGCTGCGCGGCGCTGACATTTTTATTGGCAACGCCTACGCTGGCGCCTATGCCGATGCTGGCGGGCAGGTTTGGCATCACGCGCACAACGGCGTAATCAGCGCCACCGAGAAATCCTTCCAGATTGCCAAGGGTCATGCCCGCGGCGATGGAAACGAACAGGCTTTTTGTAAAACGCGCGTAAACAGGCAGGACAGCTGCCATCTGCTGCGGCTTGACGGCAATGAGAATAAGGTCGGGGTGAAAATCCACCGCAATTTTATCCGCGGATAGAAGGCAGACCACGCCTGCGGGAAGCTGCAAACCGCCTTCCGGCGGATAAGGCTCAATCACGCAAATGTCCGAAGGCTTCGCTATCGGCTTTGCGTGTCCCAAAATGCCGCGCACCAAAGCGCTGCCCATTTTGCCGCCGCCGATGAAAAGCATTTTTGCCGATGTCATAATGTTATCTCCGCCTCACTATTATCCCGCCGCGCGGACATGAAAATGGGCGCGAGCTATAGCATAAGGGATGCGAAAAACGGAAGCCGGGCCTGATAGGGGCTATTGCGTAACGACGTAGCCCGCGCAGAGCGAACCACCGCCCGGCAGAGGCATGCGGCCTGAGCAGTTGGTGACTTCCCAGCCGCGACCACGCATGCATTCGGATACGATCAGGCTCGGTTGCTGCACGCAATCGCCGTCTTCATCCGGCGTAATGGTCACGCTGGTCTGCGCCAGGCGCTGCCTGTCCGGCTGAAATTCAACCGCATCGGTCCGTGACATATTGGCGGGATAAACGCTGCAGCGGCACTGGCTGAGATCAAAATCCAGTTTCTTCTGCGCCTTGTCGAGCGACATCTGCAGATTGGGCTCGCTGATCGGGCGCCAAAACTGGGCCGTCTGGCCGGATATGCTGGTGCCGCCTGATGTACAGGCAACAAGAGTGACAAGGGCAAGACACGGCATTAACCAGCGGCGCATAGGGAACTCCTTGCAGAAGAATCAACCTATGATTAGCGATTTCGCGGCGTTAGGCAACATGGGATTTTAACCAAGAATCACGCCGTGCAGCGACGATTTCCTCTTCCGTTTTTCCAAATTCGAGCCCGCACGAAGTGTGTCACAGATTAATAATTGACCGGGCAACTTTAAGTTTACGCTCCTGCTTTATTGATTGCGGTTCGTTTTCTTGATAAAAATGATGCATTCTTTGCTTTGAACGCGCCGTTGCTATTTTAGGTTTGATATTGAGGCCCCATGACCCAACGACAGCCAACGCCTTATGATCATTATTTTGAAAATCCTGTCATATTGGCCGCTCTACGGAGATATGCCTTTGGCCTAACAAGAACTGCGGATGCTGGTGAAGAACTCTACGCCAATGCTGTCGCGCATCTTTGGAAAAAAGTTGGAGAAGGAAAATACGAAGAACGAGAGGGGCATGAATTCCAAGATTGGGCTGTAGAATCTATATATAACATGTTTAGAAGTATAAAAAGAAAAGAGCTGTGCCGCGATCGCCGTGCTAAAAAGCTGGAAGATTATTCTGCTCTAACGGCTCGGCAATCCTCTCCTGACGAAAAGGTTCAGCTCAAAGAAGTCATAGTCAAATTATGCGGCCTGGATTCACGCGGTGCTGCGATGATTATAGATTATGTTTTTGGCTATTCCACAGATGAAATATGCGAGCGGCATGCGACTGCGTCTCCTCAAGCTGTAAAATCTTGCGCTTTTCATGCACGACAAAAGCTAGAAGCCGCTTGCGGAGGGCCTTACTTTGTTTCCAGAAGAGGAAAGCAAAAACCAAAGAACAGCAACTCTGAACTTAATACATAGATTTACCCATGCCTCAACACGCCTCAACCGCCGAATACATGGAAGGCAAATCACCTTCTCCCGTCGGCCTTGTTATCCTTGACCATGACAGCGTGTTGCATCGTATTCCCGATCCACAACGTTTGCTTGGCTTTTTCACCGAACAATGCCTGCGCGTTCTTGTAATAACGGATCTCGACAGGCCGAGCGTCACAGGGTTGCTGTACAATCAAAAAGTTTGTGCGAAACAATGGCCTGTGATTGAGGCAGAAATAAATTACCGCACGGCAATTGATTATAAGGCTCTTGCCCATAAGCAAGGATTTCTATCTAACCGCTGTATCGTTATTGACGCAGATGAAGATCGGCTGCGCCAGGCCCATGCCATTGGTTGCGCCGCGTGGAAATTTAGCGGCTTTGGGGATTGCGACCCTCTGGTTTCGGTTTTCATGCGCAGACAGCAATTATACGCGCTGCCACAAAACATGCTTGCCGCCATTGAAAGAAAGGCGAATTCCTTTCATGGCCCGCAAATCTCAAGAATGGAAGACTATCTGACCCGCCATCAGCGCATGCGGTTTCAGCCGAGCCTGTAAAATTCCAGTTCGCTTTCGATGACTTCCTGTTGACAGCGGGAAAGCTTCGGTGATTAATAGGTTGCAAGCTTACAGGATGATGCCGTGAAAAAATTCTCTGCAGAAAATCACTTTAACTGCCGCCCCTGCGGCACGGCCTGCTTTACGGCCTTTTGTTGTTGTCGCCGTTAATTTTCCAAACGCCGAACAACAGCCTTCATTCTTACACTTCAGGAGATACCCATGACCAACGCAGCGCGCGTGGTGCGCAACCTTGTTATTATTGATACTGATTCCCAGACCAAAACCAAAGTCCGACGGTTGGCCAATTTTTTTGGGAGACAGGGGATTGATATATCCTTCAATCCCGATGCGCCTGTTGCAAGAGATGTCACGGCCTTTTTGATCACCGCCAATGCCGCGAAGATAGCGTCGGCGCGGAAAGCGGGCATGGAAGCTGTCTTTATCTTTGGTCCCGGCAAGGATTTAGGCCTCCGGTATTTTCGCGACGGCAGGTTGGGGGATTGCGATCTTCTGACGAAAGCCCTTCGTTCGCTGGCGTTCGATCTGGGGTCACCGATGCGGCCGCCTTCCGCACAATACGACACACCCACTTCCCGCACGGTACAGGCCAGGCAGGCTACAGCAACCCCAGCGCCTTGAAGCTGGCGACATCGCGGCCGCCGATGATGATGTGGTCGTGGATGGTGATGCCGAGCGGACGGCAGGCATCGGCAATCGCGCGTGTCATCTCGATATCATCGCGGCTCGGCTGCACATCACCGCTGGGGTGGTTGTGCACCAGCACCAGCGCCCCCGCGCCGACCTCCAGCGCGCGCTTCACCACCTCACGCGGATAGACGGGCGTGTGGTCGATGGTACCGTGCTGATGCATTTCCTCGGCCAGCAGGTGGTTCTTGCGGTCGAGGAAGAGCAATCGGAACTGCTCGGTGTTTTCATGCGCCAATGCGGCGCGGCAATAATCGACGATGCGCTGCCAGCTGTTGAGCAAGGGGCCCTTGACCGCAGCGTTTTTATGAGCGCGTAGCGCAACGGCACCCGTGGCGATAAGCGAAGCGGCGGCGGCCTCGCTGAGCCCGAAAGCCATCAGCCGTTCCGGGGCGGCGTTGAGCAGACTCCATAAATCCTTGAACTCGGCGAGAAGCTGTTTCGCCAGCGGCTTCACATCACGGCGCGGAATGGCAGCGAATAATAAAAGTTCCAAAAGCTCATAATCCTGCAGCGCGTCCGGCCCGGCAGCAAACAGCCGCTCGCGCAGCCTTTCGCGGTGGCCATGATAATGCGGTTTGTCGTCGGGTGCGCTTTTGCGCAAGGGCGAGGCGGGCATAGGAACGCCATTATACCATGCGCGGGATTTTCGTCATCCGTGCCGGAAAACCGCTCCATTGCAGGGCTGCCGCATCCATGGTAACCCGTGATTCAGGCTTTTGGAGAATGACATGACCACACCGACCCCGCCCGCCACGGATGCGCCCGCCGCCGGAATGCCGATTACGGTCGGCGCGCAATATATCAAGGATTTTTCCTTCGAGAGCCCCAGCGTCCCGCAGATTTTCGCGCCAACCCAGGCGCAGCCGCAAATCGAAATGGGCGTGAATCTGCAAACGCGCGGATTGTCGCCGAACAATTATGAAGTCCTGCTGATGCTGAAGCTCGATACCAAGATCGAAGGCAAGACCGCTTTTATCGCCGAGCTGACTTATGGCGGCGCGTTCTCCCTCCCGCCGATGCCGGAAGAACAGCTGAAACTGTTTCTGCTGGTCGAATGTCCGCGGATTTTGTTTCCTTTCGCGCGCTCGATCATGACTTCGGCCATCCGCGAAGGCGGTTTCCCGTTCGTGATGATCAACCCGGTGGATTTCATGGCGCTGTATGTCGCCAACAAGGATAATATCGGCACAATGCCGGCTGCGGGGGCTGCATGAAAAATATCCTGATCGCTTCTGTTATTCTTATTGCCTGCATGGGCACACTGACCGCGCAGGCGGAGCCGATTCCATCCACGGTGCTGGACAGGGATTTCATGTCCTGCATGGGCGGCAAGGACCCGAAACAGGATGCCGTGCGCAACACCTATTGTTCCTGTATCCGCGATGGCATGCGCGGCTGGACTTTAGAGGGCTACGCCGAAATCGCGCAGCAGCAGCAAAAAGCCTATAGTGCCGACCAGGTTCCCGCAGCGATCAAGGAGATTGCAGAGGGGTGTGTGGCGAGGATGAAGAGGTAGATTTTTACCCTAGCTTTTATGCAAGCAAAGTCATTGCAATGCCAATTTTGCGCTTTCTAACCTTTTCCGAACAGGCTTAACTTTGCCGATTAAATCCCATGCTCCCTCCAGAGAGCCATTGCATTGCATTAAAGCCTTTCCAAGGTATTCTTTTTCAATAGCTGCCCAGTTTCGCACAGCGCCTACTGAAAAAGGATCACATAGATAAATGGTCTCTATCTCACGCACAGGGCTTTCGGGATGCGGATTATAACCATGCGCTGTCTGTGTCTTCCATTCAGACAAACGGCCCCGCACCGATTCTTCATTAAGACCCGTAAGACCAGCGACTGCATATGACGAACGAGCTTTTTGATATGTGGAGACAGTGGCGACATATTCCCGTTGAAGATTCAAATAATCTTTAAAGCCCCCTCTTCCATTGATTAGATAGAGAGTAACTTGGCCTTCCGTTTCCCGAGCCGGGGTGCGGTAGAAATTCTCTTTTCCATCATCTCTGGAATCTCTCGGTATTTGTCTTTCTGCTTCTTGAAAATGAACAACATTGGTAAAATCCTCCGGAAGAACTTCCAACCTTGCATTTACCGCGGTTTTTAAGATCGCTCTTTGCACAAGACTTTCCAGCTGGCGTGCATTGCCTGGCCACTCCTGCTGATTCAGCCATAATTCTGCATCCTGAGAGAAGCGAAGAGTGCCCCCAGGCATCTTTCGCAATCCAGAGTGCTTAAAGAGAAAATGTTGGGCTAACGCAAAAATATCGTCACGCCTCTCCCGCAAAGGCGGCAAGCAAACTTCAATAACGTTCAGGCGGTAATAAAGATCGTCACGAAACTTTCCTTTCTTAACTGCATCTTCAAGATTGCGATTGGTTGCCGCGATAATGCGAACATCAACAGGCTGCGCCTTGCCAATGCCGCCCACGGGGGTTACATGCCGTTCTTGAAGAACGCGCAGAAATTTGGCTTGTGCTTCCAGAGGTAGTTCGCCAATTTCATCGAGAAGCAGTGTACCTTCATTGGCAGCCACAAAAGCTCCCGGTTTATTCTCCCAAGCTCCTGTAAAAGCCCCTTTCACATGCCCAAAAAGCTCGCTTTCCAAAAGTTCTCGGGGAATGGCCGCACAATTAATGGCAATATAGGGCTTATCGCTGCGCCCGCTTTCTCCGTGGAGCGCACGGGCAAACATATCTTTTCCAGTGCCTGTTTCACCCGTCAGAAGCACCGTTACATCTGAATCTGCAAATGTTTTCCACCAGTCAATCTGCGCGCGCATTTTTGCGTCGACGCTAAATGTATTTAAAGAAACATCCTTAACTGGAAGTTGCGACACACTGGCTTTGCTTGTGGCAGCATTCATACTTTATGTCCTCGTGCTTAAAATAAACGAACTTTAATTGGGCCCAACTTATCTTCTCACTACTTTCTGTCAAATAGTTTCAGGTGTATCTGTTAACCGATTCTCGCGCCTAGGTTGCGGAATTAACCTTAAAGCACCCGCTGCAGCGCCGAGAGCCGCACGACGCGGGCGACCTCGGGCCAGCCGCAAAGCCGCTCCACCTCGTCCAAGGTCGCCCAGCGGACTTCATGTGCATCGTCACGCGCTTCGGCCTCGCCTTCGCGAGATTCGGCGGCGACGTCGATGATGGTGTAGTGAAATTCCACTTTGCCCTTCGCGTCGTGCATGATGCCGTCCAGCGCCGTGATAATGCCAAGCGGTTCGACATCCAGTCCGGTTTCCTCGCGCGCTTCGCGTAGCGCGGCTTCGATGATGGTTTCACCCAGCTGCTGCATCCCGCCCGGCAGGCCCCATTCGCCTTCCCACGGCGGCTTGCTGCGGCGGATCAGCAGAACCTGATCACCGCGCCAGATGACGATGCCGATGGCCGGAATAGGCCTTTCGGGGTAACGGCGACTGTCGGCGGGCGGTTTTTTATCGGGTTTTTTGGGCATAGTCGGATCGCCGGGCTTTCAGGTCTGTTTTGACTTCCGAAGCTGCTGTTTTTCCTTTTCCTGCTTTTCGATCTTCTCCCACGGTGCTGGGCCGACGGCATGGAAAATCAAATCCGGCGTGGGCGCAACCACCTGCCATAATTTATGCAGATGAAGTTCGGCCTCCAGCTGAAAAGGCGCCCAACCTGCAAAGCCCGTGAAGATTTTATAGCGTGTCTCGCCGCGTTGAAGGCTACGGCGAATGGTAGTGAGCAAATCCGGCGCGGCGCGGACGGCCTCATCCCAATCCTTCAATTCAAACCGCGCGTCACCCGAGGCTTGCGGTTTCTGTTCCAGCACAAGAATTTTTTCAAAGCTTCCCAGCGGCCCGCCGTAAAAAACCGGAATATCCGTATCGCGCAGAAATCTGGAAAGCTTTTGCCGTTCGGCACCGGACAGGGGCTTGTTGAGAACAACACCCATCGTGCCACCGAAGCCGTGCCGCGTCAGAAGCACAAGGCTTTTATCGAAAGGCGGCTGCATGCGCGCGTCAGCCGCCAGAATCTGCCCGGTATAAACGCCGTGGGTGAGAAAAAACGGCAGACTCAGCAAGACAGCGCCCGCCAGCAGAAATCCCAAAGCCCGGTTCGACAGGCGGAAAGAAAAGCGCTTATGCTTTGTTTTTCTACGCAAGATACTGCCCGCCATTGACGGCGAAGGTCGCGCCCGTGATGAACCCGGCTTCATCGGCGGCGAGGAAGGCAGCCATGCGCGCGATGTCCTCGGGCTTGCCGAGATGACCGACAGGAATTTGCCCAATAATTTTTTTCAGGGTTTCCGGCGGCACGGCGCGCACCATGTCGGTGTCGATATAGCCGGGCGCGATGGCGTTGACGGTAATACCCTTGGCCGCGGATTCCAGCGCCAGTGATCGGGTGAAACCGATCACGGCCGATTTGGCGGCGGAATAATTGGTCTGTCCCACCTGGCCCTTCTGTCCGTTGATCGAGGCGATATTGATGATGCGCCCGAAGCCGCGCTTGCGCATGCCTTCGATCACGCAACGCGTGACATTGAAAACGGAATTCAAATTGGTGTGGATGACATCATTCCACTGCTCGGCGGTCATTTTATGCAGGAAAGCGTCGCGCGTGATGCCCGCATTGTTGATAAGGATATCCACCGGGCCGAGTTTTTTCTCGATTTCAGTAATGCCTTTCTGGCAATCGGCAAAATCACCGACATCGAATTTGAAATGCGCAATGTCCGTTTTGTCCGTGAATTTTTGGGCCGCCGCATCATTGCCGTGATAGGTCGCCGCGACCTTATGCCCCGCCTTGTGCAGCGCCGTGCTGATCGCCGCACCAATACCGCGCGTTCCTCCGGTAACAATCGCTACACGCGCCATACCTTACCGCTCCACACACATGGCGATGCCCATGCCACCGCCGATGCAAAGCGTCGCGAGGCCTTTTTTCGCGTCGCGTTTTTGCATTTCATGCAGCAGCGTCACAAACACCCGCGCACCCGAGGCGCCGATGGGGTGACCGAGCGCAATCGCGCCGCCATTGACGTTCACTTTCGCCGTGTCCCAACCCATATCCTTGTTTACCGCGGCAGCCTGCGCGGCGAAGGCTTCGTTGGCTTCGATGAGGTCGAGATCGCCGATTTTCCAGCCCGCTTTTTCCAGCGCCTTGCGGCTGGCGGGGATGGGCCCCGTGCCCATAACGGAAGGATCAACGCCGCAGGTCACCCAGGAGGCAATGCGCGCCAGCGGCGTCACGCCGCGCTTCGCGGCTTCCTTCGCATGCATCAGCACGGCAACCGCCGCGCCGTCATTGATGCCGGAGGCATTGCCCGCCGTAACCGTGCCGTCCTTCTGAAAAGCGGGCTTCAGCTTGGCGAGCGCCTCCATAGTCGTGCCGAAGCGCGGAAATTCATCTTGCGCGACGATGACATCGCCTTTCTTTTCCTTGACAGTGATGGGAATAATTTCGTCCTTGAACTTCCCGGCCTTGATGGCGGCTTCGGCGCGGTTCTGCGATGCCAACGCCAGCTCATCCTGCATCTCGCGCGTGATGCCGTATTTTTTGGCGACATTCTCGGCCGTCGTGCCCATATGGTAATTGTTGAAAATATCCCAGAGCCCGTCGCGGATCATGATGTCGATCATCTCGGCATTGCCCATGCGCACGCCGCCGCGCAGATGGATGGCGTGCGGCGACAGGCTCATGCTCTCCATGCCACCAGCGACGAAGATTCCATTTTCGCCGGACTTAAGAGCGGTATAGCCATTGGCAATCGCGCGCAGGCCGGAGCCGCAAATCTGGTTGACGGCATAGGCGGTGCGCTCGGCCGGAATACCGGCGGCCATCGAAGCCTGCCGCGCCGGGCCCATGCCCTGCGCCGCCGCCAGCACCTGGCCCAGAACAACTTCGGACACTTCATTCGCGGCGGTCTTCGCGCGCTCCAGCGCCGCCTTGATACATTCCGCCGCCAGCATATGCGCGGGGATGGAGCTCAGCGCACCATTGAAGGCGCCGATTGGCGTCCGCACGGCACTGGCAATTACAATGTCATCATTCATGGAAATGCCCTTCGGAAGGAACGGACAGGGGAACCATAGGGCGGTAAAACCCGTGAATCAAGCTCACCCATGCAGCGGGTTTGCTTTTATTCGTGGATTTATCCAGTCTTCGCAATCGCCACATATATAAGCCCTGCATGCCAACATCCCTCTTCACCCATCCCTCCTGCCTGCGGCATGAAAATGGCCCGGGCCATCCCGAAAGTCCCGAACGGCTGAAAGCCATTCTGGCCGAGTTGGACAAGCCGGATTATGCCGCATTGCAGCGCCGCGAAGCGCCAGCGGCAACGCTCGACCAGATCGCGCGCGTGCATGATCGCACCTATGCTGAAGATATTCTCTCGCTCGTGCCGAAACAGGGTTATGCGCCACTGGACAGCGACACGGCGCTGTCGCCGCATTCCGGCGAGGCAGCCTTGCGCGCCGCAGGGGCGGCTTGTGCAGCGGTGAATGAGGTGATGGCGGGCAAAGCAACGAATGCCTTCTGCGCCGTGCGCCCGCCGGGGCATCATGCCGAGCACGCGACCGCAATGGGTTTCTGTTTTTTCAACAATATCGCCATTGCCGCCGCGCATGCGATGGCAGCGCATGGTGTCAAGCGTGTCGCCCTTCTGGATTTCGATGTGCATCACGGCAACGGCACGCAGGAATGGGCGGAAGGGCAGGATGGGGTTCTCTTCTGCTCCTCGCATGAATTTCCGCTTTATCCCGGCACAGGCCATCCGCAGGAGAAAGGTCCGAAAGGCAATATCCTGAACATCGCCCTGCCGCATCACACGGACGGCGCAGGATTCCGCCGCGCCATGCAGGAAAGCGCCCTGCCCGCCATCTCCCGTTTCGCGCCGGAACTGATTTTAATTTCCGCGGGCTTCGATGCGCACCGGGCCGATCCGCTCGCCAATCTGCGCCTTGTGGAAGAGGATTTCGGTTGGATTACCGCCGAGCTCTGTGCGCTGGCGCAAAAATTCTGCAAAGGCCGCATCGTCAGCACGCTGGAAGGCGGCTATGACATCGATGCCCTCGCCCGCAGCGTCGGCGCGCATGTGAGGGCGTTGATGGCCTAACGGCTGGCTGGAACCATATAGGGTTTCGCCAGGGGATAATAACTTCCCGGAACGCGTTCCCATTTTTGCAGAAGAAGATTCGTAGCGCCGGAATCTTCGAGATTTTGCAGAGCGACATCCAGAAAATCACGCAACTCCCCTTCACCTGCATCCGTTGCCAGTTCAAACGGCATCACCTTGATCGGGCGGCCCGGCGCCACATTGCGGATGCTGCCGGGACGGGATTTCAGGAAATCATAGGCACCATTATCGTCCCAGAAAAAAATATCCGCCTTCCGGGTGATGACGTTTTCTGCCGGAGCACCGCCGGGCGAATTCTGCGGCAATGCCTGAATACGGGCGTTGCGGAAATTGGCGTGCGCCAGATAATACGTGGCGTTGCCCTCGATCACCGACAGCGTAACATTCGGATTGTTGATGGCCGCGAGGTTATTGTCGAAACGGTGATCGTCGCCGCGGACATAGGCGTTGATGCCCGCATAAAACATCGGCCGCGTGAAGGCAGCTTCGCGCGCCAGAGAAATATCAGGCCATATCGGCGTGCAGACCGCATCGAACCGCCCAGCCTTCAGCCCCAGAGGCCAGGTGCCGAAATCAACTTCTTCTGTCCATTCGATTTTCAAGCCCGCCGACGTGCCGATTTTTTCCATCATATCGATGCTCAGGCCCGACAAAGTGCGGCCGCTGGATTCGCGCATCGTGACGGGAGGGAAAACATAATAACCGCAACGCAGAACACCCGTGCGCTTGACACGGTCAAGGGCGGTTTCACGCTGGACATTCGGGCGGGGCAGGCTGGCGGCGCTAAAAGCCTTGATCGCGGTAAAAGCGGCCGTAACCGCCAGAACAACCACCGCGAGAAAAAGAAACAACCTCATCCACCACTCCCCTGCCTGAATCTGACACCATACTAGGGTAAGCCTTTGAGTCTTCAAAGCAAGCTCTGTTAACCTTGCGTGCTTTTGACTTTCTGCCTTTGGATGCGCTAGAAACCCGCCATCCCCGGCCATAAGCGGCAAGAGGATACGCGCCGAGTTAAGGGGCGTACAGGCCAGTCCACGCGTTGCGTGCACTGGCCCGTTAGCGTTTGGGATTTTGATCATGGAGCAGCAGGCAAGTGTTCGACAATCTTAGCAGCCGCCTCGGCGGCATTTTTGAGCGGCTTACCGGGCGCGGCCATCTGACCGAGGCCGACGTTAACGACGCCATGCGCGAAGTGCGTGTTGCATTGTTGGAGGCCGATGTCGCGCTGCCCGTCGTGAAAGATTTTATCGAGAATGTTCGAACGGCTGCCGTCGGGCAGGATGTCATGCGCTCGGTCACACCGGGGCAGCAGGTCATCAAAATCGTGCATGACAATCTGGTCGAGCTTCTGGGTAAGGAACCCGAAGCGCTGAACCTGAATGTTACGCCCCCCGCCGTGATCATGATGCTCGGCCTGCAAGGCGCGGGCAAAACCACAACCTCCGCCAAGCTGGCGAAACGGCTGACGGACACCGAACGCAAAAAAGTTCTTCTGGCCTCGCTCGATGTGCAGCGTCCCGCCGCGCAGGAACAACTGGCAGTTCTCGGCCAGCAGATCGGCGTCGCGACTTTACCTGTTGTTGCCGGGCAAAAGCCTGTCGAGATCACCAAACGCGCGCTGGATGCCGCGCGGAAAGAAGGCTTCGATACGGTCATCCTCGATACCGCCGGACGACTGGCGATTGACGAGGAGCTGATGGCCGAAGCCGCCGCCATCCGCGATGTGGCGCAGCCGCATGAGCAGTTGCTGGTTACCGACGCGATGACGGGTCAGGACGCCGTCACCACCGCGCAGCATTTCGCGCAGAAAATCGGCATCACCGGGATTATCCTGACACGCATCGATGGCGACGCGCGCGGCGGTGCTGCGCTTTCCATGCGTGCCGTAACGGGCAAGCCGATTAAATTCCTGGGTACGGGCGAAAAGACCGACGCGCTGGAGCCCTATCACCCCGATCGCCTCGCGGGACGTATCCTCGGCATGGGCGATGTGGTGTCGCTGGTGGAAAAAGCCGCAGCGACGATCGATCATGCCGATGCCGAAGATATGGCGGAGAAATTCCTGTCGGGCAAAAGCTTCGACTTCAACGATCTGGCCAAGCAGTTGCAGCAGATGCGCCGCATGGGCGGGCTTGGCGGTCTTATGAATTTGATGCCGGGCATGGGCAAGATGCGCGAGCAGCTGAAAAACGCGAATATTGACGACCGGATGGTCAAGCGGCAGGAAGCCATCATCCAGTCCATGACGCCTGCCGAACGCAAGAATGTTGATCTGCTGGGCGCATCGCGCAAGCGCCGCATTGCGGCGGGTTCGGGCGTGCAGGTGGCGGACGTCAATCGCCTGATCAAACAGTTTCTGGATATGCAGAAAGTCATGAAGCAGATGCAGAAGCTGGGTAAAAGCGGCTTTCTGCGAGGCATGATGCCGAAACTGACAGGCGGCGATTTATCCGGCCTGCATGGAGGGGATTGAGATCAGGCGTCATGCCCGCGCAGGCGGGCATCCATCGTAATGGAAAGAAAATGGATTCCCGCCTGCGCGGGAATGACGCGGGATAAAGTGAAAGACTAAGTTAACCATCAACCGTAAGGAGAAAGAAAAATGTTAGTAATGCGTATGACAAGGCACGGGACAAAGAAGCGTCCTTTCTATCACATCGTGGTGGCGGACAGCCGCTTTCCCCGCGATGGCCGCTTTATCGAAAAAGTCGGCACCTACAATCCGATGCTGCCGCGTGAAAACGCCCAGCGCGTCACGCTGGTGGAAGAGCGCGTGAAGCACTGGCTGAAAACCGGAGCACAGCCGAGCGACCGCGTTGCCCGCTTCCTGCACACCGCAGGCATGGGCCCGAAAGTCGAATGGCGTGAAACACCGAAAAAGTCCGCACCGCGCGCCAAGACGCAGGAACGGATGAAGCTGGAAGCGGCCGCCGCCGAAGAAACCGCCGCAGCCGCGGCAGCTCCGGCTCCAGCGGAAACGCCTGCCGAAGCTCCAGCAGAAAAGGCTTCTGCCTAAGTATGGTATCCGGCCCTAAAATCTGCGCGGGCATGATCACGGGCGCGCATGGCGTGCGCGGTCTCGTGCGCCTGCGCAGTTTTATGGAAAATCCGGAAGCTATTTTCGATTACACCCTGACGGATGATGAAGGTGAAAAGCTGGGTCTGAAGCCGAAAAGCGCCGACAAGGATTGTTTTGTCGTCGCCATCGATGGCGTGGGTAACCGCGAAGCGGCACAGGCGCTGCGTGGCACGAAGCTCTATGTCACGCGGTCGGTGCTGCCGAAGACAAAAAAGCGGGAATATTATGAGGCGGATCTGATCGGCCTTGTGGCCCGTGATGCGGCGGAGCGTGACTATGGCCCGGTGCGTGGTGTTCATAATCACGGTGGCGGCACCTTTCTTGAAATCGGCACCAGCGGCAAAAGCAGTTTCATGCTGCCTTTCACCGACACCTGCGTGCCGGATGTAGACATCAAGGGCGGTTGCATCAAAGTGACGATACCGCCCGGCTGGCTGGATAAGGGGAAACCGGACGCATGAGCAAGCCATGGCAAGCCCAGGTGTTAACCCTTTTTCCCGGGATGTTTCCGGGGGTTTTGGGGGCCAGTCTGGCCGGAAAAGCCCTGAAAGAGGGGCTTTGGAGCCTCGAAACGCTGGACATTCGCGATTTTGCCAGTAATAAACACGCCTCCGTGGACGACACCCCTTACGGGGGCGGCGCGGGGATGGTGATGCGGCCCGATGTTGTGGACGCGGCCATCCGCGGGGCCGAAGCCAGGTTCGGCAAGGCGGCGCGGAAAGTTTACCTGTCACCGCGCGGCAAAGTCCTCAATCAGGGGCTTGTGAAGGGGCTGGCGACAGCTTCGCCGCTGCTTCTGCTCTGCGGGCGCTACGAAGGCGTCGATCAGAGGGTGATTGAGGCGCAAGGGCTGGAAGAAATCAGCCTTGGCGATTTCATCCTCGCGGGCGGCGAGGTCGCGGCGATGGCGCTGATTGAGGCCTGCGTGCGGTTGTTGCCCGGTGTGATGGGCAACGCGGCAACGGCGGATGAAGAAAGTTTTGAGGCGGGCTTGCTGGAATACCCGCACTACACGCGCCCGGCAGCGTGGCAGGAGAGGGAGGTGCCGGAGGTTTTGGTTTCAGGCCATCACGAAAAAGTGAGGGCCTGGCGGCAGGCGGAAGCGGAAAAAATCACTCGCGAGCGCAGGCCGGACTTGTATGAACAGTATCAATTGCGGCATAAAGGAAAGTGAAGGAGACGGCGATGAATATCTTGCAGAAAGTTGAACAAAAGAATCTGGCGAAGCTGAAAGACGCTTCCAAGCTCGCGGAATTCGATATCGGCGACACGGTCCGTGTCAACGTCAAGGTTATCGAAGGTTCGCGCGAACGCGTGCAGGCTTATGAAGGCATCTGCATCGCCCGCAAAAATGCCGGGGTCAATTCCTCTTTCACCGTCCGCAAGATCAGCTACGGCGAAGGCGTGGAACGCGTGTTCCCGCTGTTCAGCCCGCGTCTGGAATCCGTGGCGCTCGTCCGCCGCGGTTCGGTCCGCCGCGCCAAGCTTTATTACCTGCGCGGACGCCGCGGTAAATCGGCGCGCATCACCGAGCGCACGGATTACGAAGTGGCTACGCCGCAGGCCGCAAAGCCTGCCGCAGCTGAAACCAAGAGCGCCTGAACTTGAAACGCCGCGCTCTTTTATCCGAGCGCAGTTTTCTTCTGATCATCGGCCTTGTCGCGCTGGCTGTTTCCCATGTGGGGGCCGCGGATGAGCTGACCTGGTGGCTGGAAACCTTTCCAATCTTCTTCGCCCTGTTCGTCCTTATTCCCACAGCGAACCGTTTTCCCCTGACGCCGCTGGCCTACCGCCTGATTTTCCTGCATGCGCTGGTGCTGATGGTGGGCGGGCATTACACCTATGCCAACACACCCATCGGCTTCTGGCTGCAGGACTGGCTGCATCTCGCCCGCAACCCCTATGACCGCATCGGCCATATCTTTCAGGGTTTTGTTCCTGCCCTGATCACGCGGGAAATCCTGTTACGGCAATCGCCCCTCAAGCCCGGCAAATTGCTGTTCTTCCTTGTGCTGTGCGTGTGCCTGGCCTTCAGCGCGTTTTATGAATTGATCGAATGGTGGAGCGCCGTGGCGCTTGGCCAGAGCGCGGATTCTTTCCTCGGCACGCAAGGCGATGTGTGGGATGCGCAATGGGATATGTTCATGGCCTTGATTGGTTCCACGCTCAGCCAGCTGCTGCTCGCGCGGTGGCATGATGGAGAGTTGAAGCAGCTTTTATCCAAAAAGAAAATCAGAGTCTGAGCCTGCCGCTTTCGTAATGCGTATCGCGATGGATGCCGCCGAGCGCGCCCATGCCGCTGGCGATAAAGGCGCCGATCAAAAGGGCAAGGCAGGCGAAGAATGAGGCTTTGCCCGCATTGCGTTGAATCATATCCAGCGCATCCCGCCCCTTGGCCATGGCGTTATCGATGCGTGTCATGGCTTCATTTTCGGAAATTCCGGTTCGCGTTGAAATGATACGCGCGAGATAGGTTTTGTCTTCGTCTGACATGGGCTGATCGCCGAGGCCGGAAGCAAGGATGCGGTTGGCTTCCATGCGATCTTGATCACTGACGGTTGATGCAGTTGCCATGGCATCAGGGCCGGGACGGAACAGGCTGTCGCTGTAGTAGGAACCCGTCAACGGATTGGCCTGAGCCATGTCGGTCTGCGAAAGGGCCATACTCGCCATCGAACCCGCCGCCCAGGCCAGCGCCATAGCGCTGAGCACAGAAGCCAGAACCCAGGTTAGAAAACCATGCGCCGTATCGCGGAAGAAAACTTCATGCGTATGCGCGCCTGCCCATTTTGTCCGCAAACGGCCCGTAAGATAACCACCGATGCCCGAGGCAATCCACTGGGTGATAATAAGCCAGACAACGCCCAGAAGCGTGACAGCCTTGCCCATATTTTCGCCGGATGAAATCCATGGCGATGTCGCCGCAAAACCCAGGGCCGAGCCCAGCGGCGTCAAAATAAGCGTTACGCCAATAGCGGCCAGAGCGCCGCCAATAATAGCAGCCCAGGCGACGCCGGATGTGGCGGATTCGCCCGCGCGCGCGGCGGGGTAATTGTCTACCGTTGTCGATGTGACGGTGCGTGTATCAGGCATGGCTGTCTCCTCAGCGCCAGAACAAAGCGAGCAGTAGAATGATCGGCAAGGGAATGCCCAGAAGCCACAACAACAGTCCGCGTCCAAAATTCATGTCGTCCCCCTATGTCTTTTCCGGCACGAACCTAGATGCGCAGCCGCCGGGTAAAAAAGGTATATGAATCCCGCCTGTCTTACAGAAACGGGCCATTAAGAAAGCGGCGCGCCGCCCAGTTGCACGAAAGCGGCGGGAACGTTACATTCCACCCAATGGACCCTTCCCCGTCTTTTTACCTGCTGCGCGCCGCCCCGGGAGTTGACCTTTGTCCCTGACGGCCGACCTTTCCATTGTCGTTTTTCTGGTTCTCTGCAATGGCCTGTTCGCCATGGCGGAAATGGCGATTGTGTCTTCGCGTCGCGCGCGCCTGAAACAACTGGCCGACGAGGAAGGCAGCAAGGGCGCACGCGTCGCGCTGGAAATGGCGGAAGACCCGTCTTCGTTCCTGTCCATCGTTCAGATCGGCGTGACGCTCAACAGCATGCTGGTTGGCGCTTTCAGCGGCGCGACTCTGGCCGAAAGGCTGGCCGTTCATCTGAACGCCATGCCCTCGATTGCGCCGCATGGCGAACCCGCGGCGCTGGGCTTAACCGTAATTGGCGCCGCTTACTTCAACCTTGTCATCGGCGAGCTTCTGCCGAAACGCATCGGCATTGCCTATGCGGAATCGATCGCGACATGGGCCGCGCCCGTTATGGCGTTTTTTGCCATGCTGGCGGCGCCCTTTGTCTGGATTCTGCATCACTCCACGGAATGCCTTCTGCGCTTCCTCCGTCTTGCGACCGCACGCGACATGGCGATCACTGAAGATGAAGTGAAAGGCATGATCGCCGAGGGCACAGAATCCGGTATCTTCAAGGAAGCTGAAAAACACATGCTGGAAGGCGTGATGCGCCTCGCCGACCGCACGGTACGGACGATCATGACGCCGCGGCTGGATATGGTGTGGCTGAGCCTCGACGACCCGCCGCGCGAACACAAGAATGCCATCCGCACCAGCGGCTACAGCCGCTTTCCCATCGCGCGCGGCGATCTCGAGGAAATTCTCGGCGTTGTCCATGCCAAGGATTTGCTGAATGCCAGCTTCGACGGCCATACGTTGGAGCTGAAAGCCATCATGCGTCCGGCGCTGATCATCCCCGACAGCACGCCGGTTCTGCGCCTGCTCGACCAGTTCAAGCAATCGGGCCAGCATATCGCCATCGTTGTCGATGAATATGGCAGCGTCGAAGGATTAGTCTCCGTCACCGACATTCTGGAAGCCATCACAGGCGAACTGCCCGAAAGTGGCCAGGAAACAGGTGACAAGCCTGTGCAGCGCACGGACGGAAGCTGGCTGATCGATGGCTGGCTGCCGTTGGACGAGGTGGAGGCGCTGATCGGCCTGAAAGAAATGCGCGGCGAAGGCGATTTCC
>JANRKK010000006.1:0-12528 GCA_033763555.1 Alphaproteobacteria bacterium | reverse complement strand
CGCGGCGAAGGCGATTTCCACACGCTGGCGGGCTTTGTCATCGACAAACTGGGTCGCATTCCCGTACCGGGCGATCACTTCACTTGGGAAGATGCGCGCTTCGAGGTTGTCGATATGGATAACCGCCGCGTGGACAAGGTGTTAATATATCCACCTGCTGAAGCATAAGCGCACATTGCCGTAGAGAAACGGCATGTAGACAAAATACACAGCAAGAAATATAATCATGTGAATTACTTAATTATTGAGGGATTGATATGACCATTTATTATGTAAAGACTCACCCGGATGCTAAATATGGGCAATATGCCAGTCTGGTGGCTGACTGTGAAACAGAGCTGCCACCGGGCAGAAAGCTCTACTCTGGGGCTATATTAACCGCTCCCAAATTTGAAGTATTTCTTGATGTCGGAATGCTCGATGCTCCTCCTGAGAATCTGGATACCTATCAGAGATTCTTCACTATGGACGAGGCTCAAACTTACGCCACAGACCAATATTACGGATTAAACCCTTCTATACCGGACCCACGAAAATCCGCCGCTCGGCCGTCTGAAAGTACGCCGCGATAATTATCCCGCCCTCAATAACGGCACCGCGGCATCACGCTCAAACAAATACAAAAGCACTCGCAGGGCCTTACCGCGCGCGCTGTTGAGATCGGAGTCGTTGTTCAAAATCACCTTGGCGTCATCATGCGCCATGGCCAGCAAATCCTGATGCGCGGCAAGATCGGCCATGCGGAATTCCTGAAGCCCGCTTTGCCTGGTGCCGAGCATTTCACCCGGGCCGCGCAGCCGCAAATCCTCCTCGGCGATGCGGAAACCGTCTTCGGTTTCGCGCAGCATCGTCAGGCGCGCTTTCGCCACCGCGCCCAGCGGAGCCTGGTAGACCAGAAGACAGTTGGATTTCATCGCGCCGCGACCGACGCGTCCACGCAGCTGATGCAGTTGGGAAAGCCCGAAACGCTCCGCATGCTCGACAATCATCAACGAGGCGTTCGGCACATCAACGCCGACCTCGATCACCGTGGTTGCGACCAGAAGCTTGATGCTTCCCGCCAGAAACGCGGCCATCACGCGGTCACGCGCCTCGGCGGGCATCTGGCCATGCACCAGACCCACATGGGCCGCACCCAGCTTTGCCGCCAGCAGGTCGGCGCGGTCGGTTGCGGCGGCAAGATCAAGACTTTCCGATTCCTGCACCAGCGGACACACCCAGTAGGCCTGCGCGCCCCCGGTGATCTGACGCTTTACGCCCTCAATCACCTCATCCAACCGCTCCATATTCACAAGCCGCGTGTCGATAGGCTGCCGCCCGGCGGGCTTGTCGGGCAGGTGCGAGACATCCATATCGCCATAGGCGGTGAGCGTCAGCGTGCGTGGAATGGGCGTTGCCGTCATGACCAGAATATCAACACCCTTGCCCTTGTCCGACAGGCGCAGCCGCTCATTAACGCCGAAGCGATGCTGCTCATCCACCACGGCGAGCGCGAGATCCTTGAAGGCCACTTCATCCTGAAACAGCGCATGCGTGCCGACGACGAGTTGCAACGATCCATCCTTCAACCCGTCAAGCACCGCCTGCCGCTCCGTGCCGCGGCCCTTGCCGATCAGCAAACCAATTTCAATGCCAAGCGGTTTCAGGAATTCACTGATGCGCGCATGATGCTGCTTGGCGAGGATTTCGGTCGGCGCCATCAGCGCCGCCTGCGCGCCGGATTCCGCCGCCTGCAGCATCGCCATCAACGCGACGATGGTCTTGCCCGAGCCGACATCGCCCTGCAGCAGCCGCAGCATGCGGCGCGGCGCCTTCATATCTCCGGCAATCTCACCTATTGCCTGTTCCTGCCCCGCCGTCAGCTTGAAAGGCAGCGATGAAGCCAGTTTGCTACGCAGCGCGCCTGTGCCCGGCGTGGCGCGGCCGCTTCCAGCGCGATGATGGCGACGAATAACCGCCAGCGCCAACTGGTCCGCCAGCAATTCGTCGTAAGCGAGGCGACGGCGTTCTTTGGAATCAATATTGCTGTCCGGAAATTGCGGGTTATGCGCGGCGAGCAGAGATTCTTTCCAGCCCTTCCATGCCTCGCGCTTCAGCAGATGCAGATCATGCCATTCGGGAAGATCGGAGGCCTTACTCACCGCTTGCTCAATGGTCTTGCGCAGCATTTTGCCGCTGAGCCCTTCGGTCAGCGGATAGACGGGCTCAAAACGCGGAATTTCGCTTATCTTTTCCTCCGGCACGACATAATCCGGATGATTCATGTTCCAGTTGGCGCGATAGCGTTCCAGAAATCCGCTGACCGCCACTTTTTTATTCGTCGGGTAAAGTTTGGAAAGGTAATCACCCTTGGCGTTGAAATAATTGATGACAACCTGTTGATCGGCTTCGTCCACGCCAACGATGCGGTAGGGTAGTTTCGGCGTGCGCGGCGGATTATGCTCGACGATTTTCAGAATAAGCGTCGCCACCCGGTCGCGGTCGGCATA
The DNA here is from genome assembly GCA_033763555.1 of Alphaproteobacteria bacterium. GTDB lineage: Bacteria > Pseudomonadota > Alphaproteobacteria > UBA9219 > UBA9219 > JALYJG01. The sequence continues at coordinate 10,039 of JANRKK010000006.1, read as the reverse complement.
TTTCAGTTCGGGCCGATAGCTGCGATCAATCACGCCCGACGGCAGATGCCAGAGGAGATCCACGATATGCTCGCCGCAGAGCCGTTTATAAAGCGGCCCAAGCCGCGGCCCAATACCCTTGAGGGACGTAATGGACGCAAAAAGCGGGAATAGAATAGAGGGGCGCATCGGGACTTAGTCTGGCATTTTTTTGCCGTTTACGATAGAGAAGTGGCGGATTTTAAAGGAATTCCCATGGATGAGGACAAACACCGCGAAAGGCTGCGCTTCCGCAGCTGGCATCGCGGCACGCGGGAAATGGATCTGCTGCTCGGCTCTTTCGCCGATGTGCATCTGCATGGCTTCACGCCGGAGCAGCTGGACGATTACGAAAAGCTGCTGACCGAAAGCGACCCCGATCTTTACAACTGGATAACAGGCGCAGAGCCCGTTCCGGCGGCGCAGGATAGTGATGTCATGCGCCTGCTCTGCGCCCATCGTTTTGCCGGAATGAAGAGCGCCTGATGCTGATCTCCGGCCTTGATCTTGCAAAAGCCGGACGCGTCACGATTGCGGGCGCGCCCGCCGGGCATGATGTGCGCGTGCTGGCGGAAATGGCCGCGCGGCTGCAGAACCAGCCGCTGATTCATGTCGCGCTCGACGATATTCGCGCGGCGGTGATTGAGGATGCGCTGGGTTTCTTCGCGCCGGAGATTGAAGTGATTCAGCTCCCCGCATGGGACTGCCTGCCCTATGACCGGATCTCGCCGCATGGGGATATCGCTGCCGAACGCATCGCCGCACTCAGCCGCATGCAGCGCGGATTCACGAAGCCCTGCATCATCCTGACGACTGTCAATGCCATTGTGCAGAAAACCCTGCCGCCCGATGTGCTGCAGCAGGCGAGCCTGAGCGCCGCGACAGGCGACAGTCTGCCGACTGAAAAGCTGCGTACTTTCCTCGCTGCCAATGGCTATGTCAGCGCAAGTGCCGTGCGCGAACCGGGCGAGTTTGCCGTGCGCGGCGGCATTGTCGATCTGTTCCCGCCCGGCTATGCCGCACCGCTGCGCTTGGATTTCTTCAGCGATGAGATTGAATCGATCCGTGCCTTTGACCCGCTGGCACAGACCACGACAGAAGCCATTTCCAATTTCCATCTCGGCCCGGTTTCGGAGGCACTCCTGGATGAACGTTCCATCGCGCAGTTCCGTTCCGGCTACCGCGAATTGTTTGGTGCGGTGACCGACAGCGATCCTTTGTACGAATCCGTCACAGCAGGCCGGAAATTTCCCGGCGTCGAACATTGGTTGGGCCTCTTTTATTCGCGTCTTTTCAGCATTTTTGACTATCTGCCGCAGGCCGCCGTGAGTTTCGATTATCAGGCAGATGAGGCCATCACCTCACGCCTGCAGCAGATTGATGATTTCTATCAGGCGCGTCTGTCACTGTTTCAGGCAGCAAAGCGCAGCAAGAATAAAAGTCAGGGGGGTCAGCCTGTCGTGGCCTACAAACCCGCACCCGTTGAACGGCTTTATCTCGATCGTGCAGGGCTGGACAAAGCGATGGAAAATCGCGCCGTCGCAATGCTTTCGCCGTTTCAGGCCGAAGGCCCGACAGTTTTGGATGCTCAGGGCCGCCGCGGGCGCGATTTTGCTGACGCGCGGGTGAAACAACTGGAAAGTGATCTCTACGTTGCGTTGAAAAATTATATTTCTGCCGAGCAAGCCGCGAACCGCCGCGTTGCCATCGCCTGCTACAGCAACGGCTCGGCCGAGCGCATGGCCTCCCTGCTACGCGCGCATAATATCGACACGCTGACATTCGCCGGAAGATGGGCCGATACGCGGAAACTGGATGCGAAACTTGTCGCACTTATTATTCTTGGTTTCGAGCATGGCTTCACAGCACCTGGCCTCGCGCTGATCACCGAGCAGGATATTCTCGGCGACAGGCTGGTGCGCCCGGCTCGCAAGCGCCGCGCCGCCAAGCCGTTTCAGCTGGAACTGGACACGCTCAATCCAGGCGATTTCGTCGTACATGCCGAGCATGGCATCGGCCGTTATGAAGGGCTGGAGACCGTTGCCGTCCTCAGCACCGTGCATGATTGCGTGAAGCTGGTTTATGACGGCGGCGACCGCCTGTTCGTTCCGGTCGAGAATATGGATATGCTGACGCGCTACGGTTCGGCAGAATCTGGAGCGGTGCTGGATAAGCTCGGCGGCGCGGGATGGCAGCAGCGCAAAGCGCGGGTGAAAAAGCGCCTGAAGGATATGGCCGACGCGCTGATGAAAATCGCCGCCGCACGCGAAGTGCAGACAGGCGAAGTGATCGAGGCACCCGAAGGCGCGATGCAGGAATTCGCCGCACGCTTCCCCTATCCCGAAACCGAAGATCAGGCGAAAGCGATCGACAGCGTTCTGGAAGATCTTGCCGCTGGAAAACCGATGGATCGCCTTGTCTGCGGTGATGTCGGCTTCGGCAAAACAGAAGTCGCGCTGCGCGCCGCTTTCGCCGCTGTGCAGGCTGGTTTGCAGGTGGCCGTGGTGGTGCCGACGACCCTTCTGGCGCGGCAGCATTTCAATAATTTCAGCCAGCGTTTTGCAGGTTTTCCTGTTCGCATCGGCCAGCTGTCGCGCATGGTGACACTGAGCGAAGCAAAACAGACCAAGGAAGATTTGAAAGTGGGCCGCGTCGATATCGTTGTCGGCACGCATGCCATGCTCGGCGCGGATGTGGGTTTCCGCAATCTTGGCCTTTTGATCATTGACGAAGAACAGCATTTCGGCGTCAAGCAGAAGGAACGTTTAAAAGAACTGCGCGCCGAGGTGCATGTGCTGACGCTGACGGCCACGCCGATTCCGCGCACATTACAACTTGCCTTGGCTGGTGTGCGCGAACTGAGCCTGATTGCCACGCCGCCGCTGGATCGCCTTGCCGTGCGGACTTTCGTCCTGCCTTATGATCCGCTGGTGATACGCGAGGCTTTGATGCGTGAGCATTTCCGCAGCGGGCAGAGTTTCTATGTCTGTCCGCGCATCGAGGATCTCACCGCCGTCGGCGAGGAGCTGCGCGCTCTGGTGCCGGAAGCGAAAATCGTCAGCGCGCATGGCCGCATGAGTCCGACGCAACTCGACGACATCATGACCGCGTTCGACGCAAAGCAGTTCGACATATTATTGGCGACAAATATCGTCGAATCCGGCCTCGATATTCCCAACGCCAACACCATCATCATCCACCGCGCCGACCGTTTCGGCCTTGCCCAACTGTATCAACTGCGCGGGCGCGTCGGCCGCGCGAAACTGCGCGGTTACGCCTATCTGACCTATGCTTCCGGTGCCTTGCTGTCCGACACGACGAAGCAACGGCTGGAGGTTATCCAGACGCTCGATCAACTCGGCGCTGGTTTCCAACTCGCCAGCCACGATATGGATATTCGCGGCGCGGGCAATCTGCTGGGCGAGGAACAATCCGGCCATATCCGCGAGGTCGGCGTCGAGCTTTACCAGCAGATGCTGGAAGATGCCGTGGCCGCCGCGCGTGCCGGAGGTGCAGAGGCCGCCGAAGAACGCTGGACGCCGCAGATTAATCTCGGCATGTCGGTGCTTATCCCCGAAACCTATGTGGCGGATTTAAATGTGCGGCTGGGCCTGTATCGTCGCCTTGCCGATCTGCATGACGATGCCGAGATCGAAGCGATTGCCGCCGAGATGATCGACCGTTTTGGCCCATTGCCGCCGGAAGTCGAAAATCTGCTGCAAACCGTAGCGGTGAAGCAGCTTTGCCGCCGCGCGGGCATCGAGAAAATCGATGCCGGGCCGAAGGGTGCCGTGCTGTCCTTCCACCGTGATAAATTCGCCAAACCCGAATTTTTGATTCAGTGGATTACAAAACAGGGCGGCACAGTGAAAGTAAGGCCCGACCAGAAACTGGTTCTCATGCGCGCCTGGGATGACGCGGCGCAGCGCCTCAGCGGCATGAAAAAAACTCTTGGCGAACTCGCAGCGCTGGCGGCATAGTAGCGTTTCTTTGATTCTTTGACACGAAGGGTGCTGCCATGATTTTGCCACAATTCACCTTCCGTCCCCGGCTGCTGTCTGTTTTCCGTGATTATTCCTTCAAGGATTTTGTCGGTGATCTGGCGGCAGGCATCACCGTTGGTATCGTCGCCCTGCCCTTGGCCATGGCCTTTGCCATTGCCTCCGGCCTCAAGCCCGAAGCAGGGATTTATACGGCCATTGTTGCCGGGTTTTTGATTTCCGCCTTGGGCGGATCGAAAGTGCAGATCGGCGGGCCCGCCGGAGCCTTTATCGTCATTGTTTATGGCATTGTGGCGCAATATGGCATCGATGGCCTGATCATCTCCACCATTCTTGCCGGGATTCTTCTTTTCCTGATGGGATTCCTGAGGTGGGGCTCCTTGATACGTTTTGTGCCCGTTTCCATCGTTATTGGCTTTACCAACGGTATCGCCGTTCTGATTGCGCTGTCGCAGGTCAAGGATCTGCTGGGCCTCAAGATCGACAAGCTGCCTTCCGATTTCTTTCCGAAAATGGCGTCGCTGGCCGGGCATCTGGATACCATCAGCCTGCCGACCATAGCGCTCAGCCTGGTGTCTCTTGCAATTGTGTTTACCTGGCCTGTTTTCGTGAGAAAAAGCGGCCTGAAATTCCTGCAATATATTCCCAGCAGTATTGTTGCCCTGGTTTTAGGCACAGCCGCCGTGAGTTTTCTGAATCTGCCCGTGGAGACCATCGGCACGCAATTCGGCGGCATTCCATCCGCGCTGCCCGAATTTGTCATTCCCACAATCGATCTGGCGACCATCAAAAATCTGATCCAGCCGACCATCACCATTGCCATGCTGGGTGCGATTGAATCGCTTCTTTGCGCGCGCGTTGCCGACGGGCTGAGCGGCGACAAGCATGACCCCAACCAGGAATTGATGGCGCAAGGCATCGCCAATATCGCCGCACCGATGCTGGGCGGTTATTCTGCGACGGGCACCATCGCACGCACCGTCACCAATATCCGCATGGGCGGAAAAACGCCGATTGCAGGCATCACCCATGCTCTCACGCTTCTGGCTATCATCGCCGTGGCCGCGCCGCTGGCGAAAAATGTGCCGCTGGCAACCCTGGGCGCCATTCTTCTGTTCGTCGCTTACAATATGGGTGAATGGCATGAATTCGTCCGGCTGCGGCATTTCACCAATTACTACCGCATCATCCTGCTGACGGTCTTTGCGCTGACCGTTATCATCGATCTGACCGTCGCCATTGAAGTTGGCCTCGGGCTGGCCTTGCTGTTTTTCGTGGCGCGTATGTCGAGCGTCACGCGGCTTGAGCCCGTTCCTGAAATCGAGGCCGAGGGCCACGCCCATCTTAACGGCGGCATAGAAGCCTACCGCCTTTATGGCTCCTTGTTCTTTGGCGCGGTTCATCGGCTTGAAGAGTTGAGCGATCCGTCACGGAAAATGCCGAAATTCCTGATTTTGAATATCGGCAATGTCGTTAATCTGGATACCTCGGGGCTGGATGAACTTAAGAGCCTGTTTGCAACCCTGAAGAAAAAACATTGCCGCCTGCTGATTGCGGAGGCCAAGGCACAGCCGCTTTCCATGATGAAGCGCGGTACCTTTATCAAGGATATGGGCGAAGAGAATTTCTTCCCAACCATGGCCGAGGCGCTGGAATATGCCGCGGCAGCGCTAAAACAAAAAGTGGAATCCCCGCCGGTCTTTTAAGTACGGCGGCTAAACAGCTTCCTTATAGGGAGTCTGTTCGTCGAGCCATACCCCCAAATCCCTTTTCGCGCGCCGAGTATAGGCGAGCTTGCGTTCCTTGCCGCCGCGCGCTTCGATGGGCGGGAACAGGCCGAAATTCACATTCATCGGCTGGAAAGTTTCGGCTTCGGCGTTCCCGGTGATATGCGCAAGCAAGGCGCCAAGCGCCGTGGTGCGCGGCGGTGAAACCGCATCGATTCCTTGATGCGCAGCGGCAGCAAAACGTCCCGCCAATAACCCGATCGCCGCGCTTTCGACATAGCCTTCCACGCCTGTGATCTGCCCCGCGAAACGGATCGATGGCCGTGCCTTCAGCCGCAACTGTTCATCCAACAATAAAGGACTGTTGATAAAGGTGTTGCGATGCAGCCCGCCAAGCCGCGCAAACTCGGCCTTCTCCAGCCCCGGGATCATGCGAAAAACGCGCGTCTGATCGGCATATTTCATCTTGGTCTGGAAACCGACAAGATTATAGAGCGTGCCGAGCGCGTTATCCTGCCGCAGCTGGATGACCGCATGGGGCCGCTTGCCCGTGTTGGGATCGGTGAGGCCAACGGGCTTCATCGGCCCGAAGCGCAGCGTATCGACGCCGCGCGAGGCCATCACCTCGATCGGCAAACAACCTTCAAAGTAAGGCGTATTTTTTTCCCATTCCTTGAATTCAGTCTTGGGTGCGGCAAGAAGTTCACGGATAAAATTTTCATACTGCTCCCTGTCCATCGGGCAGTTGATGTAATCCGCCCCCGTGCCGCCGGGACCGACCTTGTCATAGCGCGACTGCATCCAGGCTTTGGACATATCGATGCTATCGTGATGGACGATAGGCGCGATGGCATCAAAAAACGCCAGCGAGTCCAGGCCCGTCAAAGCGCGGATGGATTCCGCCAGTGAAGGCGATGTCAAAGGCCCGGTTGCGACAATAACCTGCTCCCAACCCGTTGCCTCATCCGGCAGTGCAGGCAATTCTTCCCGCATCATCGTGACTAGCGGATGTGCTTCCAGCGCCTGCGTTACCGCCTGCGCAAAATTTTCGCGGTCGACCGCCAACGCACCACCCGCCGGAACCTGATTTTTATCGGCCGCGCTCATGATCAGCGAATTGCAGCGGCGCATTTCATCATGCAGCAGACCGACGGCATTGCTGTCGCTGTCGTCGGAACGGAAAGAGTTGGAGCAGACCAGCTCGGCGCATTTGTCCGTCTGATGCGCCTCGGTCGCGCGCACGGGCCGCATTTCATGCAAAGTGACGGGCACACCCGCCTGCGCCAGTTGCCAGGCCGCCTCGCTGCCCGCAAGCCCTGCACCGATGATGTGAACGGATTTTGAGGTTGAATTTTTAATCATAAAGGCCGCTTAAAATGCGTTCCTCTCCCCCTGCGGGAGAGGAAGCGAAAACTTGGTGTTACGTAGTAACGCCTTAGTTTTCGCAGGTGAGGGGTGCTTTTACCCCTCCCCTAACCCCTCCCGCAAGGGGAGGGGAACACCAATATTATCAAGCATATAAAACATTTTTACTTTCACGTTGTCTAAGCTATACATACCCGCCATCTATTGGAACCCTGAGGGGGTAGACCGCGATGGCCGATTTCCGCGAAGCTTTAACGTTTGACGATGTGCTGCTGGTGCCCGCGGCCAGCAGCGTGCTGCCCGCCGATGTTTCCACCGCCACGCGCCTGACCCGCGACATCACGCTCGGCATTCCGCTTGTTTCCGCCGCGATGGATACGGTGACGGAAAGCGGCCTGGCCATTGCCCTTGCTCAGGCTGGCGGCATCGGCGTCATCCATCGCAACATGACACCCGCCGATCAGGCCGAGGAAGTGCGCAAGGTGAAGCGTTATGAATCCGGCATGGTCGTCAACCCGATCACCATCACGCCCGACGCGCCGTTGGCCTCCGCCCTGCGGTTGATGGCGGATTTTCGTATCTCCGGCATTCCGGTGGTCGAGCAGCCTTCCGGCAAACTCGTCGGCATTCTCACCAACCGCGATGTGCGCTTCGCCAGCAATATGCAGCAACCTGTTGCCGAGCTGATGACGAAAAACAACCTTGTCACCGTCAAGGAAGGCGTCGAGCAGAGTGAGGCAAAGCAACTCCTCCACAGGCATCGCATCGAAAAACTTCTGGTCGTCGATAAAGCCTATCGCTGCATCGGCCTGATCACCGTCAAGGATATCGAAAAAGCGCATCTGCATCCCGACGCCTGCAAGGACGAGCGCGGTCGACTGCGCGCCGCCGCCGCCGTCGGTACCGGTGCGGATGGACTGACGCGCGCCGAAGCGCTGATGGAAGCGGGCGTCGATGTCATCGTCGTCGATACGGCGCATGGCCATTCCTCACGCGTGCTCGACCAGGTGAAAGAAGTGCGTAAACGCTCCAACGGCACTGCCGTAATGGCGGGCAATATCGCCACGGCGGACGCGGCGAAAGCCCTTATCGATGCAGGCGCGGATGCAGTGAAGGTCGGCATCGGCCCCGGCTCCATCTGTACCACGCGCATTGTCGCGGGCGTGGGCGTACCGCAATTAACAGCCGTCATGGACATCGCCGAAGCCTGCCGCAAACAAAATATTCCCGTCATCGCCGATGGCGGCATCCGCTATTCCGGCGAAATTGCCAAGGCAATCGGCGCTGGCGCGGATGCGGTGATGATCGGCTCGCTGCTCGCGGGCACCGACGAAGCGCCGGGCGACGTGGTGATGTTCCACGGACGCTCCTATAAAAATTACCGCGGCATGGGCAGCATGGGCGCCATGGCAGGGGGCAGCGCCGACCGTTATTTCCAGAAATCCGGTGACCCGTCCAAGCTGGTGCCCGAAGGCATCGAAGGCCGCGTGCCCTATAAAGGCCCGGCGGCGCGGATTATTCACCAGATGATCGGCGGGTTGCGCGCGGCGATGGGTTACACCGGCGCGGCCTCCATTCCGGATTTAAAAAAGAACGCCAAATTCGTCCGCATCACCGGCGCTGGCCTGCGCGAAAGCCATGTGCATGACGTGCAGATCACCGCCGAAGCGCCGAATTACTGGAGCGAAGGCTAAACGTGACCCACCCTGTTCGTCTTGATAGCCGACGGGCAATCGAAGAAATTCTCAAGTATTTGGACAGCCGCGCCGGGCGCCATCTCGAGGAAGCTGCAGCCAAGGCCGAAAAATTTCTGAGCCCCGGCTCTCCCTTTGACGCCGTTCTGATTGTCGGACCTCCGGAAGATTCCCTGTCTTTATCTCTTTTCTTGCAGCTTGACCGGGAACCGCCGCCGGTCCTGCTCGCTCTTGCAGAGACCTTACCGGCAAGGCCAGCTTTTTTTGTAAAGCCCGGCTTTCCTAAAAATTCAAAATAAAATCCGGATGTTCGTCTTTACATCCTGAATTCGTCGCCGAGATAAACCCGCCGCACATCGGCATGGTCGACGATCTCCTGCGGCAGGCCTTCCATCAGAACGCGGCCATCATGGATGATGTAGGCGCGGTCAACGATTTCCAAAGTCGCGCGCACGTTATGATCGGTGATCAGCACGCCGATGCCGCGGTCGCGCAGATGCACGACGAGGTCGCGGATATCGCCGAGCGCGATGGGGTCGATGCCAGCAAAAGGTTCATCCAGCAGGACAAAATGCGGCTGCGAAGCCAGGGCCCGGGCGATTTCCAGACGCCGCCGCTCCCCGCCCGAAAGGGCCAGCGCCGGAGCGCGACGCAGATGGGTGATGCCGAATTCGGCCAGCAATTCATTCAGCATCATTTCGCGCGTATCGTAATCGGGTTCGATCACTTCCAGAACGGCGCGGATATTATCCTCCACCGAAAGCCCGCGGAAAATCGAAGCTTCCTGCGGCAAATAGCCGAGGCCGAGCCGCGCGCGGCGATACATCGGGAAGCCGGTAGCATTCACGCCGTCAATCCAAATGGAACCGGTATCCGGCGCGACCAGACCCATCACCAGATAAAAACAGGTCGTCTTGCCCGCGCCGTTGGGGCCGAGCAGCCCCACCACCTCGCCGCGCTGCAAAGCCAGACTGACATCATGCACGACGGGACGGCGGTTATATTGTTTGCCCAGATGCTCGGCGACGAGGCCATGCTCGCGCGAGGCTTTGGGCGGCGGGCCCCTGTCTTCTTCCCCGCCAAAGGGGATGATTTTGCCTGAACGTTTTTTCATTACGGGATTCTTCCAGTACAAAGCGCATAAGTAACCCCCCTCACCCGCCTCGCATGCGCTCGGCACCCTCTCCCCCCATGGGGGGAGAGGGAAGAGCCCCGCGAAGCGGGGAGGGTGAGG
>JANRKK010000005.1:0-15800 GCA_033763555.1 Alphaproteobacteria bacterium | reverse complement strand
GCATGGTGTTCGTCAACAAGATGGATCGCACAGGCGCGAATTTCGACCGTTGCGTCAGTATGATCAAGGACCGTCTGGGCGCGAATGTTCTCATTCTGCAATTGCCCATCGGTGCCGAAGGCGATTTCAAGGGCATCATCGACCTGCGCCGCATGAAGGCCGTTGTCTGGGAAGATGAAGCGCTGGGCGCGAAGTTTCATGATGAAGAAATTCCTGCCAACTTGAAGGCGAAAGCTGAAGAATATCGCCACAAGCTGGTCGAGCAGGCTGTTGAAATGGACGACGACGCTTTGTCCGCCTATCTCGAAGGCAAAGAACCTTCACTGGAAGTTTTGGATAAGTGCATCCGTAAAGGTGCGATCGGCATGAAATTTGTGCCCATCCTCTGCGGTTCAGCCTTTAAGAATAAGGGCGTGCAGCCCATGCTGGATGCCGTTGTGAACTATCTGCCGTCGCCGATCGATATCGGCAATGTTAAGGGCTTCAAGCTCGAAACGAAGGAGCCGGATGAGCGCGCGCCCGCCGATGATGCTCCATTCTCGGCTCTGGCGTTCAAGATCATGACCGATCCGTTTGTCGGCTCGCTGACCTTCGCGCGCATCTATTCGGGTACGTTGACGGCGGGCAGCTATGTTCAAAACACCGTCAAAGACCAGCGCGAGCGCATCGGCCGTATGCTGCTGATGCATGCCAACACGCGCGAAGAAATCAAGGAAGCTTATGCGGGCGATATCGTCGCTCTGGCCTCGCTCAAGAGCACCTTTACGGGCGACACGCTGTGCGATTCCGCCAAGCCCATCGTTCTGGAGCGTATGGAATTCCCCGAGCCCGTTATTGAAGTCGCGGTTGAGCCGAAGACCAAAGCCGACCAGGAAAAGATGGGTACGGCCTTGCAGCGCCTGGCGCAGGAAGATCCGTCCTTCCGCGTTTCCGTCAACCACGAAACGGGCCAGACCGTCATCAAGGGTATGGGCGAATTGCATCTGGAAATTCTCGTGGATCGCATGAAGCGCGAATTCAAGGTTGAAGCGAATGTTGGCGCACCACAGGTGGCCTATCGTGAAACCATCACGAAGAAATACACAGTGGATTACACGCACAAAAAACAATCGGGTGGTTCGGGTCAATTCGCCCGCGTCATTATCGATTTCGAGCCGCAAGCCGCAGGTCTTGGCTACGAATTCGAGAGCAAGATTGTCGGTGGTTCGGTGCCGAAGGAATACATCCCCGGCGTCGAAAAAGGCATCAACAGCATCAAGGACACGGGCGTCATGGCGGGCTTCCCGACCATCGACTTCAAGGCAACCCTGACAGACGGTGCGTACCACGATGTCGACTCTTCGGCGCTGGCGTTTGAAATCGCGGCGCGTGCGGCCTTCCGTGAAGGCATGCAGAAGGCTGGTCCAGTTCTGCTGGAGCCGATCATGAAGGTTGAAGTTGTCACGCCGGAAGATTTCATGGGCGATGTGATCGGCGATTTGAACAGCCGCCGCGGCCAGATCAACGGCATGGATCAGCGCGGCAATGCGCGCACAATCGATGCGCAGGTGCCGCTGGCGACGATGTTCGGTTATGTGAACACGCTGCGTTCGATGACGCAGGGCCGCGCGACCTACACGATGGAATTCGATCATTACGAACCTGTGCCGCAGGCAATTGCACAGGAAGTTAAGCTGAAGCTGGCGGGTTAAGCCGGAAACGAAACTAAGGATCAAGCAGTTCGTCAACCAACGGAGAGAGACGGAGAGTAAAATGGCAAAAGAGAAATTCAACCGTAACAAGCCACACTGCAACATCGGCACCATCGGTCACGTTGACCATGGCAAGACGTCGCTGACGGCTGCGATTACCAAGATCCTGTCCAAGACGGGTGGCGCGACTTTCACCGCCTATGATCAGATCGACAAGGCGCCGGAAGAAAAAGCACGCGGCATCACGATCTCCACGGCGCACGTTGAATATGAAACGGCAAACCGCCACTACGCCCACGTTGACTGCCCCGGCCACGCTGACTATGTAAAAAACATGATCACGGGCGCCGCGCAGATGGACGGCGCGATCCTGGTTGTGTCGGCCGCCGACGGCCCGATGCCCCAGACCCGCGAACACATCCTGCTGGCGCGTCAGGTCGGTGTTCCCGCCATCGTCGTCTTCATGAACAAGATGGATATGGCCGATCCCGAACTGGCCGAGCTGGTCGAAATGGAAATCCGCGACCTGCTGACCAAGTATCAGTTCCCCGGCGACAAGACGCCGATCATCCGCGGCTCGGCGCTTTGCGCGCTCGAAGACAAGCAGCCGGAACTGGGCGAACAAGCGATCCTGAAGCTGATGGAAGCTGTCGACAGCTTCATTCCGCAGCCGAAGCGCGTTCTGGACAAGCCGTTCCTGATGCCTGTCGAAGACGTATTCTCGATTTCCGGTCGTGGTACCGTTGTTACGGGCCGTGTCGAGCAGGGCGTTATCAAGGTCAACGAAGAAGTCGAAATCGTCGGCATTCGTCCAACGACCAAGACGGTCGTGACGGGCGTCGAAATGTTCCGCAAGCTGCTGGATCAGGGTGAAGCTGGCGACAACATCGGCGCGCTGCTCCGCGGTACGAAGCGTGAAGACGTCGAGCGTGGCCAAGTTCTGGCGAAGCCCGGCTCGATTACGCCGCACACCACGTTCAAGGCGGAATGCTACATTCTCACCAAGGATGAAGGTGGCCGTCATACGCCGTTCTTCACCAACTATCGTCCGCAGTTCTACTTCCGGACGACGGACGTGACCGGTGAAATGACACTGCCGGAAGGCACCGAAATGGTGATGCCGGGCGACAACATCTCCTGTCAGGTGAAGTTGATCGCGCCGATCGCCATGGATGAAGGTCTGCGTTTCGCGATCCGCGAAGGCGGCCGTACCGTCGGCGCCGGAGTTGTAGCGAAGATCGTCGAGTAACGAAGGAAAACAATTCCCGCATCCCGGTAACGGGGTGCGGGAATGTTTAAGAATGGAACGAAGATGCCTGTAAGACACGAAGTTTCTGCTGATTTAGGCCGGGAGAAAGTTGCTCCTGAAGGTTCAGGCGTCGCTGTTCAAATGCAGCAGCAACAGCGGCAGTCAGTAAGAGGAGATGAATACATCCGTCAAGTGCAGGCGCAGCAGTTGCAGTTGTAAGTGAAGATAAAACGAGGATAAACCATGGACGCGCAGACCATCCGAATTCGCCTTAAGGCGTTTGATCATCGCTCCCTCGACCAGTCGGTGGGCGAGATCATCAGCACGGCCAAGCGTACGGGCGCGCGGGTGCGCGGCCCCATTCCGCTGCCCACATGGTTTGAGCGTTTCACGGTTAATCGCGGCCCGCACGTTGATAAGAAGTCACGTGAGCAGTTTGAAATCCGTACGCATCGCCGCCTGTTGGATATTCTGGAACCAACGCCGCAAACAATTGATGCATTGTCCAAAATCGACCTCGCCGCAGGCGTGGACGTAGAAATCAGACTGTAAGGAATAAAGTTATGGCGCAGTCCAAAACAACCAAACGTACAGGTTTGCTGACGACAAAAATCGGCATGACGCGCGTTTTTAACGAAGCGGGCGAGCATGTGCCTGTGACCGTTCTGAAACTGGATGCCTGCCAGGTCGTCGGCGTGCGCACGAAGGACAAGGACGGTTATGCCGCCATTCAGCTCGGCGTTGGCTCGGCCAAGGTCAAGAATGTGACCAAGGCCGTCCGCGGCATTTTTGCCAAGGCAAAGGTCGAGCCGAAGAAGAAATTGATGGAATTCCGCGTCAGCGATGACGCTTTGCTGGAAGTCGGCGCTGAATTGTCGGTCGAGCATTTCGTGCCAGGCCAATTTGTCGATGCGGCCGCAATCAGCATCGGTAAGGGTTTTGCCGGGCCGATGAAGCGCTGGAACTTCGCGGGCTTGCGCGCGACGCACGGTGTGTCCATCCGTCACCGCAGCCATGGTTCAACCGGGCAGCGTCAGGATCCGGGTCGTGTCTTCAAGGGTAAAAAGATGGCTGGCCATATGGGTCACAGCCGTATCACGACACTGAATCTGCAAGTGGTGTCGGTGGATACGGAAGAAGGTTTGATTTTGCTGCGCGGCAATGTGCCCGGTGGCGAAGGTGCTTATGTTGAAGTTCGCGATGCCGTCAAGCGCGCGCGTCCGAAAGAAGCGCCGATGCCTGCTGGCTTGAAGTCCAAAGGCGCAGCTCCGAAGGCGGAAGCTCCGGTTGAGCCGCAAGCTGACGCCGAAGCGACGGCCTGATTGAGGATATGAGATCATGAAAGCGACTGTAAAAAATCTTGAAAACAAGGAAGTCGGCCAGATTGATCTGGTTGAGGCGATCTTCGGTATGAAGCCGCGCCGCGACATTTTGACGCGTATGGTGAACTACCAGCTCGCCAAGCGCCGTTCGGGCAACCACAAAACCAAGCAAATCGGCGAAATCGCCGGAACTACGAAGAAGCCCTGGGCCCAGAAGGGCACAGGTCGCGCGCGCCAAGGCAGCTTGCGTTCGCCGCAATTCCGCAAAGGCGCCGTAATTTTCGGGCCTGTCGTCCGCGATCATGCGCATGATTTGCCGAAGAAGGTCCGCAAGCTGGCGCTGTGCATGGCACTGGCGTCCAAGCAACAGGAAGGCAAGCTGATCGTTCTCGATTCCGCCAAGATCGACAGCCCGAAAACAAAGAGCCTTGTTGCCAAGTTCAGCAAGCTGGGCTGGAGTTCGGCGTTGATCATTGACGGTGCGAATTTGGACCCGAACTTCTCCCTGGCTGCGCGCAACATTCCGCATATCGATGTGCTGCCGGAGCAGGGGGCCAATGTGTACGATATTCTCCGCCGCGACGTTCTGGTGCTGACCAAGAATGCGGTTGAACAATTGCAAGAGAGGCTCAAATGAGCGCCGCCAAGAAAAAAGCCGTCGTCGCCAGCGATCTGGCGCCGCACTATGCCATCATTCAGTCGCCCGTAATTACGGAAAAGGCGACGAACGGCTCTATGCATAATCAGGTGACGTTCCGTGTCCTGCGCACGGCGACGAAGCCGCAAATCCGCGCTGCGGTTGAAAATGTATTCAAGGTCAAGGTCACGGCGGTCAATACGCATAACCGCCAAGGCAAGACCAAGCGCTTCAAGGGCCGCGTTGGCTTCCGCAGCGATGTGAAATTCGCCATCGTCACGCTTGCTGAAGGCAGCAAGATCGACGTGACGACAGGATTGTGAGTTGAGGATTAACTATGGCGCTTAAAACCTACAAACCCGTAACCCCAGGCCTCCGTCAGGTCGTTCAGGTTGACCGTTCTGAACTCTGGAAGGGCAAGCCCGTCAAATCATTGACCGAGGGCCTGACCAAGACGGGTGGACGTAACAATAAGGGTCGCATCACCACGCGCCATATCGGCGGCGGGCATGCGCGCCGTTATCGCTTGGTCGATTTCAAGCGCCGCAAATTCGATGTCGAAGCGACGGTGCAGCGTCTGGAATATGATCCCAACCGCACGGCTTTCATCGCGTTGATCAAATATAAGGACGGCACGGAATCCTATATCCTCGCGCCACAGCGCCTGCAGAAGGGCGATGTCATCGTTTCCGGTGCGAAAGTTGACGTGAAGCCAGGCAACGCCATGCTGGTGAAGAATATTCCTGTCGGCACCATCATCCACAATGTGGAAATGAAGCCGGGCAAGGGCGGTCAGCTGGCGCGTTCGGCTGGTTCCTATGTTCAGTTGGTAGCTCGCGATTCCGGCTCGATTCAGATCAAGCTGTCATCCGGCGAACTCCGCCGTATTCCGCAGGAATGCATGGCGACGATCGGCGCAGTTTCTAACCCCGATCACGTCAACGTTCAGATCGGCAAGGCTGGCCGTAACCGCTGGAAAGGCATCCGTCCGTCCGTCCGCGGTGTTGTCATGAACCCGGTCGACCATCCGCACGGTGGCGGTGAAGGTAAATCCTCGGGTGGCCGTCATCCGGTCACGCCATGGGGTAAAGGCACCAAGGGTAACAAGACCCGTAACAATAAACGTACGGACCGCTGGATTATCCGCCGCGCCAACAAGCGCAAAGATCGCCAGGCAGCGTAAGGAGAATCTCATGCAACTTCATCCAAACGCTCGATTGATATTGGCCCGGTTTCGTGAAGCCGGAAGAATGTTGAGAGATGACTTTAAAATGAGAAAAGCAAGCACAAGAGAACTCGAAATGACAGCCCGGATAGTTGGCGCATGCAGGTCTGGAAATGATGCCGCCGCGCTTGCGTTGGAAGCCAAAGTTCAATGGGAAATCGTTTCTTTTATTCCAAGGGAAATCGTGAAAGCTATTTCTATTATCGCCGGAAATAGACGGCACGGATTAGGGAGCATCTAATGGCACGTTCAGTTTGGAAAGGCCCGTTTGTCGACAGCTTCCTTCTGAAGAAGGCGGAGAAGGCGCGTGGTTCTGGCCGCAACGAGATCATCAAGATCTGGTCGCGCCGCTCGACGATCCTGCCGCAATTCGTTGGTCTGACCTTTGGTGTTTATAACGGCAACAAATTTTTGCCCGTGTCGGTCACGGAAAACATGATCGGTCACAAATTTGGCGAATTCGCCCCCACCCGTACCTTCAAGGCGCACAGCGTCGCCGATAAGAAGGTCGAGAAGACCGAGGGCTAAGGAGAGTAGAGATGGCTATGTTGAAGGACACACTGCGGAAAGAGAATGGAGCCATGGCTCGTGCCAAGGCCGTCCGTTCCGGCGCGCGCAAGCTGAATCTGGTTGCGGCCAGCATTCGCGGCAAGTCAGCCTCGGCTGCCCTGACGCAGCTGCGCTTTGAAAAGCGCCGCATCGCCCAGGATGTGAAGAAAGTCCTGCAAGCCGCCGTTGCCAATGCCGAAAACAATCATGGCTTGGATGTCGACAAACTGTATGTCGCCGAAGCCTGGGTGGGCCGCAGCTTCGTTATGAAGCGCTTCCACACACGCGGTCGTGGCCGCAGCGCGGGCATTGAAAAGCCGTTCAGCAATTTGACGATTATCGTCAAGCAGCGCGGCGAAGAAGAACAGATGACGAAGAAGAGAGCCAAGGGCTTCTCGGAAAAGAAGACAACTGAAACCAAGAAAAAGCCAGCGGCCAAAGCCGCCGCCAAGGCAGGAGCCTAACCATGGGTCAAAAAGTCAATCCAATCGGCATGCGTCTGCGCATCAACCGCACCTGGGACAGCCGTTGGTTTGCGGGCAAGGAATACGCCACGCTGCTGCACGAAGATTTCAAGATTCGTGAATTCCTTGAAAAGAAGCTTGGCAAAGCCGCCAGCGTTGCGAAGATCGTGATTGAACGTCCGGCCAAGAAGGCCCGCGTGACGATCTATTCCGCACGCCCTGGCGTCATCATCGGCAAGAAGGGCGCCGATATCGACAAGCTGCGCGCTGATCTGTCCAAAATGACCTCGGCCGAAGTGAACCTGAACATCGTTGAAATCCGCAAACCAGATATCGACGCGCGTCTGGTCGCCGCCAGCATTGCCGACCAGCTGGAACGCCGCATCACCTTCCGTCGCGCCATGAAGCGTGCGGTACAGTCCGCCTTGCGTGGCGGCGCGTTGGGTATCCGTATCAATTGCGGCGGTCGTTTGGGCGGCGCCGAAATCGCCCGCATGGAATGGTACCGCGAAGGCCGCGTGCCTCTGCATACGCTTCGCGCGGATGTCGATTACGGCACGGCAACAGCCTTCACGACAATGGGAACCTGCGGCGTGAAAGTCTGGATTTTCCGCGGCGAAATTCTCGAACAAGACCCCATGGCGCAGGACAAGCGCGTCATGGAAGGTCAACCGCAACGGGCATAAGGATTTAGGGACGAGCCATGTTTCAACCGAAACGCACCAAATACCGCAAAGCCCACAAGGGCCGCATTCACGGCGCCGCCAAGGGCGGTTTCCGTCTGAGCTACGGCGCCTATGGCCTGAAGGCTCTGGAACCAGACCGCATCACCGCGCGTCAAATCGAAGCCGCACGTCGCGCCATCACCCGCGCGATGAAGCGTCAGGGCCGTTTGTGGATTCTCATTTTCCCGGACGTTCCGGTATCGCGCAAACCCGCCGAAGTCCGCATGGGCTCGGGCAAGGGTACGCCGGAATTCTGGGCGTGCCGCGTGCATCGCGGACGTATCATGTTTGAGTTGGATGGCATTCCGCTGGCAACGGCAAAGCACGCTTTTGAACTGGCGGCAGCCAAACTGCCTGTCAAAACAAAGTTCGTGCAACGCCAGGCGGCGGCTTAAGAGGATTGAATTATGGCAAAGAACACGGTCAAAGCCGCCGATGTGCGGACAAAAACGGATAAAGAGCTGGAAACCCGGCTGGCTGAGTTGCGCAAAGAGCAATTCAATCTGCGTTTCCAGAAGGCCACAGGCCAGCTCGCCAACACTGCGCGGGTCAACCATGTGCGCAAGGAAATTGCCAAGATTTTGACGATCGTCGGCGAACGCCAAAGAACGGGTGGGCAGCCAACGGCGAAGAAGACTGCCAAATCGGCCAAGAAATCGGCCGCTTAAGGGATGAGAGGATAAAATGCCGCGTCGTGTATTGCAGGGAACGGTTGTGAGTGACAAAGGCGACAAGACCATCACGGTTTTGGTCGAACGGCGCATCATGCATCCGATTTACAAAAAATATATCCGCAAGTCGAAGAAGTACGCTGCGCATGACGAAAAGAATGCGCGCAAGGTCGGCGATGTGGTGGAAATCATGGAATGCGCGCCGATCAGCAAACGCAAGCGCTGGACACTGGTTGAAGGCATCGCTGCGGCGAAGTCGGCTAAAAAAGCGGCCTCGAAATAACGGAATTAGGGAAGCAAGGTAAGTATCATGATCCAGATGGAAACAGTTCTTGATGTAGCGGACAACAGCGGCGCAAAGGCCGTTGCCTGCATCAAGGTGCTTGGCGGCTCCAAGCGCAAATGCGCCTCGATCGGCGACATCATTGTCGTTTCGATCAAGGAAGCCATTCCACGCGGCCGCGTGAAGAAGGGCGATGTGCACAAGGCCGTTATCGTCCGCCAGAAATTCGCGCTGCGCCGCAAGGACGGCACGGTTATCCGTTTCGACCGCAATGCGGCCGTTCTGATCAACAAGGAAGAAGAACCCATCGGTACGCGTATCTTCGGGCCCGTGACCCGTGAACTGCGCAATCTGGGCTTCATGAAAATTATTTCGCTCGCGGAAGAGGTGCTTTAATGGCCGCCAAGCTGAAAATCAAAAAGAAAGACCATGTGGTCATCATCGCCGGGAAAGACAAAGGCAAAACAGGCGAAGTGACCGCCGTCATGCCGAAGGAAAACCGCGTGATCGTTTCCGGCGTGAACATGATCGCCCGCCACACGCGCCCGTCGCAGCAGAATCCACAGGGCGGCATCGTGCGCCGCGAAGCGGCCATTCATGTGTCGAATGTCGCGCATGTCGACCCGAAGAACAAAAAGCCGACCCGCGTGGGTTTCAAGATGGTGAAAGACCGCAAAGTGCGTGTCGCCCGCCGTTCCGGCGAAGCAATTGACTAAAGGAAGATAACAATGGTTGCCGCGAAAAAAGAAAAATACACTCCGCGCTTGCAGAAGCACTATCAGGACGTGATCAAGGCCGAGATGACGAAGAAATTCGGCTACAAAAATGGCCTGGAAGTTCCGCGCCTGGACAAGATCGTCATCAATATGGGCGTCGGCGAAGCCGTGAATGACAGCAAGAAGACCAAGAATGCGGCAGAAGAACTGGCGCTGATCGCTGGTCAAAGACCCATCATCACGCGCGCCCGCAAGGCGATCGCGACGTTCAAGCTGCGCGGTGGCCTTGGTATCGGCTGCAAAGTCACGCTGCGCCGCGAGAAAATGTACGAATTCATGGACCGCCTGGTGAATATCGCCCTGCCGCGCGTCCGCGACTTCCGTGGCGTGTCGCCCCGCAGCTTTGACGGTAGCGGCAATTATGCGCTGGGCCTCAAGGAACAGATCGTGTTCCCGGAAATCGACTACGACAAGATTGATGAAATTCGCGGCATGGACATCGTGATTTGCACCACCGCTAAAACCGACGACGAAGCGCGCGAATTGTTGCGCGCCTTCGATATGCCGTTTCAATCCTGAGGAGAAGACCGCATGGCCAAGACCTGCATGATCGAAAAAGAAAAGCACCGCCGCAGGCTGAACAAGCGCCACAAGGCGAAGCATGACAAGCTGAAGTCTATCATCATGGACAAAGAAACCACCATGGAAGATCGCTTCACGGCCGTCATGAAGCTCGCCAAGCTGCCGCGCAATTCCAGCGCCGTCCGCCAGCGCAACCGCTGCGAGCTGACGGGCCGTCCGCGTGGAAATTACAGAAAGTTCAAACTCTGCCGTATCAAGCTGCGTGAACTGGCCTCGTCAGGCCAAATTCCCGGCATGATCAAATCGAGCTGGTAAGGAGGGACACGCATGTCCATCACAGATACATTGGGTGATATGCTGACACGCATCCGCAACGGCCAGATGGCCGGAATGGCGGTTGTGTCATGCCCGTCATCCTCGTTCCGCAAGCGCGTCCTGGAAGCGATGCAGCGCGAAGGCTATATCCGCGGCTTCACGGAAACGCAGCAGGGCCAGGCGCAAGCCACCCTCGATATCGAGCTGAAATACCACGAGGGCGAAGGCGCCATTCGTAAGATCGAGCGCGTCTCGACACCGGGCCGCCGTGTTTACGCCGGAATCAAGGATCTGGGTCGCGTGTTCAACGGTCTGGGCGTTTCCATTCTTTCGACGCCACGGGGCGTTCTGTCTGACAATGAAGCGCGAGCGCAGCATGTCGGCGGCGAAGTCCTGTGTCGTATATTCTAAGGAACTGAGGTTTTACGATGTCACGCGTAGGCAAATATCCCGTAGCCCTTCCACAGGGCGTTACGGCGGAAGTGAAAGGGGACCAGGTTGCCGTAAAAGGCAAGATGGGCAACCTCGCCTTGGCTATTCCGAAAGAGGTTGAGGTCAAGGTCGCCGAAGGCAAGGTCGCCATCAGCATGCGCGAAGACACGCAGCGCACCCGTATTCTGTGGGGCACCACCCGCAACAATATCAACAATATGGTCACAGGTGTAACCGAAGGCTTTAAGATCGTGCTGGAAATCGAAGGCGTTGGTTTCCGCGCCGCCCTACAGGGCAAGGATTTGGTGCTTCAGCTCGGGTTCAGCCACGAAATCAAGTACCATGTGCCCGAAGGCATCGCGATCAAGGTCGACAAGCAGACCGTTTTGACGATCACGGGCATCGACAAGCAGAAGGTCGGCCAGGTTGCGGCAGAAATCCGCGGCTACAAGAAGCCGGAACCCTACAAGGGCAAGGGCATCAAATATCAGGGCGAACAAATCCGCCGCAAGGAAGGGAAGAAGAAGTAATGCTAAGCGCCAAACAACTCCTTCAGCGCCGCGCCGAGCGCAACCGCTATCAGATCCGCCGCAAGTCGCATGGCCGCCTGCGTCTGTCCGTGCACCGTTCCGGCAAGCATATCTATGCCCAGATTATCGATGACAAGGCGGGTAAAACGCTCGTTGCCGCTTCCACCATGGAAAAGGATATGCGCGGCAAGCTGAAGACGGGCGCCAATAAGGCTGCAGCGAAAACCGTTGGCCAGCTGGTTGCCGAGCGTGCCGTAAAGGCAGGAATCAAGGAAGTTGTGTTTGATCGCGGCGGCTATCTCTATCACGGCCGTATCAAGGAACTGGCCGAAGCCGCGCGTGAAGCCGGATTATCGTTTTAAGGGGAAAAAGAATGGCAAAACCTGAAAGAGCCAGAAAAGGCAAAGACAACGACGATGAACGCGAAGGCAATGAGCTGATTGAAAAGCTCGTTGGCATCAATCGTGTGGCCAAGGTTGTGAAGGGTGGTAAGCGTTTCGCCATGGCCGCCGTGGTCATCGTTGGGGACGGCAAGGGCCGCGTCGGTCTCGGCACGGGCAAGGCCCGCGAAGTGCCGGAAGCCATCCGCAAGGCTACCGAAGCCGCCAAGCGCCGTCTGCGTCGTGTTCCATTGCGTGAAGGTCGTACGCTGCACCATGATGTACGCGGACGTTACGGGGCAGGGAAAGTCGTTCTCCGCACGGCTCCAGCAGGTACGGGTATCATTGCAGGTGGCCCGATGCGCGCCGTTTTTGAAGCTTTGGGTATTCACGATGTCGTGGCAAAGTCGGTGGGTTCGTCGAATCCTCACAACATGATCAAGGCGACCTTTGCGGCGCTCGATCAGGTTTCCAGCCCGCGCTCGGTTGCGGCGCGTCGCGGCAAGAAGGTGAATGAAATCCTCGGCAAGAAGCATGCTGAGGCTGAAGGGGTTTAATAAGAGGGAGGTGAGTTATGGGAAGAACATATAGGCCAAACATCGGAATAGCATATCTTATGACTTTAGTTGCGAAGCAAATGGTGGGGCCATCAGCTAAGGTTATTTCGCCCACAGCACATCAAGTACCCGTTGGTGTGCGCCCACATAGAGGGCAGCGCCGTCCGGAACGGATTAAGGTGGCAAGAAGCAGATCAAACAAGACGGGCCGTAAACCGGAACCAAGACCTCATCCATAAGGAATCAAGAAATGTCCGCAGCAAAGAAAACACTGATTGTCCGGCAAACCCATGGCGCCACGGGGCGCAAGCCGGGGCATCGTGAAACACTGATCGGCCTCGGCCTTGGCCGCACCAACCAAGTGCGCGAGCTGGAGGATACGCCGTCGGTACGCGGCATGATTACGAAGGTGCGCCATCTCGTGCGCATTGAAGAGAAGAAGGGAAAGTAAGATGAAGCTCAACGATCTTCGGGATAATCCCGGTGCGCGCAAAAAACCCATTGTCGTGGGTCGCGGTATCGGTTCCGGCAAGGGCAAGACCTGCGGCCGTGGCGTCAAGGGCCAGAAGGCGCGCACAGGCGTTTCCATTCGCGGTTTCGAGGGCGGTCAGATGCCCTTACATCGCCGCCTGCCCAAGCGCGGCTTCAACAACATCTTTGCCAAGGACTATTCTGAGATCAATCTCGGTCGCCTGCAAAGTGCCATTGAGTCCGGCAAAGTCGATGCCAAGCAGCCGATCACCAGCGAAAGCCTGATGCAGGCTGGCGTGGTCGCTAAGGCACGCGATGGCGTTCGTGTGCTCGGCAAGGGCGAGATTAAGTCAAAAATCCAGCTGACAGTCGCGGGTGCTTCCAAATCCGCTATTACCGCCATCGAAAAGGCTGGCGGCAGCGTGACGCTGACGGCCAAACCCAAGCAGGACGAGCAGGCGGCCTAAAGCCCGCTGATCTGCCTGTCTTTCGGGAATTTCACCACAAAACCAATCGTGAAGGTTTTCTCTTCCCTGGGATTGTAGCTGCCCGCCCAGGTGATGACGCCCTGACGCGTATCCAGGTCCTTCGTGTAACCCTTTGTTGTCACGCTATCCAACAGATCAACCTTGACGTCGGGATCTGCCGCAACGGGATATTGCTCAAACACCGTGATGTTTAAGGCATCCTTGTGCAGATTCTGGATTTTCGTCTGGTAATGCCGTTCGATCTTCATATCACCGACCACGACCAGAGCGGGATTGGTTTGTTCTTCGTGGATGCGTTGATAGCTGACCTTAATGCGGTCATCGACACCAAAGGACAGATCTGCCGTCTCGCTAGGCCGTAGAAGGGGAAGAGGAGCATTTCCAATAAACCCTCCATCGCGGTATTTCGATACGCTTCCGGGAATAAGCGGATAGCTTTCGCCATTCGTCACCTTGGCAAAAAGGTAAGCCTGCGGGGTTAGGCGTGGCGATACCTGCGCCGTCAGCACCGCCTTCATCTTGCTGGCGCCGATATACATTTTCGAGGAGTCACGGGTGGATTTCAGGGCAACCCGGCCGGGAACCTTAAACTCGGCCGCATATTCGGTTGTCTGGGCCACGGCCTGAACAGGCGTGGCATCTTCTTCTTTCATTTCCGCCACCCCTACGGCCGAGGGCATCGCGGCATCCTGTGATTCGTTCAGCCCACCGAAAGCGCGAAATACCGTCCCGGCAGCGCTTTTCATCTTCGCCATGACGGGCTGATACAGGCTGACCAGCCATTCGCTCATACGCGGCATTTCTGAGCCGCCGGAAGGCTGCGCCGTGGACAGCGTAAGCTCCACATCGCCCCAGTCCTCGCCCGTCTGCTGCGAAACCTGTCCATATTGCTCCATATCCAGCGAACCGCTGTTGGTATCGAGGCGCGCGTCATAAACGGGCCGCCAGGCGGCTCCCCCGGTTTGATAGGTGAGGGAGAGGTCAAGGTCAGTTTCCTGTGCGGCCTCGACATTCACATGAACATCGCGGCGCTGTTTGGCCTGTGAGGTCTTGACCCGGTTCAATTCCTCCTGAAGCTTGGCGATGTCGGCATCCAACTTGCGGATGGCAATGCGCTTGAGCGCTAGATTTTTCTCGGTTTCTCCCATGCCGGACTGAAGGAGTGTCCATGCCTGCGACCATTTTTCAGGCGCGAAATCCAGCTTGGACAATTGATCTTCATCATGGTTATCGGCACCCGACGCCACAATGCGCGCGATAAATTCCCGGCGCGCTTCAAGCGCCTTGATTTCACCTTCGACCATGGCTTTTTCGTCATTTTTGGCTTCGAGAGCCGTGGTTTTTTCGCGCTCAGCGGCATTGGCCTGTTCGGTCAGATAAACGCGCTTCACTTCCACTGTGCCGATCTTCACCGTGCCAACAGCCTTCCCCTGAACGCGCAGGGAGGCCTCATTGATACCTGCAGGCATATCCGCAAGGGTGATTATATGAGGCCCGGCAGGCAGGTGAACCTTACTTCTGCGTGTAACCAAGGCGCGATCCGAGAAAACAGTGGCCGCCGCAACCTGCGACGAAGCCTCGATCGTGGCGGCTTGCGCAAGGCTAGGCGCCAGCACAACAAAAGAAGCACAAAGGATAAGGGCAGGGCGAACGGAAAACATACGAATCTCCATGGCAGGTGCGTTTAACAGCGGTTAGCATCGGCGGGTAAATAATCTTTTAAGAGGCGGGACATAAAAAAACGCCGCCCTTTTGAGGTGCGGCGTTTTTATTCGATACAGAGCTCGTTAGCCTCCGGCGAAGATACAGTGATGAAGCGTTACGCCAGGACGCGATATACGGCTAAGATCTGCATCAAATGCCATAGCCGTGGTAACTTCATCATTCTCAAAACTAAAAGAAGATACGCCTTCTCCAAGTTTGTTTTCTCTGTTTCTGCCAGTTATCGACAAAGCTGACGCTCGTACTTCTTCCATAACTTCTGTGGAATCTGTTTCTACTCGAATAGCAAGAGCCATAACAACCTCACCAACTGGAGTTACTGTTACTTATATGTTTAGGCGGCCTTCTTTTCACGTTCCTTGACCAGAACATTTTCCAGCTTCTGCGTGGCTTTCACCTGATCGATCTTTTCGACCGCAGCCAACTCACGGGCCAGACGTTCCAGCGCCGCCTGATAGATCTGGCGTTCGCTGTAGGATTGTTCCGGCTGGTCACTGCCGCGATGCAGATCGCGCACGACTTCGGCGATGGAAACGGGGTCGCCTGAATTGATCTTTGATTCATATTCCTGCGCGCGGCGGCTCCACATCACGCGGCGGACCTTGGAACGGCCCTGCAGGGTGGAGATGGCTTCCTTGATACGGTCGCGCGAGCTGAGGCGGCGCAGGCCGGAGGTGCGAGCCTTGGCCACGGGAACCTTCAGGCGCATGCGTTCCTGTTCAAACGAAATGGAATAGAGCATGACATTTTGGCCCGACACGGAAAACGTATCGATGCCTTCCACACGGCCA
>JANRKK010000004.1:0-115405 GCA_033763555.1 Alphaproteobacteria bacterium | reverse complement strand
GGGCTTTACTGTCAGGCCCGTTCCCCCCCTGTCGGTCGGGCTGATCCTATGTTTTCTGTGCCATTTCCAAAAATTGCCGCCCTTGTCGTTCTGGTTTGCCTGGTGGCGCCGTCGCTGGTCATTGCTGCACCGAATGACGATATGGAATCAGGAGGCGGCCCGCCCTCGACATTTCTCAGTTGGGATTCCCTGTTTGGCGGCCGTCCTTCCAAGCCCTCCAAGGCGGCTCGTTCATCCAGCGCCAAGCCGGAGCGTATGCGCAACAAGGGGCCTTACAACCCCGAGGAAATGGACCGCCGTATCGAGGCGCGGATTAAAACACTGCGCGAAAAATTGGGCATCACGCCGGAGCAGGAGGATGACTGGAACAATGTCGTTCAGGCCATGCGTGACAATGAAGCGATCATGGGCAGTCTGGTGCAGGCGCGCCATGAGAAAGGCCGCATCATGAACGCAGTGGAAGATATGGAATCCTATCAGCGTCTTGCCGAAGAACATGCCAGCGGCCTTGCGATCCTGACGAATGCTTTTCGGACGCTCTATGAAGCCATGTCGCCCGAGCAAAAACAAAATGCGGATAAGGTCTTCGGCAATTTTGAAGGCTATACGGGCCGTCACGCACGGGATGCCCGATGAATTATCTGAAACGGCTGAAATCTGTCTGTCTGATCGGCTTGGCTCTGACCTTGCTGCCGTTCTTTGCCATGGCCGAACGTGCAGATTCCCTGTCGCGGGAACAAGCCTGGCGGCAACATGAACGTATGGCCGCCGAATGGCAGAAGGATAATGACGATCACATGCCGTCCATCATTGCTGCGCCACCACCTGTCATTTATCCGCCCACACCGCCCCGTGGTATCCACCTGATGGCCCCGTTTGATGTCCGGTAAGGGCAAAGTCAAAAAAGAAAAATCGCACAAAACTCCTACCTTCTGGCTGGGGGTTGAATGTGCTGTTTTGTTTCTGGTGCTCCCGGCTGTTTTATATATTCATCCCACGCGCTGGAATGTTCATCTGGGACTTTGGGCGGTGACGCTTTATGCGCTGCCGGTTCTGCGCCGCTCCAAAGGCTTTAGCTGGCGGAAATTATGGCATGGCCGCGGCTGGCCTGCGTCACAAAGAAAAACAGCGATGCTGTTGTTCGGCGTGGCCGTGTTGACCGTCATCGGGCTGACGCTCTGGCTCGTGCCTCAGAGGCTTTTTGCTTTTCCGATGCAGCGGCCGTTTTTCTGGCTGCTTGTGATGGTGCTGTATCCCATTCTGTCCGTCCTGCCGCAGGAGCTTGTGTTTCGCGCCTTCTTTTTTCGTCGTTATGAATCCCTGTTTGGCAGCGATCGCGCCCTCATTATCGCCAGTGCCTTTGTGTTCGGTTTTGTCCATATTGTTTTTGGCAATGCGGTCTCGCCGATTCTCTCCATGCTGGGCGGGGCGGTTTTCGCCTATGGCTATACGCAGCATCGCTCCCTGAAATGGGTAGCGCTCGAGCATGCTGCCTATGGCTGCATGGTTTTTACCGTGGGGCTGGGCCAGTATTTCCTGGTCGGCGGCCTGCGGCCTTGAAACCGGGCGCTGGACGCCCATCTTTACATTCACGGAAAAGGCCGCCATTAATGGCCCGAAAGCGAGGATACGCGCATGCCGATGAGTGCCGATGAAATTGAACGGTTGATCAAGGAAGCCCTGCCAGACGCGACCGTGGAAATTAAGGATTTGCGCGGCGATGG
This sequence comes from Alphaproteobacteria bacterium, assembly GCA_033763555.1. GTDB lineage: Bacteria > Pseudomonadota > Alphaproteobacteria > UBA9219 > UBA9219 > JALYJG01. The sequence goes on along the minus strand of JANRKK010000004.1, from coordinate 113,681 downwards.
CGACCATTATGCGGCCAAAGTCGAAAGCGCCGCTTTTTTCGGCAAGACCCGCGTTCAACAGCACCAGATGGTTTATGCCGCCTTGCAGGGCCGCATGGGCGGCGTTTTACACGCACTGGCGCTGACCACCGCCATTCCACCCCAGTAATTTGAGAAGAAGGAGACTGAATTATGGTTGATCCCGTTGTCGCCGAGCGTATTCGCGCCGATGTCAGCACCAACGATGTCGTGCTTTATATGAAAGGCACACCCGTATTTCCGCAATGCGGCTTTTCGTCGCAGGCCGTGCAGATTCTCGGCATGCTCGGCGTGAAGTTCAAGGGCGTTGATGTTCTGGCCGACCCCAGCCTGCGCCAGGGCATCAAGGATTTCAGCAGCTGGCCGACTATCCCGCAGCTTTACATCAAGGGCGAGTTTGTTGGTGGCTGTGACATCATGCGCGAAATGTTCCAGAGCGGCGAATTGCAAAAGACGCTCGCCGACAAGGGCGTACCTTTCGAGAATCAGCCCGCTGCTTAACGACCTCGAGCCGCAATTCCGTGCTTTAGCATCCAGCCGAGGCAGCGCCAGATGCGGTCATGCTCGTGTGCAGGCAGGGCGGCCAGAATATCCTGAGCCTGCGGTGTTCCGGCGCGGCGGATGCCTTCAATAAGCTCCATCATGGATGCCTGATCGACCAGAAGTTCCGGCACGAAGAAATTCATATCATGTCTCAGGATAGCGGCGATTTCAGCCTTGCTCATGACGATATGCAGGTGATCTTCAGCCTTAAGCGTTTCGCTCGGGAAGCTTAGGAACATCTGCCACGGATTCGGGTAAGACAAATGAGCTGCCTGCCAGTTGTTGGGTGTTCCGGCGGCGATTGAGCCAGCCCGGCGTTTTTCCGCCAGCTCCTGCCATAAATCTTCATAAGCCTTGATGATATGTTTCCAGTCATAGGCAGCTTGTGCGCGCTTGCGGCCATTATCGCCAAACATTTTTCTTTTCGCGGGCTCTTCAGCCAGAACTTGCAAGGCTTCGGCGCAGCGCCCGATATCGACCACCGTCGATTGCGACGCGCCTGACAAAAAGACCCCATAATTACTGTCGTTATAGTAACTCTCGGCGATGGCCATGCCAGCCGCGGGCGGCGGAGCCAATGTTGGAATCAGGAAACCTTCCTGCCCATCGCGCACGCCGCCGCGATAACCGTTCCAGTCGGTAATCACTGCCGGAAGCCCTGCGGCCATGGCCTCAATCGGCGTCAGACCGAAGCTTTCCTGAATATTGTCGGACAGCGAAGTGAAGATATCCGCCCCAGCCCATAACCCGTCGGGAAAGCGCGGATCATCATTCATGATAAATTCGACCTTCGCGGTTTTGCATAGATCTGCCACCAGATTGCGGAAGCGCGGTTCCATATCCGCAGGCTTGAAGTAACCAAACATCACAACGCGAATTTTTTTGTCGGATTTTTGGGCTGCACGTTCTGCTGCCAGCCACAGGGGCAGGGGATGCGCCTTGGTGGCAAAGCTCAGCCGCCCAAGGAAGAGGATGACAATCTCATCATCGTCTGCGCCAAGCGCTTTTCTCTGGGTATCGCGTTTATCTGCCGCCGTAAGGCGCGTGAATTTTTCAGTGTCGATGCCAAGTGGAATAACGGGCGTCATCACCGGGCAGCGGAATGAGCCGCCAAAGCGGTGGTTGAGATAGTCCGTATGGATCTGCCAGAGATTTTGCACCGCATCCCGCACGGCCTCGGACGGGCAGATCAGCGCATCCGTGCCATCGCTGGGCACGGTGCAAAGCTCGCCCACGGCACGGGCGATGCGCTCGCCGCTCATGGTGTGGACAAGGCCGCAGGTGGCAAAGCCCTTGCCCTTCAGCTGTTGCCGCCGCCAGATCAAATCGCCGATCAGGGGATCGGGCCGAAACAGGCAGGCGATATTCTCCAGATTATGCTTCGGATGGCGCGGATCGAGCCCTACGCAGCGCGCATCGGCATCATGGCCTACTGCTTTCGCCAGTGCCTTAAAATGGTCGAAGCTGGGGATGTCTTCCGGGCGGCAGATGAATTTGTCTTCTCGGCTGTTCCGAAACCAGGCGGACAGGAAATTATTGATGGCGACATCAAGGCCGAAAATCTCGCCTTCATTCTGGCCCGACGAGGGCTTTGCATATTGGATACAGACGGCCATGGTGAACTACATGCCCTGATAATTCGGTCCGCCGCCGCCTTCGGGCGTCACCCAATCGATATTCTGCAGGGGGTCTTTGATGTCGCAGGTTTTGCAATGGACGCAATTCTGCGCGTTGATGACCAGATGCGGGTTGCTACCGTCAGGCGCGCGGGCAATCTCATAGACTGCCGCCGGGCAATAACGGCTTTCCGGCGAGTCATAGAGAGCGAGGTTGGTCGTGATGGCGAGGGAGGGGTTGCGCAGTTTCAAATGCGCGGGTTGGTCTTCCTCATGATTGGTGTTGGAAAGGAAAACCGATGACAGCCTGTCAAAACTGATAACGCCATCCGGCTTGGGATAAGTAATTTTCTCGCAGGATTTGGCAGGCTTGGTTTGGGTATGGTCGGCATGATTGTGAAATGTCCAGGGAACCAGCCCGCGCAATAGGGTATCGATGGCGCTGTAGATCATGCCCGCAACCAGCCCCCAGCGGAAGGAAGGGCGGATATTGCGCACGCCCTGCAATTCGCCCCACAGCCATGATTTCTCCAGCCGCGCGTGGTAATCCTTCACTTCCGCGGCAGGATTATCCTGCGTCAGATGATCGAACACGGCTTCCGCCGCCACCATGCCGGATTTCATCGCCGTATGATTGCCTTTGATCTTCGGCACATTCAGGAAGCCTGCGGTATCGCCGATTAGAAGCCCGCCGGGGAAGGTCAGGCGGGGAATGGATTGTAAACCGCCTTCGCTCAGTGCCCGTGCGCCGTAGGAAATACGCTTGCCGCCTTCCAGCAGGGAACGGATGGCGGGATGCTGCTTGAAGCGCTGAAACTCTTCAAACGGTGACAGATAGGGATTCTGGTAATCCAGTCCGACAACAAAGCCAATAGAGACAAGATTATTTTCCCAGTGATACAGCCAGGAACCGCCATAGGTGCAGAAATCCATGGGCCAGCCGATCGTGTGCTGTACAAGGCCGGGGCGGTGCTTGGCGGGGTCGATTTGCCAGATTTCCTTGATGCCAAGACCGAAGGTCTGCGGATCAATGCCGTCGCGCAGCTTGAACCGCTCGAATAGAATTTTCGTCAGCGAACCACGGCAGCCTTCAGCAAAGATGGTCTGTTTGGCTTTTAATTCCACGCCACGGGTAAAGCGTGCCGTGGGCTTTCCATCCTTGCCAATACCTGCATCGCCCGTCGCGACGCCAACAACACGACCATTCTCGCCGTAGAGAATTTCAGCCCCGGCGAATCCGGGATAAATCTCAACGCCCAGCGCTTCCGCCTGTGCCGCCAGCCATTTGGCAAGATATCCGAGACTGATGATGTAGTTGCCGTGATTGTACATGGGTGGCGGTGTTGGCAGGCGAAGAGCCATCTTTTTTGTCAGAAACAGAAAGCGGTCACTTGTCGCCGGAACTTTCAGGGGCGCATCAAGCTCGCGCCAGTTGGGGATGAGTTCGTTCAGCGCGCGCGGTTCAAACACGGCGCCGGACATCAGATGCGCGCCAACCTCGGAACCTTTTTCGATGATGCAAACGGAAAGTTCCTTGCCTTTTTCCTGCGCAAGCTGTTTCAGCCGTATAGCGCAGGCAAGGCCCGAAGGTCCTGCGCCGACGATCAGAACGTCATATTCCATGACGTCGCGCGACGTCGGGCGGGGGTCGGACATGGCGGAACCTTCCCCGGACTCAGTCAATGGTTTTGCCGTTTTTCAGATGCAGGAAGCTGGTGTCATAGCCCTCTACAGGCTTTTTGTCTTCCATGCGGATGACGAGGATTTTGTTGATCTTTTGCAGGTAGCTGTCCATGTCGTCATTGGCTTCCCAGTTGATGGGGTAGGTGCCACCCGTATCGAAGATGATTTCGATCTTTTTCTTGTCGATATGATACCCGACCCAGAGAGGAGTGGCCTCAAAGGGCTCATCATGAACGAGGCACATCTTGCCCCGGGCGTTAATGACAAGTCCGATATTCATGAATCAGGAGGCTCCTTAACCCTTCGGGGATAAAAGCCGGAGACTCATGCGTGCGCCTCCGCGCCTGAATTGTCAATTGGGATGGTTAAGGCTCGGTGAACAAAAGGTATATTTTACAGGGAAATCGGGCTGCTCAGGCCGCCGGATGGGCTTTGGCCAGGCGGTCGAATTCCAGCAGCGTTTCAATCAGCCCCGGCAGCTGTTTCAGTGGCACCATATTGGGGCCGTCGGAGGGCGCCTTATCGGGGTCTTGGTGGGTTTCCATGAAAACCGCGGCAACACCTGCGGCCACGGCGGCGCGTGCGAGAATGGGGACGAATTCCCTTTGCCCGCCGCTGGTTTCACCCTGACCACCCGGCTGTTGCACCGAATGGGTGGCATCGAAAACGACTGGATAGCCTGTTTGCGCCATGATTGGCAGCGCGCGCATATCAGACACCAGAGTGTTATAGCCAAAGCTGGCGCCGCGCTCGCAGAGAAGGATTTTCTCATTGCCTGTCGAGGCAATTTTCTTTGCCACATTCTTCATGTCCCAAGGCGCAAGGAATTGGCCTTTCTTGACATTGATGACGCGGCCCGTTGCGCCCGCAGCCAGAAGAAGATCGGTCTGGCGGCAAAGGAAAGCCGGAATTTGCAAAACATCGACCACTTCGGCGGCGATGGCGCATTGCTCACGTTCATGCACATCCGTCATGACCGGAAGGCCGGAAGTTTCGCGGATTTCAGCGAAAATGGGCAGGGCTTCTTCAAGGCCGATGCCGCGCGCACTGTTGGAGGAGGTGCGGTTGGCCTTGTCGAACGAGGTTTTGTAGATCAGGCCAATCTTGAATTTGGCGGCGATTTCCTTCAGTGCGGCGCTCATTTCCAGCGCATGGGCCCGCGATTCCAGGGCGCATGGGCCCGCGAGAATGGTCAGCTGCTTGTCGTTGCCGATTGTTATTTTTCCGCCCTTGGGCAGGGCGACATCCACAGGCTTACTCATCCATTAATCCTTCGCGTTTTTGCCTTTGATAATAAAGAAACCAGCCGCAGGGCAGGCTGATGATATAGGCGAAGCTGACGCCCGACAATGTCATCCAGGGGTTGGTGATCAACGCCGCGACCATCAGAACGGCCAGAAGGAAAATCGGCGTAATCCACACAGGCGCCACGCGCCAGCCTTTCAGTGAAAGGGTTGGCAGGCGGCTGACCATCAGCCCGCCGATCAGAATAAGCCAGAAGGCGATAGCCGTCGGCGGCACATGCGCCGTTTGGCCGAATTCAAGCGTGACGAACAGAGGTAATATCGCCATTCCAGCTCCTGCAGGCGCCGGAATGCCCGTAAAATAATTTTTTGCCCAGGGTGGCAGAGGATCTTCCAGCATGGTGTTAAAACGCGCCAGTCGCAGCGCCGCGCAAACGGCGTAAACCAGAACCGCGACCCAGCCAAGGCCGCCCGCTTCCTTCATCGTCCATTCATACATGATGAAGCCCGGCGCCACGCCGAAGCTGATAACATCCGACAGGCTGTCGAGTTCCGCGCCGAACTTGCTGGCGATATTCAGCATGCGTGCGACGCGGCCATCCAGCATGTCAAAAATTCCGGCCAGAACGATGGCCAGAGCAGCTTCATGCCATTTTTCCATAAGGGTAAAGCGCATCGCTGTCAGGCCAGAACACAACGACAAAAGGGTCAGCAGGTTTGGTAGCAGGCGCGTTAGCGGCAAATCCTTGCGGCCGCGGCGGGATGAGGAAGAACGGCTGTTCATTCGCGCTTGGCGCCCTGGCGGGCGGCTTCATTGGAATGGCAATCGGCCAGCACGGTTTCGCCGCCCAGCATATATTGCCCCAGCGCCACCATCGGCTGAACACCAGGTGGAAGATAGATATCAACGCGGCTGCCAAAGCGGATGATGCCGTAGCGTTCGCCTGCCGAGAATGTGCTGCCTTCCTTGGCGTCGCAGACAATGCGGCGTGCGATCAACCCGGCAATCTGTACGACGCCGATCAGCTTGCCCGCCTGCGGATGATCGCCCGTCAGTTTGAGGTTCAACGCCATGCGCTCGTTAGAAACGCTGGCCTTGTCGAGCGATGCGTTAAAAAATTTTCCTTTGCGGTAACGGCGGGTCGTCACAGTACCGTCGGCAGGCATGCGGTTCACATGCACATCGAAGATATTCAGGAAAATACTGATACGCACACGAGGTTCTGGCCCCAGATCGAGATCGCCGTCGGGGGTTGCTTCCTTGATGGCGACGACTTTGCCGTCGGCGGGGCTGACGATCAGGCCCGGGCGTGTTGGTGTCACACGTGCGGGGTCGCGGAAGAAATAGCAGCACCAGGCGAACACAACGGCACCCAGCGTGAAAAACGGCCATCCCAGCAGGGACAGCAAAATCATCACAACGCCAGCCCCCGCCATGAAAGGCCAACCCTCGGGGTGAAAGCTGAGAAGGATATTTTTGAGTTCCATGCCGATAATCCGTTGGAGGTTGTGCGGTCAACAAAGCGTGGTTCGTTCCGCTCGGCCGCATGTTAAAGCGGAACGGGCAGATTGCAACCTTATCCGTTGTGTATAAAAACCCTTATTTTTGGCTTTTTAACGGCGGAAAATGCCCCATTTCTTTTGCGACGGTCTGTGGGGAATGATCTGGCCCGGCAGATTTTCCTGCGGGTCTGCGATCTCGCCGCTGCCGGGTCTGAAAATCAGGATAATGCCTTTGTCACTGCCTGGCTGTTCGGCCAGCCATGCCGTTTTACTTTCCGCCCATTCCAGACGATAGCTGTGGCGCTCGGCCACGCTCTGTTCGACGATCTCGTCAAGGCGAAGATTGGCGGATTTCTTACCGCGCTCGGACAGCAGGGAAAGGCTCCAAAAACCTTCAGGGTTCGTTGATGCCGTTCCTGACAGTTCATTGTCGAGATAAAGCTGAATAAGGCTGCCGGGAATACCGCGTCCGGAAAAAACCAGCGGCCGATCTTCCTGTGCGGCGGCCAGCGCCAGCGACAGATCGCCCTCTTCGGAAAGGAAAGGCGATTGCAATACATGCAGCAGGGAAGAATCCTGCCGCCAGAGATACATGCCATCGGTCAGGCGTCCTGGCATGAACAGCCCGAAAGAATTGACATCGACAGCTTCCTTGCCTTCTTCCTGATAGCGGACGGTCAAATTCCGGACGCTGCCGCCAGCTGAACCGGAAAGAGAGGCGACCCATTTCTTGTCGTTGTTGGTTTTTGCCGTTGCTACGACTTCATCACGGTCACGAATTTGAACGGTGGCCTGCGCAGGTGCCCATCCGTGAAGGCTCAGGCTATCCTTGGTGCTGGCGGCAACATGGCTGATGCCTGCGGGAACCTCGGAAGCTGTCTCGGTGCGGTAAGCGCCATAGTGGCGTCGCGCGATTTTGAAGCCTTCAAAGCCCACCGCTAAAACAGCCAAAATCAGCGCGGCCACCAGAAATGTGGTTTTTGGTGTGCGCTGAAAAGCTTTGAAAAAGGGCATTTTTCCTCGGTTCGGGCCAAAAAATCCTGTCCAGAATCTTTTAACCAATTTTTGCTTAGATGGTCAGGGAGTTAGCAATCCTTCCATGTCCTTCATCGATACCAAACGGAATCCCGGCTTGTCTATTACCTCTGTGTGCGTCTATTGCGGTTCGTCCAATCAGGCGCTTCAACCCTTCAAACAACTGGCTAAGGATGTCAGCACGGCGCTGGCGCAACGCAAGATGCGCATCGTCTATGGCGGCGGGCATGTGGGTTTGATGGGTATTGTTGCCGATGCTGCGCTGGAAGCAGGCACCAAGGTGATCGGCATTATTCCTGAACATATCCGGGCGCAGGAAGTCCAGCATATGGGCCTCACCGAATTGCATGTCGTGCCCGATATGCATACGCGCAAACGCATGATGGTCGAACGGGCCGACGCCTTTGTTATTCTGCCCGGCGGCATGGGTACACTGGATGAGGCTTTTGAAATTCTGACATGGAAAAAACTGAAACTGCACAACAAGCCTGTGGTGCTCTTTAACGCCTATGGCTATTGGGATCATCTGGTGGCGTTGATCGACCATGCCGTGGAGCAGGGGTTTGAGCAGCCGAGCGTCCGCGCCTATTTCAAGGTTGTGACGGATATGAACAGCATGTTCGCCGCGCTGGAAAGCCAGGAAGCGCCGCCAATGCCGCCGATCACCGGGCGGATGTAAGCCGCGCCGCTATTTTCTTGTAATCCTCAAGCTGGTCGATGGGTCCAAGCGCTGTCAGGAGAGGGCGCTGGCGGAAAAGCCGTGTGGCCATGGCCTGCACATCGTTCCGTGTTACGGCCATCAGTTTGCGCAAGATGGCTTCTATCGACATGGGTCGGCCAAACGCCAGAATCTGGTGGCCCAGCATATCGGCCCGGCGCATGACATTTTCCTGCCCCATCAAAAGATCGGCGCGGCTTTGCGCCTTGGCCAGGTTCAATTCGCCCGGCGTGATGTTACGCGTGACGTCGCGCAATTCGTTGCATATGACGGGGATAAGTTCGCCCGCGCGTGCGGGATCGGTTCCGGCGTAAATCTGAAACAATCCGGTATCCATGAATGCGGTATGCGCGGAGTTGACGGTATAAACCAGCCCGCGCTTCTCGCGGACTTTTTGAAACAGGCGCGATGTAGAGCTGCCGCCAAGAAGAATCGATAAAAGCTGCGCGGCGTACAGATTGCGGCTATTGAAGCTCGGGCCGCCAAAGCCGAGTATGATATGCAGCTGTTCGATGGTCTTGGGGGCAAGTTTGGCACCGCTGGCAATACGCGCTTTTTCCAAGGCTGGCTTGCGGCCACGCGGCGGACGGGCGAAATGCTTCCTGGCCAGCGCGACGAGCTCTTTATGTTGTATTTTTCCCGCGCCGACGATCACCATATTTCCGGCATGGTAGTAACGTTTGACATAATCGCTAATGGCGCGGCGTGGAAGCCCGGATATTGTCTTGGTCGAACCAAGAATAGAGCGCCCGATTTTCTGTTTCGGGAAAGCCAGGCGGTACATCAGATCAAACGCATGATCTTCCGGTGAATCCAGATCGCGTCCGATTTCCTGAATGATGACTTTTTTCTCGCGGTCGAGCTCTTTGGGTTGAAAGACCGAATTTTGCAGCATATCGGCGATAATATCGATGGCCAGTGCAGCATCTTCCGGCAGCACACGGGCGTAGTAGGCGGTTTCCTCGCGCGTGGTGTGGGCGTTCATGGAGCCGCCATTCTTCTCAATCGCCGCCGACAGGCCATAGGCGGAACGTTTTTTCGTTCCCTTGAACATCATATGTTCGACCAGATGAGCGATGCCGTTGGCGGCCCATGGTTCATGCCGTGTGCCGACGCCAACCCATGCGCCGATCACGGCGCTTTCAGCCTCCTGCATCGTATCCGTCGCAATCCGCAACCCGTTATCGAGAGTGGTGATTTGAATCGTCATAAAACCGTTCTTTCCGTGATGAATGTTTCGACCGCCTGGGCATCAGCAGGGAGAGAAGAGAACCGTTCAGGTTTTTGCAGAAGCACCGCGACTTTTTCAGGCAAGGGCGGCTTGAGGCCAAGGGCGCTTTGAATCACATCGGGAAATTTTGCGGGATGGGCGGTGGCTAGCATGATAACGGGCTCAGGCAGTTCGCGCGCCAGTATGCGAGCCGCCGCGACACCCACGGCCGAATGCGGGTCGAGGATATAGCCGCTTTCGGCATAAACATCCTTGATGGTTGTGAGCGTCAGCGCATCATCTGCCCGCGCCGCCGTGAATATCTGCCGCGCCTGACCAAGCTGCAATGGCGTGACATTGAATTCACCTTTTTGGCTCAAGGAATTCATAAGGCTGCCCAGTTTTGCAGCGTCCCTGCCACACAGATCGAACAAGAGCCGTTCAAAATTGCTGCTGATCTGAATATCCATACTGGGGCTGAGTGTCGCATGTGCGGGTTCTGTCTTCATATGGCCGGATGCAAAAAACCGGGTGAGAATATCGTTGCGGTTGCTGGCAACTGCCAGTTTGGAAACGGACAGACCGCATTGCATGGCGGCATAGGCCGCATAGATATTGCCAAAATTTCCGGTCGGTACGGCAAAACTGACAGGCCGTGGTGCGGCGGTTTTTGCCGCGGCAACGAAGTAATAAACCATCTGCGCCAGAATGCGCATCCAGTTAATGGAATTGACAGCAGCCAGATTTTGTCGGGCGCGAAATGCCGTATTGCTGAATAGCGATTTGACAAGGGATTGGCAGGCATCGAACGAACCATCGATGGCAATGGCGTGAATATTGGGGGCATCAAGGCAGGTCATCTGCTTGCGCTGGATGTCGCTAGGGCCTTTCGCCGGGTACAGAATAAAGACGTCGATATTTTTGCGTCCGGCCAGCGCTGCCATGGCTGCCGAGCCCGTATCGCCCGATGTCGCGCCAATTACGGTCATGCGCTCGCCGCTCTGCGCAAGGAAATATTCAAAAACAGGCCCCAGAAACTGAAGCGCTATATCCTTGAAAGCCAGCGTAGGGCCGTGAAAGAGTTCCAGCACCCAATGCCGTTCATCCAGCTGTTTCAGCGGCGTAATCGCCGGGTCGTCAAAATGGGCATAAGCCTGCTGAAGAAGTTGGCTGAGCGCATCGTCTGGCAAAATACCCTGCATAAAAGGCTTCAGAACCTGCTGTGCAATCTCGATATAGGATTTGTCTTTCATTCTGGCTATGGCTTCCGCCGAAAACTCCGGCCAGGCCATGGGCACATAAAGTCCGCCATCCGGGGCAAGGCCCGCAAGCGTAACGCCACGCAGATCGGGATTGGGCGGCTGGCCGCGCGTGCTATGATAAAGCATCGTCATGCAGGCATATTGGCGGAGAACGGGTGCGAATAAAAGGGGCTGCCAGCTTTTCCTCTCTTTGCAGCTGTGATGATAATCGCTATAGAAAACTCGTAAATTGCAGGATTCTCTCATGACGGCTTCCGCATCGGACTTATTGAATGATCTGGTTGGCAAGGCCCGCAAGGCCGGGGCCGATGCGGCCGATGCCATGCTGGTGGATGCCTTGGCGCTTTCCATCGGCTGCCGTCTGGGTAAGGTCGAAACTCTGGAGCGCGCCGAGTCTGGTGATTTGGGCCTGCGGGTTTTTGTTGGCAAGAAACAGGCCGTGGTTTCGACAACTGATCGCCGCCCTGCAACGCTTGAGCAACTGGTCGAGCGCGCCGTTGCCATGGCCAAGGCCGCGCCGGAAGATGAGTTTTGTGGCCTCGCAATACCCGAGGACATCACCAAAAGTTGGCCCAAACTGGATATGGCCGATACGGCGGAGCCGACAGCCGATCACCTGGTAGCTCAGGCACGCGAAGCTGAAGAAGCCGCCATGGCCGTTCAGGGTGTCACCAATTCCGAAGGCGCGGAAGCTGGCGCGGGCTCGGCCGAAGTCACTTTGGTTGCCAGCAACGGTTTTGTCGGGACTTACCGCCGCACGAGCCATAGCCTCAGCGCCTCAGTTTTGGCTGGCGAAGGCACAGGCATGGAACGCGATTACGAATATATGACATGCGTTTCAGCCAGAGACTTACCTTCGGCTGCTTCGATCGGGCGGCAGGCGGGGGAGCGTACCGTCAAGCGCCTTGGTGCGCGCAAGATGCCAACGGGCTCCGTTCCGGTTGTTTTTGAGCCGCGTATTGCCGGGAGCCTGATCGGCGCGCTGGCGGGTGCTATTTCGGGCAGCAGTGTTGCGCGCGGCACAAGCTTTCTGAAAGACAGGCTGGGGCAGGCAATTTTTCAGCCGGGTATCACGATTATCGATGATCCTTTCCGCAACAGAGGTCTGCGCTCGCGGCCTTTCGACGCCGAAGGGTTGTTGCCGCAGAAGCGCAACATTATCGACAAAGGCGTTTTAACAACATGGTTGCTGGATCAGCGCTCGGCGCGGCAATTGAAAATGAAAAGCACGGCCCATGCGGCGCGTTCGCCCGGTGGCGCGCCATCACCTTCCGTCAGCAATTTCTATATGGAAGCTGGAGCGCTTAGCCCCGCCGCCTTGATGAGCGACATCAAGCAAGGTTTCTACGTCACCGAACTGATGGGCATGGGCGTTAATGGCGTGACGGGCGACTATAGTCAGGCAGCCGCCGGATTCTGGATTGAAAATGGCGAGATTGCCTTTCCGGTCAGCGAAATGACCATTGCCGGAAACCTGAAGGATATGTTCCTGAATGTGACGCCTGCGAATGATCTTGAATTTCGCCGTGGTATCGATGCGCCAACCTTGCGCATTGAAGGCATGATGGTCGCAGGCGTTTAGGGCTTGGCGGGAGCTTCTTCCGCCTCGTCGGAATCATCGTCACCAAAGAACAAATTCCGCAAGAATCCAGGGGTCAGCAAGGACACCGGGTTAACACTGACGCTTGGATCGTCCAGTGGGCCATTGATGCTGTAGGAAACGGCCAGAACGCCTTGCCCTTCGCCGCCTGTAATGACATCGCCCAGAAGGGGAATGGAGCCCAGAATATTATTGACCATGCTGAACGGAACCATCGTTCCGTTAAGGTTGGCTTCATCGCTGCCCATATCCACTTTGCCCGCGATATTGATGCCGACAGCAGCCCCGGCGGCATGGGTCTCGCTGAGTTTGACGGTATCACCCTCCCAGCGGAATTTTCCGGTCAGGCGATCAAACTCCATGCTGCCTGTAAAAAGCCCCACAAAGCCAAAGGGCGATGCCGCATTCATCAACACGACAAGGGCGGGTAGATGCCCGACCGTAAAATGCCCGACCTTGATGGTGCCAACGATGGCGCGCGGGTCTTCGGGGTCGCTCTCACCGCGAATTTTCAAATTTCCGTCCGTAACAGTGTCCGTGAAGCCCATGCTTTTCAGCGCCTTGCCGAAATCCTCGCAGGTGACAGAAAAAACCCGCCGTCCGCCTTCCTTAAGCGCCAGATTAACGTCAAGCGCATGACCGCCTTCGGCCATACCGTGCAGATTGATTTCGCTCCAGCCCTTGGCATCACGCACCGCATGACCTTCTACATTTGCAAGTAGCCCTGTCTCGCTGGTGTAAAGTTTGGCGAGCTTGATGCGGAATTCCTTGGCTTGCATACTGGCGTCTGGCTGTTCCTTGCCGCCTTTCAGGCCGCTGATATCCAGCGATTCACCGATGACATCAAAAGAAACCGCATCCATACTTTCCTTGGGCTGTGCGTAATTCAGGGACGCATTGGTGCGCCCGGCAATCATGGGGTTGAGATTAAGGGACAGGAGGTTTTTAGCATCCGCTGACATGGTCGCGCGGCCTTTGATGTTCAGCTGCGGGCCGCTCATCTCGATCGATTTGATAGTGATCTCCTTGCCTGCGGGCATTTCGGCGGTGAATTTGACGGATGCAGATGCGCCCGCCGATTTTTTCCAGTTCAATTGGCTGATTTGCGCTTCAGCCGCTGTTAAATCCAGCTTGCCTGAGACAAGGCTTTTGTTTTTATCCATCTGCTTGAGGTCGATGGACAGAGGCATAATGCCGCGCGTACCTTTGAAAACATCGATGCCCAAAGACTGCCATTGCTCGGCGCTCAAACTGCCCGTGACTTGTGCCTGCCGCAGGGGCTTGCCAGAATCTTCCTTGAAATTCTGCTGCCACAGGATTTGCAGTGGTACCTTGTTGATTGTTGCAGGGCCCTGAACTTTAAAGCCTTCCTTATCAAGCGCCAGATTCATGTTGCCTTGGGTAATATCAATTCCCTCGACCAGTTTGGATGATGTCAGGCTCACCAGCTGAACATCCGCCTTGATGTCCACATCCGCCATATCAAGTTCTTTCAGCAGCGGCAGACGAAAGGTCACTGTTCCCTCGGCCTTTCCGGCGACATCGTTGGGTGTCAGGCCAACGGCCTTAGCGTAGCCAAGCCGCGGCGTATCGATCAGCTGTAGAACGCTTGGAACGGAACCCGTTATTTTCAAGGGGATATCGGCATATTGGACCTTCTCCTCAAACCCACTGAGATTCATGGTGAAGGGCAGGATTTTAATCTCGCCGATATGACCGCTGGTGATCTGGACACTCATGCTTTTCAGGTCAAAATCGGCTTCGGCATCGACGCCTTCAACTTCCGGCATGCCATCCAGATATTTCACGCGCGCGCCGGAGGCTTTGATCTTTCCCTTGCCCTCGGTGGGAGTAATGTTGGCCAAATCATCCCATTTCAGTGGCGCTTTGAGCGTCATCTCGCCCTGGTCGAACATGCCTTTCGACAGGCTGGTGCTGACCCAGTCGCTGGGGTTAGGAATAATGGGCTTCGGCCAAAGCTGGCGATACTGGTCAAGCGGCCAGTTTTTGATATGCGCCGTCAGAGTTAAATCGAGATCATGCGACGAGAGCGGCAGGGGTGCTGTTCCGTTAACTGTTAAGGTCAGAGTAGGGCCGCCGAAATCAACCACTGCCGCAGGAATGGCGAGGGTGTTGGTTTTCTGGTCATAGGCACCCTTGATCTCCAGGCTTTTGACGGCGCGCGGCTGATCCCAGAATTCGGCATGCTGAAGCGTGCCTGCGCCGCCGCGAATATCCGTTGAGCCTGAGGCGATGTTCAGTCCGCTGTCGAAGTCCAGTAGGATCTCGCCTGTCAGGGGCAGGTTAAAAATGGATGCCGGGCCAAGGGCCAGCGTGTCCGGATGGCCTCCGGCAAAAAAGCTGGGCGTTATGTCGTTGAAGCGCGAGACGAGGCGGTGCAGGTCTTTTTTACGGTCGTAGAGATAATGGACATCGACAGTCGAGACCTGGTCTTTTTGTGTGACATCGACGGCAATGCGCCCGGCGAGGCCGTCATCCACGCGTTCCAGCGTCACGCTGGGGACATGCACCGACCAGTCCCGGTTGCCGACCGCATCGTGTACATCGAAGACGGTGCGCTTGATTTCAAGCTTCTGTGTGAAATATGCGCGCGCCAGATGGCTTGTAATAAATTGCAGGCTGTTTTTGATGTTGCCGTGCCGTTCGGATTCCGTTGCAACACCGCCGAAATAAAACGATCCGCCCGCCTTACGTTCCAGCTTGATCTGCGGATGGTCGATCAGAAGCTCGATGGGAAGGAATTGGCCGAAAAGAATACCGATGCCGCTGAGCCTGACATCCATACTTGGCACTTCGGCAATGATGGCTTCCTTGGCGTCTGTAACGCGCAGGCCGTCGGCATGAAAGGCGACCGAGCGGCTGATATTGTCCCAGGTCAGAAGGGTGTGGTCGATTTTGACTTGCGTGTTGGGAATAATTCTTTCCAGCCCCGCCTCGACATAGGGAGTCAAAACGGCAGAACGTACGGGCCCTGTGCTCAGACGCCACAGCAACAACAGCCCAAGCAGAATGATCAGGCCGACAAAGCCCGCAATGACTTCAAGCGTTATGCGCAGGGGACGAAGCATGAAAGCTGACTATAAAGCGAAACGCCTTAAAGCAAAAAACAGTTTTGCAGCAAAAAGGCGGCGCGCGTAGGCGCTGACGATTGAGGCTTGGAGGTAAAAGGCGAAAACGCGCGGCTTAACGGATGTAAACGTGAACTTCCGGTGTTTGCGCGTTCTGCGTCTGGGTGTTCGCCATGATAATCCGCGATGGCGCGAGGCCCAGCTGCACCAGCGAGCGCTTGACCGCTTCCGCATTGCGGCGGGCGGCTTCTTGCGTCTTGGCCAGTTCGGCCGGGTCGCCACTGGACGGCGAAACGGCAACAACCGAGAATTCCGCGTTCGGACGGCGTTCAATTGCCGTGCCAACAGCTTGTGAAAGCTGTTGTTCATAATTCACGGTCGGCTGGTTGTAGCGAATGAGAACGAGCAGCCGTCCAACGCTCGGCATGCCGTTAGCGTCTGTGGCTGCCGGGGCGGCGAAGGATTGCGCCCTTTCTTCCATGAAGTCACGCGGGGACATCGGCGAGGGGCCGCTGGCGATGCTTGGCGTGACGGGCATCGAGGGGGCGGCTTGCGGTGTTGGTGCCATCATGCCCGTTGTCATCGGCATGGCGACAACCGGAGGCATGTTCACGACAACCGGGCGGTTGGCGAGGCTGTTGCCCAGCAATTCGCCACGGCTGATGGCGAAGGCAAGAGTTTGCAGGTTGGAACGCTCGGCGGTCAGATAGTTGGTCTGACGCTCGATATCGTTGGCAGTTTGGTTGCGGAGATAGTCGAGCTGCACCACGAGGCGGCTGACTTCATCGCGCAGCAGCTTCAGCTGGTCGTGATCTTCATCCACGGCGCCGGACAGCTGGAAGGCCGCCTGGGTGGATTCCAGCAGGTACGAGGAGAGCGAAGCATCGGCATCGACAGCCGTTTGCAGCGAGTTCAGGCGGTTCAGCGACGAGGTCACTTCATCGAGGCTGGCATTGGCTTCTTCCCACTGGCGCAGGAGAATGGGGTTGCCGCGCGTTGTGCCATTCTGCAGGCGCGCCGTAACGGCTGCCACCGTGCTGTGATACTGGACAGCACCTGCCGCGCCGCTGGAGCGCAGGATGGCGAACTGGTTGGAATTCAGGTTGACCGAAGCGCGCAGGCGCAGGATTTCATCGCGCAGCTCAAGCGCGCGGTTGCCGACGACGGTGCCGCTGGACGGGCCGAAGCTTGCCAGAGCGTCAGCCGAAGCGCTGGATGTTGCCATCGCCATCGCGGGATCCGGCGAAGGCGCCAGCGGGGACTCGCTGAGCATTTCCGAGGCGTTATCGCCTTTGGGCGGGGGCGGAATATCATCCGAAGAGGGTTTGGCAAGAACCGGACTTACGGCTATGGCCACAGCCATGATGCCCGCGAACACAACGTGACGCATGATGGCCAATTTCTCTATCCGCATCGTGTACACCCCTGATGATAATGGCCGGATTAAGGCCACAATAGAATCCGTCCTTGTTTAGTGGATATGCGAAGAAATTCCAAGCCCTTGGACGGCGACTCGGGACGATACTGTATCCTCGCAGTTTCCTTATAACAACAGGATTTAACCCGTTTTTGTGGGTTTTGGGTAACAGTCCTGTGGAGAAGTGGACACCGGATATATCCTTCTAACGGCGGCCCCGGCGGCGGAAAGGTTTTTGGCGCTTTCGGCTGTGGTCTTTTTTAGTGGTTACGGGGGCGGATCGAGAATCTTTGCCTTCTTCCACCAGTCCGAAAGCCATGCTGCCTGTCAGGCGGTCGGCTTTCTCAAGCTTCACGGTAACAGGCTGGGCTAACTGATAGATGCGCTTGGTGCGGCGGCCGATCAGCGCCTGTTTTTTCTCATCATGGAAGTAATAATCATTCGGTAGATTTTCGAGCGGAATAATGCCATCCGCGCCCGTTTCATCCAGCCGTGCGAACAGGCCGAAACGCGCCACGCCACTGATGCGAGCGGGAAAGGTCGCGCCCACCCGGTCGGCCATGAAGAGGGTGATAAAACGGTCGGTGGCATCGCGTTCGGCCATCGCGGCACGCCGTTCGGTGGTGGAGATATGGTCGGCAATGGTCTCCAGCTCTTCACCTTCGCGGTCGGTCAGCCCGTCATTGCCGAGCTTGAGCGCGCGGATCAACCCACGATGCACAACCAAATCCGCATAGCGGCGTATGGGCGAAGTGAAATGAGCGTATTTCGCCAGTGCCAATCCGAAATGCCCGATATTCTGATGGCTGTAGACGGCCTGCGCCTGGCTGCGCAGCATCATCTCGTTCACGACCTGCGCATGCGGGCCGCCCGCGCTGTTTTCCAGAATTTGCGTGAGGAAACGCGGGTGCAACTGCCGTCCTGGTACAAGGCTGATATTCAGCGTGTCGAGAAAATCGCGCAAAGCATCCAGTTTCGCTTCGCTGGGCTTGTCGTGGATGCGGTAAAGGCAGAAGCCGCCTTTCTGTTCCAGCTGCGCCGCGGCGGCGACATTTGCCGTGATCATGAATTCCTCGATCAGCCGATGGCTGTCGAGGCGGTCGCGCACCTTGATGGATTTGACGCGACCCTTTTCGATTTCCACTTTGCGTTCAGGCAGATCAAGCTCAAGTGTTCCGCGCTTTCCGCGTGCCTGTATCAGAATGCGAAAAGCGCCGTAAAGTGGTTTGATAACGGGATCGAGCAGCGGCTGTGTCGTGGAATCCGGATGGCCATCCATCGCCTGCTGCACCTGCTCATAAGTCAGGCGGGCGCGTGAGCGCATGACGCCGCGCACAAATTTCCAGCGCGTGAGCTCGCCAATGTTGTCGATCCACAAATGCACGGCCATGCAGGCGCGCTCGACCTGCGGCTTGAGCGAGCAAAGCTCGTTGCTCAGCGCTTCCGGAAGCATCGGCACGACACGGTCAGGGAAATAGACGGAATTGCCGCGTTCATAGGCGGTTTTATCGAGGGCGCTGGCGCTTTTCACATAATGCGCAACGTCGGCGATGGCGACGATCAAATGCCATCCATCACCATCCGGTTCGGCAAAAACGGCATCATCGAAATCGCGTGCGTCTGGTCCATCGATTGTGACAAGCGGGATGTCACGCAGATCGGTACGGCCTTCCAGCGTGACTGGTCGGGCGGCATCGGCTTCGCGCAACGCTTCCTTGCCAAACACATCCGGTATTTCATGCGTGGCGATGGCAATCAGGCTGACGGCACCCGCGGAATCCTGATCACCCAAAAGTTCGATCAGCTTCGCCTCTTTCGGCCAGTGGCGTTGCGGCGAAATTTCCGCAACCGCCAGATGTCCTTCCTGAAGATC
Organism: Alphaproteobacteria bacterium; assembly: GCA_033763555.1. GTDB lineage: Bacteria > Pseudomonadota > Alphaproteobacteria > UBA9219 > UBA9219 > JALYJG01. Next base: position 94,870 of record JANRKK010000004.1, on the reverse strand, counting down.
AAAGCGGGTCTTAGCGTGAAGGATAAACTCGCCGCGTTCGCGCTTGTTGGTGGATTGCAGCCGCCATCCGGCAGAGGTTTTTGTCAGAACACCGACGATGCGGGAAGGGCCTTCGGGGCGGTCATTGCGAAATTTTTTATTTGAAGGCACAGGGCGCCGCATGCGGTTTTTACTACCGGAGCGGTGATCTTTATTTTTTGGCTTACGTTGGATTTTGCTAACGAGAATCTAGAGATAAAGGCATTCCGGGAAATTACCCATCGGGACAAAGGGTTGCAAGCCGTTGTCTGCGTATGTGCTTTTTGCTAGGGTTATGCTTCATTATGGCTTCGGGAGAGTTGCATGTCCGATTTCGATGACGGCAGTTTCGATGTTGAAGATATCAGGGAAAAAGCAGGCCTCACTAAAGATAAGTTGCAGCGAATTGCTAACATTCCCGTGAGAACTAGAGTGCCGGGAGGGCCGGGGGTGCCAAAACCTACCTCTGGTGCTACCCCGAGCAGAACTCCTTTCCAGCCATCAAGGCCGGAAGAACGACCTCATATTTAAGCTGTAGAATTTTAGGCCGATTTTCAGCAAGTCTCTTGCTTTTCTTGGCTAATAGGATGATCTTGCGCGTTGAATCGTAAGGCATAACGCCGAGGGTATCCATGACGGGCGATCTGCTCGCAGCCTATCTGCCAATCCTGCTTTTTCTTGGTGTTGCGGGCGTGATTACGCTGGCGGCGGTCGCGCTGTCTTTCATCATCGCCACGCAAAAGCCGGACAGCGAAAAACTCTCGGCTTATGAATGCGGCTTTCCGGCTTTTGACAATGCCCGCCGCCGTTTTGATGTGCGTTTTTATCTCGTCGCCATTCTTTTCATTATCTTTGACCTCGAAATCGCTTTTCTGTTTCCGTGGGCGGTGGCTCTGGGTGATATCGGCCTAGCGGGTTTTTGGTCGATGATGCTGTTCCTCGCCGTTCTGACCGTCGGCTTCATCTATGAATGGAAGAAGGGAGCGCTGGAATGGGAGTGATCAATCCATCCCGCCTCGCCAGCGCGCAAGAGGTCGCCCGGAAGCTGGGTGAGACGGTGCAGGACAAGGGATTCCTGCTGACGAAATTCGATGATCTGATGGCGTGGGCGCGTACGGGTTCGATGTGGCCGATGACGTTTGGTCTTGCCTGCTGTGGTGTGGAAATGATCCACGCTTATATGAGCCGTTATGATCTTGACCGTTTCGGCATGATGCCGCGTGCCTCGCCGCGCCAGTCGGACGTGATGATTGTCGCCGGAACGCTGACCAACAAAATGGCCCCCGCGTTGCGCAAGGTCTATGACCAGATGCCGGAGCCGCGCTGGGTGATTTCGATGGGCAGCTGCGCCAATGGCGGCGGCTATTACCATTATTCCTATTCTGTGGTGCGCGGCTGCGACCGCATTGTGCCCGTCGATATTTATGTGCCGGGTTGCCCGCCTTCGGCCGAGGCGCTGATCTACGGCATTATGCAGCTGCATCGGAAAATCCGCCGCGGCAACAAAGTCATTCGCAGGTTCTGACATGGCAGATTTGGAACAATTCCAGGCTGAAGTGAAACGCGCGCTGGGCAGCGACATGCTGCAGGCTTCCATCGTCGGCGGTGAGCTCAGCATTCTTGTGATGCGTACGCGCATTCGCGACGCACTGCAAAAGCTGCGCGATGACCCGGCGATTGCGATGAATCAATTGATGGATATTTGCGGCGTCGATTATCCCGAACGGCCGGAGCGTTTCGATGTCGTCTATCACCTACTTAGCTTGAAGCATAACTGGCGTGTGCGGGTGAAGGTGCAGACTGACGAAACCTCGTCGGTGCCGTCGGTTATTGACGTTTACAATGCCGCTGCGTGGTTTGAACGCGAATGCTGGGATTTGTTCGGCGTTGCTTTCAGCGATAATCCCGATCTGCGCCGCATCCTGACCGACTATGGCTTTGAGGGCCATCCGCTGCGCAAGGATTTCCCGCTGACGGGCTATGTCGAGGTCCGTTACGACGATGAGCAGAAGCGTATTGTTTATGAGCCTGTAAAACTGGTTCAGGATTTCCGCAATTTCGATTTCCTCAGCCCGTGGGAGGGCATGACGGACGTCATGTTGCCGGGCGATGAAAAGGTCCCCCCGAAGCCGGAGGTGAAGCCATGAGCCTTCCCGCGGTTGATCAGGAAACTATCATGCCCGACGGCAAGAAAATCCGTCCCTTCACAATGAATTTCGGGCCGCAGCATCCCGCGGCGCACGGCGTGCTGCGCCTCATCCTCGAAATGGACGGCGAGATTGTCGAACGCGCCGATCCGCATATCGGCCTGCTTCATCGCGGCACGGAAAAGCTGATCGAATACAAAACCTACACACAGGCACTGCCTTATTTTGACCGCCTCGATTACGTTTCGCCGATGTGTCAGGAGCATGCTTTTTCTCTGGCAGTCGAAAAGCTGCTGGGCATCACGCCGCCTTTGCGCGGGCAATATGTTCGTGTGCTGTTCTCGGAAATCACGCGGCTTCTCAATCACATTCTGAACATCACGACCTTCGCCATCGATCTCGGTGCGGTGACGCCGTCGCTCTGGGGTTTTGAGGAACGCGAAATTCTCATGGAATTTTACGAGCGCGTCAGCGGCGCGCGCATGCATGCCAATTACTTCCGTCCCGGCGGTGTGCATCAGGATATGCCGGACGGGTTGGCCGATGACATCTGGGCCTATACGGAAAAATTTCCAAAATTCCTTGCGGATGTCGAACAGCTTCTGAACGAAAACCGCATCTTCAAGCAGCGCACGATTGATATCGGCGTCGTGACGAAGGAGCAGGCGCTGGATTGGGGCTTCTCGGGGCCGATGCTGCGCGCCTCCGGCGTGCCGTGGGATTTGCGCAAATCGCAGCCCTATGACGTCTATGACAGGATGGAATTCGATGTGCCCGTCGGCAAAACGGGCGATTGCTATGCGCGTTATCTGGTGCGCATGGAGGAGATGCGCCAGTCCAACAAAATCATCCGGCAATGCCTGAAAGAATTGCCACAAGGTCCTGTGATGATTGACGATAATAAAGTTGCACCACCGAAACGGGCCGATATGAAAAGATCGATGGAGGCTCTCATCCATCATTTCAAACTTTACACCGAAGGCTTCCATGTCCCGGCGGGTGAGACCTATACAGCCGTCGAAGCGCCGAAGGGGGAGTTCGCGGTTTATCTGGTCGCCGATGGCACCAATCGACCCTATCGCTGCAAAATCCGTGCGCCAGGCTTCCCGCATCTGCAGGGCACCGATTTTATGTGCAAAGGCCATATGCTGGCCGATGCCGTTGCCATCATTGGCAGTATGGACATTGTGTTCGGGGAGATCGACCGATGAAGGCTCCCGTTCAAACCGCTGGTCAGCCGACCTCTTTCGCGTTCACGGAAGAGAATTTGAAACGTGCAAAAGACATCATCGCCAAATATCCCGAGGGACGGCAGGCCAGTGCCGTGGTGCCCATACTTTATATCGCGCAACAGCAGCATGCGAACTGGCTGCCCCGCGTGGCGATGGAGGTTGTCGCCGATATGCTCGATATGCCGCATATCAAAGTGTACGAAGTGGCCACATTCTACACGATGTTCAATTTGCAGCCTGTCGGCGCGCATCTTGTGCAGATCTGTACGACGACGCCCTGCTGGCTGCGCGGTTCGGACGATATCGTGAAGGCCTGCAAGGAAAAGATAGGCATCGGCCCTGGACAGATGACGGCGGACGGCAAATTTTCTGTGGTCGAAGTGGAGTGCCTTGGTGCCTGCGTCAACGCGCCGATGGTGCAGATCAACAATGACTACTACGAAGACCTGACAGCGGAATTGATGAAAAACCTGCTGGGTAATCTGGCTGCGGGTAAGGCTCCGCCCGTGGGTTCACAAACGGGCCGCCGCGGTTCCTGCGCCCAGAGCGGCCCGACAAGCCTGACGAAACAAGCATCTGGGGGAAAGCATGGCTAAGAAAAAACACATTATGTTTTCGAGGATCGAGAACCGTGAGGACGCTCTCAAAATGGTTCGCGATGTGTCCTATGGTTTTTTCTTCGTGGCCGTGCTGCAGACATTGGTAGGCCTGCTGTTCCTGCATGATTTTTCAGTTCTGGTGGACGCCGCCATCTATGTCGTTGGAGGACTATTCCTTCTGCGGTTTAAAAGCCGCGCCGCCGCTGTTGCGATTCTGTTAATGGCTTTGCTGGCCGCAGGCGTGACGGGCGCAAATATAGGAAGCAGCCGCCCCTATGGCGGCACCAACATTATTCTGGCGCTCATCATTCTGTGGGCTGCTATTCGCGCGGTGGAAGCCACCTTCAAGCTGCATGGGCGTTTTACAGAAGATGCTGAGGGTAAGGTGTCGTAATGCTGGAAGATAAAGACCGCATCTTCACGAATTTGTACGGCTTTGAAGGGTGGAACCTTGAAGCGGCGAAGAAGCGCGGCATCTGGGCTGATACCGCGGCGCTCATGCAAAAGGGCCAGGCCTGGGTCATCGAGGAAATTAAAAATTCCGGGTTGCGCGGTCGCGGCGGTGCGGGATTCCCGACCGGGATGAAATGGTCTTTCATGCCCAAACCGTCGGACAAGCCGCATTATCTTGTCATCAATGCGGACGAATCCGAGCCCGGCACTTGCAAGGATCGCGACATTCTGCGTTTCGATCCGCATCGGTTGCTGGAGGGCATTCTGTTCGGCTGTTTTGCGATCAACGCGCACAAAGCCTACATCTATATCCGCGGTGAATTTTATGATGAAGCCGGGCATGTGCAGAAGGCGATCGATGAAGCCTATGCTGCTGGCCTCCTGGGCAAAAATGCCGCTGGTTCGGGTTGGGATTGCGACATCTATCTGCATCGCGGTGCAGGCGCCTATATCTGCGGCGAAGAAACCGCGCTGATGGAAAGCCTGGAAGGCAAAAAAGGCATGCCGCGTAACAAGCCGCCCTTTCCGGCGGGCGCAGGGCTGTACGCTTGCCCGACGACGATCAACAATGTGGAAACGCTGGCGGTGGTGCCGGAAATCCTGCGTCGTGGCGCGAGTTGGTTCACAAGTTTTGGGCGGCCCAAGAACAGCGGCACGAAAATTTTCTGCATCTCCGGTCATGTCAATCAGCCCTGCAATGTTGAAGATGCCATGAGCATTCCGCTGCGTGAACTGATCGAAAAACATGCGGGCGGTGTGCGCGGCGGCTGGGACAATCTGATGGCCGTCATCCCCGGCGGTTCCTCGACGCCCGTTTTGCCGAAGGATATTTGTGAAACTGTGCTGATGGATTTTGACAGTCTGAAAGACGCGAAATCAGGCCTCGGCACGGCAGGCGTGATCGTCATTGATAAATCCACCGATATCATCAACGCCATCGCCAAGCTCAGCCGCTTCTACATGCATGAAAGTTGTGGTCAGTGCACGCCTTGCCGCGAAGGCACGGGCTGGATATGTCGCGTCATGCGCCGCATGGTGAAGGGTGACGCGACGGTCGAGGAGATTGATGCACTGCTGGATGTGACGAAGGAAATCGAAGGCCATACCATCTGCGCGCTTGGCGATGCAGCGGCCTGGCCTGTGCAGGGCCTCATCCGCCATTTCCGCCCGGTGATGGTGGAGCGCATTGAGCAATACCGCAAACAGGCGAGGGCGGCGTAATATGCCCAAACTCACCATCAACGGAACCGAGTTGGAAGTCGCGCCGGGTACGTCGGTGCTGCAGGCCTGCGAACAATTGGGCATCGAAATTCCGCGTTTCTGCTACCACGACAAGCTAAGCGTTCCGGCAAACTGCCGCATGTGCCTTGTGGAAATTGAAAAGACACCGAAGCCCGTTGCCAGCTGCGCCATGCCCTGCGGCGATGGCATGGCTGTGCATACCGACAGCCCCATGGTGCACAAAGCGCGCAAGGGCGTGATGGAAATGCTGCTGATCAACCATCCGCTGGATTGCCCGATCTGCGATCAGGGTGGCGAGTGCGATCTGCAGGATCAGGCGATGGGCTATGGCTTCGACCGCAGCCGCTACACCGAGCACAAACGCGCTGTGACGGACAAGGAGCTTGGCCCGCTGGTCAAGACGGTGATGACGCGCTGCATCCATTGCACGCGCTGCGTTCGCTTCGCCGAGGAAATCGCCGGAACGCCTGAGCTTGGCGCCGTACATCGCGGCGAAGATATGGAAATCACCACCTATATAACGCGCTCGCTGAGTTCGGAACTGTCCGGCAACTTGATCGACATCTGCCCGGTCGGCGCGCTGACCAACAAGCCGCTGGCCTTTCATGTGCGGCCATGGGAGTTGCAGAAAACCGAAACCATCGATGTGCTGGATGCCGTCGGCTGCAACATCCGCGTCGATGTGCGCGGCAATGAAGTCATGCGCATCCTGCCGCGCCTCAACGAAGACATTAATGAGGAATGGATCAACGACAAAACGCGCTTTGCCTGTGACGGGCTGAAGCGCCAACGTCTTGACCGTCCCTATGTCCGGCGTGAAGGAAAGTTGCGTCCGGCATCCTGGAATGAAGCTTTTGCGGCCATTGCCGCGCGCCTGAAAGAGACATCGCCGGGACGAGTCGCAGCCATCGCCGGAGATCTGGCGGATTGCGAAAGCATGTTCGCGCTGAAGTCGCTGATGCAGGCGATTGGTTCGCCGAATATGGATTGCCGCCAGGACAGCGCGGATTATGATATTTCCACCCGCGCCGCCTATGTCATGAATAGCGGCATCGCTGGAATTGACGAGGCGGACGTCGTTCTTCTGATCGGTACCAATCCGCGCCATGAGGGCACGCTGGTGAATGCGCGTATCCGCAAGCGCTGGCTGCGCGGCGGCATGCGTGTCGGTATGATCGGCGCGAAAATTGATCTTGGTTATCCCTACCGCCATCTCGGCGACACGCCGCAGGCTATTGCTGACCTGATTGCAGGCAAAAATGATTTCGCCACCATCCTGAAAAACGCCAAAAAGCCGATGGTAATTGTTGGAGCAGGGGCTTTGGCAAGGCCTGACGGCAATGCATTGCTCGCGGCGGCGCGCGAACTGGCTGAGGCGTTCAATATGATTCAGCCAGAATGGAACGGCTTTAATGTGCTGCAACTGGCAGCTTCGCGCGTGGGTGGCATTGATATCGGTTTCCTGCCGCAGACGAATGGATTGGGCACGCGCGGTATCTTGGAAGCTGCTGAAACAGGAAAGATGGATATTGTCTGGCTACTCGGCGCGGATGAGCTGGACATGAAACACCTGAACAAGAGCTTCGTTGTTTATCAAGGCCACCACGGTGATGCCGGGGCGCATATTGCCGATGTTGTTCTGCCGGGGGCCGCCTACACCGAAAAGAACGCGATCTATGTGAATACCGAAGGCCGCCCGCAAATGGCCTTGCAGGCTGCTTTCCCGCCCGGTGAGGCAAAGGAAGACTGGGCCATCATCCGCGCCTTTTCCGAAACTATCGGCAAGAAACTACCATTCGACACGCTGATGCAGCTGCGCGTAAAGCTGACGCAGGCAACACCGGTCCTCATGGAAATGGGCCATCGCTTGAAAGCGGAGTGGAAAACCTTCGGCAAGAAGGGCGAATTATCGGCGAAACCCTTTGCGCCGGTGATCGAGAATTTCTACATGACCGACCCGATTTCCCGCGCCTCGGTGACGATGGCGAAATGCACCGAGGAGATCCTGCCTCTGACCAAAAAGGCGGCGGCATGAGCGAATTCTGGAACGATATTGGCCTTCCTGCCCTCATTATCCTGCTTAAGGCGGTCGTCATGATCGTCGGCCTTCTGGTTGCCATTGCCTATCTCACCTATGCCGAGCGTAAAGTGATGGCAGCGATGCAAATGCGCAGGGGGCCGAATGTCGTCGGTCCACTCGGGCTGTTGCAACCTATCGCTGACGGCATCAAGCTGCTGGGCAAGGAAACTATTATCCCCAGCGGTGCAAACATGGCGCTGTTTCTAATGGCGCCGATGCTGACTTTCTTTCTGGCTCTGTCGGCCTGGGCAGTTATCCCCTTTCAGGCGGGCATGGTACTGGCGAATATCAATGTTGGCGTGCTGTATCTGTTTGCCATTTCATCACTCAGCGTTTACGGCATCATTATCGCCGGATGGGCGTCAAATTCCAAATATGCTTTCCTTGGCGGGCTGCGCTCGGCGGCGCAGATGGTGTCCTACGAAGTCTCCATCGGCCTTGTTATCATCACGGTTTTGCTTTTCGCTGGTTCGCTGAACCTGTCGAAGATTGTCGAAGCGCAGAGGGATGGCTGGTTTGCCTTCTCGCTGCTGTTCCCGATGTTCATCGTGTTTTTTATTTCCGCGCTTGCTGAAACCAATCGCCACCCCTTCGATTTGCCGGAAGGCGAGACCGAGCTGGTCGGTGGGTTCAACACGGAATATTCGTCGATGAGCTTTGCACTCTTCTTCCTCGGCGAATATGGCAACATGATTTTGCTCAGTGCCATGACGTCGATTTTGTTCCTCGGCGGCTGGCTGCCCCTGCATCATTCGCTGGACTTCATTCCCGGCTTTGTCTGGTTTGCGGCCAAGATCGCCTTCTGCCTGTTTGTCTTTCTCTGGACGCGCGCGACGCTGCCGCGCTACCGCTATGACCAGCTGATGCGTATCGGCTGGAAATTCTTTCTACCTTTTTCGCTTTTATGGGTTGTTGTGACGGCGGGTTACCTCATCGCCTTCGATAAACTCCCCAAGGGAGGGTTCTGATGGTTTCAATGAAACCCTTCAAACGCCTGTTCCTTTATGAAATCGCGCGCGGCTACGCCTTGACCTTCTTCTATATGTTCAAGCGCAAGGTGACACTGAATTACCCTTATGAAAAAGGCCCGCTGAGCCCGCGTTTCCGCGGCGAACATGCGTTGCGGCGCTATGCGAACGGCGAGGAACGCTGTATCGCCTGCAAGCTGTGCGAAGCGATCTGCCCGGCGCAGGCTATCACCATAGAAGCCGAAGCGCGTGAGGATGGCAGCCGCCGCACCACGCGCTACGACATCGATATGACCAAATGCATCTATTGCGGACTGTGTCAGGAAGCCTGCCCGGTCGATGCCATCGTCGAAGGGCCGAATTTTGAATATTCGACCGAAACGCATGAAGAGCTTCTTTATAACAAGGAGCGCCTGCTGGCGAATGGCGACCGCTGGGAAGCCCTGATCGCCGCCAATCTGGCCGCCGATGCGAGGTACAAATGACCGCTTTGCTGCAGCCCGCATTGTTTTATCTGTTCTCTGCCGTGCTGCTCGGCTCGGCCACGGCGGTGGTTGTGTCGCGCAACCCAGTGCATGCGGTTCTGTTCTTGATTTTATGTTTTTTCAATGCGGCGGGTCTGTTCCTGATTTTGGGAGCGGAGTTCATCGCCTTCATTCTCGTTATCGTCTATGTGGGCGCGGTTGCCGTGCTGTTCCTGTTCGTCGTCATGATGCTGGACATCGATTTCCGCGAATTGCGGCGCGGCTTTGCGCGCTATCTGCCCATCGGCATCGCCGTCGGCGGCGTGCTGGTGCTCGAGCTGATCGTCATGGCCTGCGGCTGGATTTTTGCTCCCGGTGCGGTGTCGGTTGATCAGCTTGCCGACACGGCGGAAAATACCCGTGCCCTGGGCCAGGTTCTCTACACCGATTATTTCTATCCGTTTCAGGTTTCCGGCATCATCCTGCTGGTCGCCATGATCGGTGCGATTGTCCTGACGTTGCGTGAGCGCAAAGACGCCCGCCGCCAGAATATCGAACGGCAGCTGGATCGCAAAATCACTGACGTCATTGAGGTTGTGAAAGTCGAAAGCGGAAAGGGCGTATTATGAGTATCGGCCTTTCCCATTTCCTCGTTGTTGCCGCTATCCTTTTCACCGTCGGTATTCTGGGCATCTTTATCAACCGCAAGAATGTGATTGTCATTTTGATGTCCATCGAGCTGATGCTGCTGGCGGTGAATATCAATTTTGTTGCCTTCTCGGTGTTCCAGCATAATCTGGTCGGGCAAATTTTCACGATGATCGTCCTGACGGTCGCCGCGGCCGAAGCGGCCATCGGCCTTGCCATCCTTGTTGTTTATTTCCGCAACCGCGGCTCCATCGCGGTTGACGATATTCATCTGATGAAGGGCTGAAATATGGCGCTTCCCCTTGATATTCTTGCCGTTTTCCTGCCGCTGTTGGGCGCGGTCATCGCCGGGTTGTTCGGCCGCAAAATCGGTGATCGTGCTTTCCAGCTTGTGACCTGCGGTGCGCTCCTCATTGCCGCAGCCGCGTCCATAAAACTTTTCAGCGATGTCGCGCTGCATGGTGCGGTTATCAACCGCACGCTGGCGACATGGATTGAATCCGGCGCTTTTACGGTCCATTGGGGGCTGCATATCGATACACTCACCGCCGTCATGCTGGTGGTGGTAAATGGTGTGTCGGCAATGGTGCATATCTATTCCGTCGGCTATATGTCGGAAGATAAATCCATCCCGCGTTTCATGGCCTATCTCAGCCTCTTCACCTTCTGCATGCTGATGCTTGTGACGTCGGACAATCTGCTGCAGATGTTTTTCGGGTGGGAAGGCGTCGGCCTCTGCTCCTATCTCCTCATCAATTTCTGGTATGAGCGCGACAGTGCGAACAAAGCCGCGATCAAGGCCTTCCTCGTCAACCGTGTCGGCGATTTCGGGTTCGCGCTGGGCATCTTCGGCTGTTTTCTGATTTTCAATTCGGTCGAATTCACGCCGATGTTCGCCAAGGCCTCGGAGCTCGCCAATCTGAATTTCATGTTCCTGGGTCGTGAGCTTCCGGCACTGACGACTGTCTGCCTGCTGCTGTTCGTGGGTGCGATGGGCAAGTCGGCGCAGCTGGGGTTGCACACTTGGCTGCCGGACGCGATGGAGGGCCCGACGCCGGTTTCCGCCCTTATCCACGCCGCGACGATGGTGACGGCAGGCGTTTTCATGATCGCGCGTTTGTCGCCTTTGTTCGAATATGCACCGACGGCGCTGATGGTCGTAGCAGTTGTAGGCGCGCTCACGGCCATCGTGGCTGCCAGTATTGGCCTGACGCAGTTCGACATCAAGCGCGTCATCGCCTATTCGACGATGAGCCAGCTGGGCTACATGTTTTTTGCGCTCGGCGTGTCGGCCTATTCGGCGGCGATTTTCCATCTGATGACTCACGCGTTTTTCAAGGCGCTGCTGTTCCTCGGTGCGGGTTCGGTCATCCACGCGCTGTCGGGTGAGCAGGATATGCGCCGCATGGGCGGGTTATGGCGCAAGGCGCCCGTCACCTATGTGTTGATGTGGATTGGTTCGCTGGCGCTCGCAGGCATCGGCATTACGCATGTGTTCGGCATGGCCGGGTTTTATTCCAAGGATCTGATCCTCGAAGCGGCGCTGGCGCGCGGCACATGGTATGGCACGATGGCTTATACCATCGGTATTCTTGCGGCCTTCATGACCGCCTTTTATTCCTGGCGGCTCATTCTCTTGACCTTCCACGGCAAGCCGCGCGGCGATCATCACGCAATGGAACATGCGCATGAATCGCCGTGGATTATGCTGGGGCCGCTGATGCCATTGGCGCTCGGCGCGATTTTTGCGGGCTGGTATGCGTGGGACTGGTTCGGCGGTGAGGGGCGCGCGGCTTTCTGGGGCCGGGCGCTGTTCGTTCTGCCGCAGCATGATCCGATTGAGGCCGCGCATCATCTGCCGGAATGGCAGAAATTGCTGCCGCTGGTGCTGGCTGTTTCCGGCATCGCGCTTGCCTATATCTTCTACGCGTTGAAAACCGATCTGCCCGGCAAAACGGCGCGCGCAGCGGGTGGGCTCTATCGCCTTGTCTTCAATAAATATTATTTCGATGAAATCTATGACGCGATTTTCGTGCGCGGCGCGCAACGGCTTGGCGTGAGTTTCTGGAAAAAAGGCGATGACGGCATCATCGACGCTTATGGCCCGGACGGCGCGGCGCGGCTGGCCTCGCGCGTGGCGGAGCGCCTCGCCCGCTGGCAGACCGGCTATGTCTATCACTACGCTTTCTCGATGGTCATCGGCCTCGCCGCCTTCGTAACCTGGTTCTGGGTGAGGGGCTGATGCGCGATAAACTGTCATGGCTCGCTTTCGTTCTTGCGGCAGTTGCGCTGGCGCTTGTTGTGTCAGGGCGCGCACCCACATCGGATGGCGAAAAGAAAGAAACCGCGTTTGAGCATATTATGCGCACGGGTACGATCCGCTGCGGTTATCTGTTGTCACCCGCGACATTGATGAAAGACCCCAATACCGGGACCATGTCCGGTGTCATGGCGGACTATCTTCAGGCGCTCGGTGATGCGCTCCATCTTAAAGTGGTGTGGCAGGAAGAGATGAACCTCGCCACCTACCTTCAGGACCTTCAGAATGGCCGTTATGATCTTGAGTGTTCCGGTGGCTGGCCAAATGCCCTTCGCGGCAAGCAGGTCGAATATTCCACGCCGATTTATTATTTCCCTTTTTATGGCGCTGTTCGCTCTGACGATCGCCGTTTCGATAATAATTATGCCGCTATGAACAACGCGTCAGTCCGTATCGCAGGCCATGATGGCGGCACGAATTCCCTTATCCGTGAACGGCGCTTTCCGAATTCCACCTATGTTGGACTGGCCAATGGTGTTCCATTAACAAACGCTTTGCTCGAAATTATGGGCAACAAGGCCGATGTTACCTTTCTGGATTATCCAACCTTTCAGGCTTTTATGAACAGTAATCCGGGAAAGCTCCGTAAGGTTGATGGCCCGCCCGTTCGTTTGATTCCAACCAATATCAGCTTCGCGGCAGGTGAATATCGTTTGCAGCAAATGCTGAATACGGCAACAAGTGAGTTGCTTTATGACGGCGTTATCGACCGCATTCTTGATAAATATGAGCCAGCGCCCGGGACTTTCTTGCGCGTTGCAGTTCCCTATGCATCCTCAGGATTGGAGGGGGCAAGGTGAGCAAAACAATCTCCTGGATCGCTCTGGTTCTTGCGGCGGTAGCTCTGGCGCTTGTTATGTCGCGGCATGCACCCACATCGGGCGGCGAAAGTAAGAAAGAAACTGCCTACGAACGCGTGATGCAGAGCAACACTTTGCGCTGTGGCTACGGCACATGGAAACCCGGCGTTTATAAGGATGCCGAGACCAATAAAATGGAGGGTCTTTTCGTTGAGCTGATCGAGGCGATGGGCAGGTTCAGCAACATTAAGATTGAGTGGACGGCCGAAACGGATTGGGGGCAAATCCCTGAATCCATCAGCAGCGGCAAGATCGACGCCTTCTGCGCCGGCATGGCGGCTGACGCGGCGCGCGGCAAGCGTCTCGCCTATACCAATCCGCTGTCTTTCTGGACGTTCGATGTGCTGGTGCGCGCCGATGATACGCGGTTTCCAGCCGGGCAAACCATCCGCATCGCCGATTTGAACAAGGCGGATTACGCTACAGCCTATTCCGAAGGCGACGTGCTCGAAACCATCGTGAAGAACGAATTTCCGGCGGTGCGCGGCATGCCCTTGCCGCCGCTCGGCACGCCTGCCGATAACCTGATGCATGTAACGACGCGCAAGACCGACTTCGTCGTGTTTCCAAAAATCATGTTCCAGTCCTATGAAAAGGCCAATCCGGGACAGCTGCGCTATCTGAGGGTTGAGCCACCCCTGCGTGCCTATGGCAATGTGATTGCGGTCGGCATCGATGATCTCAAACTGCAGCAGTTGCTGAACGCCGCGGTGAATGAGCTGGTGAATAGCGGCAGCTACGCGCAGATCATGAGTAGATATGATCAGGAATATCCCGGCGCCTTCCTGCGCATTGCGTCGACTTATGTGTCTTCAACGTCGGGGAAGGCGCAATGAATAATAAGCTTTCTACCTTCGCTCTTGTGGTTGCTCTCGCGGCGCTTGGGCTGGTGCTTGTGCGCCCGGCGGGCAACAGCGTTTCGGAGGGCAAAAAAGAAACCGCATTTGAGCGCGTCATGCGGACCAACACTTTGCGCTGTGGTTATGGCATCTGGGCGCCGGGATTGATCAAAGATGCCAAAACAGGCGAGCTTTCCGGAATTTTTCATGATTATTTAGAGGCCGTAGCCAAACATGCCGGGTTGAAAATTGAATGGGCTGAGGAAGTGCCGTGGGGCGATTATCCCGCTGCCCTGAACAGCGGACGTATCGATGCGATGTGTTTCGGCGCATGGCCGAAGGCGACAACGGCTCGCGAAACCCTTTTTACCAAGCCGGTTTATTATCTGCCAATCAACGCCTATGTCCGCGCCGGCGACAGCCGGTTCGATCGTGCGGTCGAGAAAATCAATTCTCCTGACGTTCAAATCTCGGCAATGGATGGAGAAATGTCATCGCAGCTGGCGGTTGCCTATTTCCCGCAGGCAAAAATCTTGTCCATTCCACAGTTGAGTGATGCCAGCATGCTGCTGACAAATGTTGCCAACAACAAGGCCGATGTGACTTTTACCGACGCATGGACCGGCGCGCTGTTTATGAAAAATAATTCCGGCAAGTTAAAAGTTGTTCCGCTGGATCGTCCTTTACGATTGTTTGGTCATACAATTCCCGTGGCGCGGGGTGAACAGAATCTTGTCAGTTTTCTTAATACCGCCACAGATGAGCTTTTCACGACGGGTGAACTGGACGCCATCATCAAAAAATACGAAGACATGCCGGGCGTTCTCCTGCATCTTCCGCGGCCTTATGAGGAGTTAGCGCGATGACTAATAAGATTTTGTTAGTTGCGCTGCTGGTGGCGCTCACCCTCTTGGCCTACATGGGATTTCACCCCACGGAAACTTCTGGATCTCATAAAGAAACTGCTTTTGAGCGCGTCATGCGGACGGGGACCATTCGTTGCGGCTATGGCATTTGGATTCCTGAAATGGTTAAGGACGCCAACACGGGCGCTCTCTCTGGTGTTGACTACGACATCATGAATGCTGTCGGACACGCCCTTGGCTTGAAAGTTGAGTGGACGGAAGAGGTGGGTTGGCCTGTTGCTCAGCAGGGGCTTGCGTCCGGGCGTTACGATGTTTTCTGCAATGGTGCTTGGCCTACGCCATCGCGGACCAAGACTGCTTTTTATTCGCGGCCCTTTATGTACTCGCCAGTTTATGCGGCTATTTCGGCCAAGAAAAACGTTTCTACGCAAGACATATCATGGGCTAATAAACCGGAAACGACCATTGCGGTTCTCCCTAATACGGCGATCGATACGTTTGCGAATTCCCGTTTTCCCAACGCCAAAAAATTTGATCTTTCCGATCTTTCCAACGATGGCGATTTGATGTTGGCGATTGCAACCGGTAAAGCCGATATGGGCCTTTCGACTTATAGCAGCATTAAAAAATACATGGATGCCAACCCTGGACAAATTCATATTAATGATCAGCCGGTTATATATGCGCCCGGTAGTTTTCTGCTGCCTCATGATGACTATCGGCTTAAGCATATGGTCGATTTCACCATCACCTACCTTCTTGAGATGGGCGTAATTCGTAACATTTTGATGAAAGATCTACCGGATAGTCAGCATGACTGGCGCTACCCGGCGGTTGAGCATGAGCCATAAGTGATGACAAACCTTCCCCTTCTCTCTCTCGTCACGTTCCTGCCGCTTCTGGGCGCGCTGGGGATTTTGCTGTTCGCGCGCGGTGGGGATGAGGACAAGGCCGCCGTTAAGCTTGCGCAGCGCGTGGCGATGGGAACGTCACTTTTGGCGCTGGCGCTGTCGATCGCCATTCTTTGCGTGTTTGACGCTTCCAATGCCGGGTTTCAGTTGATGGAGCGGCATGTCTGGATACCGTCTTTCAACGTCACCTATATCAAGGGTGTGGACGGAATTTCCGTCTGGTTCGTGTTCATCTCGGCGCTGCTGACGCCCATCTGTATTCTGTCGGCCATCGGCGGCGTGAAAACGCGCATCAAGGAATTCATGATCGCGCTGCTGATCCTCGAAACCATGATGATCGGCATGTTCACCTCGCTCGATTTCGTGCTGTTCTATGTGTTTTTCGAGGGCGTGCTGATACCGATGTTTCTGATCATCGGCATCTGGGGCGGGGAAAAGCGCACTTATGCCGCCTATAAATTCTTCCTCTATACTTTCCTCGGCTCCGTTCTGATGCTGGTCGCGATTTTCGCGATGATCATCCATACCGGCACCACGGACATGACCGCGATGATGGGCGGAAAATTCCCGCGCGAGATGGCGCTGCTGCTCTGGCTGGCGTTTTTCGCGTCTTTCGCCGTAAAAACGCCCATGTGGCCGTTCCATACCTGGCTGCCCTATGCGCACGTCGAGGCGCCGACGGCGGGCTCGGTTATCCTTGCCGGCGTGCTGCTGAAAATGGGCGGTTACGGCTTTATCCGGGTGTCGCTGCAGGTGCTGCCGGAGGCCAGCGCTTATTTCGCGCCGTTGGTGATGATCCTCAGCCTTGTCGCCATTATCTATGCCTCGCTGGTGGCGCTGGCACAGACGGATATGAAAAAGCTGATTGCTTATTCCTCGGTCGCGCATATGGGTTTCGTCACGCTCGGCATTTTCAGCATGACGAAGCAGGGGCTGGATGGCGCGATGCTCATCATGCTGTCGCATGGTTTTGTGTCTTCGGCGCTCTTCCTCGGCGTCGGCGTGGTGTATGATCGGCTGCATTCGCGCGACATCGCGCGTTACGGCGGCATGGCAACGAACATGCCGCACTATGCTTTCCTCTTCATGATTTTTACGCTGGGCTCGATTGGATTGCCAGGTACCAGCGGTTTTGTCGGCGAATTCCTCAGCCTGCAAGGCGCCTATCTCGCCGGCAGCGGGTACGCTTTCGTCGCGGGTATCGGCGTTATTCTCGGCGCGGCCTATATGCTCTGGCTCTATCGCCGCCTGTTCTACGGGCCGCTGGATAAGGTTGATGTCCGCGCTATGCCGGATGTGAACCGCCGCGAAATTGTGATGTTTGCACCGCTGGTTCTGCTTGTTTTCTGGATGGGGATTTATCCCGCCCATTTCAGCAATGTATTCAGTGCCAGCGTGGATAAGGTGCTGGCGGATTATCAGGTTCAGACCGGAAAGGGCACACCATGATGATGGATTCCGCCCTCATGGCTGTAAAGCCGGAAATCGCCTTGGTGATCTTCGGCATGGTGCTTCTGATCTATGGCGCGTTCCGTGGTGATGGTTCGGCACGCGTCACTTTGGGCTTGGCGTTCGTCGCTCTTGCCGTTGCGGCTATATTTCTGCTGTGTCCGCCATATGGCGGCGGGTTGGGTTCAGCTCCCGTCGTGCATGTTTTTGATCGTATGTTGGTGCAGGATGGTTTCGCGCGTTTTGTGAAACTGATCCTTCTGATCGCCTCGGGCCTGTCGCTGGTGATGTCGTGGAGTTATCTGCGGGAAGAAAAACTGGCGCGGCCGGAATATCCCGTGCTGGTGCTGTTCGCCACGCTCGGCATGATGCTGATGGTTTCAGCAAATGATTTTCTGGCGCTTTATGTTGGATTGGAACTGCAAAGCCTCGCGCTTTATGTGCTGGCGGCCTTCCGGCGCGATGACACGAAATCCAGCGAAGCGGGCTTGAAGTATTTCGTGCTGGGCGCGTTATCATCCGGCCTTATCCTGTACGGTATTTCGCTGATCTATGGCTATGCCGGAACCACGCAATTTGCTGCACTGGCGCCGTTGCTGGGTGGTACGCCGCCGCTTGGTGTCCTGTTTGGTCTGGTCTTTATCTGCGCCGCGATGGCCTTCAAGGTCGCCGCTGTGCCGTTCCATATGTGGGCACCAGACGTCTATGAAGGCGCGCCCACACCCATTACGGCCTTCTTCGCCGCTGCGCCCAAAGTGGCAGCGTTGGCGCTCTTCACTCGCATCCTGATGCAGCCGATGGCTGGTCTTACTCCGCAATGGCAGCAGATTATTGTTTTTACCGCTGTCGCTTCAATGCTGGTCGGTAGTTTCGGCGGTCTGATGCAGGGGAATTTCAAGCGGCTGATGGCCTACAGCTCCATAGCCAATGCAGGTTATGCGCTGATTGGTTTGGCTATTGGCAAGGAAGCGGGCATTCAGGCGCTGCTGATCTATCTCTCGATTTACTACCTCAACACGCTGGGTGCTTTTGGGGTTCTGCTGTGTCTGAGGCGTAACGGCAAGGCGGTCGAGCAGATCAGCGATCTGTCCGGTATTGCCAAAAGCAATCCGTTGTTTGCTGTTGCGATGGTCATTTTCATGTTCTCACTGGCGGGTGTGCCGCCGCTGGCCGGATTCCTCGGAAAATACTTCATCTTCCTCGCCGCTGTGCAGGCGCAAATGGTCTGGATAGCGATCATCGGTGTGCTGAGCAGCGTTATCGCTGCCTTCTACTACCTGCGCATCATCAAGGTGATGTATTTCGATAAGCCGATCGGGTCGCTGGACCCGTTGGCGGATCGTGGCCTGCATGCCGTGGTGGGTCTTGCGGCCATCCTCATGCTGGTCATGATCGTCTGGCCCACGCCCATTATCGATAGTGCACTGATCGCCGCGCGCAGCCTCATCGGCGGATGAAGCCCTATCGTATCCGCCAGCTGGCGGTCACCAGCAGCACCAATGACAATGCCAGGCAGGCTGCCGAAGAGGGCGAAGCCGAAGGGCTGGTTGTCTGGGCGCTGAAGCAGACATCCGGCCGTGGGCGTCATGGCCGGATGTGGGAGTCACCGGAAGGCAATCTTTATTGTTCCGTTCTGCTGCGACCTCAAGCGGGTCCGCAAAGCTTCGGCCAGTACGGATTTCTGACGGCGCTCGCGCTTGGCGATGCCGTGCGCGCGTTGTTGCCAAACGCGGCGATAACCTTCAAATGGCCTAATGATGTTCTGGTGAATGGCAAAAAAATCAGCGGCATTTTATTGGAGGCAGGCGAAGGTTGGCTGGTTGTCGGCATGGGTCTGAATGTCCGGCATCACCCGCAGGAAACTCTGTATCCTGCGACGTCGCTCAGTTCTGAAAATGCCATCCAGCAAGAACTGACAGTTATTCTTGACCAGCTGCTTGAGTGCCTCTGGCATTGGTATGGCCTGATGCAGGCTCAGGGTTTTGAACCTCTCCGTGCGGCATGGCTGCAACAGGCCCAAAAGGGCCGTTTATCGGTGCGTATGCCGGACGGCGTAGTAGAAGGAAATTTCGACAGCATCGATCAGCAGGGGCATCTGCAGCTGATATTGGCGGACGGCACGGAACGGGTTATAGCTACCGGAGATGTGTTTTTTGGGCCTCAGGATTGACGATGCTGCTTGCCATTGATGCCGGGAATACCAACACGGTTTTTGCGCTATTTGACGGCCCGAAAATGCTGGGCACATGGCGCAGTGTCACGAATGCCCAGCGCACCTCGGACGAATATGCCGTTTTTCTGCGCACTTTGATGCAGGAAAAGGGTGTGGAGCCCGGAGGCGTCAAAGCTGCGATCATGGGCAGCGTCGTGCCCGAAGCGAATTTTCACCTGACCAAGCTTTGCCGCGATCACTTTCATTGTGAGCCTTTGGTCATCGGCGCGGCGGATGTCGATATCGGCATTCAAATCCTGCTCGACCGACCGGAAGAAGTCGGCGCCGACCGCATCATCAACGCCGTTGGCGGCATGACAGCGCACAAGCCACCCTTGCTGATCGTCGATTTCGGCACGGCGACGACGTTCGATGTTGTGGATGCTGAGGGTAATTATGCAGGCGGAGCGATTGCGCCGGGCGTGAATTTGTCCGTTCAGGCTTTGCATATGGCGGCAGCTAAACTGCCGCGGGTCGGCATCGCGCCGCCCCAGCGCGTGATTGGCAAGAATACAAACGAAGCCATTCAATCAGGTGTTTTCTGGGGCTATGCGGGGCTGATTGAGGGCATGATCGCCCGCATCAAAAAAGAATTCGGCAAGCCCATGACCGTGATTGCCACAGGCGGCTTGTCAAAGCTATTTTCAAATGCCGTAACGGGTATCGATCATTTTGATGCCGACATCACCTTGCGCGGCCTGCACCGGATTTACGAGCGCAACAAGCGCTAGAGGCTCCAATACCGCATATGCGTGGGCAGGGTTGCGGGGTCGATGACTGATTTCACATCGACCAGCCAGCCCTTGGGGCGGACAAAGGCCCATAGCTCTGCGATATCCTTCATCAGCACCGCGTGTGGTACCGCCAGCGCCAGCGCATCCAGGTCTTTCAGTGCCTCGCGGCCGCACAGTTCCAGCCCGTATTCATGCTGTGCATGGGCGGGGTCGGCCAGCGGGTCGTGAACCAGTACGTCGATGCTGAAGGACTTCAGTTCGCGGACGATTTCCGGCACGCGGCTGTTGCGCAGGTCGCGGACATTTTCCTTGAAGGCGAGGCCGAGGATTCCGACGCGTGCGCCGGAGCGCAGCGAACCGCCATTAACCAGAAGCTTGAGGATTTTCTGCGCTATGAAGATCGGCATATTATCGTTGATGCGGCGTCCGGCCAAAATCACTTGCGGGTGATAGCCAAGCTCCTCGGCGCGGGTGGTCAGGTAATAGGGGTCAACGCCGATACAATGGCCGCCGACCAATCCCGGCGTGAATTTCAGGAAATTCCATTTGGTACCCGCGGTTTCCAGAACCTCATGCGTACGGATATCGAGCTTATCGCAGATGATGGCCAACTCGTTCATCAGCGCCACATTCAGATCGCGCTGCGTGTTTTCCAGAACCTTGGCGGCCTCGGCAACACGGATGCATGTGGCGCGGTGGAGATTGTTGTTCACGACCTTGCCGTAAACCTGTGCCATGCGCTCAAGGCTTTCATTATCCTCGGCGCTGATGACTTTGGTGATGGTTTCGAGGCGGTTCTGTTTGTCGCCGGGATTGATGCGCTCCGGCGAATAGCCGAGCCGGAAATCCTCACCCTGTTTCAGGCCAGACACTTCAGCAATCTTCGCGCCGCAGATTTCCTCGGTGAGGCCGGGATAGACCGTGGATTCCAGAACAATCAGTGGCAGTCCTGCCTTGGCGTCTTTTTTGCGGCCGCGCAGCGCTTCACCAATCGTGCGGCAGGCGCCGAGCAGGGGGCGCAGATCAGGCCGTTTGGTCTGATCGATAGGCGTCGGCACAGTGACGATGAAGAAATTGGTGTCTTTCAGGTCTGAGGCGCTGGCCGTGAATTTTGCACGGCTACCCGCGAGTTGTTCGCAGGAAATTTCATTGGTCCAGTCCTCGCCTTGACGCAGCGCCTCGACACGGCTGGTATCGATATCGAAGCCTGTAACGCCGTCAAAATGACGCGCAAGCCCGACCAGCAAAGGCAGGCCGACATAGCCCAGCCCGATAACGGCGATGTTTTCTTTCATGGAGATACGAAAACCCAACAGTCTCAAGGGCTTTACGCATAAAACAGGCGGCTTCGCTTGTCCAGTTTTTGGAAAGACGAAGAGGTTTATCCTGCCTTCAGCCGCCCGATCAGGCCGCGAGCGGTTTCCTGAATATCGGCGGGCAGAACAACAACCTTGCTGTTGGGCGAGGTGGCCAGATGCCCCACCATATTGATATATTTTTCGCCCAGTAGATACAGCATCGGCGTATCGCGTTCGCCGATGGTTTCCGCGACCTTTTTGATAGCTTCGGACGATGCGGTTGCCAGTGTCACCTGCGCCTCGGCATCGCGGCGCGCGGCTTCGAGGCGGCCCTCGGCTTGTAGGATGACGGATTGCTTGTCGCCTTCGGCCTTGGTCACAGTCGCTTTACGTTCGCGCTCAGCAGAAGCCTGCAGTTCCATCGCCTTCTGCATTGAGGGTGATGGCTTGATGTCCTGAATTTCCACCGACTTTACCGTCAGGCCCCAGTCGAGAACTTCTTCCGCGATGCTTTCGCGCAGCCGCGCCTTGATCTTATCGCGCGAGGACAGCGCCTGATCCAGCTCCATTTCGCCGATGATCGAGCGCAGCGCGGTCATGATCAGGTTGCGGATACCGTCCGAGAAATCGACGATGCCGTAAACCGCCTTCACCGGATTGGTGACCTTGACGAAGGCAATGGCGTTGGTGACCAGTACGGCATTGTCTTTGGTAATAACTTCCTGCTGCGGCACATCGAGCATGATGTCCTTTGTCACCACTTTCTGTGCCACGCGGTCGAGATAGGGGATCATGAAATTCAGGCCGGGCATGAAGGTGGCAAAATATTTGCCCAGCCGTTCGATCACCCATTCCTGTCCCTGCGGGACAATGCGCACGCCGCGCATGACGGTCACGATGGCAAAGATAACAAGGGCGATAGTGAAAATTTGTCCGCCGGACATGGTCGATCTCCTTGAAGGTGAATTAGGCTTTGGTGATTTTGAGCAAGCTGCCTTCGACGCTGATGACTTTCACGCGGCTTCCGGCCTTGATGGATTCATCGGCGACACATTCCCACACATCGGCGCCGATCAGCGGAATTTGAAAACGGACACGGCCTTTTTGAAACGGCTCGACATCATTCACCAGCAGGCCAATCTCGCCAATTGCTTGTGCCGATGAACGCCCGACCAGAATCTTGTGCTGATGCGGCTTGAAAACCTTGAACCAGAGCAGGACAAGGTCGACCGAAGCGATAATCCAGATCAGAAGCTGGGTGATAAAGCTCAAATCCGGCATCAGGAAAAGCCCCAGCGCCACCAGCAGCGCACCGAGCCCGAACCAGACCAGTACGAAAGCTGGAACTACCAGTTCCAGTACCGTCAAAACGACACCCAAAATCGCCCAATGATACCATTCCAAAGCCATGGTGCCGTCCTTCCAGCCCGTTCCGGGCTTGTTCCAATCCATGCCGAATGTGATAGATTCGTCTCGATGATACAAGCATGCACGATTCTCGGTCTCGACCCCGGTCTCCGGCATACCGGATGGGGAATTGTGGCGCAGGATGGCAACCGCCTGTCCTTTATTGCGGCAGGCCGAATCAGTCCGGCAGCCAATATCCCGATGGCGACGCGGCTGTGCGAGTTAGCCGAAGGGCTCAGCGACATCGTTACTCGCTATCGTCCGGATGAATCCGCCATTGAGGAAACCTTCGTTAACAAGAATGCCCTGTCGGCCCTGAAGCTGGGGCAGGCGCGGGGCGCCGCCATGCTGGCGCTGGGGCAGGCGGGACTGAGCGTCCGTGAATATGCCGCCACCCGCATCAAACAATGCGTCACGGGCTATGGCCATGCCGATAAGACGCAGGTGCAGGCCATGATTGCCATGCTGCTGCCCGGGTCGGGCGCACTGGCGGCGGACGCCGCCGATGCCCTTGCGGTCGCCATCGCCCACGCGCATCATCGGCCACGGGCCATGCTGGAAGCGCGCATGGCAGGGGCAAAGGCATGATCGGCAAGCTGACGGGTACAATTGACGGATTTTCAGGCGCGCAGGTGATCCTGGATGTGCAGGGCGTCGGCTATGTCGTCACCTGCTCGGCGCGGACGCTGCGACAGGTCGGCCCGGCGAAAAGTTCTGCCTCCCTCCTTATCGAAACCCATGTGCGCGAGGATGCGATCAATCTCTATGGATTCGCCGACAACGAAGAACAGGACTGGTTCCGCCTGCTGACGACGGTGCAGGGTGTTGGCGCGAAAGTGGCGCTTGGCATTCTCGGCTCACTCGCGCCGGAGCAGCTGGCGCAGGTGATTGCTGCGCAGGACAAGGCGGCGCTGACGCAGGCGGACGGCGTGGGGCCGAAACTCGCGCTGCGTCTGGTAACGGAATTGAAGGACAAAGTGCCTGCCTTCATGGCGCAGCCGATTCCGTTGCGCGGCGGCAAAGAAAATACAGGTGGTCTGCCCGGCAGCCTTTCCAGCGATGCGGTGTCGGCGCTGATCAATCTCGGCTACCGGCGCGCCGAAGCTTTTGCCGCTGTGGCATGCGCCGGACGGCAGAACCCAAGTGCCAAACTAGATGAACTAATCCGCCTGAGCCTTGCGGAATTGAGCCGGAAGGATAGCGCGGCATGAAACCGGCAACTCAGAAATCGGAACGGCTGGTTGAGCGCGAAGCGCTGCCGCAGGAAACGCCGGATGTCGCGCTGCGACCCCAGCGGCTGGAAGATTTCATCGGCCAGCCGCATCTGCGCGGCAATCTGGACGTCTTTATCCAGGCAGCGAAGCAGCGGAAACAGGCGCTCGACCATGTCCTGTTGTTCGGCCCGCCGGGACTGGGCAAGACCACATTGGCGCAGATTATAGCCAAAGAACTGGGTGTCGGTTTCCGCGCGACATCGGGCCCCGTGATCGCGCGCGCGGGTGATCTTGCCGCGCTTCTCACCAACCTGCAGCCGCATGATGTGCTGTTCATCGACGAGATTCATCGCCTCTCCGCCGCCGTGGAAGAAATTCTCTACCCGGCGATGGAGGATTTTCAACTTGATCTGATCATCGGCGAAGGCCCGGCAGCGCGCTCGGTGCGTATCGATCTGCCGCCCTTTACTCTTATTGGTGCTACGACGCGCAGTGGATTGATTACTCGTCCTCTCCGCGAGCGTTTCGGCATCCCGTTGCGCCTGAATTTCTACGCGCCCGAAGATTTGCAGCAGATTTTGTCCCGCGCCGCCGGGAAGCTCGATATGCCGCTGAAGCCCGACGGCGCCAAGGAAATCGCCTGCCGCGCCCGTGGTACGCCACGCGTGGCAGGCCGCCTCCTGCGCCGGGTGCGTGATTTCGCCGTGGTTGACGGGCAAAAATCCATTGACGCCAAGGCCGCCGACAAGGCGCTGGCGCGGCTGGAAGTCGACCGCATGGGCTTTGACGCGATGGACCGCAAATATCTGGCCATGATCGCCGAGAATTACGGGGGTGGCCCGGTGGGCGTAGAAACGCTGGCGGCGGCCTTGGCCGAACAGCGCGACGTGCTGGAAGAAGTGATTGAGCCCTACCTGATCCAGCAAGGGCTGCTCCAGCGCACGCCGCGCGGCCGCATGCTGGCCGATGCCGGCTATCGCCATCTCGGCCTCACGGCGCCCGCCGGGCGGCAGATTGATTTGCTGACAACCAACGATGATGAAACTGAAGTTGCTTAACTTGGGGACACTGTCATGAAAAATCTTGTGCTGATCATCCTTGCCGTCGCCATCGCCCTCGGCATCCAGAATTATGTTCTGCCCAAGAATGGCGGCGACAGTTCAAAAGCCGAAACCACTTACGAACGCGTCATACGCACTAACACCCTGCGCTGCGCCTATGCGATTTATCCGCCCTTTCTCAGCAAAGACCCGAATAGCGGTAAATTGAGCGGCATTGCACCTGATTTGATGGCGGCGTTTGAAAAAACCAGCGGCCTGAAAGTGGAATGGGGCCCGGAAATCGATTGGGGCAATATCGGGGTCACATTGCAAAGCGATAAGGCCGATGCCTTTTGCGCCGGCATGTTCCTGACGCCCAAGCGCGGCCATGTGATTGCCGGGTCAACGCCGATTTTCTTCAGCACGATGGAAGCTTTTGTCCGTCAGGATGACAAGCGGTTCGACAATAATATCGACCGCATCAACCAGCCGGATGTGCGTATCTCCGTTAATCTCGGCGATATTTCCGAAGAACTGGCCCAACGTTCCTTTCCGCAGGCACAGCGCGTCTATAAAGGCGAATTGGGCGGCGAGTCCGCTTTGTTCCTCAATGTCGCGACCAACAAGGCTGATATCGCGCTGAGCGGGCCCAGCAATCTTTCGACCTATAACCAGAGCAACCCGGCAACAGCCTTGCGCAAAGTAACATTACCACACCCTCTGATAGGATTTGCCAGCGTGATTGGCGTTAGCGTTCAGGAACCTGCCCTGCTACAGGTTATCAACGCGTCGTTGCACGACATGATCGATAATGGCGTCGTCGAACGCATCCTGAAATCCAATTTGGGAGCCGAATATGGCACCGCCTATTTCCCACCCAAGCCACAGCTCAACTAAAACGCACCACATCAGCTTCCGCGTTTATTACGAGGATACGGATGCGGGCGGCATCGTCTATCACGCCAATTATCTGCGTTTTGCCGAGCGCGCGCGGACGGAATTTCTGCGCTCCACGGGCTATGACCACCAACGCGTCAAGAATGAGCACAATATCCTTTTGGTCGTCCGCCATGCAGAGATCGACTACCGCGCTCCGGCGCGGCTGGATGATCTGCTGGAGGTGCGCACGAGGGCCGTGCATTGCGGTAACACCTCGCTGCAACTGGAGCAGTGTGTTTACTGCGGCGATAGATTGATCACGGACATGAAAGTGACCGTCGTCGCCGTGACGCCGGAGGGTAAAGCAGTGCGCATTCCTGCCGCATTGCGCGAGGTTTTCAAAATCTGCCCGGATTTTTAGGAATTAGAAATTATAGCGCGGCCTTTGCGGGTTCGGCCACTGTAGCAGGGCGGTCTTCGCGGACAGGCGCTGGGTTTTGTTCAATATCAAGCAATTCCTGATGGCGTCTTTCGAGCACATAACGCATTTCGGGTAGTCGGCAGGCCTCAATAACGCGCGCGCGATGTGCAGAGTTATGTTGAAGGTCAGCATTCACCGCAAAGTGTATATGATCTCCCGTGACTAAAGGAGAGCTAAAGCCCGTTCCTGGTGGACTGACGGAAGAGTCATAATAATGGCCATAGCGCTTGATGGTCATATCATCAGCAAGAAATGCAAAGTTAGAGCCAAGGGAGGCAAGGCAATCTGCCACCGAGGCGCCCTGCGGCAGACGAATAATATTTCCTGTGGGACCAAAGACTGAGACCGTATTTTCTTCCAAGACCTCTGCGGCTGTGGCTGCCCAATCGTGCTTGTATCTTGTGCGTGCTGCCGTGCCATATTCATTATTATGATACATGCTTTTGCCCATAATCTGCACTTCAAATTTGGCGTTGCCACCTAGTGAGAAGGCACAGTGAATGGCTTCGTAGCCGCTTTCTTTCACACCTATGGATCTTGCCCGCTTGCCGCTTGGCTGTGCATTGGCTTCTCTGGGTGGCCTGACGCGCCCGCCCATGTAATCATCTTCTGTGCCTTCAATTAAGGTGAAAGCTCTTTTGAGGGATTTTACAATTTCGGCACACAAGGCGCGTTCACGATTCAGTGTGGTTTCATCATCGGCATGGCGTGGAGTTACAATGACCCGCGCTCCGAAAATATCATCCAGGTTTCTTGGCTTGCCTTTTTCTTTAAGTGAATAGAGTAAGCTGTTTTTGGCCTGGCTTCTATTGTAATATCCGCAGGCTCACGAAGATCATCGGGCAGTGCAGCCTGTACTTTTTCTTTGAGGTGTTCGCAAATAATTCTCTGTCGTGCACCTTTATCGGTTACGCGCTCCTTACCCATGGACAAAAGAAATTCATTTTCAATGCTGGCAATTTCATCCTGGATGGCTTGATAGGCTGCAGGCTCGCGCATTTTTAAAAGCTGATCCTGCATTCTATCTCTAAGCATGCCAAGTCCGCAAAGATCAACGATAGGGATATACACATTTTCCAATAAATACATGCAGCGTTCGCGGCGTGGATCATCCGGCTCCAGCCCGTGCGCATATCCCAGAAATTCTGACCCCCGTATTTTGATGACGTCTTTATTTTCGCTAAATCGTTCGAGAACCATACGATGAAATGATGACAGATGGCTGCGCTCATCCTGAACATCTGCATGCCCATCGCCAACATGCAATGTTGTGACATGACGCGGTGGCAGATTGATTTCACTCAACTGAAGTGTTGCGCGAACCAGATTTTGTACATCCCGTCCGAAATCATTTCCAATTTGATCGAGATATTTGCCAATTAGCGGCGCTTGGCTGAGATCGGGCTCGGAAGCTTCCGATGCGCGCGTCAGGCGAAGAACGCGGTAAAGGATTGTGGCGATGCCAATATTCAAATCGGCTTCGGTCGGTGTTCTTCTCTCAGCATCCAGAAGTTCAGCATATATTTTGGTAATGCCAAGCGGATTGGCATGAAGAAGACTGGCATAAGGGTCTTTGGCTTCGGTAGAGGCGGTGCCAGCTGTTTTTCTGTTTTCTTTAATGCGTCGTGTCCGGATTTCTGCGGCCAGTTTTACGGCCCCGGCAATTTTGGAATAGACGACCTTTCGGTCGTCGGGATCTACAAAGGTATCGAGGACGTTTCTGAGATCGTCATCCAACCCGTCGCCGAAGAGACGGCGCATTTGACGATATATTTCACTCTCAAACGGGGGCATAAGTTTTTTATAAAGGCAAAATTGGAAATTAAATAACGGAAAAGAGTAATCTAACGCATTTTCCTGAAGAATGTGTGTTGATAACGACGAGTTATCCACAGACTCGCTAAAAGCGTGTAATTTTGTTGCGCTGTTCTTGTGGAGTCAGCCGTTATGGTTAACAGCCTTGCAACCAAAAGTAACAGTTACAGTTAAAAAAGCTTAGCTGGCGCGTTGATGCGGGGGGAGAGTCATGCCCACTTCATGGGCGGCGCGGACAATGCGTTCACCGATGCTGCCGACGCGGGCGGCGGCGCCTGCATAGCTGGACTGGGCCCGGCGAATAGCCGCCATCGTCTTGTCGAGAGCGACCAGGTTGGTCTGATTGGTCATCGCAATCAGACGCTCGAGCGTCTCGTCCGTCGAGGATGGAGAGTAAAGGAGTTCGTGTTCCTGGGCCATGGGGTCCGTCCTGCTTGAAGTGATTCGGTACTGTCTGCGTTTCGATGGGCCCACATTATCGTCGAATCTTGAATCCGAAGTTAATGCAAGCCATTATTTTTCGGCCCTTTTGAAAATTTTTCACCTCGAAATGCTGAAGATTTGCTAGGGAATCTTGAGAAACTATTAATTGTCTGATGCTAGAATTGTTGGAACTTCGCGTAAAACATCAAGGAAACCGGGCATGTCCAGCATTTTCAGCATAGCGCTGTCGGGATTGAACGATGCGGTGCGTCGCGTTGCTAACGCCACGTCAAACATGGTTAATGCTTCGTCAACAGCGCGCCTGCCGGAAAATTCTTCGGATGCCTACACAGGCTTTGTGCCGCAGGATGTCGTGACCTTGTCAAATGGCATCGGCGGCGTGAACAGCGTGGCGCAACCGCGCGATCCCGCCTATGTCACGGCGTTCGAGCCGAACTCCCCGCTCGCGAATGTGCAAGGT
This sequence comes from Alphaproteobacteria bacterium, assembly GCA_033763555.1. GTDB lineage: Bacteria > Pseudomonadota > Alphaproteobacteria > UBA9219 > UBA9219 > JALYJG01. The sequence continues at coordinate 65,790 of JANRKK010000004.1, read as the reverse complement.
CTGGTGGCGCAACCGAATGTCGATCTGAACGCGGAACTGGTTTCCAACATCGTGTCGGCGAATATTTACGCCGCCAATGTTGCCACCATCAAGACGGCGAAGAAGATGGAAGACTCGCTGCTGGATATTATCAGCTAGGCCGCAGCCGCGCCGCAGCTTTTCCGTTCATTCCCGACGATAATGCCCGGCACCGGGAATTTGCCGCACAGCTTTTTGGTTTCATCCTTGAGCTTTGCCAAAGCGGTCGGGTCTTCGGCCGCACGCAGGGCGCGCAGCATCAGGTCGCCCAGTTGCTTCATTTCGCCCTCACCCATGCCGCGCGCGGTGGCGGCGGGCGTGCCCAAGCGGATACCGCTGGGCTTCAGCGGTGGATTGGGATCATCCGGCACCATCTGCTTGTTCAGGGTGATGCCTGCGGCATCGAGGACATTCTCAGCGATATTACCCGGCATGTTGAGGGATGTGACTGTGTTGACGACCATCATGTGATTGTCGGTGCCGTTGGTGACCAGCTTCATGCCGCCCGCCATCAGGCTATCCGCCAGAACCTTGGCGTTGGCGATGACATTGCGGGCATAGGTCTTGAACTCACTCTGCCCGGCAAGCTTCAGCGTCGTGGCGACAGCAGCCACTTGATGCATATGTGGACCGCCCTGCAATCCAGGGAACACCGACTTGTCGATGGCTGGGCCGTGCTGTTTTTTACAAACGATCATGCCGCCGCGCGGACCGCGCAGGGATTTATGCGTCGTCGTGGACATGACGTCGAAACCGAAATCCATCGGGTTGGCCAGAGCACCGCCCGCGATCAACCCGCCGATATGGCTGACATCGGCGAAGGTCAGTGCGCCGATCTCATCGGCAATTTTCTTGAAGCCTGCATAATCCAGCTCGCGCGGATAGGAAGAAAAACCGCACAACACCATCTTCGGCTTATTCTGGAGCGCCATGTCGCGCACCTTGTTCAGATCGATCTTGCCGTCCGGTTCGGTCTTGTAGCGGACGAAATTGAATACCTTGCCCATATGCGACACGGGCGCGCCATGCGTCAGATGCCCGCCATGTGACAGATCCATCGCCAGAATGGTATCGCCCGGCTGCAAGAGGCCGAAATAGACTGCCTGGTTCATCGGCGAGCCGGACAGGCATTGGACGTTCGCATGCTCGGCGCGGAATAGGGCCTTGGCGCGGTCGCGCGCCAGATTTTCGATGATGTCGGTATTTTCCTGCCCGCCGTAATAGCGGCGGCCGGGATAGCCTTCGGAATATTTGTTGTTAAAGACGGAGCCGAGCAGCGCATAGACTTCCGGGAAACAGTAATTTTCCGAGGGGATCAGTTCGATGCCTTCGGTCTGCCGCACTTCTTCGTGCATCAGCGCGTCAAAAACATCGCGGTCGGATTTTTGCAGTTGGTCAAGCGCGGCTTGGGAATAGGTGAAATTGGTCATGAAAATCTCCCTGGCTGATGTTGGTTACACGATGCCCAGGCGAGCGACTTATATATCCCGCGCTTCCCTGTGGTTATATCCACATCGACGCCAGTCACGCGGGGGCCGTGTTGCTGTCTAATCTGCCGGATTCGAGGGGTGGGTTCAAGGCTTCGGCAACAGCAGGAAATAACGTCCTTTGCTTTGCATCGGGCCTGCCTGTGCTTCGGCATTGGGGCCGTAGCCCCAGAAGACATCGCCGCGCACAGGCCCCTTGATGGCACCTCCGGTATCCTGTGCCACCATCAGTTTCTGGAAGGGTGCGCCTTTACCGTCTTGTGTGTCGAGCCAGAGCGGAATGCCCAGCGGTACAAATGCAGGATCAACGGCGAGGGAGCGCTCCGGCGTCAAGGCAACACCTTGCGCGCCCACCGGGCCGTCGCCATTCAATGCACGAAAAAACACATAAGATGGGTTGGCATTCATAATTTCCTGCGCGCGTTCCGGATGCGCCGCCAGCCAGGCACGGATGGATTGCATTGTCACAGGCTTTTCCAACGCGCCCATATCCGCCAGCACGCGCCCGATTGGCACATAGGCGCGGCCGTTGGCGGCGTCATAACCGATACGCAGCGTATTGCCATCCGCCAGCTGCACCCGGCCTGAACCTTGAATGGCCAGGAAGAAAGCATCCACCGGGTCATCGACCCAGGCCAGAATATCGGCCCGGTCTTTCAGGGAGTTTTTTTCAATCGTCGCACGGTCGTCATAGGGGCGTAGTTTGCTGTCCTCGACTTTCCCGGTGAGGCGCTGGCCCTTCCATTCGGCGCGGAACTCACCAAGGTCGGCGGTGATCAGATCGCGCGGTTTGGCATAAAGCGGTGTTGTATAGGTGGCATCCGGCGCCTTTGCGCCGCGGAGCGAGGCTTCGTAATAGCCTGTGAAAATCCCCTCGCTCTTGTCCGAGCTTTCGGCAGCATAGGGCTGGAATCGTGCTTCAAAAAAGATCCGGGCTGTTTCATCATTCTTGATCGGCATATTGGCCAGCGCTTCGCAGGCCGTCTGCCAATCGCCAGTCTTTCCGGCGATATCCATAGAGGTATCAGGAGCTTTTCCCTTTAAAGCGTCGCAGGAGCGCGTCAGCGCGGGCAGGGCCTCGGCGGGTTTATCCTGCGGCCAGCCGGGAAGATCGGAGAAAGCGACAGGCTTTAATGAAAGTTTGGCCGGACCGGGCGGCGTTTCGGCGCAAGCGGAAAGGAGGAGCAAAAGGGCTCCCGCAACCCGAACAAGCCCAGAGGCATGCCTTGACAAGCTTTGCATGAAAGTCCTTTATCGTTTTTGGCTCCGGACCGCAACTTCACCCGCATTTCTCAGGAATAACGCATGCTCAAAATCACATTCTCGCCCGCTACCATGCCTTCGGAACAGGCGCTTATTCTGACTGTCGCCGCCGGGCCGAAACTGGGCACCCATGGCGCGAAGCTTGACCGCAAGACAGGCGGCGCCTTGAAGCGCGCGATGGCGGGTAGCCACTTTGCAGGCGCGAAAGATCAGACTTTGACCGTTATGGCTCCCGCTAAAACACGCCTGTCGCGCCTAGTGCTGGTCGGCATTGGCGAGCCCGCCAAGGCAGATGCATCCACTTGGGAGCGCGCCGGAGCTTCGGGGACAGGCGCACTGGGCGGCAAGGACTCCCGCGCAACCTTATTTGTGGATGAGCATAAAGCTCTTGCGCTCAGCGCAGGGGATGCCGCTGCCCGCGCCGCCTTTGGCGCGCGCTTGCGTTCCTATCGTTTTGACAAATACCGCACCCGGCTGAAACCTGAGCAGAAGCCATCGCTGAAAAATCTGGCAGTTGCCGGGATGGATGCCGCAGGGGCCCGCCGTGCTTATGAGGCGCTCGACCGTCTGGCGGACGGCGTGTTCTTTACCCGCGATCTGGTGTCGGAACCCGCCAATATCATCTATCCGGAAACTTTAGCCCAGCAGTGCAACAGCTTGAAAAAGCTGGGCGTCAAAGTTGATGTGTTGGATGAAAAGCAGATGAAGAAGCTGGGCATGGGCTCGCTGCTGGGCGTCGGCCAGGGCAGCGACAAGCCGCCTCGTCTCGTGACCCTCAGCTGGCAGGGTAACCCCTCGGCTCGGGATAAAAAGCCCGTGGTCTTTGTAGGCAAAGGCGTGACCTTCGACACAGGCGGCTATTCGCTCAAGCCGCCCGCTGGCATGGAAAAGATGAAATACGATATGGCAGGCGCGGGTGCCGTGATCGGTGCCATGCGTGCGCTGGCCGGGCGCAAGGCCAAGGCCAATGTCATCGGCATCGTCGGGCTTGTTGAAAATATGGTGTCCGGCAATGCGCAGCGCCCGGGCGATATCGTTACCACCATGTCGGGCCAGACCGTAGAAGTTCTTAACACCGATGCCGAAGGGCGGCTGGTACTGGCCGATGCGCTCTGGTACGCGCAGGAAAAATTCAATCCGAAATGCATCATCGACCTTGCGACTTTGACAGGTGCGATTGTCATTTCACTGGGCCATGAATATGCCGGGTTGTTCAGCAACAATGACGCGCTGTCCGAGCAACTGACGAAGGCCGGAAAGAATGCGGGCGAAACCCTGTGGCGCATGCCGATGGGCGATGCCTATGACAAGGACATCGACTCGCCTGCGGCGGATATGAAAAATATCGGGCCGCCCGGCGAAGCGGGCAGCATCACCGCCGCGCAATTTCTGCAACGCTTCATCAAGAAGGGCACGCCCTGGGCGCATCTGGATATCGCGGGCATGGCCTGGGAAAATAAGGGCCGTCCCCTTTGCCCCAAGGGCGCGACGGGTTTTGGTGTGCGCTTGCTGAACCAGTTTGTAATGGAAACGGCAGAGAAATGAAGAAATTTCTTCAGCTTTTAGCCGTCGTTGTTATCGTCGCTGCCGCTGCATGGGGTGTTGGGCGTGTGCCGTCCACCGAACAGAGCGTCAACGAATCCGCGCTTGACCGTATAAGTAAGGCAGGCGTTTTGCGCTGCGCCTATATCGTTTATCCTCCGGAAACCATCAAGGATCCGAATACAGGGAAGCTATCGGGAGTTGTGGTTGAAACGACTGAAGAGGTGGCCCGCCTGCTGGGCTGGAAAGTGAATTGGGTCGCGGAAGTTGGGTTCCAGGACATGTTTGAAGGCTTTAAAACCGGGCGTTATGACGCGCTGTGCTCTGGTCTTTACGAAAATCCGCCCCGGGCCAAGGTTTCTTTATTCACCATTCCCTTCAATTATGGTGCGACCTATACCTTTGTCCGCACCGATGACACACGTTTTGATGATTCGTTAAGTGCCATCAACAGTCCAGATGTGAAGATCGCACAGATTGATGGCGAAATCGGGCAGGCGATTGCTGACGAAAGTTTCCCGAAGGCGGGTCGTTATTCTCTTCCTAACAATAGTGATATCTCTCAGGTGCTGGAATCCGTGGCGACGAAAAAGGCTGATGTCGCTTTCCTGCAGATCGCTCCGGCCCAAGGTTTTATAGAACATAACCCGGGCAAACTGAAAATCCTGCGCAAGACTCCAGCCCGCGCCTTTCCGGCACCCTTGATGGCTCTGCCGCATGGCGAGCAGGATTTGAAAGCTGCTCTGGATGCTGCGCTGCGTGCCCTGCAGGAAAACGGTTTTGTTGAGCGTATTTTACGAAAGTATGACGCCAATCTCGATTCCTATATTTTGGTAGCCAAACCCTATCAAACCAAATGACGGAAATTCATTTTTACCATCTGACGCGCCGGACGCTGGAACAGGTTCTGCCGTCTCTCCTTGAAAAGACGCTGGAACGCGGTTGGCGGGCGGTGGTGATGGCGGGCTCGCCCGAGCGGGCCGAGGCGCTAACCCAGCATCTTTGGACCTATAACCCCAATAGCTTCCTGCCGCACGGCAGTATTAAGGACGGCAATGCCGCTACCCAGCCCATCTGGCTGACGGCCGAAGATGAGCGTCCCAATGAGGCTTCGGTCCTGTTTTTGACGGATGGGGCTGCTTCGGATCGGGCCGGGGACTATCAGAGGGTTTGCGAGATTTTTGACGGCAACGATGAAAATGCTGTTGCGCAAGCGCGGCAACGTTGGGCAGAGTATAAGTCTTCCGGCCACGACCTTAGCTATTGGCAGCAGGGCGACAAGGGTTGGATCAATCAAACTCCGGCCTGAAGGATTTTATGCCGCTCGCTTATCACAACGGACATTTTGTCGATAAAAACAGTCTGACGCTCAGCCCCTTTGATTATGGATTCAACCGCAGCATCGCGGTGTATGAGTTGGTGCGGGTTTATGGCGGCGTTCCCTTTTGTCTTGAAGAACATCTCGACCGTTTTGACCATAGTGCGCAGGTTCTTGGTATCAACTGCTCCACAGAGCGTGATGATATGCTGGATGCGGTCGAAAAATTATGCGCGCAGAACCAGTATCCGCACAGTGTTATCAAAATTTTCCTGACCATCGGCGAATGTGCGCAGCCCGGCGCAGGCTTTGGCGACAGCAGCGGCTTCGCACCGCAATTGATGATCGTCGAAGATGAAATGCATCCCCTGCATCCCGAGGCGCCCAAAGGACTGGAAATCTACAAACGCGGTGTCGCCATCAAGACGGTGCCGTTTGCGCGCGACATGCCGACGGTGAAATCCACCAATTATACGGCAGGTTTTGTCGCGTCGCGCGAGTTGGGGCCACAGGGTTGGGACGATATTCTGTTTGTCCACAAGGACGGCTATATCACCGAGGCCGCGACGTCCAATGTCTTCTGCGTCATTGATGGCGTTCTCTGCACACCGTCGCGCGGCATGCTGTTCGGTATTACGCGGAAAACCCTGCTGGAACTGGCAAAAAAGCTTGGCATTCCAACAGCCGAACGCGACATTATGCCTGCCGATCTTGCCCGCGCTTCGGAAGCTTTTATTACGGGGAGCTATTCCGAACTGGTTCCGGTGCGGAAGATCGACGATGTCACTTTTGTTGTAACAATGGACGGCCCGGTTTTTAGCCGTTTGCGTCAGGCTTATACCGCCGCCATTGCCGACGCCTGCTATCCGCTGGCGCAGGCGAGCTAGACTTACATCTTCCTCCAGCGCGCGACATTCTTGTTATGCTCAGCCAGGCCTTTGGCGAAAACATGCCCGCCCGTGCCGTCGGCGACAAAATAAAGATAATCATTCGCTTCGGGATGTAGCACGGCTTCCAGCGCCGCGCGGCCAGGATTGCAGATAGGTTCTGGCGGCAACCCATCGCTGGCATAGGTGTTGTAGGGCGATGCAAACAACAGATCATCGCGTGTCAGCGGGCGTTCCATCAGCCCGCGTGCTTTTTCAACCGCATAAATAACGGTCGGGTCGGATTGCAGCCGCATACTCTGGCGCAGGCGGTTGTAGAAAACGCCCGCGATGCGTGCGCGCTCTTCTGCCTTGCCTGTTTCCTTCTCGACGATGGAAGCGAGAATAACAGCTTCGTCGGGTGTTTTCAGGGGCAGGCCCGGTTCGCGCTTAGGCCATAATTCGTTGAGTGTATCCTGCATGGCTTTTTGCATGCGGGCGATCAAAGCGGCGCGGTTGTCGCCATAGCTGTAGCGGTAGGTTTCCGGCAGCATCGAGCCTTCGGCAGGCGGTGTACCGCTATCACCTGTCAGAATGTTGCTGACATTCAAAAGACGGTGGGTTTCGGCCGAGGTCATGCCTTCGGTCAGGGTAAACCAGTGGAGGACGGAGCGCCCGTCATGCATCATCAGCACGATGGAGGCCATGCTTTCGGCGGGTGTAAGCTCATATTCGCCGGATTTCAGATTGTCATAGGCGATGATTTTCGCGGCGGCGAGGAACAGATAGGAATTGTATATCGCACCATTCGCATCAAGCAGAGCGGCAATCTCGCGTATGCTGGAACCGTGTGGAACGATAACAGTGCGGTTTTCCTGCAGCGGCCCGGGAATGACAAAGGCGGTCATGAATATAATGGGTGACAACACAAGCGCCAGCATTCCAGCAAGAACGATGCGGCGGCGTGTTGGCGAACGCGCGGCATGTCCTCGGGGCGTTTCATCGGGAGCTTTTTGACTGTTGACGGATTCGGAGGACATCACCCTGTTTCCGGAAAGAGAAGTCGCTGCGCAGCCTAGCGCGAAGCGCTCCAAATTTCAAAAACAGGGAAAAAGCCCGTTTAGCCGTTAGCTAAATTTGCCGCGCAGAGAGGTATATCGGTGTATGTGTGCGATTTTGGGTGGTCGCCTGAGAAGGAAAGCCAGGAAGGTGGGCTACCATTTACGGTCAAATCTACATTGACGCAGGAGCCTTCCGATGGTGTGTCACTTGGCGCGATAATGATCGTCCGGCCATCTGACGTCTTTGCTATATATTGCGCGCCCGTCGAAAAATCATGGCACGGCGGTGCCAAGACATTTTGAATGGCCTGTTGCACAGGTTTGTCCAGTTGATGAATGTCGCGGGTACCGCCACCTGTGCGGGCAGGAGCAAAGGCTGCCAGGGCAGCACCTGCAAAACCGATAATAATCTGTTGCCTCTTACTCACCTTGAACACTCCGTCCCAACAATCCGGGCCGCGCACCTTAGGCGCCGATCGTATAGTTTTGGTTAACATGCGCCGAAAAAACCGACGGCTGAGACGCAGATAAGCGTATAAAAGCGGCATAAATATGACGTTCGTGCTCGACGGCATATTATTTTCAAAAATATTTTTGTGCGATACGGTGGGGAGAGAAATGGTTAATGAACCGACGCTTTAAATTTCTTAAAATCAAAACCCGCACCTTTATTATTGTGCCAGCCGTCATAAAGACACACGGCAAGGCCGATCAGAACGCTGAGCAAGGCCGCCGCGACAATCATATGTGTATCTTCACGAAAATTCGCGTAAATGGAAATCGGCAACCCAATCACGAAAGACAGGAAAGGCCCCCAAAAAGCGCCGCGCGCCGTCAGGCGTTTCCAGAACAGGGACAATATCACAGGTACCAATGCCGCCGACGCCAAGGCGCCGTAGATCAGAAACAGCCAGAGAAGCTTAAGGCCGGGAATCATCGCAATGACTGTTCCGACTACGGCGAAGCCCAGCATTGCCTTTTTCGAAGCAAGCACAATTTTCCGGTCGCTTGCTTTTGGGTTCTGATAGCGCCGGTAAATATCAATCGACCAGACTGAGCCGATGGCGATGTAGCCGGAATCCATCGTCGAGCACAGGGCGCATAAAACCATGAAGGCGAAAAGGAACAAGGTCCATTTGGGCAGGAAATGATTAATGACGGCGACGCTGACCATTTGCGGGTCGGTGACCGAAAGTCCAGGCACCATTCCGCTGGCGGCGACAAAGCCAAGGATGGACAGAACCACCGGCACAACGCCGAACACAAGCCCGCCGACGATAAATGTCCGCACGACAAGATGGTATTTGGCCGACATAACGCGTTGGTAGAACATTTGATCTGCCACGGGGCCGGATATAAGTCCTAGCGTCGCCGGTATGCCGAAGGAATACATGATCCACGGATCAAAAATATTGGCCGAGCCGCTTGTGCCTGCAAATCCGCTGCTGACAATATGCCAGCCACCTGCCTCCGTCACCACCCACGGCACCAGCAGGAAAGCGATCAGAAGAATAACGGACATCTGGATGAAATCGGTGACGATAGAGGCGGGCATGGCGCGCCAGACAGCATAGGACAAGGATACCAGCGTCATGGCCAAAATGGCCGTATTTAGGTCTATGCCGGACAGGGCGTGCATCAGAGTTCCACCCGCCAGCGCATTAATGATCACGGCACCTATTTCATAGCCAAGCGTGATCGTGACAAAGATAAGGTGAACACGTTTGTCGCCGCCGAATCGGTGCCACATAAATTCCGGCATGGAATAGCCATGCGGCATCAGGCGACGCAGGCGGATGGCCAGCGGAGCGAAAGTGAAGAAACACAGGACATTCGGAAAAGTGAACCAGAAAATACCGGCCAGCCCCTGCTGGTAAGATTTTTGGGAGCAAATAAAAACAGCGGGAGCCCATATCCAGCTGACCGCAATGGAAAAAGCTCCGGCCAACGTGCCGACGCGGCGACCGGCCACCAGATGATCGTCTTTATCCTTGTGGGGACGTGTTGCCAGCCAGACGATGCCGATCATAGAAACGGCGAAGGCCAGAAAGATCAGCCAGCCTTCGGAGGGAGTCATGAAGCCATTCATCGAACTGCTCCACCGAACAAACAAACAGTACTAACCTTACAACCTAAGCATCAATATTCGTCACGTTCAGCGCGTTCTCGACAATGAAGTCGCGTCGCGGCTCGACCACATCGCCCATCAGCGTTGAGAAGATCTGCTCGGCCACATCGGACTGATGCACCTTCACCTGCAGCAGCGAGCGTATCGACGGATCGAGTGTCGTTTCCCACAATTGTTCAGGATTCATCTCGCCAAGACCTTTGTAGCGTTGGATGGTGAGGCCCTGCCTTCCTTGCTCCAGTAGGCCATCAACCAAAGCCACGGGGCCGGGGGCGGCCGTCGTTTTGTCCTTTACGGTCAATTTCGCCGGAGCCTGGAACCATTTTTGCAAATCGCCCGTCATGCCATCGAGACGCAAGGCTTCAGCAGCGCGCAGCGTGGCCGAATCCAGTGTGAAGCGGTTGGTGACGCCGTGACGCACCCGACTGAAGACCATGCCACCTTGTTTGGTGGCTTCGCCTTTCCAGCCGCGTTCATTTTCCGGCAGCAGCGTGTCGAGCCGTTTGGCGACATAGGTCGCGGCCTGTCCCGCCTGTTCGGCATTGGTCGTCAGGCCGACGGCGAGCGCGCCCGCGATGGCGGCCTGTTCGACGATAGCCTGTTGGCCAACCTTGCGGTTGAGCGCCTGGATGGCGTTTTTCATCACGCGTGCCTGTTCGGCGAGATTACGCAGTTCTTGTCCCTTCAGCACCTTGCCGTCATGCAGGGCGACGGTGACTTCTTCCACCGCCGTATCGAGCAGGTAATTATCCATCGCCCGGTCATCCTTGAGATAGCGTTCCTTGCTGTTGCCGCGCTTGATGCGGTACAGCGGTGGCTGCGCGATATACAGATAGCCGCGTTCGATCAGCTCCGGCATTTGACGGAAGAAGAAGGTCAGCAGCAGCGTACGAATATGGCTGCCGTCGACGTCGGCGTCGGTCATGATGATGATCTTGTGGTAACGCGCCTTGTTCGGGTCGAACTCCTCACGCCCCACGCCGCAGCCGATGGCGGTAATGAGGGTACCGATTTCGGCGGAAGACAACATCTTGTCAAAACGCGCGCGCTCGACATTCAGGATTTTACCGCGCAACGGCAGGATAGCCTGGAACTGGCGCGAACGGCCCTGCTTGGCCGAGCCGCCCGCCGAGTCACCTTCGACGATGAAGATTTCCGATTTTGCTGGGTCACGTTCCTGACAGTCCGCCAGCTTGCCGGGCAGGGAGGAGGGGTCAAGCGCACCCTTGCGCCGCGTCAGTTCGCGCGCCTTGCGGGCAGCTTCGCGGGCGATGGCGGCTTCGGCAACTTTGGTGACAATTTTCTTCGCATCCGCCGGATTTTCTTCCAGCCAGGAGGACAACATTTCACCGACGATGGCTTCGACCACAGGTTTTACTTCGGAGGAAACCAGTTTTTCCTTGGTCTGGGAGGAGAATTTGGGGTCGGGCACTTTGACCGACAGCACGCAGGTCAGGCCCTCACGCATATCTTCGCCGGACAGGGTGACTTTGTCCTTTTTGCTGATACCGCTGGATTCCGCGTACTGGTTGACCGTGCGGGTCAGCGCGGCGCGAAAGCCTGCCAAATGGGTACCACCGTCCTTTTGTGGGATGTTGTTGGTGAAGCACAGCATGTTTTCATGATAGCTGTCATTCCATTGCATGGAACATTCGACGGTGATGCCATCCTGTTCCTTTTTCACCGTGATGGGCTTGCCGTGCACGGACAGTTTGGACTGGTCCAGCCAGGCGACGAATTCCTGTAATCCGCCTTCGTAATGCAGCTGGACGGTTTTTGGTTCGACGCCGCGATTGTCCGTGAGCATCAGGTTCACGCCGGAATTGAGGAACGCGAGTTCGCGCAGGCGATGCTCCAGCGTCGAGAAATCAAATTCGGTTTTCGTGAAAATCTCGCGTGAAGGCAGAAAGGTCACTTCGGTGCCCGTCTGTGTCGATTTGCCGACAGCTTTCAGTGGCGCTTCGGCTTCGCCATTCTTGAAGCGCATCGTCCACTCGGAACCCTGCCGCCAGATACGGAGATCAAGCGTTGTGGAAAGTGCGTTAACGACGGATACGCCGACGCCGTGCAAACCGCCCGAGACCTTGTAGGAATTCTGGTTGAATTTTCCGCCCGCATGCAACTGCGTCATGACAACCTCGGCGGCGGAGACGCCTTCCTCGGCATGGATGTCGACCGGGATGCCGCGGCCATTATCGCGCACCGTGCAGGAACCATCGGCGTTGAGGATCACATCGATCTGGCTGCAATGGCCTGCCAGCGCTTCGTCGACCGCATTATCGACGACTTCATAAACCATATGGTGAAGGCCGGAGCCGTCGTCGGTGTCGCCGATATACATGCCGGGGCGCTTGCGCACGGCATCGAGGCCGCGCAGAACGGTGATGGATTCCGCGCCGTAATCCTGCGGATTGGGGGTATCTTCGGCGGCGGCTTGTGACATTGTTTTTTCTTCCATTTTTGGCACCGACAAAAGGCTCTTAAACCCCTGCCGGAATTGGAAAAATCCGCCCTCGGCGAATCATAGAAAGATACTAGCCGACAGGGTCGTATAAGGCCAACTTTTTATGGAGAAAAACGCGATTTAGTAGGCCTAAAAAAGGCCTGAAAACAGGGGGTTAGAAAAGCAATATTTGAGGAGCGCCATGAGTGAGGTTGGAAAGCAGCTATTCGTCCAATTCAGTAGCTGTATCTTATGAAGGGGTAGGCAACTTGCATGGCCCTGCGAACATTGCCCAGTTCTTCTTCCATATCTGGTGATGGGCGGTCAGCAAAGAAATGTTCGCTTTTGCCGGGCAGGTTTACCCAGGTTTCACCGAAAACGGTGTCGTAGGTTTCAGAGACTTGACCTGTTCGGCGTGTAAAGCGACCGCCTACATAGCTATGGGAAAAAGAGCCATCAACGCGTACGCCGCGTGCATTATCAAAGCAATTAATGCTGCTTCTTGTGACGTTACAGTTGTAAGAGTTACCAAGCTGTACCCAAAGATGGGAAGAGGGATTCCATGGGTCTTGAGCCAGTCCGATAAAATCTTGAGGTAGGGATACACCACTCCAGCAATATTGAGCTATGGTTTGAACAGCCTGTGCGGCGCGTTGCTGTGCCGCAGTAGCGTAAGCTTGATCTTCAGTGGAGCGTAAGGGCCGTGTGGTATCCAGGCGCAAACTGCCATAAGGCTCTTGATCAAAACTAATAGATGTAACCTTCACTTGTGGGCTGGTTGGATTGCCTGCGACTGAACCGTTGACTCTAATGATGCCATGGTCGGTGAATGTAACTTCATTGAAGCTATTGGAGTATATAGTGTGGGTTGTCCACCCCAGTTCCGACTTAGATTGAGCAACAGAAGGTCCAACTTGGCTGCCGCATACGAAGCTGGCTTTGGGTTGAACCGCTAATTCAGCTTGGCTCGGAGGAATGAGAGACTTGGGAGTGAAGACTCCTCGATAGGTACACCCTGCCAAAGCTGCCCCTATGAGCAGGACGGGAACAGTCTTCTTGATGACTTGTGTAACCATGCTCGCAGTTGCACGGAAAGCCTGGCGAATATCGGACAGTTGAAAGCTCATTTCACGCTCTATGCGGTTGTAAAATGTTCAATAAAATTGTGCGCCTAATATACTCGAAAAAGCCCCCCTCACCAAGTGCAGTAATAGTTTCAAGAGCAGAAAAATACAAGTTAACTCATTGCAATATAATGAGAAAATAATAAGCCTGTATCTCAGCCGTCGCTGGCGGGGAGCATGACAACAAAGCGCGCGCCGAGAATGGTGCCGTCGCCATCGCGACGGTTATCGGCGCGAATGCGGCCGCGATGCGCTTCGACAATCTGTTTGGAGATGCTCAAGCCCAGCCCTGAATGCGTGCCGAATTTTTCGGTCTTTGGCCGTTCGCTGTAAAAACGATCGAAGATGGCTTCCAGTTTGTTTTCAGGAATGCCAGGGCCGCTGTCTTCCACCGTGACTTGAACATAACGGCCCTGCCGCGAGGCCGCCAGTTTGACAATGCCACCCGGCGGTGAAAACGACATCGCATTGTCGATCAGATTCTGCAGGACTTGTACCAGGCGCGCTTCCACGCCCTCGATACGCAGGTCTTTCGGCAGGGGGTCGAGCATAAGTCGTACTTTCTGCGAGGAGGATTGGTGGTGAAAATCGGCCAGAGTGGTCAGCATCCGGCCAATATCCATAGATACCATTTCATCGCGGCTAAGCTCGGCATCAAGGCGTGAGGCGCTGGCGATGTCGGTGATCAGGCGGTCAAGGCGGTCAACATCGTCGCGTATGACGGCCATAAGCTGCTTTTGCCGTGCAGGATCCTGAATGCGCTCCACCGTTTCCACAGCACTGCGCAAGGATGTCAGGGGATTCTTGATTTCATGCGCAACATCGGCGGCAAAATTTTCAATTGCGCCAATGCGCTGCGCCAAAGCCGTTGTCAGGTCGCGCAACGCACCGGATAAATCGCCGATTTCATCCTTGCGATCGGTCATATCGGGGATGGCTTCGCGCGTCAGAAGATTGGCCATGCCTGCCAGACCGACAATCTGCATTTGCCCGTGGCGCAACCCTTCAGCTGCCAAAGCCAGAAGGCGGATAGGCCGGGCAATCGCGCGAGCCAAATAAAGCGACAACAAAACCGTGATGAGAAGTGTGATAAAAAATATCCGCAAGATATCAATGCGCACAGCATAAATGGCTTTATTGATGGGTGCATCGGAGCGCGACATCATCACAGCGCCGAGAACACTTCCGTAATGTTCGACTGGAACGGCCACGGCGAGAATAAGGCCAGTTTTGGGCGTGCTCCAGACCTGGGTGGCGACTTCGCCCTGCATGGCGCGTTGGGCAATTTCGTACTGGTCGGCGCGCTGGATTTCTCTTTCTTCATAGAATGGATAAGTGCGTCGCGTATGAATAAGGTCGATGACGTCGAACACGGCTGCTGTAAAGCGTGCGATCCAGTTTGGCCGTGGTTCCTCAGTGGTCGAAAGTTCTTCAGTTTGTGGTTTTTTACTGCCCAGAAGTGCCCGGCTGTCAGCTAGCAGCGTGTTGTCCCTGTCGAACAGGCGGGTGCGGGTTTCGGTGGTTTCCGCCAGCCTGCGCACCATCAATCGCGAGAGCAGGGGTGACAGAATGCTTTTATCATTTTCGTCGATGACAATCGCGCCTTCCACCACGGCGCTGGAGATGATGCGCGATTGCATCAGCAGGGAATTCAGCTCGGTGGCGATGATTTTATCCTGATAACGGCCGAGATACAGCAAACTGCCCACCAAAATGGCGAGCGCCATTACGTTTACGGCCAGAATGCGTAAAACAATCGGTGAAAGATGCCGTTTACCCCCGGCCTGATCGGCGCGCCGCCAGAGCCACCAGGTATGCGGCTCGGTGAAGGATTCATCCTTCGCGGTATTTGTAGCCGACGCCATAGAGCGTTTCGATCTGATTGAAATCCGTATCAACCTCTTTGAACTTCTTGCGCAGACGCTTGATGTGGCTGTCGATGGTGCGGTCATCAACATACACGGATTCGCCATAGGCGGCGTCCATCAACTGGTCGCGGCTTTTGACATGGCCGGGCCTTTGGGCCAGTGCCTTGACGAGCAGAAATTCCGTAACCGTCAGGTCAACTGGAGAACCTTTCCAGGCACAGACATGCCGCGCGCTGTCGAGTGTCAATTCGCCGCGGGCCAGGAGATTGTTGGGATCGTTGTTGGCGGGCTGCTGCCGTGCCTGTTCACGGCGCAATAACGAGCGGATGCGTTCCAGCAGCAGGCGCTGCGAAAAAGGCTTGGTGATATAATCATCCGCGCCCATGCGCAGACCCATGATCTCATCCACTTCTTCATCCTTGGATGTCAGAAAAATCACGGGCATCTGTGATGTCGTGCCGGATTGGCGCAGTTTCTGCAGAAGCTCCATCCCGTTCAGGCGGGGCATCTTGATGTCCAGAACCGCAAGATCAGGAGGCGTTTGTGTCAAGCCGCGCAGGGCTTCTTCACCATCCGGATAGGTACGGATTTCAAAACCTTCAGCCTCGAGCGCCATGCTGACGGAAGTCAGAATGTTGCGGTCGTCATCCACAAGGGCGATTGTCTGGGCCATGATCTCTCCAATTGTCCGGCGCACCTTAATAAGTCAAAAATCAAGAGAGCAAAAGTGTTTAAATTGAGGCATTTTCGCGGTTTTCCAGGCAATGACCTTGATCTGTGCCGTAGAACCCCCATTATAGGAGGAGCATGATCCCTTCCGCGACAAAACGGCATTTTCTGAAGCTGCTTTTGGGCGGATTCAGCCTGTCGATGTTGGGAGTTCTTACCGGGGTGAGGCGCGCCATGGCAGATCACGGAAAAATCGAAAAACTGGTCAAAAGTGACGGCGAATGGAAAGCTTCATTGCCTGCCGAAAGCTATGATGTTCTGCGGCATGAAGGTACCGAAGCGCCTTTCACCAGTCCGCTGAACAATGAAAAACACAAAGGCACGTTTGTATGTGCAGGGTGCGGGTTGGAGCTTTTTCCTTCCGATTATAAATTTGACAGCGGAACAGGCTGGCCGAGTTTTTTCAATGTCATTCCCGGCCATGTCGAAACCAAAACCGACTACAAGCTGATTGCGCCGCGCACGGAATATCATTGCGCGCGTTGTGGTGGGCATCAGGGCCATGTGTTCAAGGATGGCCCGGCGCCAACGGGCTTGCGTTACTGTAACAACGGCGTGGCGCTGAAATTCATTCCTGATAAAGTCTGACTATATGAACATTCCGGAAATCGGTCTTGCGTTCCTGGAAGGCGTGGCGCTGATCGTTTCGCCCTGCATCCTTCCGGTTTTGCCTCTGGTGCTTTCGGCCTCTATCGAAGGGGGTCGCAAGCGGCCTTACGGCATCATTGTCGGATTTGTGGGTGCGTTCAGTATTTTTGTGCTGGGTTCCCGTGCCCTCATCACGGCGTTGCACATTGATCTCGATATTATAAAATATGGTTCACTGGCGCTGCTTCTGGCTTTCGGGCTTGTGTTGTTGTCAGACAAATTGTCGGCACGCTTCAGCCAGTGGACGCAAGGCGCGGCTGAGTTGGGTAACCGTTTGGGCGCGCAAGGGCATGGTGGTTTTCTCAGCGGTGTTTCTATTGGCGCATTGATCGGCCTTGTCTGGACGCCTTGCGCAGGGCCTATTCTTGCTGCTGTTTTGGTCCAGGTTATCCGCCAGCAAACTGATATCCAGGGCATTCTGGTGACGATAGCTTTCGCTATAGGCGCGGGTGTACCCATGCTGATCATGACTTTGGCCGGGAGAAAAATTATGGGGCGTCTCCGCTTTTTCACAACGCATGCCGAAACTGTAAGAAAAAGCTTCGGTGTTATTATTATCTTGTCTGTCCTTCTTTTGGCTTTTGATTCTAGCGCGCAATCTCTTTTCACCAGCGACAGCCCATCGTCGACGCTTGAGGCCACACGGCTGGAAGATGGGCTTGCAACCCCGTATGCCGCGCCGGAATTTACCGGAATTGAAAGCTGGCTGAATTCGCCGCCGCTTACCTTGCAGAGCTTGCGCGGCAAGGCCGTTCTCATCGATTTTTGGACATACTCTTGCATCAATTGCGTCCGCACACTGCCTTATCTGACAGCGTGGGATAAAAAATACCGCGACAAGGGGCTGGTCATTATTGGCGTTCATGCGCCGGAATTTGAGTTTGAAAAGAAAATCGACAACATCAAAACAGCCATTGCCAAATACGGTATCGCTTATCCTGTTGCGGTCGATAACAATCTGTCGACATGGGTTGCTTTTAAAAACCGTTATTGGCCCGCGCATTATCTGATCGATAAGGAAGGCCGGGTTGTCTACACGCATTTTGGCGAAGGCAAATACAGCATCACAGAAAATAACATCCGCTATGTGCTGGGATTGAAGGATAAGGCTGAGGCCATGCCGGAAATTTCAACCATCAGCTTGGGTCAGACACCCGAAACATATCTCGGTTATGCCCGCGCTGAGCATTTCGCAGGAAAACCTGACCTGCAGGAAGATGTGGTTACCGCATACAAAGTGCCGCTTTTCCTGCCTCTCAATGAGTGGGCGCTGGCCGGGAAATGGAAAGTGGAAGCGCAAAAAAGCACGGCGCAGGAGAAAGGTGCCGCTCTGCAGCTAAACTTCCGTTCAAAGAAGGTTTTTCTGGTCATGGGGACGCAATCTGGAAAACCAGCAAAAGCTACCTTGAAGCTCAATGGCGAGACGCCCGGTGCTTCCAGCGGCAAGGATGCGCCAAATGGCAACATTGCCATCAGTGGCCATGCGCTTTACGAGCTGATCCATCAAAGTGAAACACAGAACAGCCTGCTGGAAATCACGGCGCAGGATCCGGGCGTGGAAATTTACGCCTTTACGTTTGGGAAATGATCAGAACTTAAAGTTCAGACCAAACCGCACAATATGGTTGCTGGCGGCGCTGCTGACAGCCGTCCCGCCAATGGTCGTGTTTTCCTCGGGCACATCGACATAGAGATATTCAACTTTGCCCGTGACGGCCTGGTTTGACCACATATTGGAGAATGTCCGGCCAACCCAGGTTTGGGTGATAATACCTTCCAGGCCAGCGCCCGCGGTGAAGCCCGGCTGCACACGGGAATCCCGTCCGGCACCGGGAACAGTGGTGATAACATCCGTCAAAGCAAGACCGCCTGTTACATAAGGCATCAGTCGGCCCATAGCAATCCCGGCGCGAGCGCGGAAGGTCGCCAGCCAATCTTCTTCGGCACTGAAAGCTGTGTCGGATTCCGTATTGAATTTGGAAATATCACCTTCCACACCCAGAACGAGGCGATCGAACTGCCAATTGGCGCCGATCTGACCGCCGCCCAGAATATTTTCGTCCCAACCTCTGGGACCGGACGGGGAGTCGCCGCTGAAATCACTCCATATACCGCCAATATGCACTCCGATATAAGGCCCGCTCCAGTCCGGAAGCGGTTCGTCGGCATAAACGGGGTACGCAACAAAACTGGCCAGCATGGCGGCGATGCTCAGCAAACGCCGGATTGAAGGAACTGTTTTCATTGCGTACCCCTTTTTGCTTAGTTGATCGTTGTTAGTCTTTCTTACTCAGCTTCACGGCCCTGATAGGATTCTGAATCCCTGTCGCGTTGTGACTGGGATTGCTGCGCATTCCGGCGTGCAGAATCCTGGTTCTGCTGGCGGCCACCGCGGGCTTGATATGCTTCGGAAGATTGATTTTCCGGACGGCGTTGCTGGTTCTGGTTGTTGTCGCGATTGCTCTTGGACATGGCTTTCTCCTTTCGAGTTATATGTTGATTACTTAACGAACCACTCACCTACCTACGACGGACAATGATGTCGTCCTGAACACGTTTCACGCCATTAACCTGCTGGGCCAAGCGGACGGCGCGCGCTTCGCTTTCGGACGAGTCCACAAAGCCACTGAGCTGCACGACACCTTCCATCGTTTCGACATTGATCTGCATGGCCTTGACGATCGGGTCTTCGATAAAGGCCGCTTTAACTTTAGTCGTGATGGTCGCGTCGTCGACATAACGTCCTGCTGTTTGTCGTCCCTCAAAAACAGCACAGGAGACGAGAGACAAAACGATGGTCGGGACAACAAGGGACTTTGCGAAAGATTTAACCACAGACATTGGATGTTCCTTTCCTGACAGGTTACTGGTGACGTTGGTTCTCATTGCCTTACGGTGTTTCCCGAACCGTGAGGGAATTTTTGACAGACTTCACACCTTTGACTTGCTTCGTGACGCGCACCGCGTCGCTTTCCTGGGCGCGGGTGTCCACGGTGCCAGCCAGCTCAACGACGCCCTGGTTGGTTTCAACGCCGATCTGCAAGGACTTCAGCGGCGCTTCGGCAAGAAGCGCGGTTTTAACCTTAGTCGTGATCGTGGCATCATCGATATATTGTCCCGTCGTTTCACTGAGCGCGAGCGAGGAAGCGCCCATCGACAGAACGAAGATGAACAAGGCCAGAAGGCGGGATGCTGGATGGTGGATACGCATGGCAGGACTCCTGATGAGTGAGGTGCTGAACAAGGGCTGGAGATGTTTTGCGCATGCTCATCGAAAGAATCGGAAGATATGTGCAAAACATCGCGTGGCAGGACTATGCCGTTCCAATTTTGGCATTCCTGCGGCAGCCACCCTGCCTTTATGGGGATTTTACGGATTCCTTATGCTGTTTGCGCCAAACCCGTTTTCCTTTTTTATTTTCAGATTGAACAAAAAACCTCAGAAGATTTTTTGAAAATTTCAGCGCTTTAATTTTTGCAGAGTTTTTATGCGCAGATGCTTCTCATCACATGGTCTTCTGATCCTTCGTCTGGCATTTCAGACAGACGCAGTCAGAAATGACCAGACAAGCCACCCAAACGAAGGAGGGAGTTATGGCTGAATATCAATCGCCGAACCAGAATTCTGGTCAAGACCAGAATCCCGTCCACCCCGGCCGTTTTGCCAGTGAACGGAGCCCAAGCAACCCCAATGAAAAGGATACATCCATGAACCGCGACACAATCCAAGGCAAGGCTGAACAGCTGAAAGCCAAGATCAAGGAAACCTGGGGGCGTCTGACCGATGATGATGTCGCTCTCTATGAAGCGAAGCGCGATCAGTTTTTCGGCAAGCTTCAAGAAAAATACGGCCTGATGAAGGACGAAGCCGAAGAGCAAGTGCGGGAACTTGAAGAACAGTCCCGCCGGGCCGCCTAAGGAACTGCCTTTGAAGAGGAAATAACCTCGCGTTATTTCGCTTCAAAGATGGGGGGAACGCCGCCTTTCGAGGCGGCGTTTTTCTTTGGATTTGGGCATAAAATAAACATTTGATTGCAGGTCATGGGCTTGTGCGTGGACTCCTGCCAGGAGTGTTGGCATAAGCGATATATCGCATATGGCGGGATGTATTTATGAGTGAAGTCGCAAGATGGTCCCAACGATCTGTCGATCCTTGGCTCCTCTACGCACAGCAGGCGAGGGAGGGCTTTCAAAAAACGCCTCCTGAAGTCCCCATGCTGGTAGGATATGGAGTTCCCTCTTATTCTTTGAGTACTCCTGAGAACATCAGCATTAAAGACGCATTGCTGCGTTTCGGGCCCGTTCCCATCATGGTGCATGGCCAGTTAGTTTATTTAAAAAGCAGGAACGAACGCGTGCCGGCTGGCGCATCGCTGCTAAGCGGCGCACAACAATTCGATATGTGCATTGCATCGCGTGACGGATATTATATCAGGCAAGCCGACCATCTTATTCTCGAAGACCCTGAGCACGGCCGTTATCTTGCAGGCTGCATAAAAGATGCCATCGTAGTTGAGCTGTGCATTGGTAGCGGGGAGAAATCTAAAAGACTTCTTACCCAAGCACGGCAGCTTGGCAGTAAGCCCACACGTTATGTGATTAATGACATGGTAAGGGACAGTTTGAATGCGGCCAAAAAAGCCATTTGTGACGTGTATCCTGTGGAACGTGTCAGACCTGTGCTCGCTGATGTTTTTCACACGGAATTTGACGCAACTCTGCGTGACGCCATCGGAAACTCCAGTGCTCCGATCGTTGTTCTGTTGCAAGGGGGGACGATCGGCAATTTTACCAAAGATGAAACCGATGTTTTACTCGATTTACTCCGTAACGCTCTCAAGCCTGGAGACAAATTAATCGTCAGTGCTGACAGTACGCGGCATTTAAAGACCCTAAAGCGGGCTTATGATCGTAGTGCCGATAAGCAATTCTTCGTTGGTGCTTTTGTTTTTGCCTGCCATATAGCGGGTCTAGATGGGCTCAATCAGGATGCGATCGATTGTAAAATCGATTTTAGTTTGAAAACAAAAGATCAAATTGAAGTGAAGATTATCAACACAGAACCACAACATCTTGGCCCCCGTTCCGGCCCGTCGGTTTCCTTGCTGCCGGGTTCTCTGCGTGCCGGATTAATGTGTAAACGCAATCCGAAAGGGTGGGCAAAAAAATTTAAGCAACATGCTTTTCATTTAACTCGTGTCATGCCTGCCCGGATTCCCAAGAAAGTACAAGAGACTCATCCAGCGTTGAAAAAAATGTTCAGACACGTCCAGCACAACTATCTAGTTTTTGAATTGCGCTGATTCAAGCTGCTTTTCGGATCGTGCCGAGCCGTTCCGCCAGCAAATCCGGATTGATAGGCTTGCTCATATAATCATCCATGCCTGCTTCAAGGCATTTTTCGCGGTCGCCAGCTAGAGCATGGGCGGTAACCCCGACGATGAAATGCCGGAACCCCTTTTCTTTTTCCATCGCCCGGATGCGACGGGTTGTTTCATAACCATCCATATCATGCATCTGCACATCCATAAGGATGGCGGTATAGGGTTGGGAGCGCGCTTGGACTTTTTCAAGCGCTTCTGTTCCGCAATTGGCGACATCAAAGCTGTAGCCAAGATTTTCCAGCATCATGGTCACGACCATGACATTCGCCGCGTAATCCTCAACAACAAGAACCGTGCCGTCATGAGAGAGAACAGTATCGGGCGTCGGTGCGGACAGGGGCCGTACTTTTTTCTGTGTATCGATTGGCAGAGAAAGCCAAAAAATAAAAGCCGAGCCTTTATCAACATGGCTTGTGACTGTAATATCTCCACCCATCAATTGAGCCAAAGAGCGGCAGATCGCGAGGCCAAGCCCCGAGCCACCAAAGCGTCGCGATATGGTCTGATCGGCCTGTACGAATTTGTCGAAGATCACGGATATTTTTTCTGGCGGGATACCTACGCCCGTATCGGCGACGGTGATGCGGATATCACTTTGGTTGTCTTTGGACGATATTTGTTCGGCGGTAATGCTGATCGAACCATGCGCTGTAAACTTCACGGCGTTGCTGAGAAGATTGACAAGAATTTGGCGGATGCGTGTGGCATCGCCAATATAAGACTGGCCGCCAATATTGTTGATCATAGAAAGCTTCAAACCTTTAGCGGCAGCCTGATTATCGAACATGGCGTGCAGGGAATTGAAAATATCAGCCATGCTGAAGGGTTTCATATCCATGCGAACCTGACGGGCTTCGATGCGGCTCAGATCGAGCAGGTCATTGACCAGGCCCAGCAAGATATCGGCGTTCATTTGCAGAGTTTCCGCCATTTCACTTTGCTTGGGATTCAGCGGCGTTTCACGCAGAAGCTGAGACAAGCCGATCACGGCGTTCATCGGCGTGCGGATTTCGTGGCTGACCGTCGCAAGGAAATCGCTTTTCGCCTGATTGGCAGCTTCGGCCTTTTCCTTGGCAAATTCCAGTTCGGCGCGTTGGCGGTCGTTTTCCTGTATAAAATAATTCAATTCTTCTTCGCGCTGTTTTTGCGCTGTGACGTCAGTATGCGTGCCGATCAGGCGCTGGATATTACCTTTGTCATCCCAAATGCCGATGCCGCGCGACATAACCCAGACCCAATGGCCTTCCTTGTGGCGCATGCGGAATATATTGTAATAGATCGGGATTTCCCGGCGCATATATTGCTGCACGATTTCCTGCGCCGAAGGTGCATCGTCAGGATGAACCAGCGTATCGAAAGTATCATGATGATGCCCAAGATCTTCGGCATCATATCCCAGCAAAGTCTTGTAGGAGGGTGAGTAACTGATAGTCCTGTCGGTCACGTTGTAATCGAAGACGCCGTCATTGATGCCATTCAGGATATGAATAAAAACTTCCTCGCTTTTACGCAGGCGCTCTTCGGCTTTGGCGTTTTTTGTCATGAGGGAGAAAATAACGACATTGGCTATGACCAGGGCGCCCAGGCCAAGAATGGCGCCGATGACGAGAGTCCATAAATAATTTCTCTGCTCTTTCTTCACGCCCAGCGTGCGCTGATCAAGAAGCATGCCTTCGCCTTCGCTCAGCACGCTGAAGGCTGCGCGCACATCGGTTATGGCCTGGTCGATGACAAAAGTACCGCGTTTGATCGCGTATATATTTGCCCGCCCAGTATGTGGAAGTGTCGTATGAGCGACGGCGACGCGTTTCAGCCGCTCGATTTTTTCGTGCAACTGCAGCAGATTTTGCTGCTGCTCATGATTGTCAATTGTTATGGCGCCCAGCTCGTCGAGATGCTGATTCATTCTCGACAGTGCTTCCTGATAAGAGGTCAGATAGCGGGGATAACCTGTGACAATGTAATTTCTCGCATCGCTGGCTAAATCGAGAGCATCGATCAGCACCACTTGCGCAGCGCGCAGAACCTCATGGCTGTGAAGCGCCCAGTTATAGGATTGGCGGTTCGCCCTGGACTGTTGATAAATTACGAACGTGAAAATCTGCAGAAGCACGCATGAGATCACGAACATGACCAGAAAATATTTCTTCGTAGGTTGAAGCGAAGAAAACATACGCGCCCGGTCACCTAAAAATGAAAGAGGAGAAAACATAGCACTGTACATGTGTTTCCAGCAAATTATTACGCCCTGAAAGAAGTTATGCATAAACGAGAAAGATTATTTCCACTTGCTGGGGGGTGTGAGGAAACCATCCAGAAAAGACCGTCCGATATCGCCGATGAAAGGCGGTGCTGGACGTCGTATGATATATTTCAGTCTTTTAAACTGCATGATTGTCAGTGCCGCGAGAATAGCAGCCATCGCTAGAACCAGCACGCCAAGAATAGAGAGAGCCGCCCAGCTGTCCATGCCTCCTTGTGTCAAAGCCACATAGAGCGCGCCGAGAAGGCCAGCAAGAAAAACGCCGAAGACGATAGCAGTCAGCAAGGCAAGCAGCCCGGCCTTTGCGGCACATAACAGGAGGCGCCGTGACATCGTAACATCGGTCAAGGTGCGCCCTGCGGCCGCAAGGGCCAGCAACTTATCCATGATCGGCATGAGACACTAAGCTTGTTGTGAAGGTCCTGGCTTAGCGACGCAAGATCGTTCCGACAACAAAGCCCAATCCCAAAGCGATCAAGGTGGACTGCAGGGGATTGGCGCGTACTTTCTTGCTTACCGATTGTGTGGCTTGCGTGAGGCCTTTTCCGGCCGAGTCAACAAGCTCGCGTACCTGATGCCCAGCGTTGTGGGCGGCTTCACTCAGATCTTCCCGGACAGAGCCCAGCGCATCACGAGCTGTACCTTTGGCGCGGCGGACATTATCGCGAATATCTTCAATGCCGCGGTTCTTGCTTGGGCTTTCATCTTTTTGTGCTGACGAAAACATGGTTTTCTCCTTCATGTTGGTACGGGTTGTCATGACAGCCGATCAGTACGAGGCTGGCATGTTGGGGTTGTAATCGATTTCGACTTCCACACGGCGGTCCGGCTGCAGGCACTCGATAAGCTCCGGACGTGTCATCTCGCCGGAACAATCCGTGACGGGTGCGCTTTCGCCCAGCCAGCGTGTATCGGCAACTTCCGTGTTGATGACGCCCTTGGCGGCGAGATAGCGCCGCGCGCTTTCGGCGCGTCTCTTGGACAGTTTTTCGTTATAAACCGGGTCGCCGATGCGATCAGCATAACCCACAATGCGTGCACCGCGAACATTGCGGTCGACTTTCAACCGTGTTGCCAGCGCATCAAGCCGGGCTTTCATTTCAGACGATAGGCTGGTTTGGTTAAAAGCAAAATAAACTGTTTGTTCGGCACGGGCGCGCGAAGCGGTTGCCGGACGTTCAACGCGAGGCAGGGCCACTTCGGTGGTGCACATGTCGTAATTGTTTGACCATTGCGTACGCACGCATGCACCCGAGGTTGAACGGACGACGGTGCCGCTTTTGGCGCTGTAGACGACATCGCGCGTATCAACGCGTGTGATGGAGCGTTGATGTTGTTCCGGGTTGATGGAAGGAATCGTCGCTGCGTAGGCAACTCCAACGGATGTCACCAGCAGTAAACCTGCGAGGAGCATTTTTTTGTTGATCATGGATTTACCTTTGAGAGCCAGAATGGAACGAACGTGAGGCTTGGTTTTAAAACTGTGACTGAGCTCTCATCAGGAAACGATGTGTGTCGATATAAAAATTATAAAAAATCCATAAAGATTGCGTTTTTACTTTCTTTCTCCACAAATTCGCCCCAATTTTATCCTCCCCTGATGACATCACATCTTTTCCCCAAACCTCAAGGGGGGCCTTCATGAAAAAAAATCTGCATCTCTCTTTAATGTACGGCATGGCGCTGGCTTTTGGTGCAGCGCATCTTCAAGCTCTTCCGGCGGTTGCGGAACAAATGCCGCCGCAAATTTCTGGCACATCGCCTTCATCACAAATTCTTGGAACAATTTCAGGCGCTGATGTGGTTGTTGTTGCAAGCGGCGAGGATGACTCGACAGTGCTTCAGCCCCGGCAGTTCGGCTCCATCACCTATATAACAGGTGGTGTTGGTGATGAGGAACGCAGCGCGCTGGAAGCCATGCAGAAGGATTACAATTTGCGTGTCATGATGTCGTCAACAACGGGCCATTTCATGACGGATACGCGTCTTGTCATTCGCAGCCGCGATGGCAAGGAGCTTCTCGATGTCGTGACAGGCCCGCTTTTCTCTGCCAAGCTTCCCGAAGGCGCTTACACAGTCGAAGCCTTCAATGAAGGGCAAGGTAAAAAACAAAATATAACAATTACACGCCGTGAGTCTTCACGCCTTCACTTCAGCTGGTAACTGCAAAGGAACTCCGCCATGCAAGACATAAAAAATAAAATTCTTATCGTCGACGACGAAGTGCAAATCCGTAAGATGCTGAATATTTTTCTGGATGCGTCCAACTATGGCATCGAGGAAAGTGATTGCGGCAAACAGGCCGTGCGCATGGCCAATTCGGTCAAGCCCGACCTTATTCTTCTTGATCTTGGCCTGCCGGATATCGACGGCAAGGAAGTGATCGCGCAAATCCGCGAATGGTCGCAAGTGCCGATCATCGTTCTTTCAGTGCGGTCGCTGGATGAAGAAGTCGTGGCTGCGCTGGAAGCAGGCGCAGACGATTATGTCGTGAAGCCCTTTAGCGCCGATGTACTGATGGCGCGCATCCGCGCCAATCTGCGCAAGGCGGTTGTCAAGCAGGCGGGTGAGCCGGAGCTGATCAATGGCCCCATCCGTATGGACCTTATACGCCATGAAGTTTACATGAATGGCGAGAAGGTCGCTCTGACACCGAAGGAATACAAGCTGCTGCGTTTCTTCATGATCAATCGCGGCCGCATGCTGACCCACCGCCAAATTCTCAACGAAGTCTGGGGTCCGGCGCATACCGAAGACACACAATATTTGCGCGTCTATGTCGGCCAGGTGCGGGAGAAGCTGGAGCATGATGGCGTTCCGCTGGAACTCATCATCACCGAACCCGGTATTGGCTACCGCATGGAAGCCATGCAGGAAAATGTTCCCAAGGCGGCGTGAACTTCCTTACGGGTTCTTGAGGGGTTTTTTACAAATCCAGCGCCAAAGAACGCTGAAATTTTAGGATGGCGGGATTACCCTTTAATTTCCAATGGATTGGGAGGGTGTCATGAAGTCCATCAAATATCTCAGCATGATTATTTTACTCGGCACGGTGGCAGCTTGCGGCCGCGATCCGGGCCAAAGGGCTCTCAGCGGCGCTGGCATCGGTGCGGGTGCGGGCGCGTTGGGCGGCGCGTTAATCGGTGGCAGTCCCTTGACGGGCGCAGTCATCGGCGGTGCGGCTGGCGCGGCAACGGGCGCTTTCACCGATCCTGATCAGATCAATCTCGATCGCTAACCAACATAAGAAAGGAACGGACTATGTTGAACTGGGTCATCACGTTTTTCCTTCTTGCTGTGGCGGCTGCGGTTTTTGGCTTTGGCGGCCTTGCGGGAACCTTCACAGACATCGCTCAGTTTCTGGCGGTGCTGTTTGTGGTTCTCTTTACGATCTCGCTGGTCTACAGCCTGATCAGCGGACGCCGCCCGCCAACTCCGCCCATTTAAACAGCGCTTTAAGCCAAGGGAAAATGCAGCGTAAAAACGGCCCCGTTTGCGGGGCCGTTTGACGCTGCGATACCGCCATCGAGCATGCCCATAATAGTTTGGGCGATGGCAAGGCCAAGTCCTGTTCCTGCATTTTGCTGGTCTTCGCGGGCAAGACGCGTGTATTTGCAGAAAATCTTTTCCATTTGTTCGCCGGGTATGCCGCGGCCATTATCGAAGACTTTTATATAAGCCGTTTCACCGCTGTTTTTGCCAAACTCCACGCGGATGGCAGGTGGCGTACCACCATACTTCACGGCGTTATCAAGCACGAGGCAGACCGCACGGCTTAGAAGTACGACATCCGTTGTGATTTGTATAACACCGGAAACAGATTCCATGTTGATGGAGCTTCCTTGCAACCGTCCTTCCATCCGCGTCAGGCAATTGCGCAGCATGGCGCCGATCTCTACATCCTCGCGGTTGATCTTGACCATGCCGTTTTCCAGACGGGCCATGTCGAGAATATTCACGATGAAATTGTCCAGGCGGTAGGCTTCCTGCAGCGCGACGCCGATCAGGGCGGTCCGTTTGTCCGCGCTCAGCTTGTCTTTCATTCTTTTATAGACTTCGAGAGAGCCAATGATAGAAGCCAACGGGGTCTTCAAATCATGCGATACGGCTGACAGCATTTGCCTATGCAAACGCTCCCGTTCCCGTTGAAAACCCATATCAGGTTCATTGGCCGGGGCAGAGGGCAGTGTTTCGGACAGCATTGTATGGCTCATTTTGATATGGCCTTTGCAATACCTTGCGCATGAATAAAAATAACGTCGGTATAGCCGCGATTGTCAGACGCTTTCGTAAACTACCGGGCCTGGGTATTTTCTTTAACCTCATCGCCCGCGTCTTTAATGGTGTCACCCAACTGTTGACCCGGTGTGCGATCTTCCAGCTGCCGTGCGGCCTTGTCTACGCCCTGGGGCAGTTCATGTATGGCATCGCCGATTTTTTCGGCGGTGTTGCGGTTATCCGGCATGGTCAAAACGCTGTAGGCCAGAAAGGCCACCACCACAATAATAAGGATGGCGAGAATATTCTTCTGCGTGGGTGAAAGATTTTTCATAAGACCCTCGATTAGCCAGCAAGGCGGTGAACAGGATGATTCAGCAGATACAGATTTTCGGGTTCAACACTGTTCAGATCCTTCATCGTGGATTCCAGCGTTCCCATAAGGCCCCCCAATTCAGCCGTCAAATCGCGCACTGAGCGTGTTGCGTGTGAAACCCGGCGGCGTTTCGGCAGCTGTTGCGGCGAAACATTGCGATGATAGGACAGGGGATAGTCCATGGCTTCGTCTCCTTAGGCGGGTTGGTCAGCACTCAAGCTACGCATACCGACATAAGAATTCTGTCAGCAAGCAGTATAGCGCAAATAAAGACCCCGTAAACTCCCTAAGCTTAAGGGGTATAACGGCGTATAACTGTTGTGGTTTCGGTTGTATTCGCTGAGTCTTCAACCGGATAGACGGTGGACGGCACATAGGTCTTCCGCGTCACGGTTTTCTCGGTTGTGACAGTGCTGGGCACAGGGTGCAGGCTGACCGTTTGAAACTGGGCCAGTTCCTGCGGTGAAGCGATAACGCCGTCAATGCGGTAGATGATGTTGCCGCCCACTTCGCTGGCGCTGAGGATGCGCAGCCCATCAACAGTGTAATCATCCACATAGGGCTCCACGACATGCACGCGGTGAATTCCGCCTGTCTGAATGCCCTGACCGTAAGTCACGAGTTCACGCAAGTCATAACGGTCGGTCAGAATATGGTTGCGCAGAAGGCCGGCAATTTGCGGACGGCATTGTTCAGCATAGAAGCAGGGATAGGCGCGTGGCTGCACAGAGGCAAAGGCTGCGTTTGTCGGTGCGAAAATGGTGTAGCGTGTGTTTTCGTTCAGTTCGTTGATCACGCCTGTGTTGATTAGCGCCTGATAGAACATCGAAAGATCGCCATAGCTTTGCAGCGTAACTTCAACGTCCCGGTTTCCAGCGGCTGCGTTTGGCGCGTGCAGCAGCGCGGCGCTGCCAAACAGAAGGGTCAGGCTCAAGGTGATCAGCGATTTTTTCATGGTGTTCTCCCGTATCCATCAAATGCACAACTTAGAGCTTCATTGTGCGCCAGGGCTTATCAAGCCGCCATGGGAGATGGGGGAAGGAATAGTAAGCAAAGAATAAATTCAGCTTCGGCTCCGCATGGATTTTTTACGCCGTGCTGTCCTCTAATCTCGTGGAAAACCCGTCACCACAAACAAGGAGGCCAGCATGTTTCCAACACGCGTTAAGGATTTGATGCGAGAAGACCCCGTGATTATTCCATCCAACCTTACGTTGGAAGAGGCGGCACAGAAAATGGAAGCCATCAATTGCGGCGTTCTGCCCGTGGGCACGGATGACAAAATTGAAGGCATTATCACCGACCGTGACATCGTCATCCGTGCGGTGGCGAAGGGAAAAGACATCACCAAGGAAAGAGTGCGGGATCACATGACCGCGCAAGTCTGTTCCTGCCAGCAAGACGATACGCCCGATCGTGCCGCCGGGCTGATGCGAGAGAACAATGTTAATCGCGTGATCGTGGAAGATGAGGATGGGCGTCCCTGCGGCATCCTGACCTTCGGCCACATCATCCGCAAAAATGACAGCATGACCGAAATCGCCACGGCTATTGAATGTGCCGTGGGACGGAAGGCCGCTTAAAAACTTCCCGGTTTTAGTCGCCGAGGATGCCCTTCAACTTGCCGCGAACATTAGTAAGACTGTCGCTGGCCGCACCTTTGAGCGGAATAACGTCTTTCAGACCGCCGAGATTTTGTGCAATGCCAGCCGTGGCAACCTTGGCCGCACTGACCGTCAGGCTGCCGAGCAATTGCTCGGTCACCTGCGCGGCCGTCGCACCGCCGCTGGACTTGCCGATATTGGTCAGGTGAATGCTTGGCAGTTTTTCGGAAAAGCTTTTGCCTTTCACAAGCTGCGCGCTGACGCCAACCTGGCCGTTGCGGACATAAAGGTCGTTGATGATGACCTTGCGGCTGCCATCCGCGCCTTTGCCGGGGTCGGAGGGGGCCGTTCCGCCCAACGCTTTGGTGTAGCTTTGGACATTCTTCTGAATTGCCGATAGGTTGCTGTCGCCTGCGTTGGTGATTTCATAATTCACCTGCGGCTGGTCGATTGTCACCTCGCGGATAATAATCGGCCCGGTGCCGCGCAGCGAATTGGCATCCAGCTTCACATGGATGGATCCCAGCTGAAAGGCTTTGACAGCGCCGTTGAAATTTTTTGGGTTGTCGATGCTCAGGCCCCTGAGCGAACCTTCGCCCGAGGTCATTGAAAGATTGACGCTGCCCAGCCGCACGGTGGTTTGCGTGGCGGCCGTGCCGTAACGTTCCACCGCCATTTTGATAATGAAATCGAGATTGGAATACATGTAATAAATTCCGCCTCCAGCCAGAATGACCAGAACGGCAAGGGCAATGGCAATTTTCTTGAACATGGAAGTCTCCTGAACCTGCGGGGGAGGGGGATATGCAAGGCGGGAAGACAAGGCTATGCGGGGTTGGCATGGCTGGCAAGGTGGAGAAGATATTCTCGGCTTGAGCGGGGCAGAATGGCCTGCCAGCTGTAGCTCATGCAATGAGCGAAGGCTGGTGCGCCCGAGAGGATTCGAACCTCCGACCCCCGGTTTAGGAAACCAAGCGTTTGCACATACATTTTTCTTTTGTATCACCAAGTTAGCAAACCGAAAGTGTACTATAAAATTCACACTCGCTGTTTTTTAAGTCATTGATTTTGTTTGGGCTGAATCCGGGGAATAGTACGCCAGCAGATCAGTTTAAGTTTCGGATTTGGGATTATCTTTCCGCTCCCCCAAATCCTGAAAGAACCGCAGTAGATAACCGTCAGGGTCTTGAACGATGAATTGACGATTGCCAAGCAGCACATGGTCTTTGCGGTACCACTTCTCTTCCATCTGTAGAAAGATACGCGCCCCGGACGCCTGAACTTTAGCGTAGAGGCCGTCAACGTCACGGGTTTCCATTTGCAGATTAATGCCGCGCCCGTAGGGTCGTTCGAGCGGCCCAGATACCCAAGACCTGCCTTTCCCATCAATTCCGTGGAGTTGATCCAACATAAGTCGTGACCCTTGCCGTTCCAGCATGGCGAATCCCTCTTCTTCGCGTTGATACTGGATTTTGAAGCCGAGAATATCCGTATAAAAGGACAGGCTCTTCTTGATGTCAGAACAAATGAGTTCCGGCGTCAGCGGGGTGGATAAATACTGTTTCATGGGACGCTATCCTAATCTAAGTCCCTGCAAGGGGCATCCTGTCTTGTAGGGCACAGGACTGGCAATCTTTTGACCTTTTTCCAACTGGTCAGGATGTACGCCTTTCAGTATGGCAGAAATCGAATTCTGGTGCATTTTGGGAGAAGTTTCGACGGCGAGTCAAATGCAAGGCATAAACTATAGTTTATAGTCGACAATCTTTAACAATCCTTGAGCAGACCAACTTCGAACGGCGTTTTCATCAGCGCGATAATTATGGTGTGGAAAAGGATCGGCTTCTGTAGGTGCCCAGAAATGAGTAGAAGTTTGAAAAAAGTCAAAGCCAAAAACTTCTACATTGCCTGGAGCCATTTCTATCGCCATGGCAATCGCCTTAACTCCTGTGGTTGGCTCTTCAAGTATTCCGCCTGGTGAGAATGGCGTACCATTCAGCAAGTAATTTCCAGACCTCAATATATTGCGATATGTTCGCCAAGAAATAGATTTGCCATTTCCTTGGGAAAGTCTTGTCAAACGTTCATAACCAATTCTGTTATCAGAAAAAAGTTTATCCTGATATTGGGTTAAGCACCTCAGGTAGTCTCTTTCCCTTACATCATCATCTGGAAGCTCACTTTGTCCAAGCAAATGAGGATTCCAAAACTCTATGTTCGAAGGAACAGTCCCAGATTCCATGCTATTTAGAGCAGCAGCTGTGGCCATATAAATATTAATTCGAGCACCAAGGTCTTCATGCGCACTTTCGAGGCGAAAATGGTTCATGCGAACGACGAAATCATGGGCATCTATTGTAGCCCCACAATTTCTGCCGATTAACCCCGCCCCATTTCCAACAACAGCTATTTTCATGAACATCACTTTCTTAATGCTTCAGAGTGGCCTTTAAACCAATCAAAGCTTGGTCGCCCTACCATCTGACCATCTATATCACAGGCATTGCACGGCGATGTGTCCCTCCTGTCCCTCATGAGCATATCTCGAAAGGCTTGCAGTTCGGTACTCTGCCAAATATCTAAAAGCGATCTTTGCATGATATTTAATCCGCTAAGCCCTTGTCTTTGCCAATCATTCCCGCATAGGATTGCATCACCATTCCAATCAATGACGAGAGAGTAGAACGGAATAAAGCATGCGCGGTGTCGTGGCAAAGTTACAGCATTTTCTACATTAACTGCACTGCCAGCTCTATTTGTTAGGTTTAGCTGCATATTGCCTTCATAGTTATCACGTATGTGATATTTTTCCCTGGGGCGATCACTAAACAGCTCTCGGTAATGTTCGCCCCTCTCTGCTGATTCATAGTTGTTAACTACAATTCGCTCTATGCCAGCTTTATATATTTCTTCTATTTTTGCATGATTTAGAAAATCTCCATTCGTAATAATCTCTGATCTATGCATGCCTCCCTTCGTTACAGCTGCAAATACCTCTAGATGTTGTTTGTGGAGCAGAGGTTCGCCGAAGCCAGCAAAAGAAAGATTCAAATTCTGATCTCTCCAATGTTGAGTCATGAGTTCACCATTGATACGCATGGCAACTTCTATAGGCATATGCAGGCCTCGATTTTTGTATATTTTATGATCACTACGAGGGCAAAACCAACAAGTTCTGTTGCACAGTTCAGTGATGTTGAACTCTATCCGTCTCAATGGTTCGGATGGATTGGCACTCTCGTCTATTTGCTGTTTGCGAAGCTTAATTATCGGATCCATTTTATTCACCTCGGTATGGGGTTAACTTTCAGATCTGATGTTGGAATAGCCAATCTGTGAAAACTTTTTCCATCAATAGTAAATTCTCTCTGGCGTACTGGCCTTGCATTCAGATCAGCCATTGGCAGATGACCGTCATAGGATATGAAAAAGCCGGGAGCTACCCATGTGTGGTGTCCAGTCGCTGAAATGACAGAGCAAATTCTACTGCTCTCTTCACGCAGATCATCTCGTATTTTGGATGCCTCTGCCTGATGATCCGAAACATACCCCGCATATGAAACAGCGTGGGCGCTAAGCTCATAAGCCAAACGAAATGCTGTAAGTGCCTTTGTTAAGTCGGGAGAAGCTATTCCTACGCCAATCCTAATGCCCGGAGCAAAAAATCTTTTGCTGAATGTATCGACCAAAATAACATTGGGATATTCTGTGACGACGGCATGGAGGTCTATAGGCTCTTTTGACCAATCCATGTAAGCAATATCTATGATATTTAAAGCAAAATCACGATACGTTTCAGCTGTATAAACGACATCGCCATTTGGACCAGTGAAGTTATCGGGATTTGCTGTGTAGGCAATTGTTTGGAAGGGTCTTACCGACGGATCAATAGGACTCAAACAAAATTGGTTATTTTGTAATGTGTAGTGGCGAGCATGCGAAACAAGGCCATGCATTTCCCCATAAAGCTCAAGCATTCCAAAAGTAGGGTGCGGATAAAGCAAAGCTCCTATTTCGTTGTGAGCTATTTTTCCGTAATTCGCTATTATATATTGTAAAACGAAGTCAGAACCGGGCCCGAGCAGTAAGCAGTCGGCAGGTAATTTATAAATGTTTGAGATTGATTCCAATGCGCAGCCAATTGAAGGATATTTGGATATATCTGTTGCCGCCGTATATGAGAAAAAATTATCGTACCAAGAAGAATACGCGCCTCCTAAAACAGTTACGTTTTGGCTAAGGTCTATGTGATCATCTTCAGCTTGACTCCCCAATGCTTGCAGACGATTTGGACGTTCAATCCCCGCAGGGTATGAAAAAAGAGGATAAGAAAATTTCATAAAAATTCACCATAGCTGTAAAGAGACAAGCAATATTTCCTCATAAGAGTTTGGACTATTAATTGAAAGATTTGTCAAATTTCACCTCAGTAACAATATTAAGGGCTATTATTCTGCTTTGCTCTTTCGAGAACCACCTGCGCCTCATGCTCTGCCTCCCAGGTAAGTTTGCCGTTGCAGGCGAGGCAGAGATCGAGGGCATCGACCATCTGCGCGACAAGATCGCGGCTTTTTTCATAGCTGTTGGCGGCGCGGGCAATGAACCCGGCCAGATGCTCGGCATCAATGCCCGCCGCGTCATGGATTTCGGCGATCACTTCCCATTCGCCGGTCGCGGGAATATGGGCCACGATCTCCGAATAGTCGGGATGGTGATTGCACGACCACGGCATCAGCAGATAGATGGACTCCTTGCCGGGAAGTTTTTCGAGTTTGGGATTTTTGGCCGGTTTCGGCATTATCTTTTGCTCCAATTACGAATCCAGAATGTTCATCTCGACGAAAGCCAGGGCCTTGGCCAGCGGCCAGTAACGGCTGATATCGTCACGGGTAAAGCCGCGTCCGAGAAGATCGCGCGGCGAACAATCGCCCTGCGTTTGATAGAGTTCGACGATGGTTGAGGCCATGCGTTGGACGAGCGGGAATTTGCCGCCTGGGTTTGAAGTTTCGCCGCTTTCAGAGAAAACCTCAGGCAGGGTCGCACGGCAGAATTCCTCGATCATTCCGGCGAGGCGGGTGGCCCTTGCCGCGCCATCTTTTTGCGAAACATCGCCCTTCATCACCACGGCGGTGAATCCGAGGGCGTGGCACAGGAGCCTGAAATTGTCCGGGATCATTCAAAGCCTCGCGATTTGTCCGCGAGGCCAGATGCCGGGAATATAGGGTCAAAAACAACGGCTGAATTTGGATGTTTTCGCCAAGGAGAATGACGTTTTTCTCCAGACGAAGAAAATTTGCTGATTTTAGATTATGGAATTGGATGTTTTTGGCAGGTCAACAGGCCAATGTTGATGCAAGGCAAACACTGCAACTTCCGCGTTACTTCTGTCGGCAGGAAATGAGAAGGTCAGGCCTTGATACGGCGGGATTGCTCACCGACGGGAAACAAAACAGGTGACGCACCTTCCCACAGCGCCAGAAAATGATCGCGGTAGGATTGCGCGGCAGTTGTCGATTTGAATACAACAAAACGCGGCGCGGTGATGCCGTCCAGAATGACCAGCGCATATTTATCGCCATAGATGACGCAGGGCGTCGGGCTGATATTGTGCTTTGCCGTAATCCGGAAAGGGATGGATGGAATAGTAAACGCTGCAGGCGGCATCTGCGACAACAGGCATTTGATATGCGCCATGTCTGCCAGTTCCTGCATCTGGGTAAAACCAAGGAATTCCGCCAGCATATCCTGCGACTTGATCATCATGGCGATGTCGCCGGAGTTCTTACGGACGGTCTGAAACAGGTCGTCATAAAAGGCTTCGCAGCTGTTAGGGCCCTGAAGAACACGAATCTCGTCATTGCGTTTCCGGACGCCTTCGCCTTCCGTGAATTCGATGCCGACACTTTCAATGATCTGAAAAATAACTTGGGCGGTGGCGCTGCGCGGGGACATGTCGCCGGATTCGATGTTGCGAATAGTCGTGATCGAGAGACCCGTGGCTTTGGCCAGATCGCCCTGCGACCAGTCGAGCAGGGCGCGCGCCGCCTTGATCTGTTCGGGACGAATGCGGTACATGTCAGGCCGCGCTTTCAATATTGTTTGCGAAATTAATCCTGTTAAGAGCATCAAGGGCTTTTTGAAGCCGGACATCTTCATCATGTTGATGAATATCCAGCTTGACCCGGGCCAGTTTCTCGATGGTCAGCAGAAGATCAAAGGCCAGAGAGTTGCCGTAACGCGCGACAAGATCCTGGTAGGTCATGCCCATCGGGTTGTCCCTTACGCTGCTATCATCTGCCGGTGAGGCAGGGCATGGTTCATGATGGCATTCCAGCGTGTCTCGAGCTCACAGGGCTCGCTGTGACGAATGCCTTCGCAGCGTTCGATATTTTCCAGAAGGCCCAGGGCGGCATGTTCGCCGTGACGGGAAACGAATGTGTCAAAATCGATCCATTGATGGGCTGCCAACATCAAATGTCTCCGTTTTTATAATTTCGAACGAATGACTACCGCTATTTGGTGCAACATACAGGGCGGATGCGCCTCCAATCAACACTAAAATGATTGAAAAAATAACTATAAGTAATGATAATAATTACTATATAGAAATGGATTTTTCAGTTTGATTTTGTGGATGCAGGACAATTCAATGGACAGGCGCTTTTATTTAACGATAGCTAATTACCTTTATTTGGTATCAATATGGTTATTGCAAACTAGAAAATTATCTTTATCATTACTGAAAGTAATTTTGAAAGCTAA
This sequence comes from Alphaproteobacteria bacterium, assembly GCA_033763555.1. Classification (GTDB taxonomy): domain Bacteria; phylum Pseudomonadota; class Alphaproteobacteria; order UBA9219; family UBA9219; genus JALYJG01. Next base: position 28,688 of record JANRKK010000004.1, on the reverse strand, counting down.
AAAATGTTTGTAACGGGCAAACAGATACGAGCGGCACGGGTGTTGGCGGAGTGGGATCGTGATGATCTGGCCACGAAAGCCGGTGTCAGTCTTATGACGATTCAGAATATCGAGCTTGATACCAAACATCCAAGACCAGCGACGCTCGATAAAATAATCAAGGCCTTCACAGATACCGGAATTGAATTCACCGATAATGAGGGAGTGCGTTTCAAGTCGAGGGATATACAGACATATCGGGGTGTGGAAGGATTTAAGAAATTTTTGGATAATGTGTATGAGTACGTGAAAGAAAGTGTGGCAGAAAACAAAAATCTTGAGCCGGTATGTGCAAGCAGCGTTAATGACAAGGATTTTATAAGGCATTTGGGAGATTATTTTACGTTTCATATCAACAGAATGAACGAGTTGAAAAACTTAAAATATCGAATTCTTCTCAAGGAAAAACCGGCATCCCTGCAACCGGAAGAAGTACAGCATGGAAGTTATAGGGAATACAGAATGAGATCACGTCAGGATACTGCTAACGTGCCCTTCTATGTCTATGGAGATAAGCTGGCTATTTTAATGCTGACGGGAACAGTGCCGGAGATTGTCGTTATTTCGTCGACTGTAGTCGCCCAGGCATACCGGGAAATTTTTAACGCTTTGTGGCAAATGGCAAAACCATTCGAATAACGTTTGGGCCGGAACACGATAAAGATATGAATAAAGGATAGTCCATGCAGACGCTGATTTATGACGGTTACATAGGCAAATTCGCTTCTCCGACCAGGGAAGGAGTGGATGAGGTTTTTGACTTTCTAAATGCTGCCGGAAGGTCACCACAGGTCTATGCGCGTCTGTATGAGAAAGTGGAAGAATCCGTTCACGCGGGACTTTTCTGGGGAATTTGGAAAGCAATTCCGGAATCCGGGCCGCAGTTAATCTCGACTTCCGCCATTTTTCTGCACGGCAAAGACCAGATAGCCATCACACAGAACGGCATTCAAAATCAGGAATACGGCACGTATGTCGAACATGGTGCGGCCTTGCGAAGAAAAGAGCGAGAAGGCGAGCAGCGGCCAAAGGGTGTTTTCATGCAAATCCTTATGGCAGCGCCGCTCGTTCAGGTTTTTTGCCTTGCCGGACAGGAAATGACGGGAAGGAAGGATCGGCTATTGGCCGATGTTGTCGTTGATAACGTACAGCAAGGGTCTCAATCGGATTATGTCAGAAACTTTATCCGTAACCCTCCCTATAATTGTGAAGAGTTGCGCAATCCTTCACGTGAACTGCTTGCAAGATTTGAATCCAGTGTTGATGATCCGAACGTCAACCGCGCAAAGGATTTTAACAGATTTTATGTGACGTCGGTTCCGGCATTGGCAGAAATTATTTTAAACGCCGTTAATACCGGCTTTCTCACAAGCGAATATAAGGGAAGATTATATGAAGCAAGAATAGACCTTTCCGGTCTTCCGGAACCGTTGAAATTTGCTTTGCCGGTTATTGTAAGAAACGATGAGTTTTTCCGGAATATGGACAAGCGCACCTCGTTTCGAGAAGCCCGCCGCCTGTTTGAGGAGCATCTTGCTGCCGCCAGATTGGAGGGGTTGCTGGGTTCTTTGTCGGGGGAAAGTGCAAGACCTTCTGGCACAGTTTCAGTTTCATGCAGGACAGCCAAGCATGTCGTGCGGCCTTAAGGAAGCCTTAAAACTAGACTGGTCTTTCATACCTGGCTGAGGCCTTCTCGAATTCAGGCGAACCAACCACTATCAATAAGACATGATGGCACTGGTTACTTTTGTTTCACTGTTTGCAGCAAATCTCTTTATCAAATACCTGACTTTGCTTTAACGAATCGGCGGGTCTCTGGGATTGCCGTAATCCAATGAGCGCACCAGGGCGTACCACCCGGCGCTTCATTGCTTGCTTGGATAAGGCGGCGTCGAATAAGGTACGTGATTGCAGGATTTATCCTTCGGGCTGACCAATGATAATGCTCGGCGGCTTTTTGTACATTGCCATCGATCACTTCGTTTACCATATCGGCAGCAATAAGCTGGGCATCTTCCGCGGGGTTCCATTGCATAATGAGGTGGTCAAGTTCAGAGAAGAGAGCGGGTTGCACAACCAATGCGGCACATCCCAACCGGAACCTTCCCAAGGCTTTAAGAGTTTTGACATAGCCTTTGCCGCTCAATTCATCGATGGCATCAATCAAATCCTCATCCGTCAGTCCAGATTCTTTCACCAACTCCTCTAGCTCTATTTGCGGGTCTGCCAACCTACCCGTTTCTGAACGCTGAATATAGGTCCTTGCGATCATCATGGCTGCTGGAGAAAGAAGGAGAGATTGACTTCTAGGAACGGCGAGTGGCGTTGGAAGCGGCCCCAATGGAGGGCGTCTTGAAATTCCAAGTATATCAGAAACAAGCTGAGCGATGTCTGTTTCAAAATCGTCAAGTGAAGGGCTGTTCCATGACCTGACTAATGGAGGAAGGTTTGTGGCAGGCATATTCTGACGCAATGCAATGAACTGACATCTGCCTTCAATACGTAACATAAGCCCGGCATCCATTTCTGCTTTAACCCACTCGCGAGCCTGACTTTTAGGCGTCAAGAGAACAACAAAATGCGTTGCCTGATTCAGTGCATCGTTTATTTTTTCGGGGATACTATCGCCCGCACGTATGTCCCACTTATCAAGAAAAACTTCTATGCCTTTTGCATTAAAGGTTTTGGCAATCTCTATTGCCGTATCTGAATCAGCATTGGCATGAGATAAAAAAACATAAATTGGCCGATCTCCTTTACGGATATGTGAACGGATTACGCTATCTGCTGTCATGCCCAGTTCTCTAACCCGCTCTATAACAAGATCAACGACAGCCTGAGAGCCTTCCACGGCTATCCTCATATTTTCCAAAGATGTTCCCTCAACAGATACAACTGCAAACCTGCCTGTCTCTGGGTCACGCACGGTTGCCAAACGATCATGTATTTGCTTTCCGACATTCTTGAACGCCGCGTTAGAAAGCGCTTCCTCAATGGCCCCTGAATTATTCGGATCGACCCTCTTTCCATCAATCTCGAATTTAATGTTAAACACTTGCCGCCTCCGATGAGGTTTCATTATGGCTTTTTTCCTCTATCACACAACAAGGTTAGCTCTTTGGTGCAATGGCATGATCGAAGCCTATGAAAATCCACAAAAAATTCTAACTGAAACCAAATAATTCAAAGTGCAAAAGCTATGACAAGAATCAGCTACTGAAGGTCAAGCGCAGCAGCTGAGTTCTTAAATCACCTGCTATTCTTTCCTGCCACCATCCACTTTTTTATTTCCCGCTGTCGTTGCCTTCTGAACATCCTTGATAGCGATCTGGAAAGAGCCTGAGTTTTCATTCACGGCGCTATCGAGGGCCATGCCGCCAACGCCCAGAAGCACCCCCGAAGCCAAAGGCCCACGCGGGGAGATCTCCAGCGTATAGTCCATGTCCGGCAAGGCTTTGAGAGTGATGGAATAGCGCCCTGGCGACGACCAAGCATCGGCTGCGATGGTGACGGGGCCAGGAGCGACATTGGTGGCATAGGCATCCCCGCGCCACAGTTCGGCAACCTTCTGGCCGTTCACCTCAACCCGTGCCGTTACGCCCATGTAGGTCATATCCGTATCGCGGTAGATCACAAGGCGGCTCTTGCCCGATACGGGCGGCGTAGAGGCCAGCTTTGTCTGAATGGCGTCCGCAGGAACTCCGCCAGCACATCCGGCAAGACCACATAGGACGATCACGGACAGTGAAGCCATTTTCACAAGACTTGTCTTTGGATGAAGCATGGCTAGCCCTCCCTCTTCGAGTGGTGACGCCAAAGGATGTGCTCAACCATATCCATTGGGATAAATTCCTTCTCGCTTTCAGATGAATTGCCTAACGGAAATTCCAGCATCTGGTTGTAAACCACTTCCATAGCCATGCCGTCATAGGCCTGGTTGCCGGGGCCATGCTGGGCTTCCAAATTATGCACCACATCGTCAAATATCACTTGGGCCTGATCTGTTGCCTCCGTAAGCGCTTCTTCCAGAGTTCCTTTTTCTCGCAGTTCGCGCAACATTGCAGGAGCCTTTGCTGCCATTGCTTTCAAATATGTCAGCCGAAAAGTTGTTCGAGACATCCTCATTTCATACTCCATATTAGGGCTGGTTCACTGAAGGCCGATGTCTTTTGAACATTTCATCTGGAATGTTTAGGCACCATTGACGTGACATATAACGGGCCTCGTTAATATGGCCGCTTTCAATCATTTGCATGACTTGCCCTATTTTCTGATCGCGCTCTTGCTTCATCTTGAGAAGCGCTGTTCCACCGCCGGGAACATTTGCCAAATTCTGCATGAGAAGAGTATCAAAACAGTTTTGTTGAGATGTATTTTCTGCGTAACTGATAGCTGGCTGCACAGTGAAAAATACCAAAACAATGACAACCCATAACGAACCGATATATAGCTTTGTAAGACCGTCGTTTGTAAAAGACATGGTATCCTCACCGAGGATGTTGGCAATATGAAGGACTGGCGGGAATACATCCGCCCACGCAGGTAGCAACTCCAGCAGCACTAATTGTTGCCCCTCCTCCCGATTGCGACGAACACACTGCATAACCCAGGCTTGTCTGCACACATTCTCCAGGGCCGCAAACGACTGAACCCAAAGAATTCTGTAATGCCCCTCCTCCAGGCGGGGCACAGTAAGTCACCCCCAACGAGTCTTGTGCACAGCTGCCAGCGTACGCAGTTGAGCCTACGCCCAATATCGAGAGCAGGGTCATTACGACCACGAACCGCGATAGATTGACTGTGTGTCCTGACATCATCATCTCCCCAGCTTGCATACAGCAGCCAACCAGAGGGCAATCCTCTGGTGGGCACGGGAGTTGATGAATCGTGGTTAGACGATTGCGACGGCCTTTGGCCGTGAGGCTTGGACATAACCGCCGCCTCCCGGCCCGTAGGACGAAAGGCAGCGTTGTAACGGCAACGCTCGTACCGCTAACCATGAGGTCATCACACCCCAAAGGCAGGAATTCCCTGCCTTCGCCGGATAGAATGAAGGCAGAAATGCGGAAAGGCAATCCTATTTTTAACAGCCTATAGCTGGTGTAAGTCCGATCCCGACCGTAAAAATCAGGCCGCTAAGCCCCATATTGTACGTGGTTAAATTGTATGCTTGGGTTTGCTCAGGTTCTTAGCGCAACAGTTGAGTCGCAAGTATGATGGATAAAAAGACGGCCAAGAAATACCTGATTCCGCCAGCAGTTTTATTGGCGTTATATTTTATTTCTCCGTACTGGCAGCTTCACTCCCTTAAATCGGCCATTCAAGACCAGGATGTTGTTCGACTGGAAAAGTATATTGATTGGCCATCTGTTAAAAATGGCCTCAAGGCAGATATGATGGCCGCATATAGTGAGCATGTAGCCAGCGAGGAAAATGACTTTGCCAAGGGTTTGGCACTTGTGCTCGGCCCGGCTGTCGTCAATCAGATCGCCGAGAATATCTCGGCATCAAGTTTGATTGCTGTCGTTAAGCACAGAATGGAAGAGAACGACTGGCAAAAAGCAAATTTGATCGTTTTTAAAACATCTTTCACAGGCCTGACAGAATTCTCGATATGGCTGGGTGACGATGGAAAATCAAGAATGGTAATGGCCTTCGAGAACCTTCACTGGATAGTGAAGCGAATTGTTTTTGATGAAGATGCGAAGAAATATATGGTCGAACAAAATAAAGGCTCAGCGAAACAAAGCGAATTTTCTTCATCAAAAAAACAAGCGCCGACTGCACCGAGACATGAGGCTGCCAACATTGAAGATGAGGTATCTTCGGGAAAGAACATCATCAGGATTCACGGGAAGGATTCAAATGGCACATACGCAGATTCAGCTTATCTAAACGACAGGAAAATTGTTGAGAACGATCATGTGGATATTTACAGGGTCTTGCCATACAAATTTTGGCCAAACATCGTTCTCATAAAAGACACGTGCGGCGGCAGTTCATGCTGGCAGTCAAACATTACAATCGTTGACTTAACGGTTGCGCCGCCAGTGGTGGTGGAAGGTTTTTGCGTGGCATCGGATTCCCCAAATGATGAAAGCCTGAAGATAAAATACGAATCCAACGCAGTTAGATTTGATAGCAAATCATGCGCGAAGAACAAAATGGGCGATCTGGTTTCATCTACATATATTTATGACCGCAAATATCATGCTCTCTACAGGGAAGCTGATTTCGACAAAAGTATATTGGCTTACGCAAATCAGCATCCGGATTCGCTCTTTAACGAACAATCGTCCTTACGCCCTGCGTTAGCGAAATTGCTGGGCGATGATTTTGCAAGAGCGCGAGACACTATGGGCGTGTCGGGCGGCCTTACAATCAAGGATGGCCGCTATCTGATGGCCACGGGTTGCGTTCCACACTCTTGCGGAAACGGAGGCACAATCGTCATTGACATTACCAATAAGGATATGTGGGTTGCATGGATGCACACGGACGAAGTGCTGCACTTCCGCGCCACACGTCCTTTATCACCGGCAGCGAATGAAGAGGATAAGGACATAAACAACCTTTTGATTCGTGGGGCGGAAGAATTACATCGGATAAATGGGCCAAAAGTAGTCTGGCCGAACCCAAGAGATAATACACAAGTAAGTAATTTTGACTCTGACGACCGAGCCATCCTCAGAAACATTATAATAGAGGGTAGAGTGCGCACTTCAAACGAGAGTCTTGCTCAAGCAATTGACCTAAATGCAGGTATCCCGATGTCGCTGGTGAATACAGGCACTATTCAAACTCGCATATCTGCTCTACCGGAAGTAAAGTCGGCTTTTGTTGAAATACGTTCCCCGGATACCTTGGTTGTCCACCTAACAGAAAAAGCAGTGAGTGAAGAAAGGTTAGGATTTCCAGATAGTTTGACGAATGTGATTGCAGAGTCAGACTGGCCTTTTGTGCGCTCTGCAATCGCCTTCGCATATTCTAATGGCGATCAACAGTATCCCGTTCGCTGGGCGAACAGCAATACTGGCGAGCGAGGCACAGTCATTCAGATTGAGAGAAATAGGCGTGGGTGCAAGCAGTTTAGCGTAGTGAAAACTACGCCGGATTCCATCGTGGGATACGTTGAGGCGTGTTCCAGGCCATAAAATAGAATTCTTATGGCTCAACTTGCTTGACGTCAGCAAATGGTTTCATTCCATCACAAGATGGATAGCGACTACATCCCCAAAATTCCTTCCCCTTATAGCGTCCGCGTCGGGCAATTCGAGTACGCAATGGGAAACCGCATTTAGGGCACGCTACACCCTTTTGGTCGGCATCTTCTTTGATCGCTTTTTCCATTTCCGCTTGCCTTATCTTGGCCATTTCTCGATCATGTTTTCGTTTTTGTTCGTTTTTATTTTCTAAAAAACTCCATAAGGCAAAAGCGGCTGCGGCACTTACAATGGTAACTAAGAGTGCAGACCAATTGGTTCCAATGCCACCGTGCCATGAGCAAGCCCCTTGTCTGCCTATGGACGATGAATGTGAGCCGTCACGACAGGTTGTCGGCAGGATAAGGGGCGAGCCTGCTATCCTTAAAATGAAGAAGGTTACTATCGCGGAAAGAACCGGATGCTTGGCCAATGCGTTAATCACAGGTCTCAATGGTAAGAGATTGGCTTTTCCATTCATTGATACGCGCTTGTGACCGTTCTACGGCTTGTGGTGAGAACAAACTTGGATAACGCAAAACTACGGCTTCAAAAGCGTAGTCCTGAAGCCCCATCTCAATGAGAGAAGTATAGCCCATTGTTTCGTTGGGGCGATTAACTGCACGTTCAACCCCACCCAGAATGCCGTGCCGTTTAATCATCTGCCATGTGCGATGTGCCGGTTGCCTTTTGCCTTTCTTAGCCGAAAGCACTCGTTCATAGGCATATACAGCGGCGAGGCACTCTTTCTCGGCATTGGATTTTACGCCGTATTCCTGCGCCTTGAACTCAAGAGCACGTTTACGAGCAGCAACAGCCAGATCATCCCGTTTCAGATTGAGAGCGTTTTTTTCGAACGCCTCACATTCTTTGGCTGATTTCAGTTTAGCGATTATTTCGTCCATGTACCCTTTATAGCACCCTGACGAATACGGCAAAAGCTACGCTAAAACCTCTCAAAAATGGTGCCCTCGGAACCAGTTACAGATGCGCGTGGGCCGAGGGTAATATGCGAATGTAGTCATTGAAGATATTGATGTTAGGCTATAATGTTATTCGAAGAATTTAACAAAAAGAAGTTGCCATGCGCTCTTCACCTCTTATCAATCAAGCCATCGCTATTTTAAAGGTGTCGGGTGAACGACAAAAAACTGCACTGCGACGGGAGTTAAACAACCTTTCCAGAGATAAAGACCACTATAGTTTAATGGAATATAAAATAGCCCCCAGCATTGCTAAGGATAGATTTTATGGCATTGAGGCTCATTGTCGTGCGCTCTTGAAATCTCTTTGCTTTAAGAACAAGGGGTTTATTCCCTCCAACGAAGATGATGAATGGCTCATTAGCAATTTAAAAAGTGGTGTCTATGAACTGATGATTAAGCGGTATAGGCGCATTTACCCAGGACAACGAAAATATCCATCACAAAAAGACCTGGATATGTACCTTGAAGAAGGTTTGAGGCTTGTCACGATGCTTGGCGTCATTTCCAAGCATCGTGCAAAAAGTTTTGACATAAAAAAGCCTGGCAAGAAAAGAGACGCAGGTAAGAGGGGCGGTGCGTTGCGCGAACAAGATGAAGCGTTAAAGATGTTTTTGTCCGACGTTAAGTCCCTCTATGATCGGTACAACATAGCTGGCCCCTATACTGGAAAAAGGGGTGAAAAGAAGGCGCTGGGCTGTTTTGTGCAGGTATGTATGGAGATTGTGGGAATTGTAAGGTCTCATGCATCAGTTTTGAAGGCACTTGGACGATATCGAATTATATAATTGTACAAACCATCTTCGTGAAGGTTTGAAATATAAAACTAGATAAGTTTTTTAGCTCTGAGTCGCATGGCACAACAAAGGCCATGACAAAGCCGATAACACCTACTGCGAATTCTGCAACCGTCGGTCAGATGGCTGCCCGATGTCAAGTATCGGAAAAAACCATTCGCCGATTAATCCAGGGTGGTGAGTTACCTGCTTATAGAGTTGGCAGACAAATCCGGATCTTAGTTCGTGACATTCAGGCTTATGAGACCCGTCACCGAGTAGTTGGGAAGGGACAATGAGCTTGTCACTTAATGTCCACAAAATTCCACGTCTGTACAACTGGTTATCTAAGTTCGGGACAACGCACCCGGCTGAACGCCGTAGAACCAAAAAGGTGCTATGTCCCGATTTGGGTGGGGTGACCACGCCTGTCATCCCGAGGCTGTCAATGGCCAGAAAGGAAAGTCCCGATGAGCAAAATTGATCCCCAGTTTCTGGAGCAAAGTCGCGCTGCCTTTCAGACGGAAGCATCAATCAGTCTCGCTGACGTCAGGACGAAGGTCATTCAGGATGCGGCTCTGACTCCAATACAACGCCGCGACATCCTTTCGGCGCTGCACCGCGTGGAGACTCTGTTCGGTAAACCGCTCTCTGAAATCTCGGCAAGACCCGGTGCGGTCAGGGGGCTTTTCCTTGATGCTTCTCCGGCCAAGCTAAGGGTTTCCCCGAAAACCCTGCGCAATATCCGGGCCCTGGTGGGACAAGTCACACGCCGCTACGGCATCCCAGTTCGGCAATTAACCCGCCGTATAAGCATTGCGCCGGAGTGGCAAAATCTTCTCGACCGAATTCCGGTGGCTTACCAGCGGCAGGCGCTTTACCGATTGGCTGCTTACGCCGCGGTCATGGAAATCAAACCCGAGCAGGTTTCGCAGGCAGCCCTCTTGGGGCTGCATACGGCTCTCATGGCCGAGGAAATTGTAAAAAACCCGCGCAACATTCTGAAAAACACGATTGCAAACTGGAACCGCTGCATACGTTCTGTATCCGGCTGGCCGCAGATTGTTCTGTCGTCGCCGTTTAAAACAACGCCGCAAACTTTGCCGCTTTCGGCTTTTCCTAAAAATTTTCAAGATGATGTAGGGCAGTGGGTGCGGAAAGTCCGAGACTCCGATGCCCTTGATGAAGACGCACCTGTCCGGGCGCTGCGTCAAACGACCATCGATCATCGTATCCTGCAAATTCGTCAATTCGCTTCGGCGCTCGTGTCCCGTGGAGATATGGAGGTAGAGGACATAACGTCCATAGCAGACTTGTTAAAGCCGGAGCCGTTTAGGTCAGGTCTACGTTTCTTTCTCGAGCGCCAAAAGGGTCATACGACGACACGGCTTCATAATATGGCGAATGCCCTTCGCCATATCGCAAAGCATCATTGCAAATTTGAACCAGAAGTTTTGACCGAGTTGGACAGAATTTGCCGCAAACTTGATCCCGGCACCGGACGTCAAATGGCTGCCAGAAACCGCGAACGCCTCCGGCAATTCGACGATCCCGGAAATGTAGGACGGCTTTTGCGGTTCCCAGAGGAACAAGCCGTAAGAGCGGCAAAGGAGAAAAATCCCCTTCGTGCGGCAAAACGGATGGAACGGGCAGTAGCGCTCGGTATCCTTCTACATACCGGTCTGCGGAGCAGAACTCTGAGATCACTGCAATTAGAAGATTTTCACTGGTCGGCCGGAACCCGTTCTGGGCCGTGTCATTTATACGTCCGGGAAGAAACTACAAAAACTGACAGGCCACTTGAATTTGAGTTGCCGCAGGAAACGGCAGCTAGAATTCGTGGGTTCATCAACGACTATCGTCCCCGATTACCCGGTGCAGAGGGAGCGTATCTTTTCCCCGGCGTGAAGGGCAACGCGCGATCCAAAAATGCCATGTATGTCGCGATAACAGATGGGCTTCGCAAGGATGCGGGCCTGACCGTGAACCCGCATCTGCTACGGCATGCCATCGCAAAAATCGCCGTCGAGCAGAACCCCGATGCCTACCTAGCCGTATCGCGGGTACTGGGACATTCCAGCCTGGAAACCACTATGGCTCACTATCTCGGCACCGAGACCAAAGCTGCCGGGAGGCATCTAGATCGCCTTCTCGTTCAGGCAAGAGATAACGACGAACAACCCAAACTAAAAAGGGGTCGGCAATGACCAAAACATACGACTACAGCCGCCGGTCTATCCCTCTTCTTGAATGGCCCGCCAAAGACCGCGAGACATGGGAAAAGGCGGTTACAACAGGCGATTTCTTTGATGAAAACGGCCATGCCTATCGCTGGAGACCGAGAACCAAACAAACCAATGCGCAACAATATGGCCGGTGGCTTGGCTATCTGGCATGGCGCGGATGTTTAAATCCCGAAGACAGCCCGGCGTCCCGGGTGACGCCAGAAATGGTCAAAGAATATGGCCTTCATCTAAAGAATCTTGTGGCCCCACGCACACGCCTGTCCATGCTGGTGGGCCTGAAAGTAACCATTCAAGCGATGTGTCCGGAAAAGAATTGGCGCTGGCTTCAGGATATGTGTAACCGCGTCCAGCGTGTGGCCAAGCCGCAAAGATACAAACTTGGCCGCATGCAACCAACCGAGGACATCTATACGGCTGCCATTAAAGAACTACGATCTTTATCATCGGAAATTACTGACCTTGAAGAGGCCATCGAGTACCGGGACGCCCTGATGCTTGCGCTTCTTGCCGCAAGGCCGATGCGGGTGAGAAATTTCACGTCGATTACCCTGGGAAAGCATTTGAAGCAGGTGGAGAATGGATGGCTGATCTCTTTTACGGCTGATGAAACCAAGACCCACCAACCTATCGAATTTCTCGTGCCGGATGATTTGCGAGGGTGGTTTGGTCATTATTTGAAGAAAATTCGTCCTCTTTTCCCCGAAGCCGAAATATCAGGTCGGCTGTGGCTGAACCAGTATGGAGCAAGGCTGGGTAATGGTTTCGTGCACAGTCGTATCACGCGGCTGACGAAGAAATTATTCGGAAAACCTATAAACCCTCACATGTTGAGGGATTGTGCGGCTTCCAGTCTGGCGATGGTGTCCGCCGATCTTGCGCGGATGGCAGCGCCGTTGCTGGGCCATCGTTATTTCTCGACAACGGAACGTTACTACATCCAGGCCAACAATCTGGAAGCCAGCAGGCTGCTGAACGACATTCTCGCAGTTGTCAAAAAGCACACCCTCCAAGGGGAGGATTATGCCGACAGGTAGTAACCCCACGCGCACGACGCCACATCCACGGCGCAAAGGCAACAAGCGCCAGAGGGTTTCGTCTGCCTGTACGGATTATGCCGTGGATCGCATGTTTTTGTCATCGGAAGAACTTATCGAACTGACAGGAAAACAACAAAGATCGGCGCAAATGCGGGCTCTTCGTTATATGGGGATCGAACATAAAACAAGAGCGGATGGCACTCTGGTCGTACTGAAATCTCACATCGAAAAACTTCTGGATGGGGTGTCTCCGGACGTCAGAGTGAAAAGGGTCGAACCAAACTGGGAGGCGCTTAATGCCTAAACCGCGTAATCCTGAAAACAAAGGCCTGCCGACACGATGGCGGCTTGCACATGGGGCCTATTATTTTCAGGTGCCACCGGGAATGGAGGCCTTTTGGAACGGGAAGAAACTGTTTCGTCTCGGCAAGACTTTGCCTGAAGCATACCGCGTATGGGCCGACAGGATCGGAACAACGGACAAGCGAAACAATATCGGCCAGCTTCTGGATCGCTATGCCTTGCAGGTCATTCCTACCAAGGCACCCAAGACACAGGCTGGCTATAAAGAGGCTCTTCCACAATTGAGAAACGTCTTTGGGGATGTCCCACTATTGAGCATCAGACCTCAGCATATCTATCAGTACATTGATAAACGTAAGTCAAAAAAATCAACCAACCAAAATGCACGTGTGCGGGCACGAAGAGAGATTGCAGTGTTATCCCATGCTCTCACCAAGGCTGTAGAATGGGGTTATATCGCCAGGCACCCGTTTAAGGGGGAAGTACGACTTACCGGAGAGAAACCAAGAACTAGGTATATAGAAGATTGGGAAATTGTTGAGTGTCTGTCTCTTCCATCGGTACGCAAAAAGGGGAGTGTTCAGGCTATACAGGCATATATCCGCCTTAAACTTCTTACCGGCATGCGACGTGGCGATTTGCTCAGGTTGCGCATTTCTACGCTTGATAACGAAGGGATTAAAGTCACAACTCACAAAAGCGGCAAACCAGTTGTTTACGAATGGACTGAGGAACTTAAAGAAGCTGTGAATATCGCAAAGGCTGCGCGTCCGGTCGATATATCTCCCTACTTGTTTTGTACACAACGAGGCGAGAGTTATCTTAACGAGGATACGGGAGAAGCACCTGGCTGGGCTTCCATGTGGCAGCGCTTCATGACACGAGTTATGACAGAGACAAAAGTCACCGAGCGTTTCACGGAACATGATTTGCGAGCCAAATGCGCCAGCGATGCAAAAACGCTTGATCACGCACGGTCATTATTGGCTCATGCCGATAGCCGGATCACGGAACGAGTGTACCGTCGCAAGCCCGAGCGCGTCATGCCATTGCGTTGAATGTATAATCTTAGAAAGTCTATCCACTACTGATATTGAAAAAGATACCTCTGTAGCAAATCATCAATCATCTCATGTGGCTGACCAACACCGATAAGATTGAGTCGGCCATCGAGCGTCAGAACCGTGATGCCATGCATGGCAGCCCAAAGCAGGCGTGCCATCTTTGCAGCTTCACCGGCCGGGATTTGAAGACATTCCCGCAGGATGGTCTCGATAAATTCGAAAAGGTTCAGGAGTGCTTGACGATAATAGGCGGGGAGTCTTGATTTGTGAGAACCATCGCGGGTTCCAGCGAACAGCGTTTCCCATGCCCGCCGGTTGTCGTGGGCAAAATCAACATAGGCATAAGCCAAAGCCCTGACCTTTGAAAAATCCAGTGGCAGGCCCTGCGTCCGCTCATTGCAGAACCGGTATAGTTGTTCCAGCGTTGCATGGTTAATATCAGTTACCAGGGCGTCCATATCCCGGTAAAAATTATAGATTGTACCAGGGGTATAGCCGATGGCGTTGGCCAGAGCCCGGGCCGTCAGCCCATTCAACCCCTTGGAATCAATGATTTTCCTGGCCGATTGCAGGATCAGTCCCTTCAGTTCTTTCGGTGTATGATCCTTGCGTCGCGCCATGGATTTACCTTTTCTGAACTATGTTCATTATTTTATTGAACACTGTTCAAGTATGTGGTATAAAGAGGGCGTTGTCAAGGCTTGGAGTGAAGATTTATGAACCACCTGATGTCATCGAGACGGTTTCTGCCGCTGTTCATCACGCAGTTTTTGGGTGCGTTTAACGACAATCTTTTCAAGAACGCGTTGGTCATTCTGGTGACTTATAAAATAGCGGCGAGCGATAGCGCGTATTCGGCGCAGCTAGTCAATCTGGCCTTTGGTCTTTTTGTCCTGCCGATGTTCGCATTTTCCTATCTGTCGGGCCAGATATCGGACAAGATTGACCGTGCACAAGTAGCCCGATGGGTCAAACTAACGGAAATTGCGCTGGCAATTAGCGGCAGCGCCGGACTTTTTCTTGGTAATATTCCGCTTTTGCTGCTGACCCTGTTCGGCTTCGGCACGCATTCGTCTTTTTTCGGGCCGGTCAAATACGCCATCCTGCCTCAGCACTTGCAGGAGAATGAGTTGATCGCAGGGAATGGTTACGTTGAAGCTGGAACGTTTTTGGCAATATTGACGGGTACTATTCTGGGCGGCGTTCTTGTTCTAACGGATCACGGCATTGTCTGCATCGCCGGTCTTATGACCATCCTCGCGTTACTTGGTTATATTGCCAGCCGCCAAATCCCCGCCGCACCTGCGCCGCTTCCCGGTATGAAACTGGCGCTTAATCCCGTGCGTGGAACGATCGATATGATCCGCTTCAGCGCCCACAGGCGTGACGAGTTTCTCTGCATCCTTGGCATTTCGTGGTTCTGGC
Source organism: Alphaproteobacteria bacterium (assembly GCA_033763555.1). Lineage (GTDB taxonomy): Bacteria > Pseudomonadota > Alphaproteobacteria > UBA9219 > UBA9219 > JALYJG01. The sequence goes on along the minus strand of JANRKK010000004.1, from coordinate 13,613 downwards.
TTCTAGGAACTGTTTTCCTGGCGCAGTTTTCACCCTTTGCCAAGGATGTGCTGCATGCCGATGAACATGTCGTGACCTTATTCCTTGTCGCCTTTTCGATTGGCATTGCGGTAGGCTCAATTTTGTGTGCCCGCCTGATCAAAGGACTAGTGCGGGCCACACATGTGCCGCTCGGCGCACTCGGCATGACCGTTTTTGCCGTCGATCTCTATTTTGCCAGCCGTCATGCTGCACCAGCAGCCGGAAGTTCGTTACTTAGCCTCATGGCATTCTTGCGGCAGGCTACAAATCTGCGCGTTCTTTTCGACCTGTTTGCCATTGCCGTATGCGGCGGCATTTATATCGTGCCGCTTTATGCCCTCTTGCAGGTGCGTGCCGACAAGGATCATGGGGCCCGCGCCATCGCCAGCAACAATCTCATGAATGCCTTGTTCATGGTTGCGGCGGCGGGGTTGGCGCTGGGCTTGATCAAACTCGGCTTCACCATTCCGCAGATTTTTCTGACTGTCGCCATTTTGAATGTCGTGGTGGCTATCTATATCTGCAAACTTCTGCCTTTTTCGCTGATCGCGGCGCTCCTCAAACTGGTCTACCGCGTCGAAGTCAGGGGGCTTGAGAACTACGCCAAGGCCGGAAATCGCGTTCTAATTATTGCCAACCATACATCCTACCTGGATGCTGCTGTGATTGCCGCTTTCCTGCCAGAGCGGGTCTGTTTTGCCGTCAATACCTTTGTGGCCCGCCGGTGGTGGATAAGGCCGTTTTTGAAACTGGTCGATGCGTTTCCGCTCGACCCCACAAATCCGATGGCGACCAAATCGCTGATCGATAAACTGAAACAAAATCAGAAATGCATGATCTTTCCCGAAGGTCGTATCACTATGACCGGATCGTTGATGAAAATCTATGAAGGCCCAGGTATGATTGCAGATAAATCCGGGGCAATGATTCTGCCGATCCGGATCGATGGAGCGCAGTATTCGCCTTTGTCGCGTTTGAGAAGCAAGGTTCGCATTCGCTGGTTCCCCAAAGTCACGCTGACATTTCTGCCGCCGCGTCAATTCAGTCTGCCGGAGGACATTAAGGGCCGCAGACGTCGCCAGTTGGCTGCCGCCCAGCTTTACGATCTGATGTCGCAGATGATTTTTGACAGCAGTCCCGTTGATACGACACTGATGAAAAGCCTCGTAGAAGCAAGTCGCATTCACGGCGGCAATCATGTGATTGTGGAAGACCAGAAGCGCGAGCCGGTGACCTATAAATCTTTTATCGCCAAAAGCCTTATTCTGGCAGGTTTGGTCAATCGGGTCGTTGCAGGGGATGAAAAGCACATTGGTCTATTGCTGCCGAATATGTCGGCAACGGCGGTGGCATTCTTTGCTGTGCAATCCCTCGGCCGCGTCACGGCGATGCTCAATTTCACGGCGGGGCCAGCACAAATTCTGAGCGCCTGTAAAGCGGCAGAACTTAGGACGGTTATTACCTCAAAACAGTTTATCGGAGCAGGCAAATTGACGCCCGTGGTTGAGGCCATACAGTCGATAGGCGTTAGAGTTGTTTATCTGGAAGATTTACAGGCGAGAATTGGCTTCTCCGGGAAAATCCGCGCGCTTTTTGCCCGATGGGTACCGGGGCTGGTCATGGCCTTGTCGGCCAAGACCAAACCGGATGATCCTGCCGTCATGTTGTTCACATCCGGTTCCGAAGGCACGCCAAAGGGCGTATTGCTCAGTCACCGGAACCTTCTTGCCAATCGCTTTCAGCTGGGCAGTCGCATCGATTTTGGTCCGCAGGATATCGTGTTCAACTGCCTGCCGATGTTTCATGCTTTCGGCTTGACGGGTGGAACTCTGTTGCCGTTGCTGTCGGGAATTAAAACCTTCCTTTACCCGTCACCCTTACACTATCGCATCGTGCCCGAACTTATCTACGACACTAACGCTACTATTCTGTTCGGCACAGACACCTTCCTTGGCGGTTACGCGCGCTTTGCCAACCCCTATGATTTTTACGCCCTGCGTTATGTTTTCGCCGGGGCCGAGAAGCTGAAAGAAGAAACCCGCCGCGCCTGGTTTGACAAATTCGGCATCCGAATCTTTGAAGGTTACGGCGCTACGGAAACCGCACCCGTCCTTTCTGTCAACACGGCCATGCACTATCGGGCTGGAACTGTTGGACGCTTCATGCCAGGTATTCAGGTAAAATTTGAATCTGTACCCGGTATTGATCAGGGCCAAAAACTTCTGGTCAAAGGCCCCAATGTGATGATGGGCTATATGAGAGATGATGCGCCGGGTGTTTTGCGGCCGTTGCAGGATGGCTGGTACGACACTGGTGACATTGTTGCCATCGATGAGGATGGGTTCGTCACCATTCAGGGGCGCACCAAGCGCTTCGCCAAAATCGGCGGCGAGATGGTTTCTCTGACAGCTGTCGAAACCGCCATCAGCAAACTCTGGCCCAACATCAACCATGTTGTGGTCAGCGTTCCTGATCCCCGCAAGGGCGAAATGCTGGTGCTTGTGACCGAACATGCGGGAGCCGAACTTGATGTTCTTCCTTCCCATTTCCGTCAGAATGGTTTGACTGAACTTTCTATTCCGCGCCGCTTGGTGAAGCTGGACAAGCTACCTTTGCTGGGAACGGGCAAAGCGGATTATGTGCAAATCAAAGCCAGGATTCTTGAAACAATCGACGCCCAATGAGGGGAGAGAGACTATGGATATAGAAAAAAATACCCGCATTTCGATAGAGGAAATTCAGGCTGACCGACGTCTGGTCGATGAGTTGTCAGGTCATGGCCTCATTACGCAGGCTGCACGTGAACATGCGCTGCAGATGCTCTATCCTCACAGAAACTGGGGATTATGGGTCTCAAGGCTTCAGCTTGTGGCGGGTGTAAGCCTCGTTCTTGCCGGTATTATCTATTTCTTCGCTTTCAATTGGGCAAAAATCGGGCCATCAATCAAGTTTGTGTCTATCGAGTTGAGTATTCTGGGGTGTCTGGCCATTGCCTATGGACAGGGCGTGCACCGGTTGAGCGGAAAAATTCTGTTGCTCAGCGCTTCCGTGCTCGTCGGCGTATTTTTAGCCGTCTTTGGTCAAATTTATCAGACTGGGGCGGACGCCTACACTTTATTCACGATGTGGGCGGCGTTAATAACAGGGTGGGTGCTGATCTCGGAATTTGCGGCTCTCTGGGCTGTGTGGCTCATTGTCTGTAACATTGCTCTGACATTGTATTGGGATCAAATTGTACAGTCAGGACATGATATGGACATGATGATCACATCCATCGTCGCCGTATTTAATTTAGTTTTCCTTGGAATACGCGAATATTTCGTGGCCAGGGGCGTTGAGTGGCTTTCGGCCCGGTGGACGCGCGCCATTCTGGTCATACCCATTCTTATCAGCCTCTTGATTCCCACGCTCAATTTTATTTTCGGATCGCCGCACGACTTTTTCTTTGATCGCACGCTATCGACCAGGATCGGCGCTGCACTCGCTGTCCTTGTGCACGTGGGATTGTTCGCGGCCTACAGGTATAAATGGCGCGACATTTGGTCGTTATCGATTGTCGTTCTTTCGGCTTGCGTCATTGCCGAAGCGGCGGGGTTCAAATGCCTGCTGGAAGGATTCGAGCATATGGATGCCGCCCTGTATCTTTTGACCGGCCTTATGACAATTGGAATATTCACATTCGCTATCGTTGCATTGCGCAAGATCGCCAGAAATATGGAGGTGTCTCATGTCCGATAACCATATGACCGCCTATAAGGCCAGAGAACTTTTTACAGACTGGCTATCGCATGGGCTCATCCGAAAAGATCAACAAGCGGCGCTTGAGCAATTTGCCGTCGAGCAGCAGCTCGCGAGAGAATTGCCTCTTTATCTGCGGGTTATGGCCGGGATTGGGGCTTTTATTACGGCCCTTTGTCTTGTCGGCTTTCTTGATGCCGCGCATCTCATCAGTTTTGACCTGAAATACACCCTTATTCTCTGGGGGACGATTTTAATGGGCGGCGCCATCTTGCTGGCTAGAGTTTCGGGCGACAAGGATCATATGATCCGGCACAGCTTTCTGGTGCAGACCTCCTTCTGTTTCATGGGCGCGGGCAAGATTCTATTCGTTATGGGAATGGCGCAGTTGTTTAAGCCCAACGAGGGATGGGGCATCGCGGCAGCTACCTTTCTGGTGACATTGGCGACCTATAACGTCTACCGGATGTCCATTGACCGCTTCCTGTCCTCGCTGGCGGTTCTGGTTTCCGTTTTCTGCAATTTGATGGATGTGGGATATGGCCATGTTCCGCATGACGAGTTTGTCATCCGCGAAATAGCCATTAATGCCTTCTTCATCGCTCAATTGGCCGTTGCGTCGGTTCTCATGGCCAATGGAAGGATTAAGCGGGATTACATACCGCTGGCCTATGCTTTTATCTCTTCATTGGCTGTCATGGCCGTTTTCTTCGCGACGCAATCAAAAATCGGATTCTGGATGCAACAACATGCCTTCAGTCCGGTAGTCATGAATGTTTCGCTTGCGGTGACGCTTGTACTGCTTATTGGGTGGGCGGCGGGAGAATGGAGCAAGCTGTATAAATCCGAACCACTGATTTTGGCGTGTCTTGGAGCTCTGGTGCTGGCGGCAATCTCGGCGCCGGGCATTTTGCTGGCTGTCGGCCTTATGGTGCTTGGCTATGCCCGGCATGAGAGGTTGATCGTGCTGCTGGGGGTATTGCTCTTTCCCCTGTTTCTTTCTCTCTACTACTACAATCTTGACCTTAGTCTCATGACGAAGTCCGGCGTTCTGGTCGCCAGCGGCTGCGTCTTGTTGGCGGGGCGGGCCTATATGCATTACCGCAAATTTGATCAGGAGGTGTAATATGAAAAAATCCCTGTTCCTCATTGTGTCACTGGCTGTATTTGCAATTTTCAATTACGGAATTTATGAAAAAGAACAGATCAAGGTGCATGGACAAACCGTTTTTCTGGAACTCGCTCCGGTTGACCCCCGCTCGCTGATGCAGGGGGATTACATGCGGTTACGTTATGCTGTGGAGCGCACCACATCCTCTGATATAAACGGCCCCAAAAAGCGCGGATATATGGTTATTGCGCCTGACGACAGAGGCATTGCCAGATTTGTCCATTTTTACGGCGGTGAATCGTTACAGCCTGGTGTGCGGCTTCTCCACTATCATGAGGAATATGGAGGCGTTCGTATCGTACCAGATTCCTTTATGTTTCAGGAAGGTCAGGCCGAATTATATAGAAACGCGAAATACGGAGAGTTTAAGTTCGACAGCGCAGGGCATTATATCTTGGTCGGACTTGCCGATGAAAAACTTCAGCGCATCATGCCTCATTAAAAAAGGAAACAAGTCATGTTTGTCATCGGTATTATATTTCTCGTTTTTGCTTTCATCACTGGCCTGATCCTGCCATGGGTCAATCGAAGTGCCATTAGTGAGCTACGGACGAAACTGGATCAGATTCAAGCCCAACTCGATTGGTTGAAAAGGGAGGGGGTGAAAACGTCAAGGGCTGTTCATCCAAATGCCGCGCAGATTGTAGAGCCCGTGTCGCATCAGTATCCTGCGTCGGTTTCTCCTCTACCCGTTGTTCCGCTGGATACCCCGAAAGAAAATGATTCCCATCCAGGCGTAGGATGGCAGGGGGTCATCGAACCTGTTCCACCACCGATCAGGACACAGGTAACAAATCAGGCTCATACTTTCGAACAGCAATTTGGCGGCCAGGCCTTTGTCTGGCTTGGCGGCATAGCCCTCGCGCTCGCGGGATTTTTCCTCGTCAAGTATTCTATCGACGCGGGCCTGCTAACAGAAAAAGTAAGGGTGGTTTTGGGTATGGCTTTCGGCATTGCCCTGCTGGGCGGAAGTCATGTCGTGCGCCAGCATCCACGCATGGCCGACAGCACGCGCATCGCGCAGGCTTTGGCGGGCGCAGGCATTGCCGATCTTTACGGCTGCCTGTTTGCCGCCACGAGCCTGTATCACCTTGTGCCTTCGTGGCTTGGGTTTGCTGGCATGGCGGGTGTCACCGGTATGACTTTGCTTTTGTCACTGCGCTATGGAGCACCGATTGCCGCGATGGGCCTGATCGGCGGTTTTGTGACGCCGCTTCTGATTCATGGCGACCCGAATACCCCATTACTGTTTGGTTATCTCTATGTCGTTTTCGGAAGTCTCGCGGTTGTCATTCGCCGTCAGAAGTGGTGGTGGCTGTCGATCCCGGCGACCTTAATCACCTTTCTCTGGGTTATTGCGTGGTTGTTTATCGGACTGACCGATATTGACGGCATGTGGCTGTCGCTGTTCCTTCTGGGAGTCAGCACAACTGTCGTCGTTGCAACTTATGATGCGTCAGACAATGATGCGTTCAGCCTGCTCTCATGGCTACGTTATATTGCCATCGGCGGTTCTTTGTTGCTGATGGGAACCGTCACCTACACAACTCATTTTGACACTTTTGAATGGGGTATGTTCGGTTTGTTCTCGGTTGGTGCAATTCTGCTCGCCTGGTCCGACAGCCGCACATACGGTTTTGCTCCTTGGCTGGCGATGGCGGCGAATGCCGTGATGCTGTTGGCATGGGAGAGCCCCGACCCAACCGCGCTTACCATCACTCTGACGAGTTTTGGTGCCCTCTTTACGGCAAGCGCCTATCTCCTGATGCCACGTTCCCCAAAGTCTGTGTCATGGGCGGGTTTAAGCGCCACCAGCGCGCTGGCCTATTATTTGCTGGCCTATCACAGGCTTGATGCGACGCTCACGACCACTTTGGCGGCGCATAACTGGCTGTCGGCAGATGAGTTATGGGCCGTCATAGCGTTTATTTTCACGGCTTTCTTCACCTCGACCACCAACCGGCTGTTTGTTACGTGCACCGATATTCAACAGCGCCACAGACTGCAAGCCATTTTCACTGTTGCAGCGACCGGATTCCTGTCTCTGGGTTTTGCCATCCTTCTGCATCAGGACTATCTGGCCTTCGCCATCGCCGGGCAGGTTTTGACGATCAGCTGGATCAACAGGCGGGTCGATATTCCTACACTACGCGCCATTGCGCAGGTACTGACCGTTGTGTTCGGCCTCCTGCTGCTGCCGGAGATCATGACACTATTGGCTTCCCCGTTTGACGATTTTTCGGGTTACGCAGCCGCGCATATCGACAAACTGCATACGGCATCGTCCTTGCTATTCCAGTTTGGACTGCCTTCAGTGATGTTCGCCGGTTCAAGCTGGCTACTGCGATCTGAACGCGACGATCAATTCGTCGTGGTTCTGGAACTCGCTGCTATCGCCCTCTTCACGGCAATGAGTTACAATGTCGTCGGCACCGCTTTTTCGGGCCACGAAGCCCGGATGGCGTTTGTCGCACGAGGCACTTTCACCAATATCCTGTTCTTGCTCAGCTTGGCTGGGTTGCACGTGGGCCGTCAGTATGTCCGCCCGGCAGTTGTATGGGGTGGTTTGGTGCTGGGCGGTTTGGCTGTGGCTCGCAGCGCAGGTTTTGATCTTCTCATCTACAATCCGCTCTGGGCACACCAAATGATAGGCACATGGCCGATTCTGAATGGGCTGCTTCTGGTTTATGCCCTGCCAGTCCTTCTGGTGGTGCTAATCAATAAGGAACTGGCGGCTACGGGCCGCGTGGATTTGTCGCGGGCCGGTAAAATCGCTGTTTTCGCTCTGAGCTTTGTTTTTGTCTCGCTCAATGTTCGGCAATTTTATCATGGTGCCTATCTGGACGGCGGTATTGTCAACAGTGCCGAGGTTTATACCTACTCCGCAGTTTGGCTTCTCATGGGTATCGGCCTCCTATTTACAGGAACATTGCGGCACGACGGCACGATGCGCACTGGTTCGTTGATCATCATGCTGCTGACGGTAGGCAAGGTGTTTCTTTATGACGCCTCCGAACTGACGGGCCTGTGGCGCGTGTTTTCGTTCTTCGGTCTGGGCCTCAGCCTGCTCGGTCTCAGCTGGTTTTATTCGCGGTTTGTGTTCAAGACCAAAAAATAGACATTAATTTTATGACATTGTAGATGTAGCGATGAAAAGCTTGGTCATATTTTGCTTGTATATGTTTATTCGACGGCATGAAATCGCGCTGAATAGTACAAATGCTGATCTATAGTACAGCGCCGGTCTTATCCACATTCTAAGTCACTGAAAAATGGTGCGCCCGAGAGGATTCGAACCTCCGACCCCCGGTTTAGGAAACCGATGCTCTATCCAGCTGAGCTACGGGCGCATGCATTGAAAATCATAGTGTTAGTGCAGGGCGGAGGGAAGTGGAAAGGTATTTGCTACCGAAATTGCTACCGAACCATATTACCTAGAAAATTTCTAATCGGCGGCAGAAGGAACGAAGGAGTATTACTCGTTGTCCCAATTGCCCGAGCTCCAAGGACGACCGGTATCCCGGCACCAATCGATAACGCCGTTCCGTATCCAAAAATGACTAAGGCATCCTGCGGTCTGCCGTATTGAAGGAGTTATTGTAGGGCGCCCACGCTTATCGATGTTGACGGCCCAGCGCGGCCGCGTTGTTTTATTTAGGGAAAGCATGATCGTTTCCCTGCAACCGCAAGGGCAACGGAAATAAGCCCATTTTTGATAACCTTTGCCGCCGACAACAATAACGCGACCAGGGCCAATGTCGGCTGGGGAGGGGTTGGTACTTACTATATTCGCGGTGAGCTGTGGCCGCGGCGAAAGGCCTGCCCACCAGAGTAAGGCCCACCATTTTTTTTGCAGCATTTCGGACTCTTAGGTAATGCGATCAAGGAATGGCACGATATCGCCACGGCCCCATATTGCGTTATCATCGCATATTCGGCAACCGGGTATCGGCCTGCTGCCGGGCCGGAAATCTTCTCCCAGATGGAATTTACGCAGCTTCTGATTGATGGCGCCGTCCGGCCCGCGGAATCCCTGAATCCGCTGCAACATCTCGTTCACGCCCATTGTCGCGACTTCGGTCGTAAAGGTCACAACCGCCGGCCGCGGATCGCCTTCGCCAGCAACGTAGGCTTCCGCCTTACGGCGGGTGTATTCGGTTGGGTTTGTCCTACGCAAAGTCTCGTCGTGCGCGGCCTTGGTATCGATCACGCCGCGGCAGGAAAGGCAGGGCTGCGTTGGGATGATTACGGTTACGCGGCCATCGAGGCATTTAACTTCTGGCGGTTCATCTTTTGAAACATCCACCGCAAGGCCTACATCAATCACCGGCGTCAAATAATAAAAAGCGAGCCTGTTCAAGAAAAGTCGGCCTTCGTTATCGTCGGTACAGCCGAAAATTAGGTCGCAAGCGCGCAGGGCATCCCTACATCCGGGGTCTCCCACCCAAGCCTCAACCGGTACGACGCGGACGCCTAGCCCTAATTCGGTGATCGAACGGGCGACGGCAATAACCTTCGGTAGCATCGCGTCTGCATCAGCTTGGCGCGCACCGTGGAGGCGATTTAAATTCGTCCGATCAACAATATCGTTGTCGATCAGCACGATCTGGCCCACGCCAAGCCTGGCGAGCAGGGCAGCAACGGCGCTACCGGTGCCGCCACATCCAACCACGGCAATGCGCAGGTTGCTTAAATCCTGATTTAAGGCTTGCCCGAATGCCAGGGCTTGCCGGTGAAAAGCCGCAGGCGAAACGCCGCGTCCGCGGTCGGGATAGTAAAAACGGAAATCTTTCCCCATAACCCGGATCATCCGGAGAGGGCTATGGCCCTTCGGGTTCGGATGCAGCCAAATCCTGCCTTGAAGTTCACCATCTGGCGTGAGGATGACGCTTAGAATCGATTCATCCGGGCCGTTACGCTTCTGCGCCAGCTCTATTAGGTCTCGCTCATTAACGTCGTCTTGGGCGGAAAACGCGGTCATACCGGCCGGATGGTTATGAATGATAGCAACGAATTGGTTCTTCGCCCGGGCTTTCTTAATCGCCGATACGAATGTGGCTGTGCGCCATGTCACCAGCTGCGGGGTTGATTCAACGACTTGATCGTCAGGAACGGTTACAACTTCATAAGATAGAAATTTTCTGTGCGTTTCACGATCCCAAGGATCAGCGCCCGCGCGCGCTTCGCTACATATGATGTAGGCGACATGCTCATTGCCATCCGGCCACAGAAGATGCCTCTGGATCTTAATGAAATGATCTTCGCGGATCGTGAGACTGTAGGTCGTCATGCGGCCGCCGTCTGTAACGCGGTATCAACACGCTTTAACATAGTCCAGATGCCATCAACGCCCGCACGCCATTCGTTGTTATGCCGGGACCAACGCTGCCACGTTTGGTTCTCGAAATTAAAGGCTTGGTCAGCCGCCTTCGGGAAATGCCCGGATTTCAGCCTGACCCAAGGTAACGTGAAAAACATATCCGGCGGCACATCGGGATAACCCTGCGGCAACAGGATCAGCACGTCAGCCTTTTCAGCATCGAAACGGGCGGGGGGAAGGGGATAAGAGGAAAAAACAATGCCCTTTTGCCCATTCTGATTGATCTCTCGATAGGCGATGGCCTTCTCTTGAAGGTGTGCGGCGTCCATGGAGGGAAGAAAGCTCATTTCAGCCCTCCGTCGAATGCTTTTTGCCTGTGATGAACTTTTTGACGTGCTCCTTCGGCCCGATTTTCAAATCGACTTCGGTGCCGTCGTCGATCTCGGTGTCATCGCCAGGACCAGGAATGACTTCCCAGACGCTGTAGGTTTTAACATCAACCTTCGCCAGCTCCTTGATTTCGAGGCCGGTGATATGCTCAACCGGCCATTTATGTTCCCGGTTATCGACGATAAGCCGGAACTTCTCATGATCGGGGTGATGTTTATGCGCTTCGTGGTGGTGCTCGTTCATAGCTATGGCCTCCTCGCCAACTAATCAGCTAATTGACGTAGTATAGGGCCGGACGGGTCCCAGTGCAAGAAGATTCTGAGCGAGGCCAGAAATTACTAAAAGGGCAGCGATCCAGCGGTCGGCGCAGCGCCGAGATAGCCGAGGACACTAAGGCGCACACGCGCCGCGTCCCGGGAAACTTGAAATCGATTGACGATAAGGTCGATCATGTTCAGACCTTGCGGTGTGGATGCTGGCACAGGACCATAGAGCTTGGATTCAACGCGATATCTTTCAATTTCCGAGCGGACATAGGATGCAGGCATGAGCATGGCGCCGCAAGCGTAACCAGCCTGCCATTCCATCCAGTCTGTCCGCGGTGCCGATATAATCGTATCGCGTTTACATGCGATAACATTGGGTTTGCTGTGTTGGTCAAGCAGGTCGGAGCCGCGCGTGTTCATCTCGAACAAATAGCCGTGCAAGTGAACATGCCCATATTCATGGGTAAGTGTCGTGCGGAAACGATTTTCGCTATTCTCGGCTTCGCTGACAGTTCGAGAAATTCGTACAGTCGGTTTTTGGCCTGGATGGAATTCGGTGACACCTTCCACATTAGGGCCATAACTGGTTAAATCGGCGTAGATATCCAAGTCTTTGGTATCGCGCTCGATAAGGACCGTTAAATCGTCGGTGGCTATTGGAAATTCGATTATGCCATGCCGTAACTTAAGAAATTTACTGACTATGTTTTCAAACAAAGTATCGAGCTCTTTGGGTTCGTAGTGCGGACGCTCGGGAAGCCGACCGGTTTGATCCCGCACATACTTCATGCTCATTTTCCTTTAATTGTTTTACGAAACACAGCGTAGGCTTTCTCTATCTGTTCGGGGGAAACGGTGCGGTTTGTGACATCACCAGGAACACGTCCGGCTAGCCAATAAAGAATATCAGCTGGTATTTTTAATACAGAAGCAAATTGCTTTACGATGTGATCGGAAGATGGGCTGCGCCGATCATGTTCGATATCATTAAGGTATTGCGGTGTAATTGTTTCGCCATCTTCCTTGCGGATTTTTTTTGCAACTTCCTTCTGGCTAAGCTCTAGCTCTTTGCGTGCGCTCGCGATGGCGCTCCCGAATGAGGTCGTGTCAATAGCCATTTGCTTCCTAATTAATAAGTAAGTGTGCGGATCAGCTTATCAGCGTACATTGAAACAAAAAGATCGTCAACGAATATCGTTTAATTGTTTATCCAAGATGTGACCCTTGATTTTGCCGCCTTTTCATAATCAGCCGGAAAGCAGCATCCAGCTTCGCCGCCGCATCATCCTGCATAGTATCTGTTACATGCGAATAAAGGTCTAGAGTGGTTGTAATTGTGCTGTGTCCAAGCCGTTCCTGAGCGATTTTGGGATGTATGCCTGCCGCAAGCAGTTGGGTGGCATGGGAATGACGTAAATCGTGAAACCGAATACGCGGGAGCCCGGGCAGTTTGTTCATGGCCTTGGCAAATTCATGCGATGCTGAGGACGGCCAAAGCGGTTGACCATCTCGTGCTGCACACACAAGGGTATTTTCAGTCTGAACAGCACCATTATCAACAAGTTCCTCAGCCTGTCTGGCTTTCCATTCGATCAATTGTTCCACGGCATAGGCGGGTAAAATAACTGCCCTGCTCCGCTCCGTTTTAGGCGCTTTAAAACGAATGCCTTTTTTAGTCTGCTCAAGGCTTTCAACAATTCGAACGGTTTTCTTGTCAAAATCGACGTTCTTCCAGCGCAAAGCGAGGATTTCGCCGCGGCGCATACCGGTTGTCAGGGCTAACAAAACTAACCAATACAATCGGGTTCCCTGAATGGCATTAAGCAGAATGGCCGATTGCTCAACTGTCAAGGTCGTGATGGAAACTTTTTTCGCTCTTGGTGACTTAATATGATCAGCAGGATTACGAAGGATGAGCTGTAACTGAACGGCATGCTTAAGTGCCTGCTTGAAGACACGATGGATACTAAGACGTGAACGTGGTGCAAGGCCGCCCGACTTACCATCCTGCCGCCCGGATGTTTCCCATGCGTTATAGGCATTCTGGATAGCCAGAGGCGAAAGCTTGTGCAACACGCACGCACCGAAAGTTGGGATGAGATAAAGACGCACGAGTTGTGCGTAACGCTCATGCGTTTTCGGACTTACCTGTGAATGGACTGCTTCGAGCCATTGAAGTAGAAACTCCCCTACTTTGATTTTCGTCGGCTCAACATATTCTCCCGTGTCAATTGAGCGCAAAAGACGGCGTAACTCTTTTTCTGCACTCTTTTTATCGCCGCGAAAAGTCGTCGTAATCGTTCGACGTTTGCCGGTGAGCGGATCAACCCCAAGCGTATATCGAATTTCAAAACTTTCTTTGGAACGCTGACGAATATGTCCTGTATGGCGCATGAAATGCCTCCATCACAATGGCTTTAAAAATGTTTTGAGTTAAAATTCTGCGGAAAGAATTATTACGAATTGACCTGAGATAGGCTTGAGAACCAACGCTCCGCTTCAGCGCGAGAAATTAAAGTTGTGCGCCCTCGCTTAAGAATATTCAGACGATTGGCGGCAGTCTCTCGATAAAAACTGGCCTTTGAAATGGCGTAACGCTGACAAAATTCAGTGACGCGATAAGCTTCTTTTTCCATGCCCCCTCCTCTTGATTGTTAAAAATTTTCTAGGAGATAATTTGTTGGCCGATTGAAAATAAACCTTATAT
>JANRKK010000003.1:0-40829 GCA_033763555.1 Alphaproteobacteria bacterium | reverse complement strand
CGCATGCGGAGGACGCGCTCCTCGCGCGGCGTCAGGGAGGCGAGAACGCGCGTCGTCGTCTCGCGGAGGTTCGACTGGATCGCCGCGTCGATGGGGAGGATCGTGTTCTTGTCCTCGATGAAATCGCCAAGATGGCTGTCTTCCTCGTCGCCGATCGGCGTTTCCAATGAGATCGGCTCCTTGGCGATCTTCATCACCTTGCGGACTTTCTCCAAAGGCATGGAGAGTTTTTCCGCAAGTTCCTCCGGCGTCGGCTCGCGGCCGATTTCATGCAGCATCTGGCGGCTGGTGCGGACCAGCTTGTTGATCGTTTCGATCATATGCACGGGGATGCGGATGGTGCGCGCCTGGTCGGCGATGGAGCGGGTGATCGCCTGGCGTATCCACCAGGTGGCGTAGGTCGAGAATTTATAGCCGCGGCGATATTCAAACTTTTCCACCGCCTTCATCAGGCCGATATTGCCTTCCTGAATGAGGTCGAGGACTTGCAGGCCGCGATTGGTGTATTTCTTGGCGATGGAGATGACGAGGCGCAAATTGGCCTCCACCATTTCCTTCTTCGCCTTGTTGGATTCGCGTTCGCCTTTTTGCACCGTCATGACGATGCGCTTGAAATCCGTGGGCGGCAGCCCGGCTTCGTCGCAGACGGACGCGATTTCGGCGCGCAGGCGGTCGACCTCGGCTTCGTGCTTCTCGACAAACTTCGTCCAGCCCTTAACGTTCGGCGGGAAGGGCGCTTTTTGCGCCGTGGCTGTGGCGGCCTTGTCGTCCTTGCCAGACTTCTTGCCCTTGGTGATTTTTTCGACGAGCTTTTTTACCGAGGCAACGGTCGTGGGCTTCGGATTAAACACATCCTGCAGCCAGTTGCGGTCAAGCTCGTGGTTGGTGTAGCGGGCGAGGAAATCCTCGCGCTTCAGGCCGCTGTCGATGGCATAGCGCAGGATGCGGCCTTCGATACCGACCAGGCGGCGGTTGAGCGTGTAGAGCTGCTGCACCAGTTGTTCTAAACGGTGGTTGTTCAGCCGCACGGTGCGGACGAGATCAACCAGCTCTTCCTTGATCTTCTGGAATTTCTTGTCGGATTGCGGCGACAGATCTTCGCCTTTCTGCACCGAGGCATGGCGCTGCGCCTGCAATTTAAACAGCTTGGCGTAGGTGCTGCCGATCTTCTCGAACGTCTCAAGGACTTGAGGTTTTAGCTTTTCTTCCAGCATCGAAAGCGACAAATTCTCCTGCTCATCGCCTTCTTCAAATCCGCCTTCGCCTTCGGCTTCTTCATTTTCGGCTTCGGGTTCTTCCGGCTCGGCGGATTCGCCTTCGCCCAGCATCGTGGTTTCGTTCTGAGGCCCGCCGCCATAAGTGGCTTCGAGGTCGATGATGTCGCGCAGCAGCATCTTGCCTTCGTTCAGCGCGTCGTGCCATCCAAGAATGGCTTGAATGGTCAGCGGCGATTCACAAATGCCGCCGATCATCATCTCGCGGCCCGCTTCGATGCGCTTGGCGATAGCGATTTCGCCTTCGCGGCTCAGCAGTTCGACCGAGCCCATTTCGCGCAGGTACAGACGCACAGGGTCGTCGGTGCGGCCGATTTCTTCATTCACGTTGCCCGCGGCTTCTTCTTCGCCTTCACCTGCGGGTTTTGGCGCTTCTTCTTCATCGCCTTCGGTGACACTGATGCCCATTTCGGACAGCATCGCCATGGTATCTTCGATCAGGTCAGAATTGATCTTGTCCTGTGGCAGGGCGGCGTTGATTTCGTCAATCGTGACATAGCCGCGTTCCTTGCCCTTGCGGATCATCTTCTTGATGACATCGGCGGCGGTATCGATGATCGGGGCTTCGGCTTTTTCGTCATCGGCCTTCTGTTGTTCGTCGATGCCGTCCAGCCCGGGCTTTGGTCCGGTGATAGGCGGCTTCTTCACCTCCTGCGGCTTCGGCGCGGCGGCGGCAATCTTGGCAGCAGGCTTGGCGGGCGCGACGGTGACAGGCTTGGGTGGAATCTTTTTTACCGCGACGGGCTTCGGCGCGGGCTTGGCGGCCTTAACGGGTTTTTTGGCGATCGGCTTGGCTTTGGGCTTTGCCGCTTTCGCCTTAACGGGGCGTGCGGGCTTCTTGGCCGCTTTTTTGACAGGTTTCTTCGCCATGCCTCAGCCTTCCTGGCTCATAAAAGAGGATGTTTCCATGGCGGTCGCTTCGCCCGATTCGGCGATCAAACTCTGCATCTGTTCGCTCAGGGCCATCAGCTTGGCCAGATTGGTGTCCGATGTCTCTTCGGCGTAGCGGCGCTTGGCAGCCTGGATATCCACGTTAAGTTGCTCCTGCAAATACTTGTTCCATATCGATTTCCACCCCTGACGCGCCTGGTCCAAAGGCCGTCCGGGCCGTGCAAATCCGGCATGCATGTAAGTGGTTTCCGAAAGTACTTCCGCCAACCCTGCCAGCCCGGAATCCCCTGCCGAACCAGCTCCGCCCGAAGGGGACAAATGGCGATAAAGTTCCGTGGCGTCAAGGGGTTCCTGTGATTCGAGCGATAAAATTTCTACTACCCGCTGCCGCAAAGCCTCGAATTCCGGGGTCGAAAAGCCGATATGGGCCAAATCTTCGCCTAAATCCGCGAAAAGGTCGGGGTGGTTGATCATCAGGGCTAGCAGCGCCCGCTCCCGTAACCGCTGGGGACTGAGGGGTTGTTTGCGGGACAGGAAGGGAATGGGGGTCTGTGGCGGGCCTTTGCGGAAGCTTTTCTGGGGTTCATTCGCCGCGGCATTACTCCGCCACTGGAACAGGGTCGTCAGGCGTTTCTGAATTTCATCCTGATAGAGATGCCGCAGATTTTCATTGGCGATGCGGCCGACCCTTTGCTTGATCGCTGCTATGAAGGCACCGCGCTCTTCCGGCGTCCGCAGCTGCCGTCCGGCCAGAGTCATTTCCCAGATCACATCAATCATCGGTTTGGCTTGCGTCAGAATATTCTGCATCGCCGATTTGCCCGAGCGTTTGATCAGATCATCGGGGTCCTGGCCCTCGGGCATCGTCGCTATGCGGATGGTTTGCGCGGAGGTGAGCAGGGGCAGAACGCGCTCCATCGACCGCGCGGCGGCGCGCAGCCCGGCATTGTCGCCGTCGAAGCAAAGGATAGGGCTGTAATCCCGGGCCGGGTCGCGGCCTTCAAACGGCGGCAGCAATTTCCACAGAAGCGTCAGCTGGTCTTCGGTCAGGGCCGTACCAAGCGGCGCGACTGCGCCGCTGTATCCCGCTTCGACCAGTGCGATGACATCCATATAGCCTTCGACGACAATCAGCGGCTGGTTTTGCGTGATGGCCGTCCGCGCGCGTGACAATCCGTAAAGCAGCTTACCTTTATGGAACAGCGAATGATCAGGCGAGTTGAGATATTTGGGTTCGCCTTCGCCCATGATGCGCGCACCAAAGGCCACGGTGCGCCCGCGGCGGTCACCAACCGGAAACATGACACGATTGCGGAAGAAGCTGAAAATCTCATTGCGTTCCTCAGATTTTTTGACGAGGCCGACAGCGATGAGGTCTTCGATCTTGTAATTTTCGCTGGTCAGCTTTTTGATCAGCGCCTGCCCCTCATTCGGTGCGTAACCAAGCCGGAAACGGCGGATGGCTTCATCGCCAAGGCCGCGGCCACGCAGGTAATTCAGTGCTTCGCGCCCCGCCGGGGCAAACAGCTGTTCCTCGAACCATGCAGTGGCGCGTTCCAGAAGTTGATAAAGACCTTTTTCCTTATCGAACCGCTCGCGATCCATGGGTGTGTTTTGTGGAACAGGCAACCCGGCTTGCGCTGCAAGGCTTTCCACCGCTTCGGGAAAACTCAGACGGTCATGCTGCATCGTGAAGCCGATGACATCGCCATGCGCGCCACAGCCGAAGCAGTGGTAAAACTGTTTGTCGTCGTTGACGTAGAAGCTTGGTGTTTTTTCGTTATGGAAGGGGCAGCAGGCCTTGAACTCACGTCCCGCCCGCGTCAGCCGGACACGCTTGCCGACAATTTCCGACAGCGGCAGCCGCGCGCGTAACTCATCAAGAAAGGCCGGAGGAAAAGACATGCCAGTGTCCAAAGCTAAAAATTAAAACAAAACCGACCGTAAAACACAATCAGCAGATAAACTTACGTGTTGCCGCCGTTGTTGCCGTTCTTGTCTTCAATCGGCACGCCGGGTTCATATTTTGTGCGCTGCATGACGGGCAGGGATTTCACATGGTCGACATTCGGTGCCGCGGCCAGCTGATGGGTCAGGAATTTCTGGAAGGCTTCCCAATCCTCGGCGACGATTTTGATCAGGAAATCCGCGTCCCCGGTCATCATGTAGCATTCGCGCACCTGCGGCCAGGTTTCGGCCAGCTTGGCGAAGTTCAGGAGATCAGCTTCGGCGTGATGCGCCAGCGAGACATGGGTGAAGACCGTGATACCGAAGCCCAGCTTGTCCGGCGCAACATCGGCGTGATAACTGCGGATAAAACCCTTTTCTTCCAGCGCCCGCACGCGGCGCAGGCAGGGCGGCGCGGAGATGCCCGCGCGGCGCGCTAGCTCGACATTCGTCATCCGGCCGTCTTTTTGCAATTCGCGCAGAATGCGCAGATCGATCCGGTCGAGTTTGACGTGTTTCATGCTTCTCTCTATGACGGGTCGGGAACGCGGGGATACTAGCGTCATGCGCGCTGAAAACCAAGTCACATGCTGGGTGGTCACAGACGGCAAGGCAGGCATGGAAAACCAATGCCTTGGCCTGGCGGAAGCGCTTGGCATCAAGCCTGTTATCAAGCGCATCATCCTTCGCAGCCCATGGAAACAGCTGAGCCCCTTTTTGCGTCATGGCCTGGGATGCGCGTTCAGTTCCAAAGGCGATGCCATTGCACCGCCCTGGCCTGACCTGCTGATTGCGACGGGCCGCGCCAGTATTCCGGCGTCGCTTTATGTTCGTCGCATGACGATGAAAAACGGTGCATCCAAAACTTTTACGGTGCAATTACAGAATCCGGTAATCGACTCCTCGCGCTTTGATCTGGTTGTTGTGCCGCGTCATGACGGGCTAACAGGGCCGAATGTGATGACGACGCGTGGTGCACTACATCGCGTGACGCCGGGGGTGCTTCGCTCTGAGGCTAAAATTTTTTTGCCGCAAGTTGCCGCGCTGCCATCGCCGCGCATCGCTGTTCTGATCGGTGGTAGCAACGCGGTGTACCAGCTGACGCCGCGCGAAATGGCGCCTTTGACGCAGCAACTGGCCGGGCTGACGAGACAGACAGGCGGCAGTCTGATGATTACGCCGTCGCGCCGTACGGGCGAAGCCAATCTGGCCATTCTGCAGGAAGGGCTGCGGGATGTTCCGGCTTATATCTGGGACGGACAGGGGGCGAACCCTTATTACGGCATGCTCGGCCTCGCGGATTATATTCTGGTGACCTGCGACAGCGTGAACATGGTTTCCGAAGCCTGCACGACCGGCAAGCCGGTTTATGTCGTCCAGCTGCCGGGAGGCTCCGACAAATTCCGCCGTTTTCATCAGGCGATGCGCGATGACGGCATGGCGCGTCCCTTCACAGGACAGATTGAGGCATGGAACTATCCGCCGCTGGATGATGTGCAGCTTGTCGCGGCGCGGATTAAGGAAATGATGGGCCGTTGACCCCAAACAGGTTCCCGCCTATTGAATTTGCATGTCCGTCCAAACCATCAATCTTGATGCGCTTCGCGCCGCCAAGGTGACGCAGGAACCTTATCCCTGCCTCATTGTGCCGGGATTTGTCCGCGCCGAGGCGATTGAAAAGATCGAGGCGGATTATCCGCAGGTCGATCTGCCCGGCAGCTTTCCCTTGCCGACATTGGAATACGGGCCAAATTTCCAACATTTCATGGATGATATTTGCGGACTGGAAATGACAAACGTCATCGCCCAAAAATTCAATGTGGATTTGCAAAATCGTCCGACAATGGTCACGGTGCGTGGGCAATGCCGCGCTTCAGATGGGCAAATTCACACCGACAGCCGTACGAAGCTGATCACGGTTTTGATTTACATGAACGGCAAATGGGAAAAGCCGGGCGGCCGTTTGCGCCTGTTGCGCTCACCGGACAATCTGAATGATGCCTTTGCCGAAGTGCCGCCCGATCAGGGAACCTTGCTGGCTTTTGTTAATCAGCCAAATGCCTGGCATGGCCATGAATCCTACGAAGGGCCGCGCCGCGCCATCCAGCTCAACTGGGTGCGTGATCGCGGCGTTGTCCTGCGTGAACAGTACCGCCACCGTGTAAGTGCCTTCTTCAAACGACTGCGGAGACGCTGACGCGTTTTTGCAGACCCCGCCTTCTGACGATGCTCACCATGAGACGTCTTGCGCCATCAAAATCCCAATTTGTCCTCATGATCGGGGATGACGGCGTTTTGTTTGTTCCTTCCGGCGTATCGGGAGAGAGCCAGCCTTTTTACGTCGCGAATAATGACCGCCAGGGCGAGGCTGAGATCTTTTCCATTCTGGCGCAGCATCCAAAAATTCCGCTGACACTTTTTGTCGATGCGCTGGCGCAGGATTTCCGGCGCGAGACCTTGCCGCGCCTTGCGCCCTTTGACCGTCCGCGCCTGATCCGCCGCCGATTGCAGCAGGCGTTTCCGCAGGCTGGCATCACGGCATCGCTCAGCCTCGCGTCCAGCCGGACGCAAATTCTTTTTGCCGGACTGCACGAAAGCAATCCGATTTTCTCGTGGCTGAAGCGTTTGAAGGAAAACCAGCCGCGACGGGCCGTGCGTATCGCTCTTGTTCCGGTTGAGTGCGCCGATATGCTTGCCGAGTTTCTGCCGGGTGCCGAAGAGGGATGGACATTGATGCTAAGCCGTCAACGCACGGGCGGTTTCCGGCAGATCGTGACGCATAAAGGCGAGCTTATTTTCACGCGTCTGACACCGCCTTTACCGCCTGAAGCCAGTGCTTCCGAAGTTGCGCAGGCGATTGTTCGCGATATTCAGGCGAGCCTTGGCTATCTCAGCCGTTTGGGTCTTACCGAGCCATCACAACTGCAAGCCGTATTGATCGTACCGGATGCCGTGCAGCAGGCGTTGAAAGCGGCGGCTCTGCCTATCCCTGCGCCGCGACTTATTGCGCCTTATGAAGCGGCGCAATTTCTGCGCCTGCCTTTCCTGTCGGCGACAAGCGAGAATTACAGCGATGTTCTTTATGCCGGGTGGCTGGCGCGGAAACGCAAACCGCGCCTGCCGCTCATGCCACCGGATATGTCGCATTCGCGCAGGGACGATGCAATAAAGCTTTGGGGTTGGCGAGCAGCGCTAGCCGCTTTGCTTCTGGCTGTTGGCAGTGTGGGTTATCAGGCCAGCGAACCGCTATCAGCCTTTCTTGAAGCACGGCAAGAGACGGAGCGTCTGGCCGGGCTCGGGCAAAAACTCGCAACGGTGCAGGGGGCTTCCGTTCTTGATCTGGGCCGTCTGCGACAAGCTGCGGAGCGCCGCCGTTTGTTCGAGCAACCTGTGCCCATGCCCTGGGCAGCCCTAGCAGGCTTAGGCCGTGGTGTAGGCGAAGATATGCGTCTGAGCAAACTTGCCTGGCGAAGCGAGAGTGGCAAACCATTCGATGAAACCGTGCAAGTGAATGTCCGTCTTATCAAGGATATTCCCGCCGACCGTTCGCGCGTTGTCGCGCGCTTTCAGGAGATTGCCCAGAATGTTAAACGCGGAATGCCCGGTTATAAAGTTGAGGTGACGCGTTATCCCTTTCCAGCCCTGCCGCGCGAAGCGCTGAGCAACAAGGCAACGGGGCATAAAAAATCTGATGATGGTACTGATGCCGAGCTGACGGTACGGAGGATGCCATGAGGTTTTTGTATCCTCACCGTTTCTGGTTGGCAGTTTTGGCTTGTGCCGTGCTGCTGGTGGCCGCAAGCAATCCTTTGCTGCAAGTCTTGCGTGAGAAAACTTCCCGCTATTTGTCGGAAGTAAGGACCGAGCGCATGCGCGCTGAAGAAATTGTGCGCCAGATCGACGGCGATCGGGAAACAGCCAATGCTCTTAGCGGAGAAATGAACGAAGCTGAGCTTGAAAAGGCCCTCGCGCCGATTGACCGCTTGCGGGCGGCCGCGGTGTTGGAACGTCAGGCTGCCGTTGCGCGGCTTAGCCGTTTTACCTACACCTTATCGCCCGAACAGAAAGTCACGGTGACAGCACCGGGGGCAGGGCCGCAGGAGCTGGCGCTAAGTACTATTACAATGTCTGCCGAAGCACCGCTGGATACCAGTGCCTATGTTTTTGTGGAGCAATTACGTCAGACCCTGCCGGGCCGCATTCGGCCGCAGCAGGTCATGCTGGAACGTCTGGATGATGCCGCGCCCTTGTCGGCGAGCAATCTGCGCCTGACGGCAACCCTGGAATGGCTGTCCAACGGCGTGACGAAGGAGATGGCGGCAGGCCGCTAAAGCGGTTTGAGCAGCAATAACCCCTGAATCTCCTTATCTTTTTTATCAACGACTCAGTCTATCTCATTGGGATATTTGCTTTTTACCATATTTGTCATATGGTGGGCTTTCCCCGCGTTCTTTCCTGAACGGCCTCATGACCACTCAGCCGCCATCTTCCGCGCCCGCCGTCAGCCGCCTGACCGGATTTATCCTCGGTCTGGTGGTTTTCGTCTGCGTAACGCTGATCGGCTTTGCGGGTTATGTGAAATATCAGATCGATGTTGCGGAATCCGTGCTCTCGGCCCCGGCGGTATCGTCGGCGACGCATCTGGCTGCACAAAATGACATTCAATTCTGGGCCATGCTGCTGACCGTTGCCTGTTGGAGTAGTCTGATTATCGCTGCGGCAATGGCGGCGGCGGTGTATCTGACACTTCGTACCCGTCAATCCGCGCCCATGCGCGCTCTGGCGCAAAGCGTTTCCAATATGGCGCGCGGTGATCTGCGTTCCTCCATCTGGGGCATGGAGCGGCAGGATATGATCGGCGAGCTGGCGCGCGCTGTTGACCGCGCACGTTATCATTTTACCCAGCTGCCCGATATGTCGCTGCTCAGTGATCAGGGGCCTGTGCGTATCCGTTTTGAGGGCAATACCCGATCGCTGTTCGAGGCGATGATGCGCGTCATCAGCCGGGATTCCGAGCATATCCGCGAACAGGCCACGGGCCTCACGGATGCGGTGATGAAGCAGCAGGAAGCCATTGCCCTGATTTCTTCGCGCGTCGAAGCCGTGCTCAGCACAATCGAAAAGCGTGGATTGGATGGCGATCAGCGCGTCAAGCAGGCGCTGCAAAGCACGCTGACTTCGGCGCAGAGCCTGAAGAACGCGCAGGAGCATGCGGCAGATCAATTGAACCGCATCCTGCCTTTCCTGCAAGACCGTGCGCAGGGCATGGCCGAAATCACCCAGATTACAGGCAAGCAGGTGGCGCAGGTTCTGCAGTCCCTGACGCTGGCCGAGAAAAGCCTCCGCGCCAGCGCCGATCAAAGCCAGGAAGCCATCAAGAAATTATCGGTGGCGGGCGATGATGTTGGTGAGCGTCTGTTTGGCGCCATCAATCTGCTGCAGGCCAGCGGCAAGGTTCTGGCGGAAACAAGTGAGAAAACTCAAAGCCGCCTGAATGAAGCCATTAATTCCCTGAACCCGGCGGCTGCACCTGCGGTGGCTCCTGCGGCCGTACCCGTCGATACATCGCGGCTGGAAGCGGTCGCCGCAGCGCTGGAGGCGGCGCAGAGAAATCTGGAAGAACGGATTAGCAGTCTGACGTCGGTTGAAAAATCTTCTGATTCATCTGCATCGGGTCTGGAGATGGAGCCGATTGCCGTTGCTGGGCTGATGTCGGAAATCAAACTGGGCTTTGAAACCATCGTTTCGCAAATGACGCAGATGCGCGAACAGTTTGCCAGCGGCCCGGCGTCTTCGCAGGCAACCGCGGCGGTTCCTGTTACGTTTAATGACCAGATGCGTGACCAGTGGTACCAGATGGCAGCGCAGATCGAGGCCAGTCGCGGCAAGCTGGAAGAAACCATCACCCGGCAAATCGACCGTCTGGATGCCCGTTTTAATCAGTTGGGTGATAAGCCCACCGCCGTCGAGCCAGCGCTTTCGCCCGAGACGCAGCAGCAGATGGAACAGCAGGCACAAATTCTTTCGGAACTGGTGGCAACACTCAGTTTGCTGGACGAGCATATGCAGCAGCTGAAGTCCGAAATCGGCAATCACCGCGAAAATATGCGGGTTTCAAAAATATAAAATCGCGACAGAAAACTGCGTTTTTCATGAATACAGGGAATTTGCTGGTTCCTGCGAAAGATGCGCAGGATATTTTCTGTTTTAGTTAAAGCGTCTTTACCAAGCCCTTCTAAAAACTCAAAAAATACAGGCTGTAAACAGGTATATCCCCACAATCGAAGTAATTTTCTGACAATCTTATCCCGCCAAATAGCCGCGCGTTGTGATATACTCAACACATCACTTAGCAATCCCAACCCACATTGGAAGGAGGCGGCTATGGCGCTGGCGCAGAGAGTTGAGACTCTAAAAAAACGTCATGCGGAAATTGATTTGATGATTCTTGCAGAAACGGCTCGCCCGGCTCCGGACACGGTCCGGCTGCACAGGTTGAAGAGCGAAAAATTGAGTATGAAAGATGAGATTAGCCGTTTGACGGGTATGCAGCGCGAAGCTGCCTAGCCCGCCAGAAAGCCGAAGCAGGACGGCCAAGGCCTCCTCAGCTTCGGCTTTTTTCTTGCCTGGATGCTGCCATGAGCCACCTGCGCCCAAGGGTGGACAAGAGGGGTTTCCCTGCTTATAAGCGTGTCTTTTCCAGCCATCCCGGTGTCAGAACCTGGGTTCGGATCGGAGCCCAGGTAGCTCAGTTGGTAGAGCAGGTGACTGAAAATCACCGTGTCGGCGGTTCAATTCCGTCCCTGGGCACCATTTTGCCTCAGGCGGCGCCGCGTTCCAGCCTGCGGGCCGGATTTCCTACCACGGTTGCGCCGGGTTCCACATCTTTTGTGACCACCGCTCCCATGCCGATAACGGCACCTTTTCCGATAACCAAAGGTTTTGTTGTCGATCCCTGTTTCAGCACAGCGCCAGCACCGACATAAACGTCATCTTCAATAACAATGCGCCCATTGCAGTTAACTCTGGGCGCGAACGTAACAAAATCACCGATAATGCAATCATGTTCGACGTAGGAGTAAATATTGCACTGGAAATGCCTGCCAATTTTAATGTTTGAGGTAAACAAAGTGTTGTCGCAGATGATGGCGCCTTCGCCGACGGTGACATCGTCCAATGTTCGATGTGATGTTGCAACCAGGGAAAAGAACTTTAAAGCATCCTTCTCGCAGCGTGCAACGATTTCGCGCCGCGTTTGATGGTCAGCCAGAGCGACGACGACCTGACGGTCTTTTTCCCTGCGCAGTTCTTCATATGAAATGACAGACAGGCCGTTGACGGTTGTTCCGATGATTTCTGGCATGTCTGAGACAAAAACCAGAGCATCTGGTGAGGCATTGCCCATTCTGGCGATCATTTCCCGCGCCAAGGGCGCTATGCCGCGTCCAAATCCGGCTGCACCATATATAGCGAGCTTTTTCATACGGCCCGCCGCCGTTCCAACAGAATGGTTTCGGATGTGTCTGGGGTTTGTGCCCTTTCAGGGGTCGATATGCGTTCCAGGATATGGATATGTTCACTGACTACATCATCCCATGTGCGTTCCTTGAGTTTCTTGTAGAGCGGCATTTGTTTTTGCAGCAGCGCCTCACGGTTCTGCAGGGCCCATTCAATTTTCTGCGCAACGTTCTTCCAGTCATAAGGGTTAAACAACATCATGCCCTGAAGTTGCGGTTCCGTGATGGTTTCTTCTGTTACAGGAATTCGGGACATAACGACGGGCGTGCCAACGGACAAAGCTTCGCTGAAGGTAAAGGGAAAGCCACCTTCGCTCAGCGTTGGGTTAACCGCAAGCTCCGCAAGGCGGTAGCATGCCGCAAGTTCGGGCGTTGTCAGGCCGTGCAGGCACAGCACGTCATTATGTAAATTGTTGCTGTGGATAAAGGATTCGACTTCAGGCGTTCTGTCAGGATCACCTGTCAGAATGAGTTTGTGTCCCACATAGCGTTTGCGAAGCAAATATTCATAAGCTCGCAAAAGGGTAAGGATGTTTTTGCTCGGTCGGATCTGGCTGGCGTAAAAAATGAAACGCAAGTTTGAGTTGGCGTAATTGATGAGGTGCAGCGGATTTGTCGATTTTCTGAGCGCCGTTTTAAGAAGGATATTGCTGTGATCTGTCGATGTATTTGCCGAGACGGCATTGCTGGTTGATAGCGGGCTGCTCAGATTATGCGGCGCATGATGGATAACATGTATGATGTCAGGATTTATGCTGTACTGATCAACAAGTGCTTCCCATTTTGTCGTTTCGCTGTATGTGACGATATGCTTGCTGCCACGGATGGCTTTTTCGGTTGCCATAAAATTGTGCAACAGTCCTTCGCTACCTTTTTGAGCAAAGGCGGTTGGAAACTCTGTCATGACGATGTCCGGAACGCACATAAGGCCCGGCGCGGAAATATCGTTAAACTGTGGCCAGAACGCGGCTGGTGTGTACCACGCCTGAATGTTCGTTTTTGTGTTGATCTTTTTCACAAGGCGCTGGATTTCCTGCTCTTCCATGGAATTGAAAAGATGAGCCATAAATGCTTTGGGGTTAAATGAAGTGTTGTGAAGGACAGGTCCAATAATACGACGAGTGAACGCTAGATACCGACTTCTGCTCAAGCGATTGCGAATACGGACATACAGGTTGAGAGGATGAGACGAAGCCAGAATGCGCCGTAAAGACCACGCAGCCTTAATGCCGACGGCCAAAATTATAAAGGGCAGAGCGAGGATGCAGAGAGGCAAGGCATAGGCAGCAAGCAACAGAAAAACGATCGGATTGCGGGTACCAGTTAAATGCTTTTCAAGCCAGGCTATATGACGACGAATTCGGTTTGCGCGAGGTTTAGCCTTTCGTGAGGAGTCGAGGAGGCGTCGAAGAAAAGCGCGACCATATTGTTGTGAGGCGCGATAAGCCTCATACAATCCCAGAAGAATAGGGCTTACGCTGCTGGGCGTAATGATCTCAAAATGATTGGGATTTATGCCTTCGCTTTCGCAAAGAGCCATGATGGATTTTTTTGTCCAGCTTGGGCAGGCGATAATAAATTCGACATCTTTTCTCGTGCCTGCGCTTTTTAGAAAAGCACCGAGATGCCGACCGAGACCTTCGGTTTGCAAATCAACTTTCGGAAAGAAAGCAACAAAAATTCCGTACCGGGTTACAGGCATTCGCGCACCGCTTTCCAGTAGGTTTGAGCTTGCCGTTCCATGCTTGTGGTTTCCCATGCCTGTGCTGAAGGCAGGTTCTTTCGCGCTTCAAGTAAATTTTCTTCCATCCATTTTAGCTGGCGCGCCATGTCCTTGGGATCATCGAAATTAGCCCAGCATAAATTAAGACCAAAATTCGTATCGATCTCCCGCATGGCCGGGTAATCGCTGGAAACAGAGGGCACGCCCATACGGGCAGCTTCGATCACACTGAACGTCCCATTATCGATCCGGGCAGGGTGCCAGAGGAAAGCAGCATTCTGCAAAATAGTTTGGTAATTTTGGTCGGGCAGATCGCCGAGCCAATGTATCTGTTTTTTAAGAGAGGGGTTGGAGTCCACAAGTTGTGCCATTGGTTGAAGATGTGAGGTGCCTAGCTGTAATAGCCCATGGGTATCAACTCCAGTAACATAGCATTGAAGTTGCCCATTGAGTCTTTTGTAATATTCGTCCAATGCTAAGGCGGCATTGAAATGATTTTTGTGAACGGAAGCATTTGTTGTCCAGAGAAAATAAGCCGGGGATGGCGCGCCAGATGGTTTTAAAGCCGTATTTTGGAATTTTGGCGCCAGCATAGGCACAAGTTTTACTTTATCCAGGCTCAATCCCGCATATTGGATGGCGTCTTGTTGCGTAAACTTAGTTGTCACTAGAACACGCTGTGCAGCGTGCGCGGCGTTGATGTAGGGCTGATCGTTGCCGGGTGGCAGAAAGTTTTCATATCTTTGCAGGTAGTCATAAATAACTGCCATATAAGGACGGAGGGGGAGTAGGGGAATGGATAGCCGATCTGAAATGACAACCCATAAATCGCAGTCGTAAAACTGCTTTATGCCGTCATCGGGAACATAATAGGAGGTATCTTCAACGGGCGTCCATGTATGCCGCGCATAGCGTAGGGTCCGCTTTGCCATGGCCGTATCGTAAACGCGCCAGTTAAAGGAGCGTTGCTGAATATCCTGAGGCAGATCTTCAAAATCCTTGTCGTTGTATAGTTTGGGATTATCCAGATGAGCGAAAACAATATCGGCATCTTCGCTAGACTGGCGGCTGCCGACATGCAGGGCTTCGGCGACAAGCTTGGCGGCGCGTAAGGTGCCGCCCCTATATTCAACGGGAAGCAGAACGGCGATGCGCGGACGTTTCAGAACGGCTGTAAGGTGTGGTCTAGCTTGCGGCTTCAAACGATCGGCAATCTTTTGCATGCCGACTTCCCAGAAATGCCCCAGATTTTCCTCACGGACGGATCCCAAAAGGCGTGTTTGGCTGTTGCGAACAGCTTCGGTAAACCGTTTATTGCCCTTCAGTATTAGCCTGGCTTTTTTTCGGGCTTCGTGGATGGAACGGCAGCGTCCCGGGAGGTTTTTGCCACCCAGAAGATCCAGCATGCCTCCGGCCATGAATAGAAGCGGCATGCCCGCTTGAATGGCCTCAAACGGATGATAATGAATATGGTTGGGTTCCGTGCTGTGATAAAACATCAAACGTAATCGGCGCATATTATTGTCATGCGCTTCGCGGGACACAAAGCCCAGGACATTCGGGTCTGTTACAGGCAGCGGCTGTGCGCCGCCAACGACATGCGGGAATCCGGAGAAATCTTTTCGGAATTTGTTGTAAACTCTTTCGTAATAAGGCGAAGTTTTTATGCGCGGGCATACAAAGAAAATTCTTGGGTCATCGCCCGTCCATGGTTGGCTGACATCCCGTTTGATGTGCATGCCGAGCGGCAAATAGCATTCCCGCTCTTTAAGGAAATCACCTTCAATGTTTTTAAGATGGGGATAAGCCGCTGCAAACCAAAAACGCTTGCCCATGCGTTTGAGTCTTTCAACGCCACTGACGCCAACAGTGCTGTAAAGAATATCCGTATAAGTAAAACCTTTCCCCAGTCCGAAGGCGCGTAAGATCACGGCGCCTTGAAAATATTTACTGGCTGCCGTGATTTGGAGTGGGAAGAACCCAATGATGACGAACGAAAAATATTTATTAGCGATGGTCCAAGATTCCAGAGAAGGAGAATCGTACCAATTCTGTTGATTGAGGATATCTAGCTCATGCGCGGGGATTGAAAGGGTTTTGTCCAATTCCCAACTAACATCCGCAGAAAGGTTGCTTTCATCACAAGGGAAGTTTTTGGGAGTAAAGATTTCTGTAATTCCCAATTTCACCAGCTGAGGTATTTCGGATTTCCTTAAGGTCGTATGATTGAGTAGCCACATAATGCGCTTGGGCTGGCTTGCATTCATGCCTTGAAGCTGGAAAGCGGGCTGCATCATGTGTGGAAAGCAAGCATTTTGGGGTAAAGGCGGCTCAATAACCGCTTGCTGAGGTTTAGCATGTTCTCGAAATTTCCAGCAATATATGAATAAAGCCGCTTTATACCTTGATATGGTTAAATATATTAAGCCGCCAAGGCATTATAATCCCGCATGATTTCGTCGACAGTCCCGTAATTCAGGACCTTGCCATTATGCAGGAGCAGGGCCTTGTTGCAGAAGCCGCGGATGGTATCCGCACTGTGCGAGGCGATGGCCAGGATGCGGGCGCTTTTGACCAGGTTATTGGCCCGCTGCTTGGCCTTGTCCATAAAATGCGCGTCTCCGGCATTGATCATTTCGTCCATGATTAGAATCTCCGGCTGGATGCATGTCGAAATAGCAAAAGCCAGTCGTAGCATCATGCCCGTCGAGTAAGTGCGTATCGGCAGGGAGAGGTGTTCGCCAAGTTCCGTGAATTCTTCGATCTCGGGAATTTTGCCTCGTGCTTCGGCGCGCGACATGCCCAGAAATATCCCGCGCATAACAATATTATCGTAACCTGTCGCGTCACTATCCATACCCATGGTGATGTCGGTCATGGAGGAAACTGAACCCTGAATATCGATTGTGCCAATCGGCGGTTCATAAATTCCCGACAGCACGCGCAGTAGAGTCGTTTTGCCTGCACCATTGCGTCCTACCAAACCAATACGATCGCCGTCTTTCAGGGAGAGTGTGATGTCTGATAGGGCTCGAACAACAACTTCATTACGCGAAGCTTGCTCGATGCGCCGCAGAGCCTGGGCTCCTGCGCCGATAATGCGGTTTTTCAACGAGCGCGTGCGCGCATCATAGATCGGAAATTCGACAGAGACGGCTTGCAGATTGATCGACGCCATAGCGGACTCTAAAGCCAGTAAGTGATGCGCGCCCGGAAACGCGCGAAAAAGAAAAAGGCTGGAATGCAGGTCAGAACTGTAAGACCGACGGCAATAACCCATGTTTCTGCGGACGGCATTTCGCCGAGCAGGGGGCCGCGAGCAATATCCAGAAAGACCAGAAAGGGATTGTATTTGATGATAGCGTGATTGCCTTCATTCAGCTGGTTTGAGCGCCACATGACGGGCGTAAGAAAATAGACAACTTGCAACAGGCTGATAACAATCTGGGGCATATCACGAAAGCGCGCACAAATAACGGACAGCATTGTTGCTGCGGCCGTGCCTGCAACAAGAATAAGAATGAGACCGGGGATAAACAGCAATGTCTGCCAGCCCAAAGGGGGCTGATAAATCAGCCAGACGATGATATAAATCACCATATTGTGGAGAAGAATGATCAGGTTTCGCGTTACCAGCTGAAGGATAAAAGCCAGTTTTGGAATGCGCACCTGCTTGAGATAGCCCTCGGCCGCGACAAAAGCACTGCCCGCTTCGAGGAGGATGCTGGACATTAATGTCCACACAACTTGTCCGGCGGCAAGATAGGGCAGATATTCATGAACGGGAATTTTGAATAAATAGGAATAAACCAGGCCGAGCGCCAAAATCATGATGCCTGTGCTGAGTGTCAGCCAGAAGGGGCCGATAAGCGAACGGCGGTAGCGTTGGGCGATATCATTGGTCGCCATCAGCATCCACAGGCGCCATAGTTTGAGAGACTCCCCAACATCCTGCATCGCCAGATGAATGTGGCGGCGCCATCCGGGTGGAAGCGTCGGGCCAGAATCTGTCAGAGCGGTGGCTTGCATAACGGAAAAACGCCTTTACGCGGCTCAGGAGTGCAAGCTGTCTTCAAGAGCTTCGCAGACTCGGTCAATATCGCTTTCAGTCAGATCGGGATAGCTGGGCAGACTGATGCCGCGATTGGCGATGTTCTCGGCAATCGGGAAGGTGCCTTCATTCTGGCGGTACATTGGCATCAGATGCGCACAATGGAAAACAGGGCGCGTTTCGATATGGCGTTGGGCCATAAAGTCCATAACCGGGTCGCGCTTTTCCGCTTCCGCGATCAGAAGGCTGAAAAGCCATTCGGAACTTTCAACGCCTTCCTGAGCTTGCTGAAATGTGACGGGCAGATGCTGTAGCTTCTTGCGATACATGGCGCCGATCTGGCGCTTGCGGGCGAGGATGCCGTTCAGGCGCTCAAGTTGGGCAAGGCCGATAGCGGCTTGAATATTCGTCATACGGTAATTGAAGCCGAGGCGATCATGCCAGTAACGTCGCTCCGGTGACATGCCTTGGCCTTTAGTGATGCGTATATTGTCCATCAGCGCAGGATTGCTGGCGACCAGCATGCCGCCTTCACCTGTCGTAATGGTTTTGTTGCCAAAGAAACTGAAGGTTCCAATCGTGCCGAAAGTACCTGTCGGTTGTCCGTCCAGGGTTGTACCAAAAGATTCTGCGCAATCTTCGATGATGAGCAGGTTCTGGCTTTTTGCGATGGCCGCCAACTCCTTCATGTCGCAGGCATTGCCATAGAGATGAACGGGCAGGATGGCTTTGGTCTTCGGCGTGATGCGTTTTTTGACGTCCGCCGGGTCTATCAGCCATGTTTCCGGATGGCATTCGGCGAAAACGGGCGTTGCGCCTGTTTGCGCAATCGTATTGACCGAGGCGATGTAGGTGAAAGTGGGAACGATCACTTCATCGCCCGGGCCAATGCCCAGAACATGAAGGGCGAGATGCAGGGCTACTGTGCCATTGCATACGGCTGCCGCCTGCGTATCGTGACCCAGCTGCCGGGCGAACGCCTGCTCAAAATCATCGATGAAGTGACCTTTGGAGGAAATCCAGGTGCTGTCCAGGCATTCCAGGACATAACGCCGTTCGTTACCCGATAAATTGGGCCGATAGACGGGTATCCAGGACTGTAAGTCCTGGTGGGGTTCCTTTTTCAAGGATGTCTGGGAGGGAAGGCCGTCCATAACCCAATTCGCTAGCATGGGCAGGGATAGGTATCAATTTGCGATCCCGCCAATTGGGGCAGCATATATGCGAATCATGGTCTTCCAACCACATGTTTTTACGCATATTTGCCTTGCGGATGGCTAAATTGTATGAGATTTCAAGGCTATCCCGGCAATTCCGAGCTTTCCATGACCTTCATTCGTCCTGTCATCCTTTCCGGTGGTTCCGGCACGCGCCTGTGGCCACTGTCCCGCAGGAAAGATCCCAAGCAATTCGCCCAGCTGGTCGGGGAGGAATGTCTTTTTGCGGGCGTTTTAAAGACGGTAGCCGACCGGACGAAGTTCGCCGCACCAATCATTATTGGTAATATCGAACATAAATTCCTTATCGAGGCTGTTCTTGAACGGCTGAATATCCGTGACGCTCGAATTTATCTGGAGCCCATGGGGCGTAACACGGCCCCTGCCGCTATTCTGGCGGCTGTTACGGAAGAAGATGCGCAGGCCCTGCATCTGGTCATGCCATCCGATCATGTTATCGCTGACAAGAATGCTTTTTACCGGGCCGTTGAAATGTCTGCGCCTGCCGCGCAGGGAGGGCGTTTCGTTTTATTCGGCATCAAGCCATCACGGCCTGAAACGGGCTTTGGTTATATTTTGCCAGCATCGGATGCCACAGCTTCAGTTCATTCCATCGCAAGCTTTCATGAAAAACCTGTTGAGGGCGCCGCCATTGAATTGATTGCGAAGGGCGCGTTGTGGAACAGTGGGATTTTCTTTTACCAACCGCGCACGCTGATCAACGAAGCGGCGGCTTTTATTCCCAATTGCCTTCATCTGTGCCGCCTGGCTCTTAAGACCGCAACGGGCAAGGACAGTAATTTTGTGCTGGGCGAAGAATCTTACAGCGCCATGGAGAGCCATGCTTTCGACCGCGCGATCATGGAAAAAACCACATATGGTTCGGTTGTGCCTTGCGACATGGGATGGAGCGATCTGGGGGCCTGGCAGGCGCTGTGGCAGATCGCTGATAAGGACGAAAGCCAAAACGCAAAAATTGGTCATGTTGTCGCCAAGGATGTGGAAGGCTCCTATCTGCGGTCGTACGGTCCGACTTTAGCGGTGATGGGCGTTAAGGATGTAACTGTTGTCGCAACAAAAGATTCCGTTCTGGTGATGCCGCTGTCTCGGGCTCAGGACGTCAAGGATTTGGTGGATGATCTCGGGGATGTGCATGAAGCTCTAACTCATGAGCATCCGCGTGTTGTCCGCCCCTGGGGAACTTACGAATCCATTGCGCGCGGCGAAGGGTTTCAGGTCAAGCACATTACCGTCCTTCCCGGGCGTTCGCTCTCGTTGCAGATGCATCATCATCGCGCGGAGCACTGGGTTGTTGTGGCGGGCATGGCCAAGGTCGAATGCGACGGCGAAGAGAAACTTGTGTTTCCCAATCAGTCCGTTTATGTGCCCAGCCGTTCCAAGCACAGGCTGTCCAATCCTGGCCAGGTCAATCTTCAGTTGATTGAAGTTCAGTCGGGCGATTATCTGGGCGAGGATGATATTGTGCGTTTTGAAGACCAGTATGGACGGGTGACAACGGTTGCACCGGACGCTGCAAAGACAGGAACATGATAGATGTCGAAGAAGGCATTGATTACAGGCGTTACCGGACAAGATGGAGCTTATTTAGCCAAGTTTCTTCTCGACAAGGGCTATAAGGTTTTTGGAACTTACCGCCGCGTCAGCTCACCGAATATGTGGCGTCTGGATGAGTTGGGTATCAGGGATAAGCTGAGCCTGATTTGCATGGAGTTGACGGATTCCTCCAGCATCCGCATGGCGATTGAGCAGGCGGAGCCGGATGAAATTTATAACCTGGCGGCGCAAAGCTATGTTGGCGCGTCGTTTGAGCAGCCAATTTACACATCCGATCTTGATGGGTTGTCGGTCACGCGCATTCTGGATGTTATCAAGTCAACCGACAGGAAGATCCGATTTTATCAGGCCTCGACATCTGAGATGTTCGGGCAGGTACAAGCGGTTCCTCAGACTGAGGCGACACCTTTTTATCCTCGCAGCCCCTATGGCGTTGCCAAACTCTATGGCCATTGGATTACAGTCAATTACCGGGAGTCCTATGGGCTTTATGCTTGCTCCGGCATTCTCTTCAATCATGAATCGCCCCTGCGCGGGCTAGAGTTCGTAACGCGTAAAATTACGCACGGCTTCGCTGCACGGCATTTGAAAAAAGGCGGCCCTATTGAGTTGGGTAATCTCGATGCGCAGCGTGATTGGGGTTTTGCCGGGGATTATGTTGAAGGTATGTGGCTGATGCTGAATCAAGGCAAGCCAGAAGATTATATTCTTGCGACAGGCGTCACTACAACAGTCCGGCAGTTCGCCGAGATTGCGGCCAAAGCGCTGGGCGTCAATCTTGTGTGGCGCGGCAAGGCGCAGGATGAAACGGGCATTGATGAAAAGACAGGCGATGTGTGGATCAAGATCAATCCACGTTATTACCGCCCGGCTGAAGTTGATCTCTTGATCGGCGATCCGACCAAGGCAAAGACGGGACTCAAATGGAAGCATACGGTTCCGTTGCAGGATTTGGCGCGCATGATGGTTGAGGCCGACCTGCGCCGGAATAAAGAAGCCGCATGATCAAACAATTTGTGCGTTATGCCTGGCGGCTGCAGCCCCGCTTTTTGCGGAAGTTTGAACTTTTCCTGCTCGAGAAAATTCTCATTAAGCCTATCGATCTGCAAAGACAGACAAGCCGGGGCGATATTCTGGTGTGCGGTTTTCTGGGAACGGCTTCTGGCCTTGGCGAAAATGCCCGCCATATTCTCAGGCAGTTTCAGGAATTCGGCTTTGATGCCAAGCCTGCGAATTTCAGCCGTTTTGCGGCCTTGAGTGATTTTGAAAACAACCCTTCCTGGCCAGCGACTGTCTCGGATGGGGGTGTGGCGGTTATGTGCGTCAATCCGGGACTTTTTCATCTCGCTTTCTGGGCTTTGAAGCGTGAGCGATTGATTGACCGCCGTATCATCGGCGTGTGGTATTGGGAATTGGAAGAATTCTCAACGGAGTGGAAGAGAGCCTTGGAATGCGTCGATGAGGTTTGGGTTGGAAGTCAGTTTACAGCCAACGCGTTTCGCAAGATCGCAGGCAATAAGCCCGTTTTTGTCGTTCATCCTCCCATGGATGTTGCGTCCTTTCCATCAGAACCGAGGCAAGACCCTCTTCCTCAATTCAAAGACCGTACAGTCGTTTTCTTTATGTATGATGTGCGTTCGGCGCATGCCCGCAAAAATCCCGAAGCCGTTATCAAGGCTTTCCAGCGCGCGACGCAGAATGATCCTGGTCCAGTGTTGGTCATCAAGGTCAACAACGGGGACAGTTGGCCGGAAACTTATGAGCGCCTGAGCCGTGCGATTGACGGTTCGCCGAATATTCACATCATGAGCGAAAGATTGA
Source organism: Alphaproteobacteria bacterium (assembly GCA_033763555.1). Lineage (GTDB taxonomy): Bacteria > Pseudomonadota > Alphaproteobacteria > UBA9219 > UBA9219 > JALYJG01. The sequence continues at coordinate 18,813 of JANRKK010000003.1, read as the reverse complement.
GTGCCGATGGGATGAAAGACCTGCTGGCGCGCGTTGATATTGTGATGTCTCTGCATCGTTCGGAGGGCTTCGGGCTTTTGATGGCGGAGGCTATGGCCGCAGGCAAGCCTGTTATTGCTACGGGCTGGTCGGGCAATCTCGATTTCATGACACCGGATTGCAGTATTTTGATTGATTGCAAGCTGGTGCCTGTTGAGGACCCTCAGCACGCCTATGACCGCTATGGAGCCAAGTGGGCCGAGCCAGATGTTGAACAGGCCGCCCGGGCTTTGCGCCGTCTGCTGGATGATCCCGCTGAGCGCCGCCATATCGGCCAGGCGGCGCGGACGCATATTTTGACCTATCTGTCCAAAGACAAATGGCTTGAAGATTTGCCAAAAAGTTTCTGGGATTCTCTTGACAAGAAACCGGAAAAGTCTTTCCTGCAAAAAATTGCGAGCTGACGATGCATTATTCTGGCACGGATAATCTCATCCAGGTTGAAATGGCCATGGTTCGTTACAATGAATGGGCCATGAATCTTTTTTTGAAAGGGTTCGGACGCCCGGTTGAAGGTTCAACGCGTGTTTTGGATTTTGGCGCGGGCCTTGGAACGCTCAGCAAGATTTTTTACAGGAAAACAGGGGTAAAACCGGATGCTGTCGAAATCGACCCCAACCAGCGTTCTGAAACAGCCCGACAGGGATTTCCAACCTATGCCAGCCTGGCCGATGCGCCGTCGGGCTATGATCTTATTTTCACCTCAAATGTTCTGGAACATATCGAGGATGATGAGGGGGTGCTTAAAACACTCAGGGAACGTCTAAAGAATAATGGCATTCTTCTTATCTATGTTCCGGCCTTTGAATTTCTGTGGACATCCATGGATGATAAGGTTGGGCATGTCCGGCGTTATCACAGGAAGGATTTGCGCGATAGGCTTCAGAAAGCGGGATATGAAATTCTCCATATCAGTTATCGGGATTCCCTTGGCTTCTTTTTGTCCATTCTTTTTAAATTTATTGGCAGCAAGCAGGGTAATCTGCCGCTCCGGTCGCTTTATATTTATGACAGGTTTCTTCTGCCCATCAGCCGGATAATAGATGTAGCGCTTTCCCGGTTTTTTGGAAAAAATCTATTCGTCGTGGCGCGAAAGAACTAAAGGGGCAAAGCCGAAGGCTTCCGCGCTCTCAACCAGAAAATGATAATCAGGCGCGTGATCATCATGGCCGAGAAGATTGACATCACAATGCCGACAATCAGGGTCACAGCAAAGCCTTTTACAGGGCCCGAACCGACAACGAACAAGATGACTCCGGCAATCAGCGTTGTGACGTTAGCGTCGATAATCGAGGGGAGAGCGTGGTTATAGCCAGCATCGATCGATGAAATTGGCGAACGGCCATGCCGTAATTCTTCGCGGATACGCTCAAAGATCAATACGTTGGCGTCAAGCGCTGTGCCGATTGTCAGAACAATCCCGGCAATACCGGGAAGAGTCAGCGTTGCCTGAAGAATGGAAAGGGTCGAGAAAATCATGGCGATGTTAAACATCAGCGCAATATTGGCAAAAATACCGAACAGCCCATAGGCAAAGACAAAAAACACCACCACAAGGCCAAGGCCGATCAGGCTGGCCATGGCTCCGGCCTTGATGGAATCCGCGCCGAGGCCGGGGCCTACCGTGCGTTCTTCAAGGACTTTGATAGGGGCGGGCAGGGCACCTGCGCGCAGCAGCAGGGCCAAGTCCTGCGCTTCCTGAACGCTGAAATTACCTGTGATCTGGCCGCTACCGCCGATGATCGGCGTTTGAATGACGGGGGCACTGATAATCTTGTTATCAAGGACGATGGCGAAGAGATGTCCCACATTCTGCCGCGTGGCTTCGCCAAAACGCCGTCCACCGACCGAGTCAAAACGGAAGCTGACGCAGGGGCGGCCGCGTTCGTCGTAGGTTGGTTGGGCATCAACCAGCGTATCGCCCGAAACCATGACGCGCTTCTGTACAACAAGGAACTGTCCTTCGCGGTTGGCCATCGGCAGCAACTCGGTTCCCGGCGGCGCGCGGCCCATCTGGGCTTCAGCGGGGTTTGCTGTTTCGTCGACAAAGCGGAAGGTCAGTTTGGCTGTTTGGCCCAGAAGATCTTTGATGCGTTGCGGGTCATCGACGCCCGGCAATTGTACAAGAATGCGGTTTTCGCCTTGCCGCTGGATCGAAGGTTCGCGCGTTCCGGTTTCGTCAATACGGCGGCGGACGATTTCGACCGACTGATCCATAGCCGAAAGTTTGCGCTCGCGGATGCGCGCATCGCTCATGCGGACAGAAAAGCTGCTGTCGCTGGCCGTGACATCCAAGGCGCGATCCATATCGCGCAGGACTTCTTTGGCTTTATCGTTTTGGGAAGGGTCCGTCAGTTTAAAATTAATGGCACTGTTGCTTAGGCGTAGATCGGTATAGCCAATTTTGGCGCCGCGTAATTCCGTGCGCATTTGATCGACCAACCCCTGCATGCTTTCGTCGATGACCGTATCGGTCGCAACTTCCAGAAGCAGGTGCGAGCCGCCGCGCAAATCAAGGCCGAGATTAACCGCCTTGTTCGGAAAGAAAGAAGGCGTGTGTTCATGCATCCATGCCACGGTTTTGGCAGGCAGGATGTTCGGCAGCGCATACAGCACTGCCAGAGCGCACAGGGCGCTGATAAGAATGATTTTCCAGCGCTGGAAATAAACCATGGTTAGTTTTTCTTATCCGCTGCGTCGTCGTTGACGGCTGCAGGTTCGGTCTTGGCCGACAGGCTGGTGATGGTCGAGCGCAGAACCTTGACGCGGATATTATCGGCAATTTCGACGATCAGATAATCATCGCCTTCCAGTTTGTTGACTGTACCGACAATTCCACCGCCTGTGATCACGCGATCGCCACGGCGCAGTGTTTTGAGCATAACATTATGCTGTTCTATCTTTTTCTGCTGAGGGCGGATAAGCAGCACATAGAAAACCGCAAAAATCAGAAGAAGCGGAATGAAATTCATGAAAATGGATGTGCCGGAGCCGCCGGGTGGTGTCACGGGCGCCGTTTCGGCCTGGGCCCAAGCCTGGGCGATAAAAAACCGGGTTATATCCAGCATGCTATCCTCTTGAGGGCAAAGGGAAGAAACCGACTATAGCCTGAGAAAATTCCCGCGCAACCGGGAATTCAACGGCTGTGATTAGGCATCACGCAGCAGGCGAACCAGGGGGTCGTGAATTGCGGCGTTGGTTGCAATGATGTCCGGGGCCGTCAGAGGCTTGGCTTTGGGATCGAAGGCAACAACAAAGCCTCCGGCTTCCTTGACCAGCAACAGACCTGCGGCGATATCCCATATGCTGATACCGTTTTCCCAATAGGCTTCGTAGCGGCCCGCGGCGACATAAGCGAGATCGAGCGCGGCCGCGCCAAAACGGCGGATGCCCGCGACTTGTGGCATCACGGCATTCAGGCATTCCATGAATTTCGGTTTTTCTTTCATCGCACCCTTGAAGGGTATGCCAGTAGCGATGAGGGATTCCGCCAGATCGCCGCGCGCCGAAACGCGCATGCGCTTGTTGTTCATCCATGCGCCGAGGCCCTTTTCGGCCCAGAAGGATTCATCCTTGATGGGGTCGTAAACAAGTCCGGCAATCATTTCGCCGTCGCGTTCCGCGCCGATGGAAATCGCCCAATGCGGCACGCCGTGCAGGAAGTTTGTTGTGCCGTCGAGTGGATCGACAATCCAGCGCTCTTTCTTGCCGGATGTGTCGGTTGCGCCATCGCTTTCTTCCATGAGGAAGCCAAAATCCGGCCGTGCCTGGCCAAGCTCCTCGCGCAGAACCTGCTGGGCTTTAATGTCGGCGGCGCTAACGAAATCCGCCGGGCCCTTGCGCGAGATTTGCAGATGCTCGACTTCGCCGAAATCGCGCTTCAATCCCTTGGCTGCTTTCTCGGCAGCCTTGATCATGACATTCATAAGGGCGGAACGGGCGGCCATGATACGCTAGTCTTTGGCGCGTTCGATGTAAGTGGAATCGCTGGTGTTAACGACGATGCGTGTTCCGGCCTCGATAAAGGGAGGAACCATGACGCGGACGCCATTCGATAATTTGGCGGGCTTGTAGGATGAGGAAGCTGTCTGGCCTTTAACCACTGGGTCGGCTTCGGTGATTTCGAGGACGACAGTTGCGGGCAGCTGAACCGAAAGGGCGGAACCTTCATAGGTCTGCACATTGCAAATCATGCTTTCCTGCAGGAAGACGACCGGATCGCCGATAATGTCTTTCGAGATCGCCAGCTGTTCAAAGCTGGTCTGATCCATGAAGGTGTATTCGTCATCGGAGGAATACAGAAACTGCATTTCATGGTCTTGCAACTGTACGCGCTCAACCGTTTCTTGTGTGCGGAAGCGGACATTGGTTTTGATGCCTGTGCGCACATCGCGCATTTCCACCTGCACCACGGCCGCGCCTTTGCCAGGGATCATAATTTCGCTTTTCATGACCGACCAAAGCTTGCCGTTGTAATCGACGACATTGCCTTTGCGGAGTTCGTTAGCGTTGATTTGCATGATCTACCTGTAAGCTACTTTGACGACTTCATAGGATTTGGATCCTTTCGGCGTGCTCACTTCGACCGCGTCCTTGATGGATTTGCCAATCAGGGCGCGTGCCAACGGTGAGGTGATAGAGAGCAGGCCAGCCTTGATGTCGGCTTCATCCTCACCAACGATCTGGTAATTTACCTTGTCGTCAGTGTCTTCATCCACCAGCGTCACTGTCGCGCCGAATTTGATGATTTTGCCATCCAGCTTTGAGACATCGATAATCTCGGCGCGGCTGATCTTGCCTTCCAGCTCCTGGATGCGGCCTTCAATGAAGCTTTGGCGTTCGCGGGCGGCATGATATTCGGCGTTTTCTGACAAATCGCCATGCTCGCGTGCTGAGGCAATCGCCTTGATGATGGCGGGTCGTTCTTCGCCTTTCAGGCGTTTCAATTCTTCCTCAAGCCGTTCATAGCCTAGCTTGGTCATAGGGACTTTATCGGTCATAGCGGTTTCCGATTTTAAAAAGCAAAACACCTCCTCAGCATAGAGCTATGCCGAAGTGATGCCTGATTGTTCAGGAGGCTTTAAGATACGCCTGCAGGGGCGTAACTTCAAGACTTCCGGTTTGCAGTGCGGAGATGGCCTCGATAGCGGCCTTGGCCCCCGGAATGGTCGTGTAATGGGGTATGCCCTGCATCAGCGCGGTGCGCCGCAGGCTAAAACTGTCAGCGAGAGTCTGGGCGCCTTCGGCGGTGGTATTAACCATCATATGCACTTCGCGGTTGATCATCGCATCGACGATATGCGGCTGGCCTTCGTAAACTTTATTGATACGGCGGACAGGAATACCCGCTTCGGCCAGTGTCGCCGCTGTGCCGGATGTAGCGACCAAATCAAATCCCAGATAGGTCAGTTGCCGTGCGATCGGCAGGATGGCGGCCTTGTCATGATTTTTGACGGAGATAAAGCAGGTGCCTTTGGTCGGCAGGTGGATACCCGCGCCCATCTGCGCCTTGGCGAAGGCGCGGGCGAAGCTGCGGTCCATGCCCATGACCTCGCCCGTTGATTTCATTTCCGGCCCCAGCACGACATCGACGCCCGGGAAACGTGCGAAGGGGAAGACAGGCGTTTTGACGGAGAGATGTAGTGGCGATGCGCGATTGAGATTCATCGAAGCCAGTTTTTCCCCGGCCATCAGACGCGCGGCGATTTTGGCAATTGGCGTGCCGATAGCCTTGGCAACGAATGGCACGGTACGGCTGGCGCGCGGATTGACCTCGAGGATATAAACCTCATCATTCTTCACGGCGAACTGGACATTCATCAGTCCGACAACGCCGATGGCTTTGGCCAGCACACTGGCCTGACGCTCGATTTCACGAATAACGGGAGCTGAAAGCGAGTGTGGGGGCAGGGAGCAGGAACTGTCACCGGAATGCACCCCTGCTTCCTCGATATGTTCCATAATGCCAGCAACAAACGTATCATTGGCATCGGCGACGACGTCCACATCGACTTCCGTGGCATCCTGCAAATAATGATCGATCAGTACCGGATTTTTGCCAGAGACGACGACGGCTTTTTCCGTGTAGCGGCGCAACGCTTCGACATCATAAACAATTTCCATTGCCCTTCCGCCAAGAACGTAAGAGGGGCGCACAACAACCGGGTAGCCGATGCTTGTCGCTACCTTCTCGGCTTCCTCGATGCTGCGGGCCAGGCCGTTCGGCGGCTGACGTAGATTGAGTTTTTTTAGAAGCTGTTGGAAACGTTCACGATCTTCAGCAAGATCGATAGCATCTGGCGATGTACCGAGGATGGGGATTTTGGCTTCCTGCAACGCTTCGGCGAGTTTCAACGGCGTTTGTCCGCCAAACTGCACGATGACGCCGAGCAGCGTACCGTTGCTTTGTTCCTTGCGGACGATCTCGATGACATCTTCGGCGGTCAACGGCTCAAAATAGAGGCGGTCGGATGTATCATAATCAGTCGAAACGGTTTCCGGATTACAGTTGACCATGATGGTCTCAAAACCCGCTTCGCGCAGCGCCATCACGGCATGGACGCAGCAATAATCAAACTCGATGCCCTGGCCGATGCGGTTCGGCCCGCCGCCGAGGATCATAATTTTCTTTTTGTTGCTGGGCTCGGCTTCGCATTGCGCGGGGGCCAATCCGTTGCCTTCATAGGTTGAGTAGAGGTAGGGGGTGTGTGAAGCGAATTCAGCGGCGCAGGTGTCGATACGTTTAAAGACGGGCGTGATATGGAGTTTGCGCCGCGCGGCAGCGATGTCGGTTTCTTTCTTGTCGGCCAGTTGGGCGAGGCGCGCATCGCTGAAACCCATCTGCTTCAGTTGCTGCCAGCCATGAGCATCCTTCGGCAAGCCCTTTGCCTGAATGGATTTTTCGACCTCAATGATTTCGGCAATCTGCTCCAGGAACCAGGGGTCGTATTTACAGATGGCGTGAATTTGCTCGGTGGTCATGCCGCTCCGGAAGGCTTCGGCGATAACGAGGATGCGATCCGGCGTGGGACGCGCCAGCGCCGCTGCAATGGCGTTTTGATCACTGTCTTTCATACGCGTTTCGCTGAAGCCATTCAGCCCGGTTTCAAGTCCGCGCAGTGCTTTCTGCACCGACTCCTGCCATGTACGGCCAATGGCCATGACTTCGCCGACAGATTTCATTGCTGTCGTCAGCGTCGGTTCGGTGCCGGGGAATTTCTCAAACGCAAAGCGGGGAATTTTCGTAACGATATAATCAATCGTCGGCTCGAACGAAGCGGGCGTGTCGCCGGTAATATCGTTCTTCAATTCATCAAGCGTGTAGCCGATGGCCAGCTTGGCAGCGATTTTGGCGATGGGGAAGCCTGTTGCTTTACTTGCCAGTGCCGAAGAACGGCTGACGCGTGGGTTCATCTCAATCACCACCATACGGCCATCCTGTGGATTGATGGCGAACTGCACGTTCGAGCCCCCGGTATCCACGCCGATTTCACGCAACACGGCGATCGAGGCATCACGCATGATCTGATATTCTTTGTCTGTCAGCGTCAGGGCAGGGGCGACGGTAATGCTGTCACCCGTGTGAACGCCCATCGGATCAACATTTTCGATCGAGCAGATAATGATGCAGTTGTCCTTGCGGTCCCGGACAACTTCCATCTCATATTCTTTCCAGCCGAGAACGGATTCCTCAACCAGCACTTCATGCACCGGGCTGGCCGCAAGGCCGCTGGCGACGATGTCGGCATATTCGGCGCGGTTATAGGCGATGCCGCCACCCGTGCCACCAAGCGTGAAACTAGGCCGGATAATTGAGGGTAAGCCGATATGGGGCAGAGCATCCTGTGCCTCTTGCATGGTTTTGACGACACGGCTTTTTGGCGATGAGAGGCCAATTTTGTCCATGGCCTCGCGGAACAGGAAGCGGTCTTCGGCTTTTTCAATCGCAGCGCGATTGGCACCGATGAGTTCAATGCCAAGGCGCTCCAGCGTGCCGTCTTTTGCAAGTGCCATGGCAGTGTTGAGCGCGGTCTGTCCGCCCATGGTCGGCAGGACAGCATCCGGTTTTTCCTTTTCCAGAATGCGCGTGACCATCGCGGGCGTAATCGGTTCAATATATGTCGCATCCGCAATTTCCGGATCGGTCATGATCGTCGCCGGGTTGGAATTGATCAGGACAATGCGATAGCCTTCCTGCCGCAGCGCCTTGCAGGCCTGCACGCCGGAATAATCGAACTCGCAGGCCTGACCGATGATGATCGGCCCTGCGCCGATAATGCAGATGGAGGTGAGATCAGTCCTTTTAGGCATCGTCGTTGACCGGGATTCGGGATTCGGGATTCGGGATTCGGCGGGAAGTTGTTTGTTTTCCTTCAAGACTAGAAATCAAACCATTCAGCATTCTGCCTATGCGATTGATATCCGTGAATAGAGAATCCAGTTTCCCAGAAGAGACATAACCAAGATTTTTGCTGATAATGAGTTGGGTTTCGAGCTCTGAAATTGATCCATAAGCAATATTAAGGAAACGTATGTAGTCACCCGTACTGCGCTTGCCGCGACCTTCGGCAATATTTGAAGGAACTGAAATAGCCGAACGTCGAATTTGGTTTGTAAGGGTATAAAGTTCATCTTTTGGAAATTCTTTTGTCACTTGATAAACCGCCGTGACCATATCCATGGATTTTTGCCAGACTTCGAGGTCTTTGTAGCTTTGAACGGGTGGCTTTGAATTTGTCATGCAAACCCCCTTTTTTTGCCCGAATCCTGAATCTCGAATCCCGAATGCGTTGCCATCATGTCCATGAAGCGCTTGAACAGATAATGGCTGTCATGCGGCCCCGGTGAGGCTTCGGGATGGTATTGCACCGAGAAAGCAGGTTTGTCCTTCAGGCGCAGCCCTTCATTCGAGCCGTCGAACAGGCTGACATGCGTGACCTCCGCCGAAGCGGGCAGAGTTTCCGGCAGAACCATAAAGCCGTGGTTCTGGCTGGTGATCTCGACTTTGCCTGTTTGTAGGTCTTTCACAGGGTGGTTTGCGCCGCGATGTCCGCGCGGCATCTTGGTTGTGCGTCCGCCGAGCGCGAGCGCCAGCATCTGATGGCCAAGGCATATGCCGAAAAGCGGAATGCCGCGTTCCAGCACGGCCTTGATGACGGGTACGGCGTAAACGCCCGTAGCCGCCGGATCGCCCGGGCCGTTCGACAGGAACACGCCGTCGGGATTCAATTTGAAAATATCTTCTGCGCTCGTTGTGGCGGGAACGACAGTTACGCGACACCCGGCGTTAACGAGGCAGCGCAGAATATTTTGCTTCGCGCCGTAATCGATCGCGACGACATGAAAGGCCGGTTTTGCCGATTCCGTCCGCCACAAACCATTGTTCCATTCATAGCTTTGCGGGCAGGTGACATCCTTGGCCAAATCCATATTTTCCAGACCTGGCCAGGCTTTCGCCCGCGCATGCAGGGCGTCCATATCAAATTTACCATGCGGTTCATGTGCGATGACACCGTTCGGTGCGCCCTGATCGCGGATGCGAATGGTCAGTGCACGCGTATCGATACCGGAAATTCCGATCAGATGATGTTTCTTGAGCCAGGTATCGAGATGTTCTGTCGCGCGCCAGTTCGATGAGTTGGTGATCGAGGCGCGCAGGACAAGACCGCGCGCGGCGGGGGTGATGGTTTCAATATCTTCAGCATTCGCGCCGATATTGCCGATATGCGGGAAAGTGAAGGTGATGATTTGCCCGGCATAGCTGGGGTCGGTCAGGATTTCCTGATAGCCCGTCATCGATGTGTTGAAGCAGACTTCGCCGACAGCGGAGCCGGATGCACCCAGCCCCTTGCCCCAGAATACCGACCCATCGGAAAGAACCAAAACCGCCGTCGCATCGCTTGGCTTGGGCGCAGGGATACTCGTTCGTTGGTTCAACGAAGGGGTCGTCATCTTCCTCGGTTTGTCTGGAGTCCGTTCAGCTCAAACGGAAAAGGAATATGCCGATTCTCTGGGGATTATGCAATGGCTATTGTTTGTACAACATATTCAAGATATTAAGATTTTACGCTGTAATTCATGCATGGGAGGCATTGATAATGTTGCGCCTTATACCAGAACAAGAAATGGTTGATGTCGCCATTCGTGATGAAGCCGCCCTTACCCGCGCTTCAAAAGCAATGGAGGCCATTGCTTCTGGCGATCAGTCAGGTTTTGCGGCTTTAGCAGAATCTGCAAAAGAAGTTACGAAGCCTTTTTATTATGCTGATTGTCTTGCTGAGTCTTTATTCGTTATGGCTAAAAAACTGGCTGAACGGCGTGAGAATGTTTTGGACGCTATCGATGTAGCTTTGGTGCTTTATAATTCCCGCGAGAATCGTTTTCCATTCGATCTTAGGGAGCGAGTTGGTAATTTTGTTGTTGACCATGTGGCAGAGCTGCCAGAGACACATGAGATGCAGAAGACACTCAGTGACATTAGATTTGGTGCACCGCACGATTCTATACTCTATGACAGGGCAGTGCGGATGCTTTGGGGGTTGGGTATAGAAACTATGGCTGAACGCCCATCAGCAGTTTCTTTAAGACAGGCTGCTACTGCCTTTCTAGGGCAATTTAACGCCGCCTAAATGAATTCCGCTCAAAAAATCTTTCCCGTCAGTTGGGAGGAAATGCACCGCGATGCCAAGGCGCTGGCCTGGCGGTTGCTGGAGCATGGGCCGTGGAAGGGGCTGGTGATTATCACGCGCGGCGGACTGGTGCCGGGAGCTGTCGTCGCCCGCGAATTGAATATCCGGATTATCGAATCCGTATCCGTGAGCGGCTATAACACTGATGACACAAAAACCGACAAGCACAGGGAAACAAAAATTCTGAAGTTTCCATCCGACATTGGCGATGGAAGTGGGTGGCTTGTTATCGATGATCTTGTGGATACAGGCGGAACCATCGAACTGGTGAAAAATCTTCTGCCCAAGGCGCATTACGCCGCCGTTTATGCCAAACCGCTGGGTAAACCTTTGGTGGATTCCTATGTGACCGAAGTTAGCCAGGACACATGGATTTGTTTTCCATGGGAATCTTTAACAGAATTGCCGATGGCGCTGCGGGATAAAAATTAAGCCCTGGCTTTCTGCTCATTCTTCAAATGAGCTGCCAACCTTTTACGTTGGCCATACCTGCGGTCTGGAACGGTCTGGGAAAAGAACGTTGCGTATGGGGCCGCCCAATTCTCTGGTTATGTCGTCACAGGTTCGTGCAAGCCGCTCTTTAATACGGCAGACAATTTTTCGATTGTACCGTTCTTTCATTATGCCAAAGAAATTTTCCGGTGGCATGCCAGTCATAACGGCGCAGTCTGCGAGGGAATCTTGCATGTCGGAAACTTGTGTGCTGCTACATCTCCCAAACCAACCTGCGGGCTTGTGGTGTAGGGAATAGCGCAGAAGCGACGAGGACGTTTCCGTCAGAGCTCTATTATCGAGCGCTGCCAGAATACCTAGGGAGTCATCCATAGAGGGTTGCATGATATGTAGGGGAAGTGCGCTTGTCAGTGCACAAGATCTCCACAGGCTATCGGATAATTCAGCAAAAGACGGCTCTTGGGGTTCAATTATCCGAGCATTGCAATATGCATATCGGCTGATGGTGCGTTGAGTAATATTGCGCATTACGGAAGACAACTGTGACCTTGTTTCAGCGCTGAGATGTTCGTACATGGCAAGCTTTCTCCTATAGAATTTATCTAACTTTTAGACCTTCTCTCATCCTTCAAATAATCCGCCACCAAAAATGCCAGTTCCAGCGCCTGTGTTGCGTTCAGGCGCGGGTCGCAATGGGTTTCATAGCGATCACCCAGCGCCGTTTCCGTGACTGCCGATGTGCCGCCCGTGCATTCGGTGACTTCCTGCCCGGTCATTTCCAGATGAATGCCACCGGGATAAGCGCCTTCGGCATGGCACACGGCGAAGAAGTCGCGCGCCTCGGACAGGATCTTATCGAAATTGCGCGTTTTATAGCCTGTCCCTGACATATGCGTGTTACCGTGCATCGGGTCGCAGCACCACAGGATATTGCGGCCTTTCGTGGCGCGGAGCAGGGGAGCGAGATGCGTTTTGATCTTTTCTGCGCCCATGCGGGAAATCAGCGTCAGGCGGCCCGCTTCATTCTGCGGATTGAGAATGTCGATCAGCTTGAGCAATTCATCCGGCTGTAGCGTCGGTCCGCATTTCAGGCCAAGCGGATTTTTTACCCCGCGCAGGAATTCGACATGCGCGCCGTCTATCTGCCGCGTGCGATCGCCGATCCACAGCATATGCGCGGATACGTCATACCAGTCGCCTGTTGTGCTATCGACGCGGGTCAGCGCCTGTTCATAAGGCAGCAACAGAGCTTCGTGTGAGGTGAAGAAATCGGTTTCACGGATTTCGGCCGAGGTTTCGCCTGTAATGTTGCACGCCGCCATGAAATTCAGCGCCTGGTCGATTTGGTTCGCCAGATTTTGATAACGCTCGCCCTGTAAGCTGCGGCCGACAAAATCCAGGTTCCAACGATGCACTTCATGCAGATCGGCATAGCCGCCCTGCGCAAAAGCGCGGAGCAAATTCAGCGTTGCTGCCGACTGGTTGTAAACTTGAAGCATGCGCTCGGGGTCGGGTTCGCGTGCTTCCGGCGTGAAATCGAGCCCATTGACGATATCGCCGCGATAACTGGGAAGCGATACGCCTTCGCGCGTTTCCTTGTCATCCGAGCGCGGCTTGGCGAATTGCCCGGCCATACGCGCGACTTTGACGACGGGTGTCGCGCCGCCGAAGGTCAGCACAATCGCCATCTGCAAGATCAGGCGGAAGGTATCGCGGATATTGTTGGCGCCGAATTCAGCGAAGCTTTCGGCACAATCGCCGCCCTGAAACAGAAAGGCTTCGCCTGCTGCGACTTTCGCCAGCTTCTTTTTGAGGCGGCGCGCTTCACCCGCGAATACCAAAGGCGGCAGCTTGGCCAGCCGCGCTTCGACCCCTTTAAGCTTGTTTTGATCGGCGTAGGCAGGGATTTGCCTGGCGGGTTTTGTACGCCAGCTGTCAGGAGTCCATGTTGTCTGTACCATCACTTGTCATCTTTCCTGTCCAAGCCCGTGTTTTGACCTTAGCACGGATAACCGGGGGCTGTCTTTCGCTGTGCGTGCCGGGAAGTTCGTAGCGCCGCCCGCAATAAGGGCAATCGACATAGCCTTCCTTGTTCATCGTCAAATAGACGCGCGGATGGCCCAGCGGCCCATTGCCGCCATCGCAATAAGCCTTTTCCTTTTCAACAACGATGGTTTCGGGCGGTTGCATGGGGGAAAGATATAATTGCCAAAGAATGATAGCAAACGTTATATAAGACATGCATTCATTTCAGCCTCTTGCGCGACACTCATGACCTCTACCTATCCCACCAACGCCGTGGAAATACGCGGCCTGAACAAGACTTACCGGGGTTCCAAGCGCTCGGGGCCGAAAGAGGCTTTAAAGAACATCAATCTCGATATTCCGCGCGGCAGCATTTTCGGACTGCTGGGGCCTAACGGGGCGGGCAAATCGACGCTCATCAACATTCTGGCGGGCCTTGTTATCAAGACATCGGGCGAGGCGCGCATTTGGGGTTATGAAGTTAAGGATCAACCTCGTGCGGCGCGGGCGGCCATTGGTGTCGTGCCGCAGGAGTTAAATCTCGATGCTTTTTTCACGCCACGCGAATTGCTGGAGCTGCAAGCAGGTTTGTACGGCGTTCCCAAGAATGAGCGCCGGACGGATGAATTGCTAGCCGCGGTGGAGCTGACCGACAAGGCGCATGCCTATGCACGAACGCTTTCGGGCGGCATGCGACGCCGCCTGATGGTAGCCAAGGCGATGGTTCATAGCCCGCCTGTACTGGTGCTGGATGAACCGACGGCGGGTGTGGATGTCGAACTGCGCAAGCTGTTGTGGAATTATGTGCAGAAACTGAACCAGGTCGGTACGACGGTTCTTTTAACGACCCATTATCTTGAGGAAGCGGAAGAGCTGTGCGACCGTATCGCCATTATCAATCATGGGGAGTTGGTGGCAAATGACACAACACCCAATCTTCTCCGCCGTATTGATAACAAGTGTGTTACGGTAACAGTTGACCGCGATCTGCAAGAAGTTCCTGCCCCGATGCGTGACATGGGCTGGACTTTGGCGGGGCCACGGCAATTATCGCTGGTCTATCAGCCCAGCAAATCGCCTATCGGTCAGATCCTTGCGGCGGCTGAAGCAAACCAGCTTTCCATTATCGATCTGTCCACGGAAGAAACCGACCTGGAGGATATTTTCCTCCAGCTGACGCGCCGCCGGGTGGCCTGAAACCGGGCAGGGCAGAGGCCCTGCCGTTTCCCTTTGTTATGAATCCCTGTTTCTGATATTTGTTGCTGGCCGGACCCGTAGCTCAACTGGATAGAGTATTGCCCTCCGAAGGCAAGGGTTGGTGGTTCGAATCCACTCGGGTCCGCCAAAGCTTTAATTTCAGAGATATATTAGGGTTGGGCTGTAGAGATCTGTTGTTGATTGCGAAAATGTTTAATGAGTTGGGTTCGAGCGGCCAAATAAACAACGGCACCCACTCCATAGCATGCCACATCAACGTAATCGAAAGAGCGTTTAGGTAAAAATGCTTGATAAATTTCAAATCCTACACCGCATGCAAATGTTGCTGCGGCAATAAAAGCTGTAGAAACAGGGCCTGTTGTCTTTTCCAGAATGCTTTTTATGGCGGGCACGGCCATAGGCACATCCACTAAGTTTATAAGATGCCATCTTAAAAAAGCCGGAACACTATCAGGATAGTTGTGTGAAACCGCTCCTGCGAGAGCAATAGGAAGGACAATATTGAGTATACAAGTATCGGCCCTTTGTTCCGGCGTTAACAATTCACTTTTTGTTTCAGGCAATCCATTTGCTTCAGAAAGCACGAGTTCCCCCCTCAATACAAAAAATTAATACAATAACTATTAGATTTGCGCCGTTTATTCGATTTGGATCTGTTATAGGGCCTTATTTTCCCCCTTGCAATCTTGAGCTAAGTCCTTATATTACCCCTCGAAATTGCTGGTATGAAAAAGCACTGCTCAACGAACGGGGAAGAGGCCCGTATCGTCGTGCGGCGCTGTTTACTTTTCTAACCCGTTGATTTTTCTCTTGACGACTGCCCCGTTGTTCTTTCGCGGGGCCACTATTGAGGAGCAAGCATGGCGAGCAGCAGCGCAACGATCGGCGTCAATCTGGGCAAGAGCTTCACAGGCCGCAAAAAGATTCGCAAGAGCTTTGGTCGAATCCCCGAAGTGGCTGAAATGCCCAACCTGATCGAGGTGCAGCGCCGTTCCTACGATGATTTCCTGCAAATGACCGTCGCACCGGAAAAGCGTGAGCGTAAAGGTCTGCAGGAAGTACTGATGTCCGCGTTCCCGATTTCCGATTTCTCCGAACGCGCTGTCCTGAATTTCCTGTCCTATGAACTGGAACAGCCCAAATACGACGTTGAAGAGTGCCAGCAGCGCGGCCTGACTTATGCCGCGCCCTTGAAGGTAACGCTGCGTCTGACGGTATTTGATGTCGAGGAAAACACGGGCGTTAAGTCTATCCGCGATATCAAAGAACAAGACGTTTATATGGGCGATATGCCGCTCATGACCGCGAACGGCACCTTTATCATCAACGGTACCGAGCGCGTTATCGTCAGCCAGATGCATCGCAGCCCCGGCGTGTTCTTTGATCACGACAAGGGTAAGTCGCATTCCTCGGGCAAATATCTGTTCGCCGCCCGCGTTATTCCGTACCGCGGCTCCTGGCTGGATTTTGAATTCGACGCCAAGGATTTGATTTATGTCCGTATCGATCGTCGTCGTAAACTCCCGGTAACGTCGCTTCTTTACGCGCTCGACAGCGATGCAGCAGATAAGTTGCGTCAGAAGCGCGCCAAGGAAAACAAGCCGATGCAGATGCATGAACTGCAAGGCATGGGCAAGGAAGAGATCCTCAGCGCCTTCTATGAAACCGTTATGTACAAGAAGGCCAAGAATGGCTGGACGACGGCGTTCAGCCCCGAGCGCATGAAGGGCCAGAAGCTGGTCACGGATCTGATCGATGCGCGTAACGGCAAATCGGTTGCCGAAGCAGGAACGAAAATGACCGCGCGCCTTGGCGCCAAGCTGGTTGAGCAGGGGGTCAAGGAGATCCTCGTGCAGGCCGAAGGCATGATTGGTCAGTATATTGCCGCCGATATGATCAATGAAAAGACAGGCCAGGTGCTGTTCGAGGCTGGTGATGATCTGACCGCCGATGCGTTGGAAAAGCTGGAAGAAGCTGGCGTAAAAGAACTGCCTGTTCTGGGCATCGACCATATCAATGTCGGCCCTTATATCCGCAACACCATGGCGGCGGACAAGAATTCGACGCGCGAAGAAGCGCTGGTCGATATCTACCGCGTCATGCGCCCCGGCGAGCCGCCGACTTTAGAATCCGCCGAAGCCCTATTCCGCAGCCTATTTTTTGAACTGGACCGCTACGATTTATCGCCCGTTGGCCGCGTGAAAATGAATTCACGTCTCAACAGCAAGTCGGACGATCAGGTACGCGTGCTCCGCAAGGAGGACATCATCAAAATCCTCCGCATTATGTGTGACCTGAAAGATGGTCGCGGTGAAGTGGATGATATCGATCACCTCGGCAACCGTCGTGTCCGCTCGGTGGGCGAATTGATGGAAAATCAATATCGCATCGGTTTGTTGCGCATGGAGCGTGCGATCCGCGAGCGTATGAGCTCGATCGAAATCGACACCGTTATGCCGCACGATCTGATCAACGCGAAGCCCGCCGCTGCCGCAGTGCGCGAGTTCTTCGGTTCATCGCAGCTGTCGCAGTTTATGGATCAAACCAACCCACTGTCAGAAATCACGCATAAGCGCCGTGTTTCGGCCCTTGGGCCGGGCGGCCTGACGCGCGAACGCGCGGGCTTTGAAGTCCGTGACGTGCACCCGACGCATTACGGCCGTATCTGCCCGATTGAAACGCCGGAAGGTCCGAATATCGGTCTGATCAGCTCGCTGGCGACCTACGCTCGCGTCAATCAGTACGGTTTTATTGAAAGTCCTTATCGCCGCGTTAAGGGCGGCAAGGTGACGCCGGAAGTCGTTTACCTGTCGGCCATGGAAGAAGGTCAGTTTGCCATCGCGCAGGCGAATGCCGAACTTGACAAGAGCGGCCGCTTCGTCAGTGAAATGGTCACAGTCCGTAAGGGCGGTGAAACCATGCTAACCACGGCGGATACCGTGGAATTTATCGACGTTTCGCCGAAGCAGATCGTTTCGGTCGCTGCCGCGCTGATCCCGTTCCTTGAAAATGACGACGCTAACCGCGCGCTCATGGGCTCGAACATGCAGCGTCAGGCTGTGCCGTTGCTGCAAAATGATGCTCCGCTCGTTGGTACGGGCATGGAAGGCATCGTGGCGCGTGACTCCGGCGTGGCGATTGCCGCCAAGCGCTCCGGTATCATCGATCAGGTAGACGCAACGCGTATCGTTGTGCGCGCTGCGGAAGAAACTGATCCGATGGCGCCCAGTGTCGATATCTACAACATGCTGAAGTTCCAGCGTTCCAACCAGAGCACCTGCATCACGCAGCGCCCGCTAGTGAAAGTGGGCGATCAGGTGAAGAAGGGCGACATCATCGCCGACGGTCCTTCGACGCAGCTCGGTGAGTTGGCGCTGGGCCGTAACGTCCTTTGCGCCTTCATGCCCTGGAACGGCTACAACTTTGAAGACTCCATCCTGATTTCCGAACGTATCGTGCGTGACGACGTCTTCACTTCAATTCACATCGAGGAATTTGAAGTCATGGCCCGCGATACGAAGCTGGGTCAGGAAGAAATCACGCGCGACATCCCGAATGTCGGCGAAGAAGCGCTGAAGAATCTCGACGAAGCTGGCATCACCTATATTGGTGCTGAAGTGAATCCGGGTGACATTCTGGTCGGCAAGGTAACGCCAAAGGGTGAAAGCCCGATGACACCGGAAGAAAAGCTTTTGCGCGCCATCTTCGGCGAAAAGGCTGCTGACGTGCGGGATACGTCCCTGCGCCTGCCGCCGGGTGTAACGGGTACGATTGTTGAAGTACGCGTCTTCTCCCGCCGTGGTGTGGATAAAGATCAGCGTGCTATCGCTATCGAGCGTTCCGAAATCGAACGTCTGGCGAAGGATCGCGACGACGAACGCGCCATTCTGGAGCGCAGCTACTACGCGCGTCTGAAGGAGCTTCTGCTTGGCAACAAGACGGCTTCGGGCCCGAAGAATATGTCAGCCGGAAAGACGATCAACGAAGAACTGCTGGAAGAATATACTCGTGGCCAATGGCGCCAGATCAGCATCAAGGACGACAAGGTGATGGAGCAGATCGAGGCCATCGGCAAAGTGTTCGATGACCAGATAACGGCGCTGAAGAAGCGTTTCGAGGACAAGGTCTCGAAGCTGCAGCGTGGTGACGAATTGCCGCCGGGCGTGATGAAGATGGTCAAGGTGTTCGTTGCGGTGAAGCGCAAGCTGCAGCCGGGCGACAAGATGGCCGGACGTCACGGCAACAAGGGTGTCATCTCGCGCATTGTGCCGATCGAAGACATGCCGTACCTCGAAGATGGTACTCCGGTTGATATCGTCCTCAACCCGCTGGGCGTGCCCAGCCGTATGAACGTTGGCCAGATTCTGGAAACGCATCTGGGCTGGGCTTC
>JANRKK010000002.1:0-48273 GCA_033763555.1 Alphaproteobacteria bacterium | reverse complement strand
GCGCGGATCGCGTCGGTCACGTCAATGACCAGCTCGGTTTGCCGCGCGTGGCCGTTCTGTCCGCCCCAGATGCCCATGGATTCCGGAACGTCCTCGCGTTCGCCGTCCTCCAGCCAAGAATCCAGCGACGTGGCCTGGAAGCCGTTGTTGCGTTTCTCGGCTTTCGCGGCTTTGATCATCGCCGCGCATTTATGGCGCAGGATGCGGTCGACGAAGGTGTTGCGGCAGGATTTTTCGGGATCGAAGGCTTGGATCCGCGAGAGATAGTCGAGCATCAATTCCTGCTCGATGTCTTCGATCTCCATTCCAGCCATGGTATGGTGCCGGAGCATTTGACGGGAGTGATAGCGGACTTGGGAAACGACATACGGATCGATGCCGTTGTAACGGTTTTGGCTTTTGCTCATTGTTTTCGCCTTTGTTTCGCATTGGCGGCCACGCACGGGCCGGACAAAGGGACTGGCGAAAACTCACTGGCAGGATGGGTTTGCGGACTTTTTCAGCCCGCCTGAAAAGCAAAAAGCCGCCTGTGAAGGCGGCTTTGGGGGATGAAAATTTTTTTGATTTTTTTTCAGGGTGTCCGGTGAAAATTCACCGAGCGGAACAGCCGACCCGTCAGGCAGTCAGGCCGAAATAGCGACGCTGTGCCTGCCAGTCATCCGGAAAGGGCTTGAGCATCTCGGATAGCTTCAAGGTCTTGGGCTGCCTGCCGTCTAAAATCATTTCCTTAATGTCAGGTGCCAGCAAGTTGAGCCGGATGATGCGGGAAACGTAGGACGGATTGATATCGTTATCGGCGGCCAGATGATCGATCTTCTTTACCTTGCCCGTTTCCAGCCATTGGCTCCATTTGTGGGCGCGCGCGAGGGCTTTAAGCAGGGTGTCGTCCCTGCGCGGCGGCGCGGTGAAGGGCGCGTCACCCTCGATGGGCGGAACGATCATGTACCGCCGCCCGAATTTTCGGGTGAAATTCACCGGAACGCTGATGACGATGGCGCTACCGTCGAGGGAAATCATAGCTTTGTTCATGCTGCCTCCTTGATTTTATGGACGTGTTCGATATCTCTGATCAGGCTGTTCAAGCCTTCGGCATGGACGCGGATGTCGATACGGTCGGCGTTGACGACGATCTTTTCGATCAGCAGCCTCAAAAGCCGCGCCTGTTCGAGCGGGAATAATTCGTCCCAGATCAGGTGCATGTTCTGCAGCGCGTCGCGCACCTGCTGTTCAGTGATGGTGTGGTCTTCCTTGATGGCCTCGCGCCAGACCCGCACCATCATCTCCGGCGTACAGATCGCAAAGCGGATTTGATTGAGGACGATGTTCTCCAGCTCTCCGGCAGGGACGGAGCCGACGGGGCAATCTTCGCATTCGTTCTTCAAATGCGCGCTGGGCTTGTAATAGCGGTAAAGCCTGCCGTTGGGTTTTTTGGAATGGGTCGGCGTCATGACGGACTGGCAGCCGCCGCATACGCAAAGCCCCTGCAACAACGCGGTCGAAAGGCCGCGCGTCCGGATTTGACGCTTGCGCGGATTTTCTTTCGTCACCGTGCGTACCTTTTCCCAAAGGGCATGGGAAATGATGGGCTTGTGCTGTCCTGGGTAGCTGTTGCCGAGGTGGGTAATCTCGCCAAGGTAGGTGCGGTTGTTCAGCACCTTATAAAGAAAACCCTTGGTGATGGCGTTACCGCCGCGCTGCTTGCCGTTCTGGCTGATCCAGCTTTTCGTGCGATACCCTTGATCGCGCAATTCCTTCGCCAGAAGCGTCATCGATTGCAGGATCGTAAAACGCTCGAAGATCAGCCGGACAAGATCGGCTTCTTTTTCGTTAATCACCAGCTTTTTGTCTTTCGTGTCGTAGCCGAGCGGCGTGATGCCGCCCATCCACATGCCTTTGCGCTTCGTCGCGGCGACCTTGTCGCGGATGCGTTCGCCGATGACCTCACGCTCGAATTGGGCGAAGGATAAAAGGATGTTGAGCGTCAACCTCCCCATGGACGTCGTCGTGTTGAATTGCTGGGTGACGGAGACGAAGCTGACATTGTTCTTGTCGAAAAGCTCGATCATCTTGGCAAAATCGGAGAGCGAGCGTGACAGGCGGTCGACCTTGTAAACGACAACCACATCGATCAGACCTTTTTCAACATCCTGCATGAGTTTTTTGAGCGCGGGTCGTTCCATGCTGCCGCCGGAAAAACCGCCATCATCATAATAGTCCGGCACCAGCGTCCAGCCTTCATGCCGTTGCGACGTGATATAGGATTCTCCGGCCTCGCGCTGGGCGTCGAGGCTGTTGAATTCCATGTCGAGACCTTCTTCCGTGGATTTGCGCGTGTAAATCGCGCAGCGAGTTCTTTTCTTTGGTTCCGTCATTCCTTGCCCTCCTTGTTTCTGCGTACCAAGCCGAAGAAAGTGGGGCCTGACCAGTTCGTACCTGTGATTTCACGCGCGATGTGCGACAGGCTCCGGTAATGCGCGCCGTTATATTCAAAGCCATTGTCGAGGACGGTGACGCGGTGTTCGATGCCGTTGTGGATGCGCACGAGCTTCGTTCCTGCGACGGGCATGTGGATGCCTTTGCCGCGCGGTTTGCGCAGATTTTCCGAAAGGCTTTCCTTCGCGTAATGCTCAAGGCGTTTTTCGATAATCCCGCTATCGATGCCGTGCGCGATTTCCTGCAGGCGGTAGGCCAGGCGTTTGACCAGATAGGGTTTGTTGTATTTCGGGGCTTTGGCCTGAAAAACCTCCTCCCACATTGCCGCCAGCTCTGCCATGGGCATCTGCGGCAGGGCGGCGACCCTTGCTAAAACATTGTTTTGCATCAGTTATTTTTCTCCTTTCGCTTTTGCTCATGAATGCTTCCTGCCACCTCTAAGTCCAGCGAATAGTCTCTCATGTCCTTGGTTTTCAGCTTTTGATGGCGACGAACGACGCCACGGGCGAGGATCAGCGCCATTTCCGCCATACGTTCGTGTGCAGACATCGCATTAGGGTCTAGTCCATTCATCGCAACCTCCGTACTGTTGGTGGGGGTTACATACGGCAGGCATAGGGGAAGTGTCGGGATAAGTATGGGATTGACAGCGATTATCCTTGAAATAAGATAATCGAGCCTAATAAAAATAAGGGAACAACTAAGGGAGATTCGCGCAGGCGGAAATCCTCGACACGATGATCAACGCAAAGAGAATGGAAGATGAAAAGCGCCACTAAAAAACTTTCCAGCACAGGAAACCTCACGCCTGCCCAGGAGACGGCGTTGCGCGCCATCACCGTGTTCATGGATCGTCGTGGTGTTGCACCGACGGTGCAGGAGTTGGCGGATGCTCTTTCGATCCAGCCCCCCAGCGCGCACGAGCTTGTGCGCCGTCTGGAGGATAAGGGATACATTCAGCGTGAGGCGCGCAAAGCACGCACGATGATGGTGGTGAAAGACTTCACGCCGCGCGTGCGTCAAATGATCGGCGTTCGAGTTCTTGGCAGGGTTGCCGCAGGTACGCCGATTCTCGCCATCGAAAACAAGGTCGGCGAAATCATGGTCGATGCCATGATCGCGCGCGGCAACTGCTTTGCCCTGGAAGTCAGCGGCGACAGCATGATCGATGTGGATATCAACGACGGCGACTACGTCGTCGTTCGACAGCAGAAACTTGCGGAATCGGGGGACATCGTCGTGGCCATGCGCGACGGCGAAGCCACGGTGAAGCGGTTGTTCATCGCGGATCACCGCATAGAATTGAGGCCCGAAAACAAGAGACTGAAGCCTATTATCATCAGCCACGATGATGACTTTGCCATTCTTGGGAAAGTCGTCACCGTTTGTTCCAGAGCCGATCCCATTAATCAAACAGAGGAGGCTCAGGATGGCGACTTACAGTCTTAGAAAATTTGCGCAACCGGATGTTTTGAAAAACATCCATGAGGATAATCTTTTGCGGTTCCTTTCCCCGTACACCGACTATTTGACGGGCCGCGGGTTCAAGCTGCAAAAGAACGGCAGCGGCCAGCTCGATTACGGGTTGCTCTGCCAGACTCTGATGCAGCCGACCGAGGGCATCCCGCCAGCGATGGTGGATGCCCTTTATTTTGTGCAGGAGGTCTCCGACGACGATATGTTCGACGAGCTGCTGGAAATGGCCCAGGCGGGTAATGTTGACGTGCCTGCCGATTCCACGCCTGCCGATCTTGCGGTGCTGCTCTGGCTCAAGGATCCGGAACTGATCAAAAAGCCGCACGCCGAGGCGTTGATGATGAAGCCTAAGAGCTTCAATAGCTTCCAGTCCAAGGAAAACAAGGGCAAGAAGCTCGACCTTTCCGACGGCAACATCGATGCGCTGGAACGCGACATGGATGAATGGTTCGAACAGAACAAGCGCGGCAACGGCTGCGAGGTCACGCCGTTTGAAATGGCGGGCGAGAACAAGATCTATTTTCTCGTGCGCCACGGCATGCCGTTCAAGCGTGAAGGCAAGATCGAAGCTGGCGAAACGGGCAGCGTGTTCTACCGTCCCGAATTCCACGATGTCATCGTTTATGACCGTGATGCCAACGAGCTTCAGATTTACAACAAGTCCGGCGGCAAAAAGGAACGCCAGATGTATCTGGCTGCCTTCGGCCTGCGCTTTTTCGGCGATGCGGAATATTTCCCCGAAGAAGATAAATACACCCTGCAACCGCTTCTCAATGACGGGCCGGATTCCCTCAGTTGCCACGATATCGCGGGCCTTGAAGAAATCCGGCTGACGGAGGTGCAGTTGCAATTCAGGGGGCCGTATAACGACCGTTCAATCTTCCGCTCAAAAGACTTGTTCTCGTCGTTGCAGGATCGCAGCAAGGATTTGCCGAGATTCGGCAACCTGGTCGCGGCCAGCTTCCAGGTGAAATTCGAGAACAGCTCCAAGCCGCGCACGATAAAAATCAAAACGCCGAACGTCGCCAGCTTCGATCGCAAGGAAGATGCCCATGTTATCGAACAATGGATGAAGGTGCGCGGCTTTATTAAACGGCAGGAACCGCCTGCGCTTGAAGAAAGACTCTCTGATCATGTTGTTGAGCAGGCCGCCGTGGCATACGCTTAGTCAGTTTTCCGGCGCGCGTGGCGTTAAGGCGGACTGGTCTGGATTCCCAGAATATCTGCTGAAACCAACTCAGCAGCTTGCGGAAACATATCCGTGCGCAGGAAAATGCGGCGGATACGTGGATGTTGTTCGGCATGGCGACAGCCAATATGTTGGCGTTTGTTCCTGCGGCTGCACCAAGCGCGTGTTGCAGAAAACCGACCTCATCATTTATCGCCCCGATTTTACGACCATCTTTTCCGGCCTCGCGCAGGCGTTCGGTATCAACGGCGCGGCACATGCCGAGATCGACGGCCTTCCGGCCTGCTGGCAGATCGGTGAATATAACCCCGCCGCCAGCTATCGCTTTCCCGTGGTGACATTGATCGAGGCGCAGGCCAGCAAGATCGAGCGCGTTCTCGGCCAGCTTGTGGCCAGATTCCAAAAACCCTTCTTTCTTTTGTTGCCCTCGGCGTCCGCCGTGACTCAGTCGGTGCAGGACGTGGCGCTGCGGAACGCGGCCAAGGTGTTCGCCTATGAAGACTTGATCGAATTGACTAATAACGCCATCCAGGTCAGGGGCAATGCGGCCAGCTTGCTGTCCGAGCTTTCCGCTGGCTGGATCAAGCACATTGACGGTGCGCCTGGTGAGACGCGCTACCCGACACCCGCAGGCGCGAAGTGGGAAGATTTTGTTCTCGAATTCACCGCCGACGAGATGATCACCGTTTCCTGCAAGGGCCAAGGCCACAAGCAGTTCAGCGCCGAAGACCTTCAAATGCGTGATAAGCGCACGAAGAAGCCAAAGCAGGCATGGACGTTCCTGCAGGCCATGGCAGCGGCGAACGGCAATATGTCGGTCAGCGATATCGACAAGGTCAAAAAGACCAAGCAGGAAGTTTCAGCCAATCTCCAGCGCGTGTTCCAGCTTCCCGACGACGACCCGATTGAGTGGTCAGGCGAGGACACGGCCTACAAAGCCAAATTCATCGTGCGTGGCGGGGAGAAATTGACTTTAGCTAGAACAAAAAGATGAAATAGAAGAGCAAAGGGAGAGATTGCTCCCTTTGCTTAGTACGCGGTCATTATTTTTCTACAGCATTGCGGATATTTTCAAGCTCCTCTTTCAGCGTAGTGCACTGGCCTTGAAATTCATCATCCGGTTGCGTTGGCATCTGAATGCAGGTAAAGGCCAAGACACTGCCGCCCATATTGTCGGACGTTACGCGTACAGGCCAGCACCACATGGCATCTTTGCTGGGTCCTCCATACATATCAATCGTGCCATGTTTGGAATCGAGTTCGAACCGCTGGAACATCTCTCCCATAGGCGTTTCGATTTTATAGTCGGCACCATCTTTCCAGACTCTCTTACAATAGCCCGTTGCCCATTTTGGCAAATTTTCAATGACGCTGACAAAAGCAAAAAGTCTTTCCGGCGACACTTTGTAATGAGCCGTAGTGGTATGTGCAGTCATGATTTTTTCTCCTTCAACGTTAAAAGGCAGTGCATCGTTGCACTGCTGTGGAAAACTGTATAAAAGATCACTACTGACAGCATGTTGTCAGTAGTGATTTGTTGTTATTTAATTTGCAAAAAATGGATGGCGAATGCGGCGTGCGGATAGGCTTTTCAGAATCGTGGAGTACCTTAAAACGCGCAAACGTGTTGTGCGCGCAGGTGATCTTGCTGAGAAATTGGAGGTTAGTCTACGCACGGTCTATCGTGACATCGCCGATTTGCAGGCATCCGGTATTCCGATCATCGGTGAGGCGGGCGTGGGTTATTTGCTTGATAAAGAGCATATTCTTCGTCCAATGATCTTTACCATTGATGAGCTTGAAGCACTCATTCTTGGTGCGCAAATGGTGAAAAGTTGGGGTGATGATACTCTGGCGAAATCGTCAGCCTCGGCTATCGACAAAATTGGAGCGGTGCTTCCATCAACTTTGGAGCAAGAAATCGCCGATGCATTTTTGTTTTCATTTCCTACGCGCGAGAAAAAGCCTATTGATAATCTTCTAACGGAATGTAGAAAAACTATTCGCGGCAAGCATAAACTTCGTTTTTCTTATGTGCGCGAGGATGGGAAAGTCCATTCCCGAACTGTACGGCCTTTGTGCCTCGCGTTCTTTGCGCCGTCGTGGTTGCTTCTTGCATGGTGTGAAGAACGCAATAATTTCCGCAATTTTAGGCTAGACAGGATGGCAGATTTCAAAATCTTAGATGAACGATTTAAAGATGAAAAAGGAAAACGCTTGCGCGACTATCCTGAATTGAAAGGCAAGCAAGGTTAATGAGCCACGACTATTGCGACTACATTATTGACCAGCTCTGCGATTGGTACCGTATCAAAGTCAAGAAGATGTTCGGTGGCTAACTCTCGTAGGCAAAATGCAAAAAACCGCCATCGCGTAAACCCTTGAAACCTATTGACCGAAACCTGTGAACATGGCGGCAATCGGTACGGAGGTTTCTGAGAGAAAAGGCCCGTAGAGAGAGAAACAGGCCGAATTTTCGCCGCCACGGCCAAAACCATGTCAGGAGCTTTTCGCGGAACACGTTGCGGGAGCTGGGGTTTTTCCGGCGACCCTCAAAAAGATATAGGGTCGGTTTTTAGAATAATGGCGGAGAGGGTGGGATTCGAACCCACGGTACAGGGTTACTGTACAACGGTTTTCGAGACCGCCGCATTCGACCACTCTGCCACCTCTCCGTCGGGCGGGGTTCATAACATGGAAGTTTCATCGGCGTCGAGCGGTCGATTTTCGCCTTTTGAGGCGCGCGCAACCGCCAAATTCCGGGCGGGTTTGACGCACCGGAAAGGCGATGGCAAGATTCAGGAGTTGCCGCCCTTCCCCTCCTCCCCGGAAGCTTCATGACATCGGACAAAAAAATCGAGATTGCCTCCTATATTCTGGCGGGTTTTACGCTGTACCTCATCCTCAAGCTCGGCCTGTTGGCGGCGCTTCTGGCCGGACTTTTTGTTTACCGGGTGGTAGAACTTGGCGCGCGGGGCCTCAGCCATATTGGCATCCTGCCGAAAATCGGGCGGATTATTTTGCTGCTACTGATCGCGGTGGTCGTGGTGGTGGGTATTTCCTATGGCGTCATCGGCATCGTGTCGCATCTGACCAAGGGGCCGGAAAGCCTCAGCGTTCTGATGAGCAAGATGGCCGACGTTACCGACACGGCACGCACCCATCTGCCCACGGGATTTCAGGATTACCTGCCTTTCAACATTACGGAATGGCAGGAAGCGGCGTCGGACTGGCTGCGCGGCAATGCGCGCCAGGTCAGCATTCTGGGCCGCGATGTCGGCCTGTTCCTGACGCATCTGGTGGTCGGCATGATCATCGGTGGGTTGATCGCGCTGACGGCAGGCGGCCGGGTGAAGCGCCGTCCGCTGGCGCAGGCGTTGAACAGCCGCGCGTTGCATCTTGACCGCGCTTTCCTCCGCATTGTGTTTTCGCAAATCCGCATCTCGGCGCTGAACACGTTTCTGACGGGCATTTTCCTGATCATTGTTATGCCCGCCATCGGCAGTCCGCTGCCGCTGATCAAAACGCTGATCACCGTCACCTTCCTCGCGGGGTTGCTGCCCATCATCGGCAATCTGATCTCCAATACGGCGATCACCCTGTGGCGCTCAGCGTCTCGCCCGTGGCGGCGGCGGTTGCGCTCGGCTTTCTCGTGCTGATTCACAAGCTGGAATATTTCATCAACGCCCATATTGTCGGCACGGAAATCCGCGCGCAGGCCTGGGAACTGCTGATCGCCATGCTGGTGATGGAAGCGGCCTTTGGCCTGCCCGGGCTGGTGGCGGGGCCCTTCTATTACGCCTATGTGAAGGATGAGCTGAACGCCAAGGGACTGGTTTAGCCCCGGTCGTCCATTTTCAGCGCCGCGATAAAGGCGGATTGCGGAATTTCCACCTCGCCGAACTGGCGCATGCGTTTCTTGCCCTTCTTCTGCTTGTCCAGCAGCTTGCGTTTACGCGTAATGTCGCCGCCATAGCATTTTGCCGTGACGTCCTTGCGCAGCGCCGAGATGGTTTCACGCGCAATAACACGACCGCCGATGGCGGCCTGAATGGCAATCTTGAACAACTGGCGCGGGATCAGTTCCTTCAGCCTTTCGCACATCATGCGCCCGCGCTTTTCAGCATTGCCGCGATGCACGATCATGCCCAGCGCATCGACCGCTTCTTCGTTCACGCGGATGGACATGTTGACAAGATCGCCGTCGCGATATTCGTCCAGGTGATAATCGAAGCTGGCATAGCCGCGGCTGATGGATTTCAAACGGTCGTAGAAATCGAACACCACTTCATTCAGCGGCAGGCGATAGACCAGCATCGCGCGGCTGCCGACATAGGTCAGCTCCACCTGCTCGCCGCGGCGGTCATTGCAAAGCGCGAGGATGCCGCCGAGATATTCGTCGGGCGTGAAAATCGTCGCCTTAATCCATGGCTCGTCGATTTTCGCGATATAGACCGGGTCGGGCATATCGACGGGATTGTGAAGTTCCAGAATTTTTCCATTGTTGAGATAGACTTTATAAATCACCGACGGCGCGGTGGTGATGAGATCGAGATTGAACTCGCGCTCCAACCGCTCCTGAATAATCTCAAGATGCAGAAGACCGAGAAAACCGCAGCGGAAACCAAAACCGAGCGCGGCCGAGCTTTCGGCCTCGAACTTGAAACTGGCATCGTTGAGGGCGAGCTTGCCGAGAGATTCGCGTAGATGCTCGAACTCCGCCGCATCCGTCGGGAACAGCCCGCAGAATACAACCGGAACCGAGGGTTTGAAGCCCGATAAAGCCTCGGTTGCGGGGTTGCGTTCATCCGTAATCGTGTCACCGACCTTGGTATCGCTGATCTGCTTGATACCTGCGGTGATAAAACCCATTTCACCGGGGCCAAGCTCGCCTGTTTCGATTTTCTTTGGCGTAAAAATACCGACGCGGTCGGCATCGCGCGTGGCACCCGTCGCCATGAAGCGGATTTTCTGGCCCTTTTTGATCGTGCCGTCGACAACACGCACAAGGATGACGACGCCGAGATAGACATCGTACCAGCTGTCAACCAGCAGCGCTTTGAGGATTCCATCCGGATTACCTTTGGGCGGCGGCAGGCGCGTGACCACGGCTTCCAGCACATCATCAATGCCGACGCCCGTCTTGGCTGAAATCGGCACGGCGTCCGAGGCATCGAGACCAATCACATCTTCGATCTGCTGCTTAATGCGGTCGGGTTCCGCTGCGGGCAGATCGATTTTATTCAGCACCGGCACAATCTCATGCCCGTTATCGATCGCCTGATAGACATTCGCGAGCGTCTGGGCTTCCACGCCCTGCGATGCGTCGACAACAAGGATGGAACCTTCGCAGGCAGCGAGGCTTCGGCTGACTTCATAGGCGAAATCCACATGGCCCGGTGTATCCATCAGGTTCAGCTGATAGGTCTCGCCGTCTTTGGCTTTATAGCTCAGGCGCACCGTCTGCGCCTTGATGGTGATGCCGCGTTCGCGCTCGATATCCATGCTGTCGAGAATTTGCGCCTTCATGTCACGCGCCTCGACCGCGCCGCAACGCTCGATCAGCCGATCCGCCAGCGTCGATTTGCCGTGGTCGATATGCGCGATAATCGCGAAATTGCGGATATGGGATTGCGGGGTCGCCATGCTGTCTTTCAAATCAATAAAGCCGCGCAGTTATAGCGGTCAGGCCAGCTTGTTCAAGCTTTCTATGACGGCATCCCCCATCGCCCTTGTGCCGATGGGTTTCTGGCCGGGAGCGGCGATATCCGCCGTACGGATGCCGCTATCCAGTACAGCGCGGACGGCGTTTTCGAGAAGGTCGGCTTCCTTGGCCATATCCAACGAATAGCGGAACATCATCGCGAGACTGAGGATCGTCGCCAGCGGATTGGCGATATCCTTCCCGGCAATATCCGGCGCGGAGCCATGTACCGGCTCATACATGCCTTTCTGGTTCATTCCCAGCGAGGCTGAAGGTAGCATACCGAGCGAACCGGTCAGCATCGCCGCCTCATCCGACAAAATATCGCCAAACAGATTGTCGGTCAGGATGACGTCGAACTGTCCCGGGGCGCGCAAAAGCTGCATCGCGCAGTTATCGGCATACATATGCGACAATTCCACATCCTTATATTCGGCAGCATGAAGTTTCGTAACTTCCTCGCGCCACAGCAATCCGCTTTCCATCACATTGGATTTTTCGCAGGAGCAAACCTTGTTGCGCCGTTTGCGGGCCAACTCGAACGCCACGCGGGCGACACGGTGAATTTCAGATGTCGTATACACCTGCGTGTTCACGCCGCGCCGCTCGCCCTTGCCGATATCGCTGATGCCACGCGGTTCGCCGAAATAAACCCCACCCATCAATTCGCGCAGGATCATGATGTCCAAACCGCGCACAATCTCCGACTTCAAGGTCGAAGCTTCGATCAGCGCGTCGAACACAATCGCTGGCCGCAAATTGGCGAAAAGACCCAATTCTTTCCGCAGAGCCAGCAAGCCCGCTTCCGGACGCTTGTCGTAAGACACATTCGCCCATTTCGGGCCGCCGACGGCGCCAAGCAGAACGGCATCCGCCTGCTTCGCCTGCGCCAGCACGCTGTCCGCCAAAGGCACGCCATGCTTGTCGATGGAGACACCGCCCACGACATCTTCGGAAATTTCCAGCGCCAATCCACGCTTCTGAAACCATTCCAGTACGCGCCGCGCCTCAGCCGCCACTTCGGGGCCGATGCCGTCACCGGGAAGGAAGAGAATTCTTTTACTCATAGTAATTTCCGATTTTGACATTCATGCAGCATCCAGCGCGTATAATCCATTAGACCAGAATGGCCAAGTGCATCAGCAACATTGTTAAAAAATACCGCCTCATATTCATAGCAGCCCGTTATTGTTCCTTGCCGGTCATACCAGAAATAGGCGTGAATAAGAGACCTCTCGCCTCCAAGAGTTTCGGCGACAGCGCCAAGGACAACAATATCGGCAGGGACAGCCTCAGCCCCTAATTCTTCCTTCAATTCTCTTATTATAGCCTGTAAAGGCGCTTCATTCGGCTCAATCGAACCGCCGAAAGCATTCAGACATAATCCACCCTCATCTTGTTGAGACGGTCGCCGCTGCAGAACCAGTTTTCCATCTTGAGTGATAACAATACTGTCGGCAAAACATCGGGCAAAATTTGTCTTGTCGATTTTTTCTAAATCAACCGGCTGAACAGACCCTATAGGCGTCACTTATTCCTCTCCCGCATGATCCGGGCTTTGTCGCGCTGCCAGTCGCGTTTCTTGATCGCTTCACGCTTGTCGGACTTATGCTTGCCCTTGCCAAGGCCAAGTTCGACCTTCGCGATGCCGCGCCGATTAAAATAGATGCCGAGCGCCACCAGCGTCATGCCTTCCTTCTTCACCGCCCCCATCAGTTTGTTCATCTCGCGCTTGTGAAGAAGAAGTTTACGTGCCCGCCGAACTTCATGCTGCAGATGAATGCCCGCCTGCTTATATTCCGGGATATAGGCGTTGAGCAAAAACAGCGCGCCGTCCTTGGGCCCGGCGAAAGATTCCTGAATACTCGCCTGCCCCGTGCGCAGGGATTTTACTTCCGTGCCGGTCAGCACGATCCCCGCCTCGACCTTGTCGGCAATAAGATAATCATGCCGCGCCTTGCGATTCATGGCGACATAGCGCTGGGCTTTGGCCCGTTCGGCGGCTTTGGTGCTCATGGGATATGGTTTAGCGGAGCCGTGTTAAGGCGACAACTCTTGCAGGGATGACGCTGGCGGCGAAATCTGTTATTCCCGCTTTATGCGCCGTCGCCTTGTCTTTTTAACCTTATTTTACGCTGCCCTGTGCCCGGGCCTGTCTTATGCCGTCGAAAGCGATACGCAAGCCTACCGCAAGGCTTTCGCGGCGCTGGATGCCGGACATGCGGAACAGGCGGCGCGCATGGCGCGGCGCGGGCCTGACCGGGTTCTGAATAAGGTGTTGCTGGCGGCCTATATGGCCCAGCCCGGCAATGATGTGAGTTTTGACGATATGGCGGATTTCATCGCCCGCAATCCCGACTGGCCTGACATGAAGGGCATTCTGGCCATCGCCGAGCAGAAAATTCCCTCCTCTTTCAGCGCGCGGCAGGTCATCGGCTGGTTCACGGCGCATCCGCCCGTCACGCTGGCTGGGTTTTACCGCGCCGTCGATGCGCTCAACGCGGCGGGACAGACGCAGGATCTGCAAAGGCTTATCCGTGCGCGCTGGGTCGAAGGTGATTTCACCACCGATGATCTGGCGATTTTCTCTCAGCGTTTCGATTCCTTCCTAGATTCCACGGCGCATCGCCAGCGGCTCGATCGGCTTTTATGGAAGAATGACGCTGCGGGCGTGAAGCGCATGCATCCCTATATCGACAGCAGCTTGCGCGCGCTGGCCGAAGCGCGGCTCGCGCTCGCCAACGAGAACAGCAACGCACTGGTTCTGGCTGACCGCGTGCCATCCTCGCTGGATGACGATCCGGGGCTTTTGTATGAGCTGCTGCGCTGGGACCGGAAAAATAATGAGGATGAACGCGCCGCGGACAGGCTGCGCCGCGCGCCGCTTGAACTTGCCAAGCCCGAAGCCTGGTGGGAGGAGCGGCATATCATCATCCGGCGCATGATGGAGCGCCGCGATTACCGCACGGCCTACCGTCTGGCGGCCGATCACGGCCAGCTGGATAACAAAACACTGACACAGGCTGAATTTCTGGCGGGTTGGCTGGCGCTGCGTTTTCTCAACCGTCCCGATGATGCGCGCAGCCATTTCCAGGCGCTGTACAGTGCCGGAACGACGCCAATCACCCGCGCGCGCGGCGCTTACTGGCTTGGCCGTACGCTGGAAGCGCTGGGCAGCAAGGCCGAAGCTGAGCAAGCCTATGAAACGGCGGCCTCGCTGAATGTCACTTATTACGGGCAACTGGCGACGACACGGCTTTACGCGCGGCCTGTCATCCGTGCCCTGCCCGAACCTGCCATTCCAGCACGGACGCGCAGCAACTTTTTTGATCGCGACAATATCCGCGCCATCGAACATTTGTACGCCATCGGCGAAAAGACCCGCGCGCGCAGCTTTTTCCGTGCCGCGTCCGATGCGGCGACCCAGCGCGCCGATTTCGCCCTGCTGATGGAGTTGGCCTATCAGATCAAACGGCCCGATCTCGCCATCGAAGCCGCCAAGGCAGCCAACCAGAAAAACATGCTGATCGAGGCCGGGGGATTTCCGGTGCTTGATCATGCGCTGCCCATCCGGCCGGAGCCCGCCTTTATCCATGCGCTGATACGGCAGGAAAGCATGTTCCGTCCGGATGCCGAAAGTCCGGCGGGCGCGGTGGGGCTGATGCAGCTGATGCCCGGTACAGCGCAGGCAGTGGCGAAGAAGCATGATATTAAATTCAGGAAAACGCATCTCAACGATCCTGCCTATAATCTCCGCCTCGGTACGGCCTTCATCCGCAACCAGCTGGATTCGTTTGACGGTTCCTATGTGCTTGCGCTGTCGGCCTACAATGCCGGGCCACGGCGCGCGCGCGAATGGGTGGAAGAATTTGGCGACCCGCGTGACCCGAATATCGACCCGATTGACTGGGTCGAGCATATCCCCATCGGCGAAACGCGGAATTATGTTCAGCGCATCATCGAAGGCCTGCAGATGTATCGTGCGCGACTGAGCGGCGGGCAGGCGCCCCTGACGATTCTGGCGGATTTGAAGCGGTGACAAAAACTGCCGCACGTTCACTTGATGATTTGGCGCGCGCGGGAATCCTTCCCGCCGTGACGCCAGAACTGCAGGCCGTGGCCGGAAAATTCGCCGTATCGGTGACCCCAGCCTTGATGAATCTGATCAATCCCGATGATCCCAACGACCCTATCGCCGCGCAATTCGTGCCACGCGCTGAGGAACTGGCCGTGCACCCGGACGAAATCACCGACCCCATCGGCGACCATGCCTTCAGCCCCGTGAAAGGCATTGTCCATCGCTATCCTGACCGCGTGCTGATGAAATTGCTGCATGCCTGTCCGGCCTATTGCCGCTTTTGCTTCCGGAGTGAGCAGCTGGGCGGCCCGGGCGGCACGCTGGCAGGGGAAGATCTGGAAAATGCGTTACGCTATATCGAACAGCATCCGGAAATCTGGGAAGTGATTTTGACGGGCGGCGATCCGCTGATGCTGCCGGACAGGCATCTGGCGAAAATCGCTGTGCGCCTCAACGCCATTCCACATGTCAAAATTTTGCGCGTGCATACGCGCATCCCCCTTACCAATCCTTCGCGCATCACAGATGATCTGATCGCATCCCTGCGGGGGCGTCTCCCGGTTTATGTCCTGCTTCATTGCAATCATGCGCGGGAATTATCGCATGAGACGCGCGCGGCCTGCGCGCGGCTGGTTGATGCGGGCATGCCGATGCTGTCGCAAAGCGTGTTGCTGCGTGGTGTCAACGATACGCCCGCGGCGCTGGAAGAATTGATGCGCGCTTTGGTCGAAAGCCGGGTGAAGCCCTATTACCTGCATCACGCCGATCTCGCGCGTGGCACGTCGCATTTCCATGTGCCTGTGAAAGAAGGCCAGGCGCTGATGCGCACTCTGCGGGGAAGGGTTTCGGGCCTGTGCCAGCCGCAATATGTCCTCGATATTCCCGGCGGGCACGGCAAAGCGCCGCTTGGTCCTGCCTATGCCGAGCGCGACGGGAAGGAATGGCAGGTCGAGGATTACAAAGGAACGACCCATACCTATAAGGATCGGTCATGAGCGATAAGCCCCTTGCCTTCATCACGGGCGCCACGGGTTTCGTGGGCGCGGCCGTGGCGCGCCTGTTGTTGGAAAAAGGATTCCGGTTGCGCGCCTTGTCGCGCCCCAATAATGACCGCCGCAATATCGAAGGGCTGGAGTTAGAGATTGTCGAAGGCGATCTCGGCAAACCGGAAAGCTATCGCAACGCTCTGCAGGGCTGCCGCGCCTTGTTCCATGTCGCGGCGGATTACCGTATCTGGGTGCCCGATCCTTCCGCCATGCATCGCATCAATGTTGACGGCACCCATGCGCTGATGGAAGCGGCCGCCGCGGCGGGGGTGGAACGTATTGTCTATACCAGTTCTGTCGCCGCGCTCGGGATTAATCCCAACGGCTTGGCCGACGAAGACACGCCGGTCGGTTTCGCCAATATGGTCGGCACCTATAAGAAATCAAAATTTTTGGCCGAGCAGGAAGTGCGGCGTCTCATTCGTCATCATGGTTTGCCTGCTGTGATCGTCAACCCTTCCACGCCCATCGGGCCGCGCGACATCAAGCCGACGCCGACGGGACGCATCATTATCGAAGCGGTGAAAGGCCTGATGCCCGCCTATGTCGATACGGGCCTCAGTGTCGTGCATGTCGAGGATGTGGCGATGGGTCACTGGCAGGCCTATGAAAAAGGCCGGGTGGGCGAACGTTATATTCTTGGCGGTGAAAATCTCGGCCTCGGTGAAATCCTGCGCATCATCGCGGAAATTTCCGGCCGCCCGGCGCCGAAAGTGAAGCTGCCTGTGGCGCCGTTGTTTCCTCTCGCCTATGCCGCCGAAGCCTTCGGGCGCATCACCGGGAAGGAGCCGTTTGTCACCGTCGATGCCCTACGGATGGCGCGGAAGAAAATGTACTTCTCAAGCGCCAAGGCGGAACGCGAGCTTGGCTATAGACCCCGCCCCGCGCGCGAAGCGATTGCCGATGCTATCACGTGGTTCAAGAAGTACGGATATTGCTGAAATAAAAAACCAGCCTGCTTGCGGCAGGCTGGTTTTAATAAACTTACGAATGCTTAATTAGATATGATGCTTGGGGTAACGACGTCCGCTTTTGCCGTTCGTTTCGGCAATAAAAGGCCGACTCCCGACCGTAATGAACGGGCCTCTAGCGTTATACTCTCTACCCGCCTCATTTCTTTCAGCCTGGATGCCATCCATTAAATATCCCAAGTTTTGTTGGATTTCGTGCGCTCGCGCATAGCGACGTAATGTGCTCTCTTCAACTTTTGCCCCTCGACTGTAAGCCTCAACGTTTACAGCTATTCGGTCACACACATTAACCGCGGCATGTTGGGCCCATGCAAGGACATGGAGGCGACCATTTGTGCGATCCCTTTCACAGTCCATAAGCTGCTTCAGCCGGATACCTGCAATGTCATCACCCTCGATGGCTTGTCCGACATAATAACGCATCATGATTCGGGGACAGATGCTTTCCATAACGCTGCGGAAGCGGCTGGTCGTATAATTGTTACTCATCAAAATCTCCATAAAGTTACAAATTTCAAAAATGCTAGGGCCATTAAATAAAGCCTGTATTTACTTTCATCAATAAATTTCATGGTTAAGCCGAAAATCTTTGGTAAAAATCGCTTCAATTCCATGAATCGATTATAGTTGCACTCACACTTTAACCAATTAACCCCTGAATCCAATGACGCTCCTCGCCGCCCTTCTCAGCTGTCTGGCCCTTCTGGGGTGGCTTTATCTGGGTTTTTTTCATGGGCGGTTCTGGCAGATTCTTGTTGCCGAGCCCGCGCCATTACTGAATGCCTGGCCGAGCGTCGACATCATTGTTCCCGCGCGCAATGAAGCCAAGGCTTTGCCGCACAGCTTGCCCTCGCTTCTGGCGCAGGATTATCCTGGCACCTGGCGCGTGATACTGGTGGATGACCACAGCGCGGACGGCACTTCCGCTGTTGCACAGAAAATCGCTACGGAAAAAAATCTTTCCGAACTTTTGATGGTGATCAGTGCGCCCGCCCTACCACCGGAATGGAGCGGGAAACTGGCGGCGATGCAGGCGGGCGTTGCGCAAAGCGCCGCTGATTATGTGTTGTTCACCGATGCGGATATCGAGCATCCGCAAGATGGGCTGCGCAAACTGGTCATGCGTGCGGAAGACAACAAACTTGATCTGACATCGCTGATGGTCAAATTGCATTGCGCCAGCATGGCTGAAAAATTTCTTGTGCCCGCCTTCGTGTTTTTCTTCGCCATGCTCTATCCCTTCCGCCGCGCCAACAATCCGCAATCTCGTGTAACTGCAGCAGCAGGTGGCGTGATGCTGGTGCGGCGCTCGATGCTCGATGCCATCGGCGGTCTTGCCTCTATCAAATCCGCTTTGATTGATGATTGCACGCTGGCGAAAGCCATCAAGGACAAAGGTGGATGTATTGAAATCACCCTCGCGCGCACGACGAAAAGCCTGCGCGTCTATCCGCGCATCAAGGATATCTGGCGCATGGTAGCGCGCACCGCCTACACGCAGCTGCGCCATTCGCGCTGGCTGTTGGCGGGTACGGTCATCGGCATGGGCATTTTGTTTTTGCTGCCGCCTTTGATGCCGCTGACAGGCTGGCCGCTGGCGAGCGAGGCCGCTCTGGGCGCGTGGCTGACCATGTTTTTGCTGTATTTGCCAATGGTGCGTTTTTACGATTTACCCTTTTATTATGCGCTTTTTCTGCCTTTCGCCGCGCTGATTTACATCGCCGCAACCATCGACTCGGCGCGGCTTTATTGGCAGGGTAAGGGCGGACAATGGAAGGGCCGGAGCCAGGCATGACAACGCCAATGATCGCCGAAAGCGACACCGCCAGCGGTAAAAACCGTGACACAGAAAATTTCCCCGTCGGATCGTTTTTGATACGCCCGGATCTGCGTACGCATGTGCATGCCTTTTACAATTTCGCCCGCGCCGCCGATGACATCAGCGATCATCCCCTTTTGCCCGCGCAGGAAAAAATTCGGCGGCTCGATCGTTTTGCTGCTGTGCTGGTCGACGACAATGCGAAGGATGTACCGAGCGCCATTGCGCTGCGCGACTCTCTGCTTTCGATGCGCATCACGCCGCAGCATTCGCTTGATCTGCTCACCGCCTTCAAGCGCGACGCAACGCAACTGCGCTACCGCGATTGGGATGATCTGATGGATTACTGCCGTTACTCGGCATCGCCTGTCGGGCGGCATGTGCTGGCGCTGCATGGCATCGGCGAAAGTGCCTGGCCGTCGAATGACGCGCTCTGTTCGGCGCTGCAGGTGATCAACCATATTCAGGACTGCGCCGATGATTACCGCCAGCTTGACCGTGTCTATCTGCCGCAGGATATGCTGGCGGCGCATGGTGGTAATATCGCCGAATTGTCGAATGAGCGTTCGACGCCCGGCCTGCGCGCGACCTATGACGCGATGCTGGTCCGGCTGGAGGAGATGCTGCCTGCCGCCCGGAGCCTGCCGCGCCATGTGCCGGACTTGCGGTTAAAATGCGAAACCTCGGTCATTGGCGTGCTGGCTGACCGACTAATCCGGCTGTTGCGCCGCCATGACCCCCTCTGTGACCGGGTAAAACTGAGCAAACCCGCCCTTCTTGAAGCCGCCATGACAGGCGTTTTAAGGGCCTGGTTTTAGGCCTGCCACACCATCCGAAAACCCCTGTGGGACAGGCATTTTTGCCCCTTTTGCGGGTCTTAATTCGGTTAACGAAATATCAACCTGACCCCCGTTAACTAATAGGTGGAGGATCAGCTTTATCGGCCTTTTTGCCGGGGGCTGCCGCCTACGGCCTTGCCCGGCATTCGCCGGGGAATTTCGGAAGGAGCCCAGGTGAAACAGACAACAGGACAATGGCTGGCCGTATTGGCACTGGTATTTGGTTTTGCGGCTTGCGCGCCCCTTCCCAATGCTAAATCGACAATGGGCCGGAATCCCCAGGTCGCCGAAATTCCCGGTGCGGACGAAACCGTGCGCGGCGAAGAAGATCCGCCCATCGTGACACTGGAGCTTGGCTCGTCGCTGCATGCCCGCCGCCTGTCGGAAACCGAAGAATTGCCGGGCAATATCATTATTCCGACGACCAATCTGGATGCCGTTCCCATCACCGCCGCGCTGCAGGCTGTGCTGGCGGGCACGGATGTCTCCCTCTCATGGGACACCGGAACCCTGGGTGACCGCCTGGTGACCGTGATGAATCTCAGCGGCCCTCTGCCGAAAGTGGTCAATAAAATCTGTGCCGCCGCGCGTGTCTTCTGTGCTTTCCGTCACGGCTCGCTGGAATTGCAGGACAGGGAAACTTTCATCGTCGGTTTGCCGCCGATGGCCAAGAGCCCAACCTCAAGCGGCTCCGGCAACAACAGCATGGCGGAAACCATCTCGCAGATTGTCGGCAGCAAGGTTCAGGTCGATGATCAGGGTGGCAACATCATCTACACCGCCGATGTCGACGCGCAGTCGCGCATCGAAAAATACCTGGAAGAATTGCGCAACGGGCGGCCTCTGGTCGTTATCCAGATGTATATCTGGGAAGTAAAGTTGAACAAGCAGAACACGACAGGCATCAACTGGAGCGCCTTGAAACTGGGCGATTTAGGCCCCGGTTTCAGCAAGCTGGATCTGTCGAGCGTCAGCAATTTCGCCGGGCCTAAGGCGGCAACGGCCATCACATCGGGCGGCGTCAGCCTCGGCGCCATTACCACTGGGCGCCTGAATGCCAACGCGCTGGCGACATTCCTCTCCACGCAGGGCCAGGTGCAAACCATCAGCAGCCCGCAAGTTACCTTTGTCTCAGGCTCCAGCGCCCAGTTCAAGGTTGGCGGCAAGCAGCGTTACATCTCGCAGGTCGGCCAGCTGGTCACGGCGAATAACACCAGCGGCACGACTAATCCCAACACAACGACAGGCGTCGGTTCCAACACGGTCAATACCGACAGTATTGATACGGGTCTCACGGTTGCGATCAGCGGCGCTTATGAAAACGGCGTTGTCTTTGCCAATCTGGATCTGACGCTGACGAACCTGATCAGCCTCAATCCGACACAAAGCGGTGGCGGCATCATCAACCTGCCGGAAACGACCGATGAAAAAATCGCCACCTCCATCCGCGTGCGGCCGGGCGACAATCTGGTTATGGCCGGAATGGTCTCATCGAAGGACAACAGTTCGCGGCAAGGGATTCCGCTTGGCTCCGACAGCCGCATCCCGACCTATGGCGACAACCAGTATGAAAACCGCGAACTCGTCATTGTCATGAAGCCGTCAGTCGTCCTGTTCTCGGATTCAGCCATGACGGCGGCCGCCAAAAAGAAAAACGAAGGCAAGCCGCTGCCGGATGCCGTGCTGATCGACAAGGACGGCGCGCAAACGCTGGCCCTGCCGCCCGCCCGCAACGTTCCACCACCGCCTTTGCCGCCGCAAGCCATGCCCGCCGTGCCCGTCCGGCCGGAATTGATGGCCAGCGAACCCGCGCCGCAGCCGACCGCGCCTGTACCTCTGACACCCAGCGCCGATGGCGCTCCGGTCGATCGCCGCATGATGCAGCGCGGCTTCTCGCATGCCTTTGATGAATTGCTTCAGGATGGCTCGAACGTCGCCGAGAGGCGCGAGGGGAAATTATGAGCCGTGACACGGACCATCGTATCCGGTTTGTGAAAGGAACGCAGCGCTTTCTGATCGGCGCCGCTCTGCTGGCGCTTTGCGCCATGGGCGCCGACGTATCCGCGCGCGATGCCGCCTTTGTCGATCCCGGTGCAGGCAGTGGCGCGGGCGCAGGTGAAGACGCGCTGAAGGTCGAACCCAAAAGCGATATCGATATCGGCGAATCCGTTCTCGGTGTAACGCGCCGTGTTGGTCTGTTCTTCGTTAATCAGACAGGCATGCCTGTGCGCGTCGAGAAAGTTTCGGTCAATGGCGACGGTAACGTCAATGTCGAGGTTGCCAGCGATGATTGTTCCAAGCAGGGCTCCATTGCGCCTGCCAGCCGTTGCAGCCTTGAAATATCGGTGACGCCGTCCAGCCCCGGCCCCTGGAGTTCGCAGGTGCTGCTGACGCATAACGGCGCGGGGCGCATTGCCCGCGCGAAGCTCAGCGGCAAAACCAGCGGCTCGGCAAGTTCCGAAAAGAAAGATATGGGTCTTTCGCTCAGCACCAAGGAAGTGTCGCCCGTCAATTTCGGCGATGTTGAAGTGGGCAGCGGCAAGGCGGTGCGCTCGGCCCTGATGGTCAATGACAGCGCGGAAACCATCTCGCTTTATTCCATCGATGTCATTGAAGCCGGAAACGGATTGCAGCGGCTCGATCAGGGCTGCGCCATCGATATGGAGCTTAAGCCCGGTGAATCCTGCCCCGTCACTCTGGTCTGGACACCTGTGAATAATGGTCAGGTCTCCACCGACCTCATCATTCGCCACAGCGGGCGTTTGGGCTTTGCCGTTGTCCCCATTCGCGGCAATGCCAAAGGCGGCACGATGGAAGCCAAAGATGCCAGCAAAGGTGCAACGGCGGACAGTACCAAATCCGGTGTGCCTGCGCCGCCGACGGCAACCGAACTGGAAAAAGCCACGGCAGGACAAATACCGCCCGTCGCAGCGGAAACGCTGGGCGCTGCGGCAACAGGCGGGAATTTCTACCTGATCGGTACAGTCGGCAACCGCGCCGTGCTGCTGAAGCCCGATGGCGCGACGGCTGTCGCGGGCGTCGGCGATGAAGTGGACAGCGACGGGATCAAGGCCAAGATCGTCAAGGTCAGTGCCAAATCCGCTGAAATTCTGCTCGATGGCAAGAAAAAGATTCTGGCGCTTGAAGCTGCGCCTGCCTTGAAGGCGAAAGGCACATCCCGCGCCAACGGCCCATCGGGCTTGCCGACACTCGGTTCTAGCCCCTCTTCGTCGGGCTCCTCTTCCAGCTCATCCTCCGGTTCCTCGTCTTCATCCGGCTCTTCCTCTTCGGGTTCCGGTTCCCTGTCGGGTGTGTCCTTCGGTGGTGGACGATGAGCGAAATACTCACCCCAGATCAAAACAAGCTCCAGGCTGAAGCGCTCAAGATCAAACCGAAGCATTATGAACTTGCGCTTGCCGAGCAGGCCATGCGCCGCTCCTCCGGGCGCTATCTGTCGATCGAGGAAATTCTGCGCCGCAATGGCTTTGCAGGCGACAACAAGGCGCGCGCTCAAACCAAAGGCAGTGCCAAGGAAGACCTGACCATGCAGGCGCTGCGCCTTTATGTATCCGCGGCCAATCAGGCCGCCATGGGCGTTTGCCTTCTGGAATTGCATGGCGGCATCCTGCGCATCGCGACTGGCGATCGGCTCGATGACGCCGATATTCTGCGCATCACCAGCGCCCTGCAGCGCGCCAATCACGAGGTTCAAAGCGTCGATGTCGAGCCCTGGGATCGCGCCGAACTTGCACGCCTTATGCGCGAGCAGAGTGAAATGGCAGGCGAACGTTTGCTGCGCCTTCTGGCCAGCTTGGCGCGCGACCCGGACGACGCCATGCTCGTCGAACAGGCGGTGAGCGATATTCTCGCCGAAGCCCTCGAAGGCCGCGCCTCGGATATCCATCTGTCGCTCAAGGAAGAAGATGCGCGTTGCTGGATACGTTACCGCGTCGACGGCGATTTGATGTACAAGCATCTGATTCCGCACCGGGTCATGGCGCCGATCGTCACCCGTATCAAAACCGACGCGAAAATGGACGCCGCCGACCGCCTGCATCCGCAGGACGGCCGTCTCGCCTTTGAATGGCAGGGCCGTATGATCGACGTCCGTGTCGCCGCGCTGCCTGTCGCGCCGTCGGGCGAAAAACTGACGCTCCGTCTGCTCGATCGCGAAAATCTCCGCAGCTTTGACGAGCTTTTCATGCATGCGCCTGTTGTTGCCGAGCGCCTGCGCAAAACGGTTCATGGCCACACCAAAGACGGCGGTCTGATAGTTGTCAGCGGCCCGACGGGTTCCGGTAAATCGACGACGCTTTACGGTATCATTCAGGAAATCGACCGTTCCTCACGCGCCGTCTATTCGGTCGAAGCACCCGTCGAATACGACATGCCGTTGGTCGACCAAACCTCGGTTACCGACAATTCCGCCAACACCATTGCCGAAATCATCCGCGCCCTGATGCGTCACGATCCGGACGTCATCATCGTCGGCGAAATGCGCGACAGCGACACGGTCGAGGCTGCGCTGCGCGCCACGGAATCCGGCCACTTGGTCATCACCACCGTCCACGCGGTGGACGCCATTCATACGCTTGACCGTATCGACGGCTTCCTCAGCTCCGCCTACCGCACCAGCGGTCTTTACATTCTCGGCCACGCGCTGATCGCCAGCCTGTCGCAGCGCCTTGTGAAAACCGTTTGTCCGGCCTGTCATAAAACCGAAGAGGCAGGCAGCGTCTTCGGCGATGTCTCCCGTTGCGCCGATATCGGCATTTCTCCGGAAGCCATGGTCGCCCGCGCCAATGAACAGGGTTGCGATCTTTGCAATCACACAGGTTTCCTTGGCCGTACTCTGGCGCTCGAAGCCATGTTCCCGCCGGAAGATCAGGCCAGCCGCCGCGCGATCACGGAAATGATGGTGTCCAACGTTACGTCCTCCATCGTCGATGTGTCGGGCACGGTCTATATTCCGCGCCGCCAGTCGATCGTCGATCTGATCCAGCGCCGCGCCGTCGACGCCAATATGGGCGCGTCCCTGCTGGTCGAAGAAGCCGCGACGCGGCAGGGCCGGGGCTAAAGCATGAAATTGTACC
This sequence comes from Alphaproteobacteria bacterium, assembly GCA_033763555.1. Lineage (GTDB taxonomy): Bacteria > Pseudomonadota > Alphaproteobacteria > UBA9219 > UBA9219 > JALYJG01. The sequence continues at coordinate 23,625 of JANRKK010000002.1, read as the reverse complement.
ATGCCCGCTATGCCCAGCCCCGCCCCGGCGGCGTGAACATCCTGGAGGATGATTTCTACCTGCCGGATATTTCCGCCGTGCGCCGCCAGCTGCGCAACAAGGGCTTCTGGCCGATCAGCATCCGCGAGCAGAAGCCCCCCATGCTGGAATGGATGGATGTGCGCTCCCGCACCTGGCAACTGCAATTGCTGCGCGCGCTGCGCTTCCAAAGCGCCACGACCTCGGCGGGCACCGCGCTGCTCAACATCATTGAAGGCGAACAGGATCCGCGCCGCCGTCTGGTCTTTCTGCCAACGCGCACGGTGTTGAAGGGCGGCGGCTCCTTTTCGGAAGCCTTGCGCGCGCTGCGCCTGATGGATGCGCCGACCATGGCGATCATCACGGCGGGCGAACGCGCAGGCGACCTGAAAGGCGTTATTCAGCACGCCATCGAACATACCGAAGAAAAAGGCAAGCAGTACAAGACCATCATGGTGGCGCTGAGCTGGCTGTCCTTCGACATCATCAACATTTTTGGTGCCATCTGGGGCGCGCAATTTGGCTTTATTCCCTATCTGAAAAATCAGGGCGTCAAAAGCACGAACCCCGAAGACATCGAACGTTTCGAGCATGCCATCAAGGTCGCAACCATGATCAACGGAACACTTTTGTTCCTGATCACCGGGATTATGGTCGGTGGCGTGGTTCTGGGCGCTATGTACTGGATGAACCGCCATCGCCCCGATCACTTCACCTCGCGGCTGATGATGAAGCTCCCGGTGTTCTCCAATTATTTCCGTAATGTCGGCCTGCAGGACACTTGCAAACTAATGAAGCGCCTCCTGCGCGGCAAGGTGCCTCTGGCCGATGCGATTTCCATCATCCGCGACGGTGTTTTTGAGGCATCCACCCGCTCCTATTGGACGGAAAGCCTTGGCCGCATCATGGCGGGCGTGGAACCTTCGCGCGCGCTGGGCCGCTGGCCTCTGAGCAAGGCCGAAAAAGACCAGATTGCCACCATCCAGTCCGTCGAGCAGCTGTCGGAAGTTTACGGCGCGATTGCCGACGAGCGTGGCCTTATGGCAAAATCCGACCAGCGGCGGATTACGATTCTCGGTATCATCACCATGATGGTTTTCTTCGGCGCAACGGTTCTGACGATGATCTACCTGCTGACCATTCAGAACCAGAGCTTCCTCGACAGCCTCAAATCCCTCCGCGAATAGCCATGGCCATCAATCTCGCCCAGTACACCAAACAGCTGGCCAGCGGCCTGGAAAAACTGGCCTCGGGCGGCGCCAAAACGCTCGCGGGTGGCGGCGCACCGAAGGACGAGAAAAAGACCGCCAGCTCGACCACCATGCTGGCCCGTACCTTGACGGGCTCCATCGGTGCGCTCGACGAATATTATTTTCCGTCGGAAATCATCGGTGGTACCTGCCCACGCGTCGCGGGCGAGGAAGAAGATATTGTCTGGAACGCCGCTGCTGAAGCCTGCGATACCGAACGTGTCCATGTGGTCTGGCAATCGGTCGAAAATCGTATCTGGTATCTGGCCGTGCGCTCCAGCGAGTTGGCTTCGCATCCCAACACCTGGTGCCCCTTCGCCTCGCTGCTGCCCGGCATGAAAGAGGCCGCGACACCGCCCGTCTGCTACACCTATTACAGCGACGAAACCGCCACCATGATGACCATCGCTGGCGACAGCCTGCAAATCTACCGCGGCACGACGCTGGTTGTACGCGCCAAGGCCGAACGCACGGCACGCGAACTTGGTAACGCTCCGGTCATCGAGCTTGTGCCTGACCGCATCATGCAATTGACCCCCATTCCCTGGTATTCCGTATCTCTGTTCGAGGATCGCGCGCGCCGTATCCTGGCTGCCACCAGTGTGTTGGGAGCTTTGGGGCTGGCGGCGCTGGCCCTTCTGGTCTGGCTGCTGGTCAGCGCTTCCTTGTTGTCCGCGCGGCATGATCTCAGCTCAGTCAAGGAACGTACGGATGAAAAAGCACTGGCGTTGATGAAAACGGCCGACAGCCTGCGCGCCACGCCGATGCGCGAACAGCTGGCGAAATTTTCCGATCTGAATGATGGGCTGCTGGCGATCAACGGCTTTCTGGAAATTTACGAAATCAAGGAAAATAAAACGCGTTGGCGCGCCATCATACCGCCTAACGTAACCGCCGACCGCATCAATGCGCTGGGCGGCAAAACGCTGGAAACTACGCCGCAGGGCGTCGCCATTGGCAACAATGCCCAGGCGGAATACGAAGCTTCGGGCAAGGGGAAGAAATAATGCGTTTCGACTCGCGCGCCTTTTTGAAATCTCTGTCGCCGCAAATGATGGCGAAGGCCGTGCAAACTTTTGATCGTGCGACGACAGTTGTCGTCAGTGTCTGCTGGGCCGCCGCACTTTTGATGGTAGTCTTCGCCATTTATACGCTCAGCCTCTCGGTTTCCACCCGCCGCGAAGCCGAGATGGCGACAGCGGTCGAGCCCAATATCCCGAAAATCGCCCATAAACCCATGGATCCGCGCAGTGCCCAAATGGTCATCGATCGCATGCAGCGCCGTTTCGCGGACATTAATTTTGCGCTTCGCGGGTCGAATATCATGGTTTCGGCGAATGACGGTGGAAAGTTCCGGCAATGGCTGACGGCCCTCAGTTATATGGATACGGTGTCGCCTGAGTTCCGCTGGTCGATTCAGGATTTCTGCGTCGGCAAATGTACTGGCAATGAATTGATGCGCACCGTTTTGACGGGTGAGCGCATCACCTTTGAAGCGCAACAGCCGAAAGGAAAGAATTAACCCGCACCGAATCCCGGCCCTTCATCGTTGACTTTTAGAGAAAAGGCATCTTTACTAATAGAATCAGTCCATTAGGCTAGTCCTGCCCCAAGTTCTTTTTCACCAGTTTTTTGTTAATCAATTTGCGCCAGAATGAGGCTGGGTTCGTCCATTTTCAGGGCGCCGTAAGTCTGGGTTTGCAGGCGCAGGTGAAGAGCCTTTGGGGAATATTTAAGCGGGGGAGAATGAAAATGGACCATGCATCAGAGCGGCGCTTCGCCAGCCAATCCGGCATCGCGATCGGCCCTATCCTGTTCATCATCGCCATCTTGGCCATCCTGGCTGCGGCCATCGCGGCAGGCAGCGGTTCCTTCACGGCGGGCACCAGCAAGGAAAGCGACCGGACGCGCGCTTCCGCTCTCATCCAGATCGGCGAAAATTTGAAAATCGGCGTCGATCGCTTGCTGCTTCAGGATATCGCGCAATTCGGCGCCATCGATTTCAACGCTAAAAATGCCGACAGCAGCTCAAACAATGTTCTGTTCTCGCCAAACGGTGGCGGTATCACAGCGCCTTCCGTCACGCTAGCCAATGATCCCGGCAATGATGTCTGGTACTACCCCACGGGCGGTATCGGTGGCCTGGGTACGGCAAGCTCGGAACAGCTGGCTGTGTTGCGCGTTTCGCAGGGTGTTTGCACCGAAGTGAACGCTCGCGCGAATGCCCTCGCCACGCCTGCTGTCAATGATCTGGGCGACTTTACCTCCGCCAGCAATGACGCTGCGCTTCTGGCGGCCTGGCCTGCGGCGCTCTTCGGCAAGCCGATTGGCTGCGTTCAGAACAACAACGCAACCGACGCCAGCGAAGGCTATTTCTTCTATCAGGTTCTTGCTATCCGCTAGGATCTGGCGGCTTCATCCGCCAGTTTGCGCGCTTCATCGACTAGCATAATGGGTATGCCGTCGCGTACGGGAAAAGCCAGTCCGGCTTTGTCGCTGATCAATTCCTGCCGCGTGGCGTCGTAGCGCAAAGCCTCTTTTGTCACCGGGCATACCAGCATCGCCAGAAGCCGCGGGTCGGCGCGTCGGGCATTTGAATCCTGTGCCATACATTTCTCCCTTAATGTTTCGCGCCGCCCTCGCCTTCCGCGGGCTTTGGCATGCAGGCCATCTCCAGAAGGGTCGTAAGAACCGAGGCGCGCGCCTCCAGATCGGGCGCTTCCAAAAGCGCCTGCTTCTCGTTGGGCTCCAACGGGCAGATCATCGCCAACGCCGAGATCAGCACATCGTTGGGCGTATTTTCCACCATGCCCCAATCCAGCTGCAGCCCTTCTTCCTTGAAATAGGGCTCCAGCGCCTGGATAAGCCGCGGGCGGTCGATGGCGATATCCTCGGCGGGCGGGTTGAGATCGTGCAGGAATGTGCTCCAGTCCGGGCGCACGCGCCGCCAGGGCTTGTCCAGCGGCAGTTCCTCGGCGATGGAAAAACGGCACAGGCCCGTCAGGGCAATCAGGAATCGCCCATCGTCAGATTCGGAAAAAGACGTAATGCGCCCGGCGCAGCCGATGCGGTAAACCGAGGGAACAGGATTGTCCTTGGTTTCCGGCTCGGTGGGTTGGATCATGCCGATAATCCGGCCCTGGCCCAACACATCATCGACCATGGCGAGATAGCGCGGCTCAAAAACATTCAGTGGCAGGCGCCCATTCGGCAGAAGCACAGCACCCGTCAGCGGAAAAATCGGGAGAATATCCGGCAGTGCCGAAGGCGCATGGGCGCGGGCGGAAGCGACGGCGCTCATGCGAACAAAATCGACGACAGGCGCTTGCGCGCGGCAATCGTCAAAGGATCAGTGGGGCCGAAGGCTTCAAAAAATTTCACCAGCTGTTTGCGCGCCGCCTCTTCATTCCAGCTGCGCGCGCGACGCACGATCTCCAGCAATTGATCAACGGCTTCTTCTTTCTGTCCGGCGGCGTAATACGCCATGGCGAGGTCATAGCGTGCCTGATGATCCGCCGGGTTTTGCTCCAGTTTCTGCTGCAATTCGGTGACGGAACCGCCATCGGCCGTTTGTCCTGCGAGTTCAATTGCTGCGCGGACCGGGTCAAAAGCCTTGTCCTTGGTCATATCGGCAGGCGCTTTTTCAAACATCTGCTTGGCCTGCGCCAAATCGCCGAGCGCGATCAGACAACGCAGAAATCCCGCATAGGCAGGCGCGTTGAAAGGATCTTCATCCAGAAGTTCGGCATAAATCGATTGCGCCGAGGGAATCTCATGGGCCGTCAGAAAATCCGCCGCCTGTTTCAGCGCGCTTTCCACGCCGTCCGATTCCGCCGCGCCGCCCGTGGCCTTCACCAGCTTTTCAAGCCAGCTTTTGATTTGTGCCTCGGGCAGGGCGCCCATAAAACCATCCACCGGACGGCCCTGAAAGAACGCGAAAACAGCAGGGATGGATTGCACGCCCATCTGCTGGGCGATTTGCGGATTCTGATCGATGTCGATTTTCGCCATCCGCACCGCGCCCTTATAGCCGCGGACGAGTTTCTCCAGCACGGGACCAAGTTGCTTGCATGGCCCGCACCAGGGCGCCCAGAAATCGACGATGACCAGATGATGCTTCGACGCCTCGATCACTTCCGGCAAAAAATTTTCCAGCCCGACATCCCGTACGGGGTCGGCATCATGGGTTTTGGCAGGTGGTGCCTGTTGCGAAAATGATGAGAGCATGAATAATCCGCTTTTACCTCAATTCAGCCTAAAGGAGATAGGCTTCTTTTGGCAAAAGACAAGGCATGCCAGTCTTTTGCGGGCATCATATCCTTCTGGCCCAACCGCCTGATTTCGCGTAATTTCAAGCCTCGATTCGCCGTTCCGGACATCCCCGTCATGGCTCTTCCCGCCGTTCAAACATCCGCCGCCGCTAGCGCCAGCGTGCCCTTCGGCAATCGCGCCGAGATTATCCCGGCCTCACCTCTCCCGGCCTACAATGCCGTGGGTGGTCCGGCCTATGCCGCGCGGCTGAAGGGCGATGCGGCCAGCGTGATGGCCATTCTGTGCAATACGGGGCTGCCGCCACGCCTTGATGCCATCAACGCCATGCGCAACATCGACCACCCGTCATTTTTGCGGTTGCTGGACAGCGGTGTGGCGCTGTGGCCTTCGGACGGCATGCGCTATTTCGCGCTGGCTTACCAGACGCCATCCTCACCGCGCATGAAAAACGCGGTGGATGAACCGCATGCGCCACCGGGTGAGGATGTCATCAATCATTCTTTCATCACGCCGCTGATCGGTGCGCTGGCCGAACTGGCGCGCACAGGCAATGTCCATAACGCCATCCGGCCCACCAATATTTTCTGGCGTCTCGGTGGTGCCGCACCACCTCAATTAGGCGAGTGCCTGTCCGCGCCTGCGGGCGTCGGCCAGCCCGCCTTGTTTGAGCCGCTGGAGCGTGCCATGAGCCTGCCTTTGGGCCGCGGTCCGGGCACTCCGGCCGATGACAGCTATGCTTTTGGCGTGACGCTGGCGCTGTTCATTTTGGGCCAGAATCTACTGAAAGGTCTGGATGACCGCGCCGTCATTCAGGCGAAGATGGAGCGCGGCAGCTTCGGCGCTCTGATCGGCAACACGCGCCTGTCGCCAACGCATGCCGAAATTTTGCGCGGGCTTCTGGCGGATGACGCGCGGACGCGCTGGACGGCAATTGACCTTGAGCACTGGCTGAATGGCCGCCGCATGACGCCGCGCAGCGCCGATGCCGGGCGGCGCGCCTCACGGCATATCGATTTCGGCGGCAAACCCTACTGGCAGACGCGTCCCTTGGCCGCGGCGATGGCCGGACAGGTGGCGGAAGCCGCCCGCGCCATCGAAAGCGGGTTAATCGACAAATGGCTGCGCCGCGCTGCGGGTGACGAAGAGCGCGCCAATGAATTGCTGGATGCGCAATCCAGCCTGAAGGAAGGCGGCAAGGTCGCGCATTACGAAGATCAGCTGGTGACGCGCGTCTGCATCGCGCTCGACCCCAGTGCGCCCATCCGTTACCGCGGCCTGTCGATGATGCCGGGCGGCATCGCCAATATGTTGGCCGAAGCGCTGATCACCAATGGCAACAATCTGCCCGCCTTGTCCGAAATTATCGCCAGCCAGCTGGTGGCTTTCTGGGTCAATATGCAGAAAGAGGCGAAGACCGAGCTTGTACCGATTGGCCAGCAATTTGAAAAAATGAGGGGGCTGATCGAAAAAACCAATCTCGGCAATGGCATCGAGAGGGTGCTGTACGAGCTTAACCCCAATCTGCCCTGCCTGAGCCCGATGTTGCGTAGCCAGTATGTCACAACGCCCAAGGCGCTGCTGGCGGCGCTGGAACGCGTGGGCGGCGGCGGGGGCCGCGCGCATGAGCCAATGGACAGGCATATCGCCGCCTTCCTGATCGCGCGGGAAAAGCGCAGCGAGACTTTGTTTAACGCCATGGCTGCGCCGGATACCTCACCGCGCAAGGGCGTCGCGTTGCTGACCTTATTCAGCGAGATGCAGCACCGCTACGGCCCCGATGCCGTGCCGAACCTTGCGGCCTGGTTGACGCCGTTTCTGGAAGTGTCCATCCGCCGCTATCTCGGCAAATCCCTGAAGGACAAATTGCAAAAGCAGTTGCGCGAGGCGTCATCACGCGGCGATCTGGGCACGCTGCTGCGCCTGGTCGATGATCCGCGCCGCATTGAATATGACCAGCAGGAATTTCTGGCGGCACGGCTGCTTTATCTCAGTACGCTGAAAGAAGTCGCAGGTCTGGAAGCCAGCCTCGCCAACCGCAACAACATTGTGCAAACGACGGGCAAGCCCATCGCTGCGGCTTTCAGCAGTTTTCTGGCGATCCTTCTGGTGATGGCGGCGATCCTGCGCGCCATCTGGCTGAAAATGTAGGGGACGCGCATGGCCGACGAAAAAGAAGCCCCCAAGCCCGCCGACGCCAAGGCTGCTGCACCGAAAAAAGGCGGCAAGCTGGGCCTGATCCTGTTCATGGTCGTTTTTGGGGCGTCTTTCTGGTTCATCTTCCCGACTTTTATTTTGATTCTGGTCGGCATGGTGCCCACCTGCATCGCCATTCTGGCCGATACGGATGATCAGAAATCCGGCGCGGTTGCGGTCGGCGCGATGAACGGGGCGGGACTTGCGCCCTTCATTATTGATCTGTGGAGCAAGGGTCAGACCATGGAACATCTGTTCCAGATTCTGCGCGAACCATCCAACTGGATGGTAATCGCAGGGGCGGCGGGCATCGGCTGGCTGATTGTTTTTGCCATGCCGCAGGCGCTGGCGTCCCTGGCCATGGCGCGGGCGGAATCGCGATTGAAAATTCTCCGGCAGAATCTGGACAGCCTCAAGACCACCTGGGGGCCGGATGTGGCGACAACGAAATCGATTGATAAGATCGCGAAAGCGGAATAACCCGCTTTACACCCGCATGGGCATCAGCACATAAAGCGCCGTGGCGTCCGCGACATCCTGAATGATGGCGGGTGCGGTGGCATCGGCCAGCGTGAAGCGCGCGCCTTCGCCCTCCACCTGCTGCAAAATATCCAGCATATAACGCGCGTTGAAACCGACATCGAGCAGCGCGCCGTCATATTTGACCTCAATCTCTTCCGTTGCGCTGCCGGCTTCCGGCGAACTGGCGGACAGCACCAGATGTCCCGGCGTCAGGCTCAATTTCACGGCACGGGATTTTTCCGTCGATATGGTGGCGACGCGGTCGACGGCGGCGGCAATGGCGCGGGCATCGGCTTCCATCACTTTGTCGTTGCCTGAGGGGATGACGCGTTCGTAATCCGGGAAGGTGCCGTCGATCAGTTTGGAGGTGATGACAACATCGTCAAACGTGAAGCGCACCTTGGCTTCGGACAGGGCAATCTCAATATCACCGCCGCTTTCATCGATCAGCTTGCGCACTTCATTCACCGTTTTGCGCGGCAGGATGATGCCGGGAATGCCCTTGGCGCCTTGTGGCGCAGGCATTTCCACGCGCGCCAAGCGGTGGCCATCCGTGGCAACGGCGCGCAGCACTTCGACATTTTTCATCTTCGCGGTGTGCAGATAAATGCCGTTGAGGTAGTAGCGCGTTTCCTCGGTCGACATGGCAAAGCGCGTACGGTCGATCAGCGCGCGCAGATCCGATGCCGACAATTTGAATTTATGCTTGAGGTCGCCTTCGGGCATTTTAGGGAAGTCTTCAACCGGGAGGCAGCCCAGCTTGAAATGCGAACGGCCGGAAGAAAGCGTCAGCTGATTGGCCGCCGCAGCGTTCAGCTCGACCTGCGCGCCTTCGGGCAGCTTGCGGACGATTTCATACAGCGTATGCGCGGGCGCGGTGATGGCGCCGCCCTTGGCGACCTGGCCGGACATGGTTTCGTTAATCTCGATTTCCATATCCGTAGCGGCGAAAGAAATCGCCTGCGCCGAAGCGCGGATCAGGACATTGGCGAGAATGGGGATGGTATTCCGCCGCTCAACCACGCTTTGCACATGGCCAAGGCTTTTCAGGAGGGCAGCGCGTTCCAGCGTGAATTTCATGGGCCAAATATCCCGGCGGACGGAAAGAATCAGGTTGTTTCAAGGAGATAGCAGAGATTAACCCGGCTGGCTAGGTGCCTTGTCCCGCCGGAACCCTTGATTTTTGCCGTTTTCCGCAGCAGTTAGAGGCGTTCAAAAATCACCGGATACAGGATTTATGCTCAGTTCCGCCGTTCAAACCGCGCCCCTGCCGGGGCTTGCTTCCGAGGCGCTCAATGCCGCTGTGGCGCAGGGGGCCGGTGCGCTGCTGAAGCTCCAGCGCGCCGACGGGCATTGGGCGTTTGAGTTGGAGGCCGATGCCACCATCCCCTCCGAATATATCCTGCTCGATCATTTCCTCGATACGATCAACCAGCCTTTGCATGAGCGCATGGCCGTTTACCTGCGCGCGATTCAGGAAGATCATGGCGGCTGGCCGCTGTTCCATCGCGGCGCCTTTAATATCAGCGCCAGCGTGAAAGCCTATTTCGCTTTGAAGTGCGTAGGCGATGACATTCATGCGCCGCACATGGCGCGCGCACGCGAAGCGATTTTGCGTTTCGGCGGCGCGGAAAAAAGCAATGTCTTCACCCGCATCCAGATGGCTTTGTTCGGCGCGGTGCCATGGCGCGCGGTTCCCGTCATGCCCGTGGAAATTATTTTCCTGCCGCAGTGGTTTCCGTTTCATCTCAGCAAGATCGCCTATTGGTCGCGCACGGTGATTGTGCCGCTGCTGGTGCTCGCGGCCAAAAAACCGCTGGCGCGCAATCCGCGCAAGATTCGCATCGATGAACTCTTCATGACGCATCCGGAGCAGGTGAAGAACTGGCATACCAACACCACCAGCTCCATCTGGAATCCTGTTTTCCGCGGTATCGATGCCGTACTGCGCGCCATCGAGCCTTTCATGCCGAAGACCCTGCGTCAAAAAGCCATCGAGCGTTGCGCCGCCTGGGTGACGGAGCGCTTGAATGGCGAAGACGGCCTCGGGGCGATCTATCCGGCGATGGCCAACAGCGTGATGATGTACGAGATTCTCGGTTATAGCCGCAATCATCCGGACGCAGCGATTGCGCGTAAATCCGTTGATAAGCTCGTGGTCGATGGGCCGGAACGCGCCTATTGCCAGCCCTGCCTGTCGCCCGTCTGGGATACGGGCCTGGCGCTGCATGCGCTGCTGGATGGTGATGCGCCGAAGGACAGGCTGGAAAAAGCCTGTGACTGGCTGGTGGAGCGGCAGATTCTGGATGTGAAGGGCGACTGGGCCGCTTGGCGGCCGCATGTGCGTCCGGGCGGCTGGGCGTTCCAGTACAACAATGCGCATTATCCGGATCTGGATGACACGGCCGTTGTCGTCATGGCGATGGACAGGCTGAACAAGCAGAAATACCGCAACGCCATCGAACGCGGCGCGGAATGGGTGCTGGGCCTGCAATCGAAAAATGGCGGCTGGGGCGCGTTCGATGCGGACAATACCTACTACTATCTGAACCATATTCCTTTCGCCGATCACGGTGCGCTGCTTGATCCGCCAAGTGCTGACGTCACTGCGCGCTGTCTCGGCATGCTGGCGCAGTTGGGTTACGCCAAAGATCATCCGCAGGTCGTGGCGGCGATCGACTATCTGCGCCGCGAGCAGGAGAAAGAAGGCTGCTGGTTCGGTCGGTGGGGGACGAATTACATTTACGGCACATGGTCGGTATTGTGTGCGCTGAACGCCATCGGCATTTCGCCCAAAGACCCGATGATCCGCCGGGCCGTCGACTGGCTGCTGCGGAAACAGCGCGAGGATGGCGGCTGGGGCGAAGATGGCGCCAGCTATTGGAACGATCAGCCGAAAGGCGAATGCAAGGTCAGCACGCCATCACAGACCGCCTGGGCCTTGCTCGGCCTCATGGCGGCGGGCGAGGTGGATAATCCTGCCATCGCGCGCGGCATCCAGCACCTGACGGCGACACAGAACAAAGACGGGCTGTGGGATGAGGAATATTATACGGCGGTCGGCTTTCCTCGCGTCTTCTATCTGCGCTATCATGGCTACAAGGCTTTCTTCCCCGCCTGGGCGCTCGCGCGCTACCGCAATCTGCGGCAAAGCAACGCGACGCAGGTTCTGTTTGGAATGTAACGATGCTCGGTATTCTCTGCGGGCTTGAGTCCGAAGCGGCCATTGCGCGCCGCATTCCCGGCGCGTGCGTGGCCTGCGCCGGAGCGCGACCGGACAAAGCACGGGCGTTGGCCCGCGATCTGGTCGGGCAGGGGGTAAAACAACTGATCAGTTTTGGCATCGCCGGAGGCTTAAAACCCGGCTTACCCATCGGCGCTTTGGTAATCGGCACGCAGGTGACGTCTTTCACAGGCGCATGGAATTGTGACGCTGCATGGGGCGAAGCGATGGCCAGAAAACTGCCGCAGGTGCAGCGCGGCGGCGTCTGGGGTTCGGAATCCCTTATCGCCAAAGCAAGGGACAAGCAGGCGCTTTATGCGGAACGCAACTGCCTGATCGTCGATATGGAAAGCCAGTGCGCGGCGGAAATCGCCGCCGAAACAGGCGTGCCGCTGACCGTGGTGCGGGCGGTGTGCGATGTGGCTGAATTGGATGTGCCGCCTTTGGTGATGAAGGCCATCGCCGAAGATGGCCGCATCCATGTGCCGCGCGCGGCGTGGGAAGTTTTGAAAAACCCGCTGCAGATTCCAACGCTCCTGCATGTCAGCCGCAGCACCAACCATGCGCTGGCCGTGCTGGAACAAAGCCTGCACGCTTTCTGAAATCCTTTTTCCAGCAGGGGGATAGTGGCGGAGAGTGGGGTTTGTTGCTGTTCCGAATCAGATTCAGCTTGTCTTTCCCTATGCGGAAAGACTATTAACCATACCTCCTTCCTCGGCCGGGTTCCGGTTTTCAGACCTTCAGGGATTTTTTCATGAGCGATGCTTCCAAGCAAACCGTGACCATCAAGAAATATGCGAACCGCCGCCTCTACAACACGGCGACCAGTTCCTATGTCACGCTCGATAATCTCGCGCAGATGGTCAAGGAAGGCATCGAGTTCAATGTCTATGACGCGAAGACCAGCGAGGATATCACCCGCTCGGTGCTGACGCAGATCATCGTCGAGGAAGAAGGCAAGGCGGGGCAGAACCTGCTGCCCATCGGTTTCCTGCGCCAGCTGATCGGCTTTTACGGCGACAATATGCAATGGATGGTGCCGAAATACCTGGAACAAAGCATGCAGATGCTGACGAAAAACCAGGATCAGATCCGCAATTATTTCCAGACCACTTTCGGCGGCATGTTCCCCTTCGGCAGCACGCTGGAAGAAATGGGCAAACAGAATATCGCGATGTTCGAGCGCGCCATGCGCATGTTCTCGCCGTTCGGCGGTAACGCGCCGGGCGCAGCGCCGAAGCCAAACGCTCCGGCGGAAGATAACGATGCCGTCGCCGAAGATGCTTTCACGCCATCATCGAATGTGATGCCGATGACATCGCCCTTGCCCTCCAGCGAAGATGTGCAGCAGAAAATCGCCGCGCTTCAGCGGCAGCTGGCTGAACTGGCGAAGAAGGGCTGATTCCGGTTCGTCATTCCGGATTTGCACCGCCCTCTCCCGGAACAGCAGGAGTGTTTTGGCCCCATTTGAAATTTTATTAAACCCACGGAATGGATGCGCAATAAAGTTTCAAGGAAATAATCTTTCTCGGTATTTTCCTTGCTAAATCAAAAGCTTGACTTTTTACGCAAAAGTTAATACCTTTCATATTGAATAGTAACCGATGCATACAGGCCACACTGGCCTGAGTTGAGGAGGGGAAAATGGGTACCAAAGCTCGCCGTCTTAGTGGAAGAGAATTGGACACTGTGTTGAACGGTGGCGTCCTCATTGTAGCTTTAGAGGGTGTCAAATCGGGCAGTTTGCTCCCACATCCCCAGGCTGGCAAAGAAGGCCTTAAAGCCTCTTTCCCTGCTTTGAAGCTCTAAAGCTTCTGGCCTAACAAAATTCCAAAGGCGCGCGTCGGCGCGCCTTTTTTATTGGGCGATTTCCGGCGGACGGGCTTATAAATGAAGCATGTCTCTTTCGGCTTCTCCGAAATCTCCGCCATCCTCGCCGCCCGACCAAGACCCCGCCGCGCGGATTCTGGCTGAACTCCATAAAGTACTTCAGGCAGCCGAGCCGGACGGTTTAAAAATTCGCCGCCTCTGGGTGACGCAGGCTTATATTCGCGGCACTATCCTTGCCACTCTTTTGCGCAACACAATCGGGCCACATGTCTATTCCGGCCCCTTCAGGGGCATGGAGCTGACGCAAGCGGTGATGAGCGGCGCCTACGGTCCCGCGCTCACCGGACTTTACGAACATGAATTGCACGCGACGTTTGAACGCGTCATCGCGCATCCTTATAAAAACATTCTCAATATCGGCTGCGCTTTCGGCTATTACAGCGTTGGCCTCGCGCAGCGGATGCCGGATGTGAAGATGCATTCCTTCGACATCAAGCCGTTTGAGCAGCAACGCTGCCGCGACATGGCCATCCTCAACAAGGTGCAGGACCGCGTGCGGATCGGCGGTGAATTCCGTGGCGAGGACTTTGCCTCTTACGCCAGCGAGGAAACGCTGGTGCTGATGGATATTGAGGGGGCGGAGATGAACCTGCTCAGCCCCACGCGTTACGAAGCGCTGGCGCGCATGGATATTATTGTCGAACTGCACGATATTCTTGTCCCCGGCATTTCCAAAACCGTCTGCGAACGCTTCGCCGCGACGCACGAAATTGAGATTATCCATAACAAACCGACGCTGTTCGATTTCGAGGCCGTTACGGGGCCGGGCGTCTATATGGATCCGTTCGACAGCCTGATCATCACCTGGGAAAGCCGTGACGGCCCGACGCCATGGGGCGTCATGCGTGCGCGGCAGCGCCCGGGAAGCTGAGATGTCCAACCGTTCCCTCTATCTCCTCACGCCCACCACTTTGTTGCGCGCCTATGCCGCCGGAATTTTCCCGATGGCCGAAAGCGCGGATTCAACCGAACTGCACTGGTTCGATCCGCCCATCCGCGCTGTCATCCCGCTCGATATATTTCATGTACCGCGCCGCCTGCGCCGTACCATTCGCCAGAAACCCTATGATATCCGTTTGAACACCGCTTTCGACAGTGTCATCCGCGCCTGCGCGGCGCCGGGACCCGGGCGCACCACCACCTGGATCAACCGGGAAATCATCGATCTCTACAGCACGCTGCATTGGCGCGGCCATGCGCATTCCATCGAAGCGTGGCAGGGGAATGAACTGGTCGGCGGATTATACGGCGTCAGCCTCGGCGGCGCATTTTTCGGCGAAAGCATGTTCAGCCGCGCACGTGACGCCAGCAAGATTGTGCTGGTCTATCTTGCGGCGCTTTTGCGCATGTCAAACTTCACGCTGCTGGACACGCAATTTCAAACGCCGCACCTCATGCAGTTCGGTACCTATGAGGTCACGCGCGTGAATTACAAGCATCTGCTGAAAGAAGCGGCGGCGCGCAAAGCCAAAATCCAGCGCCCCACGTCGGAAAGCTGGGATCACTTCGTCGGTGCGCTTTTGCAGCCTGTGACCCAGATATCGTAAACCGGATGTTCCATGGCCGAGAGGGCGGGGCTGGAAGCAAACATCCAGCCGCGGAAGACGGGCGTTTCCTTTTCGCCCGGCTTGAATTCGCCGATTTCCAGGAAGGCGGCGGCTTCCGGCGTTTCCTCGGGCGGCGTCACGCGACAGCTGCGCAAGGTGATCAGCAGCGTGCCGAATTTCAGGGGGCGATTGGCGGTGACGTCCAGCTCCTCGACCCGCGCGGTCATTTTATCCAGCGCGCGCAGGACGGCGACGGGTTCTTCCTGCGTCGGCACAATGGCGGCCGCCGGAAAGGCGGCAAAAACCAGCGTGAGCGCAAGAAGAAAAAGCTGCATGCTTAGGGGCGCGCAGACTGCGAGGCCGGGGCCGAATTGCTGTCGCCGCGCTTGGAGCTGTAGATCAGCTGGCCGATCAGGTCATCAAGACGCATCGGCGCCTGTGTCCGGGTGATGCGGCCTGTGCCGTCATTCTTGATCAGCTCTTCATCCACGCCGGGTTCCAGCGACATATATTTTCCGCCCAGCAGGCTTTCGGAGGCGACCATGGCGATGGTATCGGATGGCAGGCGGACGCTGGGATCAATCGTCATCTGCACATTGACCAGATACTGGTTGGGCCCGGGGTCGGTCAGCAGATGCAGATCCTGCACCGAGCCGACTTTCACGCCATTGATCTTGACGTCGATGCCGTCTTTCAGCCCGTCAACCATAGGGAAATTCGCCGAGACCATATAGCCTTTGACCTTCTGCAGGTCGGCGCTCGAATAGGCGAAACCCAGAAACAAAAGCGCGATGGCAATCACAACCGCGCCCAGGATGGTTTCAAAAACACTGCGTCCCATGATCATAGTCCCCTTTGTTTACTCTCCCGGTTGCCAGGCTTCGTAATCGCCCGTGGCCTTATCGCGGCGGCTGCCCCGCAGCGTATGGCCCGGCGGAAGATAGGCTTCCGGCGTTCCTGTCATATTCGGCTGATGCGGCTTCTGCCAGGGCTGGTGATAGATGCTTTCCCCGGACAAAGGCTCATCGGCGGTGTGGTGCAGCCAGATATGCCATTCGGGCGGCACTTTACTGGCTTCCGGCTCGCCTGCATAGAGGACCCAGCGTTTTTCGCGCTGGCCCTCGGGCGTGCGCCGCGCCCGGTAATAACGGTTACCGGATTCGTCGCGGCCTTCCTCCACGCCGCAGAACCAGGTCTGCAGAAATGTGCCAAGCTGCGACAGGCGGCGGATGAGGGAGAAGTTGTCCATGATGAAGGAAGCAAAGGCCGGGTTCAGGGCTCAGGAATTAGCAGTTATGGCTGTGAATTGGCAATAAGTGTTCTTGGCCCGTCTTTCAGGCCCTATGCCTATTTGCTTTCAAGCGGCTTTTTGGCTAATTTCCCCGCCTTTGCAGCGCGCCCGTAGCTCAACTGGATAGAGCATCTGACTACGGATCAGAAGGTTAGGAGTTCGAATCTCTTCGGGCGCGCCATCCTACGCTAAAGCTTCGGATGGCAGGCCAACCCGTCCATGCGAAGGGTTGCCAACCTTGTCTAAGGGAAAATATGCAACCAACCTCATCCACGCGAACCGTCCTCATCACCGGAGCGTCGGGCAATCTGGGCCGCAAGCTGCGCTTGCATTTTACCGCTTTGGGATGGCATTTGCGGCTGCTGGACCGCCGGCGGAAGGGCGATGACGTCGTCACCATCGCCAACCTCGCACATGATGATGAAAGCTGGATGCAGCATTTCGTGGGCGTTGATGCGGTTGTGCATCTGGCCGCCGATGCCTCGCCCGATGCCGGGTGGAATTCCATCATACCCAACAATATGGATGCCACGCGCAACGTGCTGCGCGCGGCGCAGCGGCATGGCGTCCGGCGCATGGTTTTTGCCAGTTCCAACTGGGTCATGGCGGGTTATCAGTTTGAGCGCATGCGGCTGACAGCCGATCTGCCGCCGCGTCCCGCCCATCCCTATGGCGTTTCCAAATTATTCGGCGAGCAGATGGGCGCCTATGCCGCGCAGCAGGGGCTCTCCTTTATCGCCCTCCGTATTGGCTATTGTCAGCACCGCGAAGGCAACCGCCCCGGCCCGCATATGGAATATGGCAGCTGGGGCCAGCTGATGTGGCTGTCCGACCGCGATATGTGCCAGGGCATGGAGCGTGCCGTCCTGGCCGAAGGCGTGGATTACGCCGTGCTGAATCTGGTCAGCGACAATCCCGGCATGCCTTGGGACATTGGAGAAACGCGGCGCGTTATTGGCTACACGCCGCAGGATGGCGCGGCAGCGGTGGTTACATTCCGCGTGCGGCATCAGGATACCAGTGCTGAAAAGCGATATAGAAATGACGCTTGCTAGCTTTTCAGCTTCTGTTTTTTGCGAGACAAAAGGGCCTTTTCTCCGTAAGCTTTTTCTTTTCGCGGAGTCGCCATGAAATTCGGAAAACAGCCCCATATCCTCAGCGCTTCGACCGATCTGATCGGCATATGCTTTATTTTGATCACGGGCATGAAGCTGACCAACGCCAGCGTTGCCACGATTGCGGACGAGATCTGCTTTTTTGCGGCGGTTGTGCTGATCGGCAGTTGCATCCTTTCCTATATCTCCATTCGTGCTGAAAAAAACGCCGAACGGCTTGAGAAAATCGCCGACTATCTTTTTCTCACAGGGCTGTTTTCATTGTTTATCGCCGTGACGGCCATTGCCTATGACTTCTTCTAAAATGCGCGTCGTCGGCTTGACGGGCGGCATCGGCATGGGCAAAAGCACAGCCGCAAAGGTCCTGCGCGGCATGGGGTTTCCCATTTATCATGCCGACAGGGCCGTTCATGCGCTGCTGCGCAAGGGTGGCAAAGGCGTGAAGCCCGTTGCGAAATTATTTCCTGAAACCCTGCGGCGCGGCGCGATTGACCGCAAACAGCTTGGCCGCATTGTTTTCAGTCAGCCACAGAAACTGAAAAAACTTGAACGGATTCTGCATCCGCTGGTGCAAGGCATCGAGCGCGATTTTCTGCGCAAGGCGCGGCAGGGGAAAGTCCGCGCTGTTATTCTGGAAATACCGCTTTTGTTTGAGACAGGTGCCGAGAAACGCTGCGATGCCGTGCTGTGCGTGAATGCGCCGCCCCAAGTGCAAAAAGCGCGGGTCATGGCCCGCCCCGGCATGACCGAGGCGCGTTTCAAGGCGATTTTAAAGCGCCAGATGTCCTATGGACAGAAATGCAAAAAAGCCGATTATGTCATCCCGACAGGCAAGGGCCTGGCGGTGACGCGGCAGCATTTGCGGCGCGCCATGAAAAAAATTCTCGAGGCATAAATGCTTGAAATCGTGCTGGATACGGAAACCACAGGGCTCGACCCGCTCAACGGCGACCGCATCGTTGAAATCGGCTGTGTCGAACTTCTCAACCATGTGCCGACGGGCCGGACTTTTCAGGCTTACATCAATCCCGAACGCGCGATGCCCTCCGCTGCCAGCGCCGTGCATGGGCTGACGGACGAATTTCTGGCCAAGCAACCTCTGTTTGCCGAAGTGGTTGGCGGGTTCCTTGAATTTATCGACGAAACGCCTTTGGTCATTCATAACGCCTCTTTCGATATGGGCTTTATCAATGCCGAACTGGTGCGGCATGGCTTCACTGCCCTGCCGCAGGAGCGCGCGACCGATACGCTGATGATGGCACGCCGCATGTTTCCGGGCGCTCCCGCTTCGCTCGATGCGCTGTGCAAGCGTTTCGGCGTTGATGCCGCGGGCCGTCAGTTGCACGGCGCCTTGCTCGATGCGCGACTCTTGGCAGATGTCTATCTTGAACTGCGCGGCGGGCGGCAGCCGGATTTGGCCATTGGAGCTGCGGCAAACCTTGTTGAAAGCGTTGTCGAAATGCGCACCCGCGAATATCGCGCGCCGCGTGCGCATCAACCGACCAAGGAAGAACAGGAAGCGCATGAAGCGTTCCTCGCGGAAATCAAAGAGCCGCTCTGGAAACGCGCTTAAGCCTGCAAATGCCCTGTCAGGAATGTGGCCGTGCGCTCATTGGCGAGATCGGCCGCTTCTTTCACATAATTCTGGCCGTTGGGTCGCGCGAAGGCATGATCGGCCCCTTCGTAAACATGCGTCGTGATGCGTGGATTGCGGCTTGTGGCTTTCAGGATTTTCTGCCGCACGGGTTCCGGTACGAATTTATCCAAAGCCGCGATATGCATCAGCAGCGGCATGCGGATATCGTGAACCTCATCGAGTAATTCGTCGAGGCCAACGCCGTAATAGCTGACGGCGGCATCCGCATCGCTGCGCGCGGCCATCAGATAGGCGAGCTTGCCCCCTAGGCAGTAACCGACCGTGCCAACCTTGCCGTTGCATCCCGGCAGGGTGCGCGCATAGGCCAGGGTTGAAAGCAGATCGCGCATGCCGTCATGCACATTGAAGCCCTTGTAAAGTTCCATTGCCCGGTCCCATTCGGCGGGTGTCTTGTCGGTGATCTGGATGCCGGGCTCCTGCCGCCAGAACAAATCCGGGCACAGGGCGATGAAACCTTTGGCAGCAAAATCGTCGCATATCTTGCGCATGGCGGCGTTCACGCCGAAAATTTCCTGAATCACAATCAGGCCCGGGCCGTTGCCGCTCGGCGGCGCGGCGCAATAGGCGCCGAATTCCTTGCCGTGCAGGGCGGGGATTTTAATATCGGGCATGCGGACCTCCTGAAAGGAGGCTCAGATTAAGCGGACGCGCGATTCTTGGCAACCCGGCCTATTCCTTTTCCATCGTGCATTGCAGGGGGTGCTGTGCTTGCCGGGCGGCGCCCATGACCTGCGAAACCTTGGTTTCCGCGACCTCGTACGTGTAGACGCCACAAAGACCCACACCCTTGCGGTGAACATGCAGCATGATGCGTGTGGCCTCCTCGCGGCTCTTGTTAAAAAAATTCTCCAGCACCTGCACGACGAATTCCATCGGCGTGTAATCGTCATTGAGCAGCAGCACTTTGTACATGGACGGCTTTTTGGTGGCGGGTTTGGTTTTGACCGCGACATTGGTGTGTGGTGTGACGGTTCCCGCGTCACCGTCTTTTTCATCACCTGCCATATTGTAAAAGATCGGAAGTTGCATGGCGCTCATCCGGAAATCCGGCTCTCCTGCAGGGCGCCGCGAAACCGCCCGAGATAAGTGGGGAGTATGATTTCAAGCGCTGTCGGCGCAAGCCCCAGATCTTTCAGGGTCTTGGCTTGCGGGCTGCGGATGATGTTGTCGCTTTTCAAAAGCTCGATCTGATCGCGGGTGAGTAGGGGTCGCGGCAGTTTTTCAAGGAACGCCGCCTGAAACATGGCCAGCTTCCAGGATAAAGGCAGGAACCAGCGCCGCTTGCCCGTGACACGAAGCATGGTTTCCAGCAATTCGCGGAAACTGTAGGTTTTTGGCCCGCCGAGCTCGAAAACTTTTCCGCGTGCATCCGGTAATTCAATTGCCCGCTGCATCGCTGCGGCGACGTCGCCCGCATAAACGGGCTGGAATTTCGTATGGCCGCCGCCGATCAGGGGCAGGACAGGCGAAAAACGCGCGAGCGTTGCGAACAGATTGAAAAAATTATCCTCGGGTCCGAACACAATGCTGGGGCGGAACACCACGGCGTCCGGAAAAAACAAACGCACGGCCTGCTCGCCCGCCGCCTTGCTGCGCGCGTAGGCGGAGGCGGACCCGGCATCCGCGCCGAGGGCCGACATGTGAATCAGATTTTTCGCGCCATGATCCTTGGCCAGCCGCGCGATGCGTGCCGCTGCCTCGACATGCACCGACTGAAAATTGTCGCGGCCTTTTTCGTAGAGAATGCCCGTGAGATTGATAACGCTGCAGGAGGAAGCGATGGCGGTGGCAACTGTTTCATCACTGCGGATCGAGCCATGCACGGCGACAATCTGTCCCACATCACCCATTGGTTTCAACGGCAGGACTTTTTCCGCATCGCGCGTGACGATACGGATGGCCGCACCCGTTTTGGCCAGTCGCCGCACCAGATGCCGCCCGATAAAGCCTGTTCCGCCGAAGATGGTGATGGAATCTGGTTTCAGCATAAAAACCCTGTGAAAGCTGCCGGAAAACGCCCCGGGCCGTTTTTATAAAAGGTCGTGGATCCGCGCACAACCGCCCGGCCGCCCGTATTTTAACATAGTTTTGCCGGATAAAGCGGGCCTTGCGGTTTGGCGGCGGGATAACTAGTTTAGCCCCCGGAAAGCCCAGGTGGCGGAATTGGTAGACGCGCAGGTTTCAGGTACCTGTGGCAGCAATGTCGTGGAAGTTCGAGTCTTCTCCTGGGCACCACCCTGCGCCTTCGGCTTCGGGTGGCAGGCCACTTAAGGCAAAGAAACAGGCACAGAATTTATGGCCATTACCCTTCATCGCGGCGATATTCCCGCCAACCAGTCTTTCGGCGATACGGTCGCTGTTGACACCGAATCCATGGGCCTCAATTGGGAGCGCGATCGCCTTTGCCTTGTGCAGCTTTCATCGGGTGACGGCAACGCGCATCTGGTTCAGTTCGAGGCTGGGAAATATGACGCGCCGAATTTGAAAAAAATTCTGACTGATCCCAAAGTCATCAAGCTGTTTCACTTTGCGCGCGCTGATCTGGCGACGTTGCGCCATTATCTCGGTGTCATGCCGAAGCCCGTTTACTGCACCAAGATCGCGTCCATTCTGGCGCGGACTTTTTCAGATCGCCACGGGCTGAAAGATTTGACGCGCGACCTGATCAGCCTGGATTTATCGAAAGAGCAGCAGACTTCGGATTGGGGCTCGGCGACGCTGACGCAGGACCAGATGAATTATGCCGCGTCGGATGTCTTGCATCTGCACAAGTTGAAAACACGACTGGATGAAATGCTGGCGCGTGAAGGTCGGGTGGAACTTGCGCGGCAGGTGATGGATTTCCTGCCGGTGCGGGCCGAGCTAGACCTTGCTGGCTGGCGCGATATGGATGTTTTCGCGCACAGGCCGACGCGGAAAGCGGAATAAGGCCATATTTGCAGGCCAGCTTTGGGTTTGATTGGCTGTTCAAACAGCGGGAAACATCAGGCAGTCCGGCATGAAAACAAACAACAAAGCCCATGCTCTCAATTTCCTCCGCCCGCGCGCAACGCGCCGCGCGGCCAAGGCGCGCGATCCACGCGCGACGCGTCTCGTCAACCGCTTGCGGTTCTGGCTTCCCGCCATCGCGCTTCTGGTCATTATGGCCTTGTTTGTCTGGCCGATGCTCGATCCCAACAAGCTGGCGTCGATTGCCGTCAAAAATATTCCCGATCTTGTCGTGCAGAATCTTCATTTCACCGGATTGGACGGCAACAACCGCTCTTATTCCCTCTCGGCAGCAAAAGCCATGCGGGCGGGCGAAGCCAATCTTTATGATCTGGAAAATCCGGAAGGTGAAATCACTCTGGATGGTGGCGCCTGGCTTGCCGGAAAGGCACGGCAGGGGCGCTATGATCAGGCGGCGCGGAAATTATGGCTTGGCGGCGATGTCGAGCTGTTTCATGACAAGGGCTATCAGTTCACCACCGAAGAGGCGCAGGTGGATATGAAGGGCTACAACGCCTGGGGTGGCAAGCCTGTTTTGATTCAAGGCGATTTCGGCGAAATTCGCGGGCAGGGCTTCCGCATGCTGGATTCCGGCAAGTCTGTGGTGATCACAGGGCCCGCGCGTGCGGTACTGAATTTGCACAAGCAGGAGGGCTCTGATAAACCCTCCGGCACCAAGGCGAAGGATTAAACCATGCGGTTTTCGCGTATTCTCTGGGCCGGATTGATGGTGGCGATGGCCGGAACGGTACAGGCCAAACCCACTACGTCGGGCTCGAATCCGTTGACGGATTCCGGCGGGCAGGTGGAAATCACGGCCGATCAAAGCCTTGAATGGTATCAGGATCAACATATCTATGTGGCGCGCGGCAATGCCCGCGCCGTGCGCGGTGAGATGGTGGTGGAAGCCGATCTGTTGACGGCGCATGAGCGCGCAAAACCGGAAGGCGGCAAAAGCAAGAACCCCGACAATGCCGCAGGCGATATCGACAAGCTGACCGCTGAAGGCAATGTTCGGATTACCGACCCGAAGCAACGCGTGTCGGGCGAGCATGCAGTTTACGATCTTGATCAGCATGTCGCCGTCATCACGGGAAAAAATTTGAAATATGAAACGGAAAAGGAAACCGTGACGGCCAGGGACTCACTGGAATATTGGGACGCCCGGAAAATGGCTGTTGCGCGCGGCAATGCCCGTGCCGTGGGCAGTGGGCGTCATATCGAGGCGGATACGCTGACGGCCGAGTTTCGTGAAACGCCCGCGGGGGCGACGGAACTGTGGAAAATGACCGCGGCGGGCGGCGTGACCGTCATCACCAAAAGCGATGTCGCGCGCGGCGACCGCGCGGTTTACGACATCAACCGCAACATCGCCGTGCTCAGCGGCAATGTGCGTATCACCCGTAATGACGGCACGCAGTTGACGGGCGATGTCGGCGAAGTGGATTTCAAACAGAACCAGAGCCGCCTGATGAATGCCAGCAAAGGCGGCCGCGTACGCGCGCTGCTGGGCGCGAAGGCCTCCGGTAAAATGGCGAATTCTAAATCAGATCAACATGATTAAAATGAAGACCCCCCTCACCCTCCCCGCTTCGCGGGGCTCTTCCCTCTCCCCCCCTGGGGGGAGAGGGTGCCGAGCGCATGCGAGGCGGGTGAGGG
>JANRKK010000001.1:0-75842 GCA_033763555.1 Alphaproteobacteria bacterium | reverse complement strand
GGGTCAATCCGGGCCTGCTTGTCCAGATAGAGGTCGGCATCGGCCTCGCTCATCGGAGCGCCGCGGCTGACCGGGCTCCAGACCCGTTCGTCTTCGTAACGTACCTGCGTTAGAATCTCAGCTGTGCCGTCCATCCGGTTGATTTTCAGGATAATTGTACCGCCTGTGTTGTCGCCCCGGCGCCGGACAACAATGGGCACGCCCTCGCGCGCGGCGATGCGGATTTGCGCATTGATAAGAAGGTCGGTGGAGAGGAGGTCGTTTGTCATTTCTATAAAAATGGTATGCTTGAAAAGAGAGCAAAAGTCAGCAGGTCTTTATCATATATGGGGGGCGGCTTATGAGTGATCCGGTGCGGGCTTTTACTGAAGCTGCCGGAATAACCGAACTTGTGCTCCCCCGGATTCCGTTTAATCTTTTTTCGGCAGAAGATAATGACAATGGCTTTTTTAGCCAGATGTTGCGGCATCTTGCGTGTGTTATTCAGGCCGTTGATGCCCGTAAGCATTTATCGGTCTCCACAACCTATCTCGCAGCAACGGAAGAGATATGTTTGCTTGAGGTTAAGGGGCGGCAAGACAAGATGCCATTGAAATACCAGTTGCATGTTGTAACGCCAGGAGATGCGTTCCTTCGTAATAGTGACTGCGCAGGAAATTTTTATGATGTGCAACCTCCCATGGCTGTGTTGCCAATGGATCAAGAGACTCTTTCAGAGGATGAAGTTGAAAGCGTTTATCGGTCGATTGGAAAAACTCTGGGGCCTTATCTTCGTGGCGAAAAAAGTTTGGCCCCCGACCTGCGTTAATCAAAGAGGCTGGTTTAGGAACTCTCCACCTGCCCCTTAATCCTGTGTGCAAGAGAAGCCTGCAGGAACATATCAATGTCGCCGTCGAGTACCGCCTGCGTTTGGCTGGTTTCCACGCCTGTACGCGCATCCTTCACCATCTGATAGGGTTGCAGGACATAGGAACGTATCTGGTGGCCCCAGCCGATTTCGGTCTTCTGCGCTTCGAGGGCTGCGGCGGCGGCCTCGCGTTTTTTTAGTTCGGCTTCATACATTTTGGCTTTGAGCATCGCCATCGCCTTGGCGCGGTTTTTGTGCTGCGAGCGTTCCTGCTGGCAGGCCGCGACAATGCCCGTGGGTAAATGGGTGATGCGCACAGCGCTTTCAGTTTTGTTGACATGCTGCCCACCAGCGCCCGAGGCGCGGTAGGTATCGATCTTGAGGTCCTTGTCGAGGATTTCGATGGGAATGGATTCATCAACTACAGGCGTAACAGAAACGCTGGCGAAACTGGTGTGGCGCCGTGCGTTGGAGTCATAGGGGCTGATGCGCACCAGCCGATGCACGCCGGATTCCGTTTTCAGCCAGCCATAGGCGTTGTGCCCCTTGATTTGTACGGAGGCGGATTTCAGTCCGGCTTCTTCGCCCGCGGATTCTTCAATCCACTCCACCTTGTACCCATGCTGTTCGGCCCAACGCACATACATGCGCGTCATCATCTCGGCCCAGTCCTGGGCTTCGGTGCCGCCTGCGCCTGCATTGACTTCCAGATAACAGTCATTGGCATCGGCCTCGCCCGACAGCAGGCTTTCCAACTCGCGCTGCGCAGCGGTTTCGCGCAGTTTGAAAATGGCGTTTTCGGCTTCGGCGATGATGCCTTGGTCGCCTTCCGTCTCGGCCATCTTGATCATTTCGATATTGTCGTTGACGCCAGACTCCAGCTCGCGATAGCCGCGGATGGCGTTATCCAGATGCGTGCGTTCGCGCATGATGCCTTGCGCGCGTTGGGAGTCGTTCCAGAGATCGGGGTCTTCGGCGAGCTTGTTCAGCTCGTCCAAACGGGCGAGAGATTTGTCGAGGTCAAAGATGCCTCCTCAGCAGGTCGAGCGATTTCTCGATCGCTGCTACGGCGGACTGAACTTCGGCGCGCATGGATAACTCAGAAAGTTGAATGAATAAGCAGCGGTAAGATAGCGGAAAATTATAGCTGTGCAACTCGGAAAAGCGTTGTTTGTCCCTGAGCTTCACGCTGCTGTAATTTTGATGGGCGAGGCGGCGCTAGCTGACGAGGTGCCATTGATCGGCCAGGCACTCTGCGCGCTGCGCGTACAGGAGCGGCTGCGGGACGAGGGGGTGTGCGTGCTGCCTCCGGTTTCTTACTGGGTGACCTGCCGTCGAGGAAGATACTGGCCGCAAAATCTCTCGAGACCGGGAAAGAAATTTCGGCGCCCTGGCCGCCCTGATAACGCATGGGCGTTATTTTTCCTGACTTTCCTTTAAAGCCCAAAACAATACTTCGAGGAACTGTTAGCCAACCTGTTTCCTTGTTGGCATATTGAACGGGAAGTTTTTGCGTTCCTTGGTTGTCGTAAGCAGCTTTGTAGGTGCGTCTGTGGGAACGCGCCAAGCGTGTGCGTGCTCCAACAAACAGTGCCTGCATATATGGCAACACCCAGGGGTGCTGGGATAATCCGGCCATAGTAATCAAGCCTTTGGTAATTTTTTTGATATCTTTCTGGTCATCGTCTGAAAGAACGGACTTGCCTGTTAATCGGTGCATAAAAAACCTTTGAACTTTTTCAAGGGCGGCCGCCATTTTGGGTTCGGAAAGAGCAGCCGTATTTCTTTCGAGTTCGTCGCGACGAAATTCCATGCTGTCCATAAGGTCTTTAAGGCGTGGGTCTTTAAATCTTGGATCGTCGCGGAATGAGCTGGGGCAAGTCAGGACAGGTGACGTCGTATCTGCGGGGTCAACCGGGTAGTGGTGAAATCCGGGTTTTGTTCGGGGAACATGCTTTGTGACTTCATCGCGCGCTGCATGAAATCCTCTCGCGCCACGCTTGTCGTAGGCAAAAACCTCTTCGCCACAGTCATGGCAATGAGGTTTGACGATCCATTTTTTAGGGTCGTCAGAACCTGCCCGATCCATAAAAGCTTTGAGAGAGAGGAGCTCTCCACCTTTTCCGTATTCTGCGCGGCGCATGCTGTAAAATCCTGTAATTATTTCCGTAACAATCTACCCGAAAATCCGGCAACTATTTAGCATTAAAACACAAATAAAAACAGGCTATTGCCAGAGCAACAGCCTGTTTTAACCATCTTGAAGGAGGGTTGGAAAAGTCCGAGACGCTTAACGGAACGCGAAAGCGCTGGTCATAAATCC
This sequence comes from Alphaproteobacteria bacterium, assembly GCA_033763555.1. Lineage (GTDB taxonomy): Bacteria > Pseudomonadota > Alphaproteobacteria > UBA9219 > UBA9219 > JALYJG01. Next base: position 72,672 of record JANRKK010000001.1, on the reverse strand, counting down.
TGTGCAGCCTTGAAGAAGCTTGGTGAAAAGGCCGACGGGCTTTTTGCGGGACTTGGTTCTTCTCTTGGTTTTGGATGTCTTGCGCATGGTCGTTCTCTTTTGCTGCTGGGGTTGAAGGGAAGGAAGGGTGAACTCAGGCCTGTCCGGCGACTTCGATCATCGAGGCCGCCATGGCTTCGCCAGGGCGCTTGCCGCCCCAGATGACGAATTGGAAAGCAGGATAGAAGCGTTCGCATTCCGTCAGCGCGATTTCGACGAGGTCTTCAAGCGCCTCGACGTTGGGCATCCGGTTGTTGCGCGCGAGGATGGTATAGCGGAACAGAGGTGTGTTCTGCTGATACTCCAGATCGAAATGCCCGAGCCAGAGACGGTTGTTGAGCATGACGAGAAGTTCGCTGACATCGCCACGCTTGACGTCGGGTACCTTCATGTCGAACTGACAGGTGAATTGCAAAGCTCCGATCTCGCGCTGCCAGACAAAGAACATACGGTAGTGGCACCAGCGTCCTGCCAGCTCGACAATCAACTCGTCGTCGGTGGATCGTTCAAACAACCACTCGTTTGCGGTGACGATATCTTCGAGAATGTCGAGAGGATTGGAAGGCGCTATGCGTTCTTGAACGGATGAGACAAAGGACATGAAAGCTCCCGCCGAAAGGAAGGCTCTTGGGTATCAAAAAGCCGGGCTGCGTCGCAAGAGTCTCGGAATCTTTTTTCGCACTCGGATGGCGTCCGTGTTTTTTGAGTCACAGAGTACGAAGCCGGAATTAATTTAGTTTCATTACGCTAACGGATTCAAAAGACTCATTTTTTGAATCATTTCAGAGTCTTGAATCAATTATTTGCGCCGTGTGCGGCGGTTACCTTTTTTAACAGAAGGTAAAGATTGTTTCTTCGGTTTTTTGCCCTGCTTGCCGCTTGACAGATTCAGTTTGGCCTCAACCGCTTCGAGCCGTTCAAGCAGGTCTTCCTGCGTCGCGCGTGCCTTGGCCAGCATGCCGAAGGCAGCATCGAACTCGCTCCGACTCACAAGATCGAGAATCTGTGTCAGTGATTCCATCCGTTGCCGTGCCTGCGCCCGCATGTCGTGCCGCGCACCGAGAAGATTCCCCAATACGCTGCCACCCAACGCCATCATGTCATCGACGAAAGTCTGATTCTTCGGCATATCTATTCTCCGTTTTTCATTCCCGCTTTGCAGACGGGGCGGCGCGTGTATAACATAAGCTGTCCCGCCCCGCAGCAGCCGTTTGAGGTTCGCTATGTTTGCTCTTGCTTTTCCGCCGATTGACCCCGTTGCCCTCTCCATCGGCCCGATTGTCATCCGCTGGTACGCGCTGGCTTACCTGGCGGGGTTTATCATTGGCTGGCGTTACTGCCTCTATCTGGCGAAGCAGAACGCCAAAGGTCCGAAAGCGGAATTTTATGATGCGTTCCTGACCTGGGCCGTGATCGGCACAATCATCGGCGGACGGATTGGTTATGTCCTGTTCTATCAGCCGGATTATTACGCCTCGCATCCTCTGGAAATTCTCCAAGTCTGGCATGGTGGTATGTCGTTCCATGGCGGTATCATCGGCGTGATGAGTGCCGCATGGATATATACGCGCAGACATAAACTGGATTTCTTTGCCTTCACGGATGTGCTGGCCTGTGTTGCGCCAATCGGGCTTGGGCTGGGCCGCGTTGCCAATTTCATCAACGGCGAATTATATGGCCGCGCGACGGATATGCCGTGGGGCGTCATATTCCCGCGCAGCGGCGATGGCATCGCCCGCCACCCCAGTCAGCTTTACGAAGCGTTGCTGGAAGGTGTTGTTCTCTTCATCATTCTCTTCTTCATCGTGCAGCAGAAAAAATTCCGCGGGCGTCCGGGGTATCTGTCCGGCTGTTTCGTTCTGGGTTATGGGCTGTTCCGCTTTGCGGTCGAGTTTTTCCGCGAGCCTGACCAGCAGCTCGGCTTTCTTTTTGCCAATGCGGCGACGATGGGCCAGCTGTTATGCCTGCCGATGGTTTTCTTCGGCATCTACCTGATCATGCGGACGGAGCGCAGGGTGAAGCGCCGCAAAGCCTGAAATGGCAGGTCTGGGCAATGTCATCCGGGAACTGATCGGAAAACGCGGCTCCATCTCCGTTGCCGATTATATGGATTTGGTGCTGCAGCATCCCGAGCATGGCTATTACCGCCATGGCGACCCGCTGGGGCAGACGGGAGATTTCATCACCGCGCCGGAGATCAGCCAGATGTTCGGCGAGATGATTGGCCTGTGGTGCGCCGATGTCTGGCGTCAGATGGGCAAGCCGGAAAAATTCGTGCTGCTGGAATTGGGGCCGGGGCGTGGCACCCTGATGCAGGATGCTTTGCGCGCCACGGCGAAGATCACGGGCTTTCAGCAGGGTATGACGCTCTGCCTTCTGGAAAGCAGCGGGCATTTGCGCAAGGCGCAACAGGAAAAGCTCAGTGATTATAAAATTCACTATATCGACGATCTGGCATCCATGCCTGCTTTGCCCGTGCTGGCGATCGCTAATGAATTTTTCGATGCTCTGCCAATCCGTCAGTTTGAAAAAACATTTCAAGGCTGGTGTGAGCGCCGCGTTACCCTCAAGGATGATGAATTGATCTTTACCCTGTCGCCGCATGATGCGGCGCTGGATATGTTCATTCCGCAGGCACTGCGCGAAGCCAATCCAGGAACCGTGCATGAGGCTTCGCTGGCATCGCTGGCCGTTCTCAAAACTCTTTCGCGGCATATTGCGCAGCATGGCGGGGCGGCGTTGGTGATTGACTATGGCTATGTCGAACCGCCCGGTGCCGCGACCTTGCAGGCGGTGGCGGGGCACAAGACCGTCGACGTTCTGTCCAGTCCGGGTGATGTCGATGTTACGGCCCATGTGGATTTCGCGGTACTCAAGAATGTCGGGCTGGCGCAGAACGTATCCATTCTGGGGCCCATAGGGCAGGGGGAGTTTCTGCGCGCCCTTGGTCTGGAGCTTCGCGCCATGCAATTGCGGCAGACAGCGACGCCACAACAGGTGGATGATATCAATTCGGCCTTGCATCGTCTGACCGATTCATCGCAAATGGGAACTCTGTTTAAAGTAATGGCGGTGATGTCGCCGCAACTCTCCGAGCTTCCCGGTTTCTGATGTCCGAAATTCTTCGTGCTGATAATCTTGAAGGCCTGTCCGGCGTCCGGCACGGTTTTTTTACCAGCGCATGGGGCAATTGTGGCCTGTCGGAAAAATATGATCCGGCAGAACTTGGCGAAAATCGCCGTCGCGTGGCGGAAAGCCTGTCTGTTAAGCCCGCCAATCTGCTGAGCTGCTATCAAATCCATTCGCCGGATGTTGTTACGATTGCAAGGCCATGGGCGGCAAATGAACGGCCTCAGGCCGACGCGATGGTGACGAAGGAAAAAGGTATTGCTCTCGGCATTCTTACGGCGGATTGCGCGCCACTGTTACTCGTGGATAGAAAGGCCGGAGTCATTGGCGCAGCGCATGCGGGTTGGCGCGGCGCGTTGACGGGTGTGATTGAAAATACGGTGGCAGCCATGGAAAAACTGGGTGCAAACAGGACGTCCATGCGTGCGGCCATCGGCCCCTGCATCTGGCAAAATTCCTACGAGGTTGGGCCGGAATTTCCTGCACCTTTTCTGGCTGAAAATCCCGAGCATGAAAAATTCTTCCGCCCTGCCTTCAAAAGTGGCCATTACATGTTCAATCTGCCCGGCTATGCGGAAGCCAAGTTGAAGGCATTGAATCTGGACTCCATCGAATCTTCGCCTGCCGATACCTGTGCCGATGAAGAACAATTTTTCAGCTACCGCCGCGACTGCCTGAGAGGCGGCGGCCGTTCCGGCAGCCTGATTTCGGTAATTGTTTTGGCGGATTAAACTCTCAACGTCATTCCAGAAAACTTTCTCTTCGCGAATGAAATGAGCAAAAGAAAGTTTATCTGGAACCCAGCTGGCCTATCGGCAAAGGCTGTTCGATCCGATAGGGGAACTGGGTCCCGGATAAAATTTGTTTCCACTGCGTTTCGACAAATTTTTCCGGGATGACGTTACTTGTTAAAATTGTTGCTCTTTTGTATTGTGGATTAGAGAAGGATTTTTATGCCCAAAACCCTTTATGATAAAATCTGGGACATCCATGTCGTCGCGCGTCAGGATGACGGCACCTGCCTGATTTATATCGACCGTCATCTGGTGCATGAAGTCACCAGCCCGCAGGCCTTTGAAGGGCTGCGCATGGCCGGGCGCAAGGTGCGTCGCGCCGATCTGACGCTTGCCGTTGCTGATCATAATGTACCAACTACGCCCGATCGCGCGCAGGGTATTCGCGAACCGGAATCCCGGCATCAGGTCGAAACCCTTGCCGAAAATGTGCGCGAGAGTGGCATCGAATATTATGCGATGAATGATATACGGCAGGGTATCGTTCATATCGTCGGGCCGGAGCAGGGTTTCACACTGCCCGGGACGACGGTTGTTTGTGGCGACAGCCATACCTCGACGCATGGCGCGTTTGGCGCGCTGGCCTTCGGCATCGGCACCTCGGAAGTCGAGCATGTGCTGGCAACACAGACGCTTTTGATGAAGCCTTATAAAAATATGCGCGTGGAGGTCGATGGCGTCTTATCGCCCGGCGTGACCGCCAAGGATATTGTTCTCGCCATCATAGGCGAAATCGGCACGGCGGGCGGTACAGGCTATGTAATCGAATATACGGGCTCGGCCATCCGCGCACTGTCGATGGAAGGCCGCATGACCATTTGCAATATGAGCATCGAAGCGGGCGCGCGCGCCGGGCTAATTGCGCCGGATGAAACCACCTTTGCCTATCTGAAAGGCCGCCCGAAAGCACCAAAGGGCGAAGCATGGGATAAAGCCGTGGCCTACTGGCGCACATTGCCGAGCGATGCGGGGGCGAAATATGACAAGGAAGTCAAACTCGATGCCACGAAAATCGCGCCGACCATCACATGGGGCACATCGCCGGAAGATGTCGCGCCGATCACGGGCATTGTGCCTGACCCGGCCATGACAAAGGATAATGTCAAAAAACAATCCATGCAGCGCGCGCTGGATTATATGGGGCTTACACCCGGCATGAAGCTGACGGATGTGACGGTGGACAAGGTTTTCATCGGTTCCTGCACCAACAGCCGGATTGAGGATTTACGCGCCGCTGCGCAAGTGGCCAGAGGCCGCCATGTTGCGAAGAACGTGCAGGCGCTGGTGGTGCCGGGCTCTGGTCTTGTGAAGCAGCAGGCGGAAAAAGAGGGCCTCGATAAGATTTTCCTTGAAGCCGGGTTTGAATGGCGGGAGCCGGGTTGTTCGATGTGCCTGGCGATGAATGAAGACCGGCTGGATCCGGGTGAACGCTGCGCTTCCACCTCCAATCGCAATTTTGAGGGGCGGCAGGGACGTAGCGGCCGCACGCATCTGATGAGCCCGGCGATGGCGGCTGCGGCAGCGGTTACGGGTAGGCTGACCGATGTGCGGGAACTGACCTGATGCAAAAATTCACGAAACTCACGGGCGTTGCTGCGCCATTGCCGATGGTCAATGTCGATACGGACGCGATCATCCCCAAGCAATTTTTGAAAACCATCAAGCGCACGGGGCTTGGCAAAAACCTGTTCAATGATCTACGCTATACGCCGGACGGCGGGGAAAACCCTGATTTCGTTCTGAACCAGCCAGCCTATCGGCAGGCGCAAATTCTGATTGCGGGTGCGAATTTCGGCTGCGGTTCGAGCCGCGAGCATGCGCCCTGGGCTTTGCAGGATTTTGGTATCCGTTGTGTGATCGCGCCAAGTTTTGCTGACATCTTTTTCAATAATTGTTTCAAGAATGGCTTACTTCCGGTCGTGTTGCCGCAGGAGCAAATTGATCAGCTGATGGAGCTGGCGAAGCAGGGTGCGGCGCTGACCGTCGACCTCGAAACCCAATGCGTTACGGCTTATCCGCGCAATATCAATTTTTCTTTCAAGACGGATGCTTTCCGGCGCGACTGCCTGTTGAACGGTCTGGACGATATTGGCATTACGGAAAAGAAAACCGCGGCAATTGGTTCCTATGAAGAACGACAGAAGGCCGAAAGGCCGTGGGTTTGAGGGTTGAGTCCGCCCCCTCCACCTGATAGAAATCAGACGCAAATTCAAACACCGCGAAAAACCATGGCGTCTTACCAATATGTCTATGTGATGAAAGGCCTGTCCAAGGCCTGGCCCGGCGGGAAAAAGGTGCTGGATGAGGTCTGGCTGTCTTTTTATCCCGGCGCGAAGATCGGCGTGCTCGGCCCCAACGGCGCGGGTAAATCCACGCTGCTGAAACTCATGGCCGGGCTGGACACGGATTTTTCCGGTGAGGCCTGGGTCGCCGAGGGTGCAACCGTCGGTTATCTGCCGCAGGAACCGCAGCTCGATCCCAAACTGACGGTGGAGCAGAATGTGCTCGCCGGTATGAAGGAGACCAAGGCACTGCTCGACCGTTTTGAGGAGGTCAGCAACAAGCTCGGCGAAGTCACCGATCCGGATGAAATGCAGAAGCTGATTGATGAGCAGGCGGCGCTGCAGGAAAAAATCGATGCCGCTGATGCGTGGGATACCAGCCGTACGATTGAGGTCGCGCTGGATGCCCTGCGTTGCCCGCCGGGTGATGCGGATGTCACGAAACTTTCGGGCGGGGAGAAGCGCCGCGTCGCGCTGTGCCGCCTGCTGCTGCAGAAGCCTGATCTGCTTCTGCTCGACGAACCGACAAACCATCTGGATGCCGAATCCGTCGCCTGGCTGCAGAAACATTTGTCGGAATATAAGGGTGCTGTGGTGATGGTCACCCACGACCGTTACTTCCTCGACAATGTTACGGGCTGGATACTCGAACTCGACCGCGCCAAGGGCATTCCTTACGAAGGTAATTACTCCGCCTGGCTGGTGCAGAAGCACAAGCGGCTGGAGCAGGAAGCGCGCGAAGAAACCGGGCGGCAAAAAACATTGGCGCGCGAATTGGAATGGATCAGCGCTTCGCCGCGGGCACGTCAGGCGAAAAGCAAGGCGCGTATCACTGCTTACGACAATCTATTGGCGCAGAGCGCCGACGCCGCGCCTGACACGGCGCAGATCATTATTCCTGCGCCGCCGCGCCTCGGCAACACGGTGATCGACGCAACCCATCTAAAAAAAGCCTATGGCGATCGCCTGCTGATCGAGGATTTGTCGTTCAAACTGCCGCCCGGCGGCATTGTCGGCATCATTGGCGCGAACGGCGCGGGCAAGACGACCTTGTTCCGTATGATCACAGAGCAGGAAAAACCCGACGGCGGCAGCATCAAGATCGGCGACACGGTCAAGCTCGGTTATGTCGACCAGAGCCGCGATACGTTGCGCGCCGACAAAACCGTGTGGGAAGAAATCTCGGACGGCCTCGACATCATTAATCTGGGCAAAAAATCCATGCCCAGCCGCGCTTATGTTGCCGCCTTCGGCTTCAAGGGCGTCGATCAGCAGAAGAAGGTCGGCATCCTGTCGGGCGGCGAACGTAACCGCGTGCATATGGCCAAGATGCTGAAATCAGGGGCCAACACGCTACTGCTCGACGAACCCAGCAACGACCTCGATGTCGATACGCTGCGTGCGCTGGAAGATGCGCTGGTGGCTTTTCCGGGCTGCGTCGTGGTCATCAGTCACGACCGCTGGTTCCTCGACCGCATTGCCACGCATATCCTCGCCTTCGAGGGCGATAGCCAGGTTGTCTGGTTCGAAGGCAATTATCAGGACTACGAAGCCGACCGCCACCGCCGCCTTGGTGCCGACGCCGACCAGCCGCACCGGATTAAGTATCGGCCGTTGGTGAGGGGATAGCTTCAAACAATCTCATCATAATCCAAAGCAAATTTACTGGGATGCGGTTTCATCTTATGTACTTTTGCATTTGGGTAATTTCTTGACTTCTCGAGGATAAGCTTTTTGTCCATTTCTGTTTCAGAGCGGCATCCCAAATATATAGAGGTAATGGAATTTTCTGGTAAGTTACAACGTATGAAATCTAGTGTTGTGTCTCCGTTTTCTATTATGAACCTCCATTCACGTTCTCTCTTCCATAATTCATTTTTCATTCTTGTTGTCCGATTGAGCTTTCTTGTAATTTCACTCTCATCATTTTGCAGCATCAACTTCAAAAAATCGTTACCTGTAACTGTGGGTATATCGTCATGATATTCCATATTCCCACTCCATATAACTTGCGGGTTGCTTTCGAAGGATTTGCTGAGAAGTTGAAAATTAAATTCGATCGCTATTCCGCGATGCCCATTTGCATAATGGCTCCACATGTACAGCTCATTTTTTGGATGATGGTTGTCGCGAACTGAGCATGTTGAAAGAATGTAAGATCGATTGCATAAATCGGCTGCTCTTGTTTTTATCTTCTCCATGTTCTGTCTAAATCTTTCTTCAGTAAGAGCTTGAGTGAAGTGTTCGACTTGATCTGGTGAAGATTGGTTGATACTGGTTACCAATTCATTGTAATCTTTAAAGTCGGTGATAAAACGATAATGGGGATCAAAAGGGTCATTGAATTTATTAGATCGTATGAAGGTAATTTGTTTTAATGCAATAGTTTCTAAAGCATAATTCGGATTACCATAGAATCTTACAATTCGATCAGGTGGGGATGTTTGATCCATTTTTATGTTTGTAATCCCGGCGGAGACTGAGATCAAAAAGGCCGACCCATGAGTGCTTTCGGAATGAATTTATCACTAAATAGTTAGCAAGACAAAATCATTCCATTTATTTTTTTAGTGAGTCAGCCGGATCCCGGCTTACGCCGGGATGACGCAATGGATTACGGCACCACCCTCCACGACCCGTCCGGCTGCAGGCAGGCGGTGCCATAGGTGGGTTGCTCGTCGCCATCGATGATGGCGGTGGATTGAAACTCACGGCAGTTACGGCCTTCATCATCGGTATAAGTCGGGGATGTCTGGTCGGCGGGCATCGGCGCAGGCTCATAGGTAATGGCGGTGGGTGGCGCATAGACGACAGGCGGTGTGGCATAAACCACGGGTGGTGGCGCATAGTAGGGGTAGCCATAGTAAGGCCGCGGATAATAATTGCTGAAGCCAAACGAGAAACTCACACCACCGCCGCCATGGCCGTGATGATGGTGATGGGGCCGCGCAGCGGCAGGCATGGCAGGCAGAGCCGCCAGGGTTGTTAAAACTGCTGCCAAAATAAGTTTCTTCATTGTCTGCCTCCCGCCATAAGGAACGGGCAAAGTTTAGAGCTGGAATCAGGACATTTTTATGTCGGGATTAAAGCAGTTTTGCCCCAATCATGCTGCATTTTATAACCAATCTATTTGACGCCTCTAGCCAGATAACCTAGTCTTTGCCGGCAGAATCGAATTTCCCACCTCATGGAGAACATCATGAAACAAGTTTCGAAAATCCTTCTAACGGCGGTTGTGTGCATCGGCCTTTCCGCTTGCGCCTCGCAGCGTGGTTGGACGCCTGTCGTCGATGTCGCGAACGACAAGCACGCGGCAAGCCTCGGCAATGATATGACCATCTGCAAGCAGCTGGCTGATCAGGCCGCCGATCAAATGGGCACGATGGGTGAACGCACGGCCATCGGTGCCGTTGGCGGTGCCGCAGGCGGCGCGCTTCTGGGCGCCATCGTCGGTGCGCCGGGTACGGGCGCAGCGCTGGGTGCCGTTACGGGTACAGGTGCGGGTCTGGGTAGCGGAGCGATCGATTCCGACAATGCCTACAGGCGCGCCTACATCAACTGCCTGAAGCAACGCGGCCATCCGGTCATCAACTAAGGCTGACGGCTTTATGAATCGACGCCACCGGGACAGCCCGGTGGCGTCTTTCTTTTGCCGAAAAACTGATTGTATGATGGGCGTTACAGGCAAAGGATAAAGCGAAATCTGATGTCGCAAGCATCTTCCCTCAGAAGTCCTTTTCGTCCCGGCGGCTGGCTTTTCCGGCTGGGCTGGTGCCTGGCCCTGTTTTTTACCTTCGCGCACAATGTCAGCTTTCTGGCCCATGCCCAGGGCGCGGATGATCAGCTGAAATTCATCCGTGACGCGGAAATTGAAAATTACCTGCGCGAATTGGCGACGCCGATTTACCGCGCGGCCGATATCGACCCGCGCAGCGTGACGATCGCCATCATCGAAAGCAACATCATCAACGCCTTTGTTGCCGAAGGCATGAATGAATTTTTCTATACGGGCCTGCTGCAGCTTACGGATACGCCGGAACAATTGGCAGGCGTTATCGCACACGAAACGGGCCATATCTCCGGGGGCCACCTCATTCGTGGGCGGGAGGAAATGCGCAACGCTTCCGCACAGGCCATTCTGGGCATGCTAATTGCCGTGGCGGCCGGAGCGGCGACAGGTAGCGGCCAGGCCGCCGCCGGGGCGCTCAGCGGCGCACAGCAAATTGCCATGCGTGGTCTTTTGAAATTCAGCCGGACGCAGGAATCCTCGGCGGATGCGGCAGGTATGTCGTTCCTTGACCGTTCCGGCATGACCTCGCGCGGCATGATGGAATTTTTCGGCAAGATGGCGGGGCAGGAAATGCTGCCTGCCGACCGTCAGGTTGAATTCGTTCGTACCCATCCGCTGACAGGTGATCGTATCGATGCGGTGCGTCAGCATCTGGAAAATTCCAGTCTCAAAGATGCTAAGCTCGATCCAAAATTCTACACGATGCATGAACGCATGAAGGCCAAGCTGCTGGGCTATCTACAGCCGGAAACAGCGCTGCTGCGCTACACCGACAAAGACCCACGTCTCCCTGCACGCTATGCCCGCGCGATTGCGCTCTACCGCACCAGCCGGGCGGATCGCGCTTTAGCGCTTGTCGATGGGCTGATTAAGGAAGAGCCCAGCAATCCTTTTTTCTACGAATTGAAAGGCCAGATCCTGATGGAAAATGGCCGTGTTCAGGAAGCTGTGGGGAATTATAAAAAATCTGTTGAGCTTCTGCCGGACTCGTCCTTGCTGCGTCAGGCTTACGCCCACGCGTTGCTGGAAACCAAGGATGCCGCCCGGCTCGACCTCGCCATCCAGCAATTGATAGAGGCCAACCGTCTGGAAGACCGAATGCCATTCACCTGGCATTTGCTGGCGGTTTCCTGGGGCCGCAAGGCGGAGCTGACGAAAGATACGCAATATGAAGGCATGGCAACTTACGCGCTGGCCGAAGAAGCCGTCGCGCAAGGGCATGACAAGGCTGCCGGGCAATTGGCCGACCGCGCGATGAAAGCCTTGCCAAAAAGCACGCCTTACTGGTTGCGTGCTCAGGACATAAAATTAACCACGGCGCCCGAAGATACCGATAGCGGCAAGGACACACGCGATAAAGGCGATGGAAAAGATTAAAAAACGCCTGAAAACTTGACTTGCCGCCGTTCCCTGCCTTATCAGTCACAGTCTTTGCAATGGCACCGTAGCTCAGCGGTAGAGCAGGGGAATCATAATCCCTTGGTCGGCGGTTCAAATCCGTCCGGTGCTACCAATTTTGGAGGCCAGAATATGGATAGTGATATTCTTACGCATACGCCATCCGCCGAAGGTGATGAGGATCTAATCTGGGAAATTATGCATGTGGCGAATAGAGGTGCGCCGCTTAAAGGCGATATGCCTTTATGTGATGCCTTTCGAGTTCCCTGGCGTAATTTGCTGTGCAGCAGTTTTTATAAGGATGATAGCAAGGGCTGTAAAAAAGGCATTTTTGGCAATATTGAGCTTATTGTTTTGCGCGATGATTCTTTGGTTATTTCTGGTCATGGTCTGGCAAGCATAGCTGTGCTGCATGATACAAGATCAGGCAACTTCCTTGTTCTTTGGGGCGAAGTTCAGAAAAACAATTTTGCCCGGGGCATCCTGGAATTTCGTGTTTCGCGCAGAAACGCCATGGAAGATGTGCGGAGAATTTTGACCGATTGGCGCACCGGGTTTGATGAGACGGCAGTACAGGCAGGTTGGAAATCAGACGGTCAAGAAAATGATTATGATAGCCCCGCCAAGGGCTGCTCGTGGTATGATGTACGCGACAGTCTGGGCAAGCTCGTCACACCCGTTTCGTTAGACGATTATGTGCAGTTTCTTGTGGGCACGGATTATGAGAAGCCGCAAAGAGCAGATAGGGCCGCTCCATCATCTGTTGCGCCTCCGGTGAATGGATAAGTTCCAATTGATAAACCTATACTGAAGGAGCAGTTCATGGATTTTGCTCTTCTTTCCCGGGTCTCGCCGGATTTCAGAGATTTGCATTCTGTCGTCCGTGCCCTTCATAATGGCCAACTGGACTCTGTCCAAATCCGCGAGGCTTTTGAGAAAGCCATGCAGGCGAGCCTGTATAAAAGAACGGGTATCGATCCGCGTCCCCTGCTGGGCCCGTGTGGTTGGAATTCCTATATGGCTGAGGATTTTTGCGCGCTGATGCATGTAGCGTCATGCTACGACAAGCGCTTTCAGCAGCATGGTGATCAAGGATTAACGGCCAGACTGATCAGCAGCCTTCCTCTCGGTCTTTATCACAAGAAAGAAGACAAGGTGGCGCATGCTGAGCATGTGCAGAAATTGGCTAAGGTGGGTCTTGAGCCTGCGCCGCTGGTGCATCTTTTGGATGTTCTTTTTAACGAACCTGACCCATCCCAAATGGGCGCTTTTGTCAATTTTGCTTTGGCGGTGACAGGCGTTCCATGTCTCGATCACATAATCGAGACGTCGCATTACGAAGAATTTTTCAAAGTTATTGATGGGTGGGAACGTCAATCTCTCATGGATCCCTGGGTTGCCGATACATACAGGATCTTGGCAGTTTTTACAGCTGAGCAAAGCGGCAAACTTCCTTCACATCTGCACTTTCAAACTCCCTTTGTGGCCATTGAGTTGGAATGCGCGGCCGGAAGCATTTTCGTTGCTCGCAGAGACAATGGAGTCAAATATAATTTGTATATGTGCAACGAATACACGGAATGTTCTGATTCCGGTAGATGGGGAAAATCCCCAACTCTTTCTATGGAATTAATTGATGATGGTTTTTTTCTTTTACACACAGAAGAGCGTAAGGCCGTGGTAGAAGGATTTAAAAAGCTGTTTGATAAAATTGAACAAACGGGCGGCGCAGGACTTTTTTATCTTCAAGATGAACGGAAGAAGTGGGAAGAATATATGTTGGTCCGTCGTCCCACATTTTTTCCGCAAGGGACTTCCCCTTCAAATACGGGTCTTCGCAACGGCTGATTATACAGCATTTTAGCGCAGTTCTTTACCATCTCTAAACCAGTTTTAATTCTTTGTTTTTCTTTGGCTTGCATAATGGCCGGGCGCTATTTCCGGTTCTTTCCTGCATTCGGCCATGTCCAAAAAACTGCAAAGCCTGCCTTTTGTCGATCTCTATATCTGCCTGGAAGGTGGCGAAACGCCCCATTACCATGCGCCGATCAAGGGACGCAAAAAGCGCGCCGACGTTCCGGTGCCACCTGAATTCGATGAAGATCTTCAAAACCTGAAAAGCCATTTGGAAAATTCCCAACATGGCGACATGGGTATCGTGTCCTATGACGGCATGCGTCTGCGCGCCGTGACGCTCAACACGGCGAACGGGCAGAAATGGGTTGCGCTGCGACGCATCAAGGATTTGCCACCACCTTTGGCGACACTTGGTTTTCCTCCCGCGCTTGTGCCGCATCTGCAGGCGCTGGGCAAACGTACGGGCCTTATTCTGGTGTGCGGTGCGACGGGGCAGGGCAAGACGACAACCTGCTGCTCCATGCTCATGGATTTCATGCAGAACCAGGGCGGCGTTGCTTTCACCATTGAAGATCCGGTTGAGTATGATCTGGCCGGACGTCGCGGTGAAAACGGCTATTGCTATCAGGTTGAGGTACGCGAAGACCGTGATTGGGCCGAAATGCTGCAACTCAGCCTGCGCTGCCACCCGGAATATATTTTTATCGGCGAAGTTTGCACGCCGGATGCGGCGAACCAGTTGCTTCGCGCCGCAACCTCGGGCCATCTGGTGATCGCCACGGTGCATGCGGGCAATCTGCAGGAAGGTCTTGAAGGACTCCTGCAGTTGGCCGAGCAGGTGATCGGTGAGCGCGCCAAGCAGCTTCTGGCCTCTAGCCTCACGGCGGTTATCCACCAGACTTTGGGCGAATATGGCCTGACTTCAACCTTCCTGCTGACCGATTTCGGCAGTCAGTCGGCGGGCATCCGCAGCATCATTCGCGACAACCAGATCGGGCAAATCACCTCGATCGTGGATAAGCAGTACGCCCAGCTTATGCAGAACGGGCAAGTTTTTCGCTAAGTCGCTGAAACCCCCTGTTAAAAGCCTCATTTCCCCGTTGCGATTCAGGCTGCTCCTGACTATAGATAGACCTAATTCCCGGTTAGCTCAGTTGGTAGAGCACTTGACTGTTAATCAGGCTGTCGCTGGTTCGAGTCCAGCACCGGGAGCCATCTTCTTGTCATGACCACATCAACAACCCCTAATGACCAACCTCTCTGGCAACCCGCGCCGGATGTTTATGCGCGGGCGCAAATCGGCGCGTTCATGCGCGAAGCAGCTAAGCGTCACGGTATCAAGACCAAAAATTATGATGAGCTGCATCGCTGGTCGGTGGAAAACCGCGCCGATTTCTGGTCGCTGGTCTGGGATTTCTGCAAAGTTAAAGCCAGCATCAAAGGCACGGAAATTCTTCGCAATCCCAATCAGATGCCCGGCAGCGTCTGGTTTCCCCAGGCAAGGCTGAATTATGCCGAAAATCTTTTGCGTGTGGCAGAAGAAGGTGTGCGCGACAGGGAAGCCATCATTTTCTGGGCCGAAGATCAGATCAAGCGCCGTATGAATTTCGGTGAGCTGTATGATCAGGTTTCGGTTTTGGTACAGCATCTGCGCGCGCAAGGCGTGAAGCCGGGTGATCGCGTCGTTGCGCTCGTGGCTAACACGCCCGAAGCCATCATCGCCATGCTGGCGACCAGTGCGGTGGGGGCTGTCTTTTCCTCCTGCTCGCCGGATTTCGGAACGCCGCTCATTCTCGATCGTTTTGGACAGATCGAGCCAAAAATTTTCTTCGCCAGCGACGGCCAGTATTACAAGGGCAAGGCCGTCGATCTTGCCGCCAAAATCCGTGAGATCGAAGCGGCACTGCCGACCGTGCAGGAAACCATCCTGCTGCCTTTCACGCAGGAAAATCCGCCCATCGAAGGTTTACGCAAAGCAACACGGCTGAACGACATTCTGCGCACGGGAAAGCCCGGCCAAATCGCGTTTGAACAGCTGCCCTTCGACCATCCGCTGTTTATTCTTTATTCGTCCGGCACCACAGGCTTGCCGAAATGCTTTATTCACGGGCAGGGCGGTGTGCTGCTCCAGCATCTCAAGGAATACCGCCTGCAATGCGACATCAAGGAAGGCGACCGGGTTTTTTATCACACCACCTGCGGCTGGATGATGTGGAACTGGCTGGTTTCGGCGCTGGCGGTGGGTGCCAGCCTTGCTCTCTATGATGGCAATCCGCTGATGCGCGACGGCAATATTTTGTTCGATTTCGCACAGGAAGAAAAATTCACCTTGTTCGGTACCTCCGCACCCTTTGTGCAAAGCATAAAGAACATTAACCTTGCGCCGAAGAAAACGCATGATCTGTCGTCGGTAAAAATCCTTACCTCAACGGGCGCGCCGCTGCTGCATGAGCATTTTGATTATCTCTACGCCAATGTGTTGGGCAATGTGCCCGTCAGTTCAATTTCCGGCGGCAGCGATATTGTCAGTCTGTTTGTCTGCGGCAATCCCATCTCGCCCGTCTGGCGCGGCGAAATTCCGGGCGCAGGGCTCGGTATGGATATGGCCGTGTTCGATGCCGAGGGGCAGGAAGTCACGCATGGCGGCGGCGAGCTGGTCTGCCGCAAATCCTTTCCGGTTATGCCCATCGGCTTCTGGAGTGACCCGGATCAGAAAAAATACCGCAAGGCCTATTTTGAAAAATGGCCGGGCGTCTGGTGCCATGGTGACTGGACCGAGCGCACCCTGCATGGCGGCTTCATCATCCATGGCCGTTCGGACTCCACGACGAACAGGCAGGGTATCCGCATTGGTACGGCCGAATTTTACAGCCTTGTTGAACGCCTGCCGGAGATTGAAAACAGTCTGATCGTCAGTCAGCGCATCCCGGGCGATGAGCGCATCATCCTGTTCGTTAAGCCGCGCGAGGGTGTGACGTTTACCGAAGAGCTGAAAAAGAAAATCGCCAAGCATATGAAGGAACAGGGCTCACCGCGCCATGTGCCGGATGAAATCCACGCGGCGCCCGGCATTCCCATGACGCGCAATTCCAAGAAAGCAGAACTCGCTGTCGAAAATATCATCCACGGCAAGCCTGTGACGAATGTGGCATCGCTGGCCAACCCGGAAGTGCTGGGTTTTTATGAGGAGCTTGCAAAGACTCTTGCTAATCAAACGCGCACTTAAAACGCTCGGTGCGGCCGACTGATTCTGGACGCGATGCAACGACGGTCTGAAAAAGACCTCTTAATTTCTGTTTTGTTTTGTAGACATCATCTAACGCTTGCGCCCAATGGAAAGGCATAGCCAGATAACTTCTGCCCTCGTGGTATTCAGTAAGCGGTTTGCATATGGTGCCTTCAGCAGTCATTAATTCTGCGAAAAGGATTAAATCCTGCTCGTCGGCATAAGGGCTGAACAGAAGTGTTCCTCCCTTCGCGCTGATCCAGCCTTCGTGGTACCAACGGGGATTTCCACCGCATCCTTGGTAGTTTTCATCTCTGTCCAGATAGGGAAAATCATCGGCCGTTAAACCGCAGGCTATTTTGAGTTTGTTGAACTCAGGACGCAGCCAGTCTGCATTCAGCTCTGGAACTCGTTCGACGATGGCCACCATATCTTCAAGATCAACGTTGCCGGGAAACCATACGGATATGATTTTGTCATCATGTGTAGGGTTCGTATCAACGCCGTTATGGGCAAGATTGGCTTCTCTAGTTTTTGCAGCAATTTGTTTACAGTTGGAATCATCTTCTATCGGGCTGTGGTGAAGCCGAAGATGATACATTGTATCAGAAGGACAGAATGAAACTGTTTGGAGAGCGGCTTCGCGGAGCGGATTATGGAATCCTATAATTCCGTGTGAATAGTGCGCGCGAATTCTATCTGTGGTGTTCATACATTTTTCCTTCAATATAAAATCAAAATATCATTTAAAGCTTTCATTTTTCAATACAAACTTTGACGCTTTAATTTATGTCGTTAACTATAAAACTCTCGCCAAATCCACAAAATCCTGAACGGATAAATTTTCGGCGCGAAGTTCGGGGTCAATTCCGGCGGCGCGCAGCAGTTCTTCGCCGCCCAGCGGCTTAAGGCTCGAGCGCAGCATTTTGCGTCGCTGGCCGAAGGCTGCCGCTGTCAGTTTTTCAATATCTTCAAAAGTCACGTCCTTCGGTCGGCTTTTGCGTGGTGTCAGATGCACGACGGCGGAGTCTACTTTCGGGGGCGGCGTAAAGGCGCGGGCAGGGACATTCAGTACGCGTTCTATGTCACAGCAAAATTGTGCAATGATTGAAAGCCGCCCATAGGTCTTGTTATCCGGTACGGCCATCAGTCGGTCGGCAACCTCGGCCTGAAACATCAGCGTCAGGCTTTGATAGGCATCGATCTGTCGCAGCCAGCCGATCAGCAGTTCTGTACCGATATTGTAGGGTAGGTTCGCCACCACAGCGCGCGGCGCTTTTGCATGTTTCGTTAAATCCGTTTTCAGCGCATCGCCTTCCACAACTTCCAGACGACCTTCGGCTCGTGCCACAAGTTCCTGAAGTGCAGCGATACAACGGCGGTCTTTCTCGACCGCAATAATTTTTTTGGCTTTGGTGCCGAGCAGGGCGCGGGTGAGGCCGCCCGGGCCGGGGCCGATCTCAAAAACCGTGCAGCCGTTCAAATCGCCCGCTTCCTCGGCAATCCGGCGCGTCAGGTTCAAATCAAGAAGAAAATGCTGGCCGAGGGTTTTCTTTGCGCCCAACTCATACCGCGCAATAACCTCGCGGAGCGGCGGAAGAGAATCGAGCCAAGCCTGCGGCATCAGGATTTCTGGCCGAGCCTTATATCCACATAGGCGGTGCGGCGCAGATCGCGGAGCAGGCGGCGGGCCTGCAATTCCATTTTTTCCGTGCCGATGCTGTTGAAGATGGCTTCGCGGTTGATGCCGCCTTCCGGTACATGGCGGTCGCAAACGAAAAAGACCAAAGCGCCCTTATCGGTCGCCAGCGGCTCGCTGGGCTTGCCGATGGACAGGTCGCTGACTTTGTCCGCCACCCAGGAAGGCATTTTCGACATTTTCGTTTCGCCTAAATCCTGCCAGCGCCAGGCTGGAAAACGCGATGCCAGCTGTTCCTGCAGGTTGGTGCAGCTTGAGATGGTCGAGCGCAACTGGCCAGATTCCTGGGCCACAGCCTCGGTGGTGGTGTCGTCAAAGGAACGAAAAGCCTGCTGCAGATCGAGGCTGACTTCGCCCGGGTCGCTGGCGGCGATGGTGCGTTTTTCACGCACGCCGAGAATATGGTAACCGCTGGAGGAGCGGATGGGGCCAACAACTTCCCCGGGCTGCATGGATTCCAGCGCACGGTTCAGTTCCGGTGCCAGCTGTCCTTCCTGAATCCAGCCGATATCACCGCCCGTGGCCGCGCCTGTGCCTTGCGAAAACTGCCGCGCCACGGCGCCAAAATTCGCACCGCCTTTTAATTGTTGCACCAGATTTTCGGCGAACTGCTTGACCTCTTCCTCATCCGTGGGGTTGTCGATGCCAAGGAAAATTTCGCTGACCAGAAATTCGCCTTTGCCCGCATTGGCACGGATGCGTTCAATCGCGGCTTCGACTTCATCATCGCCAACTTCAACGCGCGGACGTACGGAACGCTGGATGATTTTATTCCACGCCAGATTGCCGCGGATTTGGCTGGCCAGCGCTTCGGGCGAGCCGCCCTGCGCGGCGATATAGGCTCTCATATCGGGAATGTTGTTGTCGTGTGCAATACGCTGGAAAGCCTGATCCACATCTTCCTTTGTAATATTGATGTCGAGGCGCTTGGCTTCCTGCAATTGCAACTGCTCATCAATCAGGCTGCGGAGAACCTGAGGCAGAAGCCGCCGCTGAACTTCCTCGGTGTTCGGCAGGCCGGATGAAATAGTCGCCAGCTTGATACGGGATTCCAGATCGAATGTGGAAATCACATTATCATTCACCACCGCGACGACACGTGTGCCGAATTGCGACGGCGTTCCGCTTTCCGGCGCGGGCGCAATGCGTTGCGCATGGGCAAGGCTTGGCACGAGGGCCAAAGCTAGAATCACGGCAAGAAAGAGGAGAGATCGATTCATGGGCGGGGCATAAAATTGCATACAAAGGCTTCCAGAGTCTCTATAATCCGGAATCTTCGGTTCCCGGACTATAGGGGGCCAAACCCCTCCTTTTCAAGAGCCGTGAGTTTACAGAAAGGTTGAGCTATGATGCCCAAACGCCTCCTGTCCCTGTTTCTTTTTGCCCTCCTCGGAGTCCTTCCCATGGCTTCTTCTGCCGCTGATCAAAAGCCCGTTCTTGACCCGGAAAACACCCTCTATCTCGATTTGTCCGATGGGCGGGTTGTCATCCAAATGCGTCCCGACCTTGCGCCCGGCCATGTGGCGCGTATCAAGCAGCTGGTTCGGCAGGGATTTTATGACGGCTTGCCGTTTCATCGCGTCATTCCCGATTTTATGGCGCAAACAGGTGACCCACGCGGCGATGGCACAGGCGGTTCGGGCAAGCGCCTGAAGGCTGAATTTTCCAAAGCCCCTCATGTGCGCGGCACGGTCTCGATGGCGCGTGCGCAAGACCCCGATTCCGCGGACAGCCAGTTTTTCATCTGCTTTGCGCCCGCATCCTTCCTCGACGGGCAATATACCGTCTGGGGCGATGTGATTTCCGGCATGGAGTTTGTCGACAAAATCAAGGCCGGGACGCAGCTGAACAACGGCAAGGTCGACAACCCCTCCAAGATCGTCCACATGCAGATGGCGGCCGATGCGAAGGACGGGAAGCAGTAGATTCCGCAAGATATTGGATTCTTCCGGCATGACGTTATAGGCTCTGCAGCCTGTCTCATCGTCAACCCGGAGGTTCTATGTCATCCGCTCAATCCATTCTGGCAGGCGCTGTGCTGATTGCCGCCAGCATCCTGTTTGTCACCGCCATCCGTCCGGCCGAAGCGCAGCGCGCGGGGCCGTTCCAGTTGATGCATCATAGCAATACCTCGGCAAATGCAGGCGTGTTTCGCATCGATGCGAGCACAGGCAGCGTCGGCTACTGCTATGTCACGGGCGAAGGCGCGCTGATGTGCACGAAGTGGGTGCAGTAAGCGAAGACCCTTTTTTCTCCGGGAAGAAAGGAATTACTTCTCTTTCTTCTTCCCGAATGTAATCGCCACAAACCGCATATCATCCTTGCGATTGACAAGCAGGAGCAGGGGTTTGTTGTCCTTCTTCGCCTGCTTGACCT
This sequence comes from Alphaproteobacteria bacterium, assembly GCA_033763555.1. Classification (GTDB taxonomy): domain Bacteria; phylum Pseudomonadota; class Alphaproteobacteria; order UBA9219; family UBA9219; genus JALYJG01. The sequence continues at coordinate 52,082 of JANRKK010000001.1, read as the reverse complement.
GTTCGATGAGGTCTTTCGGCGCTTTCATGTCCTGCTGTCCGGCTTCGCTGACAATGTCGCCTGTCTGAATGCCCTGGTCGGCAGCGATGCCTTCATTCACCACATCGGTGACAAGCAGGCCCTTGACGTCCTTCTTCACGCCGAAACGTGAGCGCAGGGAATCCGTCAGGGGAGCAACACTCATGCCAAGATCTTCGACCTTTTCGGCATTGGCCGCAGGTGCCTGTTCTTTGCCAGCCTGTTCTTCCTTGTCTTCGGCATCTTCCTTGCCTTCCAGCTCACCCAGCTTGACCTTCAGCTGCGTTTCCTGGCCTTTGCGGAAGACGGTGACATTCACAGTTTTATCGATGCCTGTTTCCGCGACCATCAACGGCAGGCGACGCATTTCAGGCACATCCTTGCCGTTGAAGTTCAGGATGATGTCGCCCGGTTGGATTCCAGCTTTGGCAGCGGGGCCATCCGGCGTGACGCTGGCGACCAGCGCGCCTTTTGGTGTGCTCAGCCCAAGACTGTCGGCGATATCCTTCGTAACCATCTGAATACGGACGCCAAGCCAGCCGCGGCGGATATGGCCGTGTTCGCGCAACTGCTCGATGATGTTTTTTGCCAAGCCTGAAGGAATGGCGAAGCCGATGCCGATCGAGCCTCCGGAAGGGGAGAAGATGGCCGTGTTTACGCCTACCACTTCGCCATCCATGTTGAACATTGGACCGCCCGAATTGCCGCGATTGATCGAGGCGTCGGTCTGCAGATATTCATCATAGGGGCCGGAATTGATGTTGCGCGCGCGGGCCGAGATGATTCCGGCGGTTACTGTGCCGCCCAGGCCGTACGGATCGCCGATGGCGATAATCCAGTCGCCAACGCGGACTTTTTCGCTGTCGCCCCATATCACGGCAGGCAGCGGGGATTTGTAAGTGACCTTCAGCAGCGCGAGATCGGTCTTTTTGTCGCGGCCGACGACTTTGGCCGGAAGATTGGTGTCGTCCTGGAGAATGACCGTGATTTCATCGGCATCCTGAATAACGTGATTGTTGGTGACGATGTAACCGCTCGGGTCGATGACAAAACCGGAGCCCAGCGCCGTGGCCTTACGCTTGCGCGGCGAGGCTTTCTGCTTTTCCATGAAATCCTTGAAAAACTCCTCGAACGGCGAACCGGGTGGAAGCTGCAGATCGGGGGCCAAATCCTGCATGTCATCGCGGGGGGCGATGTTCTGAGTGGTCGAAATATTAACCACCGACGGCAACATTTTTTCAGCGAGATCGGCGAATCCCGGCGGGCCGCTGCGGGCATAAGCTGCGGAAACGGGGGTGGCAACCGCCAGGGCAATAACAGCCAGGAAAAGCCGGGACAGGAAAATCGCGTTTTTCTTCATGTTTAATCCTTACCGAGAGGGGCAGGTGGGGCTAAGGCGGGGAGTTTTCAAGCCCAATTTGACGGATTTATGGCATGACCATGCGAAAATCTCAATGGGAGCTTGGCCGGGAAGGCTTCATATTATTCTGGATTTTCAGGCGGGCATACTCTAAGAAGTTATTCCAGCCTGAAATTAAAAGTACTTTTTGGCGGTTCTGAAAAGGAACTGCCGGACGGCTATTTGTGTTGCTGGGAGACTCGCTATGATCGATTTTGCGCCTATTTTGAAGATCATTCCGATTTTTATTATTGCTCTGGCCGCGCCCGGCCCGGATTTCATGATGATCAGCTCGATGGCCCTGTCGCGCGGCAGGCTGGCAGGGATTCTGGCGGCGGCAGGAATTGCAGCAGGTGTTCTTGTCTACACCGTGCTGTCGATGTTTGGCATGGATATCGTTTTCTCGCGGATGAGCTGGCTGATCTCGGCCATCCGCATCGGTGGTGCGCTGTACCTCATTTATCTCGGCATTCAATTGTGGCGCGCAAGCCTGAAGGCTTCCTCTGCGCAAGAAGCGAGCGAAGCCGCATCAGCCAAGAGCAGGAATCCCTTTCTGGTTGGTTTCCTTACCAATATGACCAATCCCAAAGCTGTGGCCTTCTTCACCAGTATCTTCGCCTTGACCCTGCCGCATGATGCAAGCTGGGCAACCAAGGGCGCAATTGTTGTGGTGATCGGCATCATGCCCGTCCTCTGGTTTGGCATTGTTGCGGTCGGGCTTTCCTCACCGCCCATGAAAAGACTCTATCTGCGCTGGAGCCGCTGGATTGACCGCGTTGCGGGAACATTGCTGGCGTTTTTTGGCGTTCGTTTGTTGTTTTCAGGAAAGAACTAGGGGTTACCGATGCAAACCGTTCTGCTTGTGATTCAGTTGTTGATTGCCATAGCGCTGATCATCGTCGTTCTCGTGCAACGTACATCGCAGGATGGCGGTGGGTTGATGGGCGGCGGAGGTGGTGGCGGTACGATGGGCGGCCTGTTTACCGCGCGCGGCTCGGCCAATCTGCTCACGCGCACGACGGCAGTGCTGGGAACATTATTTATCCTGAACAGTCTGGCGTTGGGCTTTCTTGCTAGCCGCCAACATGACACGCGCAGCGTGATGGATCAGATTGCGCCCGCGTCGCAGGTTGCACCAGAAAAGGCACCAGAAGCTCCGCAAGTGCCGATGTCGCAGTAGGCCAATAGGACAAGGGTTGGGAGGCAGATTTTAATGGCCACACGCTTTATTTTTATAACAGGCGGGGTGGTGTCGTCTCTCGGCAAGGGTATCGCGTCTTCGGCGCTCGGTGCGCTGCTGCAGGCTCGTGGTTATAAGGTCCGCCTCCGCAAGCTTGACCCCTATCTCAATGTCGATCCGGGCACGATGAGCCCGACGCAGCACGGCGAGGTTTATGTCACCGACGATGGCGCGGAAACCGATCTCGATCTCGGCCATTATGAACGTTTTACCGGCGTCGCCTCGCGCCAGAGCGATAACGTCACGACAGGTAAAATCTATTCTACGGTCATTGCCAAGGAGCGGCGCGGCGATTATCTCGGCGCGACAGTGCAGGTCATTCCGCACGTTACGGATGCCATCAAGGAATTCGTCCGTGCTGACCTGACGGATGAAGATTTCTGCATCTGTGAAATCGGCGGAACGGTCGGTGACATCGAGAGTCTGCCGTTCCTTGAAGCCATTCGTCAGTTGGGAAACGAGCTTGGTTCTGACCGGACTCTTTATATCCATGTCACGTTGCTGCCTTACATTGCAACAGCTGGTGAGTTGAAGACCAAGCCAACACAGCATTCGGTGAAAGAGCTGTTGAGCGTCGGTATTCAACCGGAAATTCTGCTCTGCCGTTCCGAACATGCCATTCCCGAAGGCGAGCGCAAGAAAATCGCGCTATTCTGCAACGTGAAGCCGGAGCGCGTGATCGAGGCGCAGAATGTCGACACGATCTACAACGTGCCCGTGAATTACCACCAAAACGGCTTTGACGAGCAGGTGATCCAGTATTTCAATATGTCTGCCGCGAAGAAGCCAGACCTCAAGCGCTGGAAAGATATCGTCGCACGCGTGCGCGAACCGGAAAGCGAAGTCACGATCGCCATTGTCGGCAAATACACCAGCATGCTCGACAGTTATAAATCGCTCAGCGAGGCGCTGGCGCATGGCGGTATCGCCAACAATGTGCGTGTCAATTTGAAATGGATTGATTCCCAGATTTTTGAAGGTAAAGACCCCGTGCCGCATCTGGAAGGCGTGCATGGCATTCTTGTGCCCGGCGGGTTCGGCGAGCGCGGCACCGAAGGCAAAATCCGCGCGGCGCAATTCGCCCGCGAACGCAAAATCCCCTATTTCGGCATCTGCTTCGGCATGCAGATGGCGGTGATCGAGGCGGCACGAAATCTTGGTGGTATTCCCAAGGCAACCTCGAGCGAATTTGGCGCGAGCGACCAGGCCGTCGTCGGTATCATGACGGAATGGACAAAGGATAATCAGCTTGAAACTCGCAAAGCGGGCGGTGATATGGGCGGCACCATGCGTCTCGGCGCCTATCCGTGCGATCTACTGAAGGGCAGCAAGGTACGGGAGATTTATGGTTCCGATCGCATCAGTGAGCGTCATCGCCATCGCTACGAAGTCAACATCACCTATCGCGTGCAGATGGAAAAAGCCGGGCTGGTCTTCAGCGGCATGTCACCCGATGGTGCATTGCCAGAAATTGTCGAGCGCAAGGATCATCCCTGGTTTGTTGGTGTGCAGTTCCATCCCGAACTGAAATCCAAACCGCTCGACCCGCATCCGCTCTTCAAATCCTTTATCGCCGCGGCGGTGGGGCAGGAGCGCTTAGTCTAGGGGCGGAATATGTCCCATGCGCTTCTGTTTGGTGTCGACATAATCGGCATTGTGCGGGTTGGTGGCCGTCCATAGTGGAATATGTTGCGTGATGGTGATGCCTGCCTGTTCCAGCGCCTCGATCTTGCGGCGGTTATTGGTGAGAAGCTGAATCTGTTTCAAGCCGAAATGCTGGAGAATGGCGGCCGCTGCGCTGTAATTGCGCTGGTCGGGCGCAAAACCAAGCGTGATATTGGCTTCCACCGTATCCATGCCCTGATCCTGCAGCGCATAGGCCTTGATCTTGTTGGCGAGGCCGATGCCACGCCCTTCATGCTGGCGCAGATAGATAAACAAGCCTTCCCCGGCCTCGCTGATTTTTTCTAGCGCTAGCTCTAACTGGTCGCGGCAGTCGCAGCGCAGCGAGCCCAGAATATCCCCCGTCGCACATTCCGAATGCAGCCGCACGAGGCAGCCATCGGTGGGCATCCCGGCGCTTAGTGCCAGATGCTCGGTTCCTTCCGCGTCGGTAAAGACCTGCAGGCGGAAATCGCCGAACCGCGTCGGCAAGTGGGAGGTAGCTTTGGGTTCCGTGTGCATGAGCCCTGTATAGACCCGGAACGTATATTATTCCAGCCGGATAGATCCGGCATTGTCTGTGCAGCGAAAATCCCCTATCACCGCCCGATGAGTTTATTAACCACAACCGAAGAACTCGCCGCTTTTTGTGCCTCGTTGAAGGGCGCCGATTTCGTCACGATCGACACCGAATTCATGCGCGAGCGCACCTATTGGCCGAAGCTATGCCTGGTGCAGCTTGGTGGTTCCGCGGGAGCTGTGGCGATTGACCCCTTGGCAAAAGGCATCGACCTGAAGCCTTTGTTTGAACTTCTTGATGACACCTCCATCATCAAAGTATTTCATGCGGCGCGGCAGGATGTTGAAATTTTCTTCAACCTTACCGGAAAAATACCGCAACCGATGTTCGACACACAGGTGGCGGCGATGGTCTGCGGTTTTGGCGATGCCGCCAGCTACGAAACACTGGCCGATCGGCTGGCGGGCGCGAAGATCGATAAATCCAGCCGCTTTACTGACTGGTCGCATCGCCCACTGACGGATAAGCAGATCAATTATGCGCTGGGCGATGTTATCCATCTGCGTCAGGTTTACACAAAACTGCGTGATCAGATCGCCAAGGCCAACCGCATGAGTTGGGTGCAGGAGGAAATGGCGACGCTGACAAACCCGGCAACCTACCGAATTGATCCGCAGGAAGTCTGGCGGCGTTTCAAATGGCGCGCCGACAAGCCGCGCCTGTGCGCTTTGCTGCGTGAATTGGCTGCCTGGCGTGAGACAGAGGCGCAGCGCATCAATGTGCCGCGCAATCGCGTTTTGCGGGATGAAGCGATTGCCGAGATTGCACATCATCCGCCGGAAACATCTCATGATCTTGCGCGTATCCGTGGTCTCAGTACGGGCTTTGCTGAAGGGCGGCAGGGGACAGAAGTTTTGGCCGCTGTGGCGCGCGCCAAGGCTTTGCCGCTTGATCAATGCCCTGCACCGGAAAAGCGCAAAGTGCTTCCACCCGGCCTGGGGCCTGTGATTGATCTTCTTAAAATTCTGCTCAAGCAGGTCAGTGAGGAAAATGATGTCGCTTCGCGCTTGATTGCCACAGTTGATGACCTTGAATCAATCGCCGCAGACGATCATGCTAGCGTGCCAGCCTTACAGGGCTGGCGGCGCGAGCTGTTCGGAAATTTGGCGCTTGCTTTGAAGCGCGGGGAACTGGCACTACGCGTGCAGGGGAAGAAGATTGTTCTTGTTTCACAGGATGGCTTGTCAGGCGCGTAACATCGTACCCGGCAATACGAGCATAAAGTACACCTTCGCGTATGCTTGCGTTGGAGAAGATAACTTCTTTGGGCTCAAGATATTCCACAATAACCCGCAAGGCTTCGGCGCTTGTCCATAACCGTCCGGCGCGTTCCGCCACCCTCGTAGGCATAGCCGTTAGTTCAGCCAATGTGATTTGGCCAAAACCTCCAAGCTCTTCAAGAATTTTATCGGCTGATAAAGTCAAACCATGAGGAAATTCGCGGGAAACTTCTATGCCGTGTATGCGTCCCGATACAACTCTGGCGACGGCACGCCAATCGCCTCCTGTAATACGAAGAGTCTTACCTTTTTTATAATCGGTTTGCTCCAGTGCCTCGAAAAGAACGTCGCGAGGATTGCGGCCACGTTTAAATTCCTCATGAATTGATAAAGCGCCTTCGTCGATGACTGAGGGATTTATAACTCTGCCTTGCTTGTTAATAGCGCCAAGCTCAATGCTTCCTCCGCCAATTCCGGCGAAAACGCCGCGCGCTTTTGGATTTTCATATAAAAGGCCCATGCCCGTTAGCAGAGCTTCTCTTCTTCCTGTGATGACTTGAATAGTATGGCCCAGCTTCTGCTCTGCTTTGTGGAGGAAATCACGCCCAACTTGCGTATGCTGTACCGACCGGATGGCGGCTGTTCCCAGGGCATGAACGGTTACATCGCGGTCTTCCTCGATATAATCTTGTATAATCTTGCCAAAATCTTCCAATACGCTTTCGGCCTGTTGCATTCTGTGAGAATCCAAAGCGCGATTACCCTTATATGTCCCTTTGGCCAGTTCGGGGTTACTTTTTACCTCGTTCAAGGGGTGATATGAGTTTCCTGCACACTCATAGGCAGCAAGCCGGAAGCTGTTCGATCCTGCATCGATCACCACAACGACAGGCGTTTTTATACTGTAAATATCGGCCATGCGGTCGGGCACTCCATCCGGCGAATCGGAATCAAAGGCGACATCAGCCTGCCGTACCGCCTTGAAAATTGCCATGACTAACACCAGATTCGAGGACAGGAGGGCATATGGAAAAAGCAATTTTCGGGGCAGGGTGCTTTTGGGGTGTTGAGGCGGCTTTTGCGGCGCTACCAGGGGTAGTGGCAACAGAAGTCGGCTATAGCGGCGGCACAACAGAACAGCCGACCTATGAAGATGTCTGCAATGGCCATACGGGGCATGCCGAGGTGGTGCGGGTCACTTTCGATCCTACAAAAATCTTTTACGAAGCGTTGGTCGAGAAGTTTTTCACGCTTCACGACCCGACGCAGGTTAATCGGCAGGGGCCGGATATTGGCGACCAATACCGCTCGGCGATTTTCTATACCTCGCCGGAACAAGAAAAAACTGCCAAAAGAGTCCGTGATCGGTTGGAACAATCTGGCCGTTATCGTAAATCTATTGCGACAGTGATCGAGCCTGCCGCGCCTTTCTGGCGTGCCGAGGAATATCATCAGCAATATATCGCAAAACGCGGCGGCGGGAGTTGCCGAATTTAAGACTTGAGTTTTTTGGAGGGGCTCGCAACGGCTTGTAAGGGGCGGCGTGGACTATCGTAATGTGGAGGTACGTTCCAATATGATTGATCCGCCCCTTTCAGGAGAAGCCCGGCTTCATGTTGTCTGAATGGGTTAGATTTTATGATGCATAGAGGGAATGGCTCGTCCGTATCGTTATAAAAAACAGGATTGGTTTGCAGGGAGGAGAAATTCTTTTCGGGGTTATTTCTAAAGCCATCCATGAGACGCAAAATACGAGAACCAATGAGTTCAGCTGGCATTGATGCAAATTCATCCACGTATGCGGTATTCATTGTAAAAGCAATCGAGTGCGGTGCTACCGGAATTTCATGTAGCTGAATGCCGGGAACTTGGTCGTCATAATAATGGCCAATAACGTGGCCGACTTTAGTGTCTCCAATATTTAAAGCGACGGGCTGGGGTGGAGGATTTTCTTTTGAAGGTATATGTCGTCCGTTTTCATAAAGGACACGAGTAATTGCGTCCTGCAACATCAGGCCCGCATCTTCATGGTTGCGAAGCGCTTCTCGAATTTCTTGGGATGTTCCCAGTGTAAATATAATATATCGAGCCACAGTATATTTCCTTTAAAAACAGGAATATTATAAGCCGCCGAAACACCGCAAGCAATGCTTAATTATAACATAAACTGCTCGCGGATGATGCGCTCGCCCAGATGCTGGTCGGGATCGAACAGCAGCGTCAGGTTCTTTTTCCGGTCGAGCCAGATTTTTGCTGACTTCGCCTTATGGATAATGGCATCGCCCGCCTCGATACGCACAGGGCGCTTGTCGGTTTCCAGCGCGTCGATCTCAATCACGGCATCTTGCGGCAGGACGGCATAAGTCCATTTGCGCGGCCGGAATCCGGAAATGGCGGTGATCACCAGTGTATTGGCATCCAGCGGCATGATCGGCCCGCCGCAGGAATGGTTATAAGCCGTACTGCCCGCGGGCGTCGAAACCAGTATGCCGTCACCGCTGTATTGCGCGATGCGTTCAATGCCATCGACGCTGATGCGCAGCCGCGCCGATTGCGGCGTCTCGCGGATGACGGTGATTTCGTTAATCGCCCGCGCCGTCTGTTTTTTGCCGTCGATGCTTTTCACTTCCAGGCATACAGGGTGCAGCGCGACTTTGTGCGCCTTGGCCAGCCGTTCCGGCAATTTGTCGGGCTGATAATCATTGCAGAGGAAGCCGACGGATTCCGTCCGGCGCATCGCGTAGACAGGTTTATCCGCATCGATGAGTTCGTACAGCGTCTTAAGCGCGCGCCCATCACCACCAAGCGTCACAACGACATCGGCACTCTTCAAATCGCACTGGCCATACTGCTTTGTCAGCTCGGCGAGAGCTTGTTCAGCAAGAGGCGTATGCGTCGCGACGAAGGCAATTTTCATGGAGCCTAGCTCTTGGATCCCGAGGCTTGATCGTAAATATCCTGAATGGTCACGCGCAACTTAACGCGGAGTGCCATGCGGTCTTGCACGGCCTTGGGTAAGTCCGACATTTTCAAAACATTCTTTTTCAGCAAAACCATGATCACGTCTTCGACGGCGCGCGACATTTCCATGTCGGTGCGGCGCAATTCGTTCAGGGCCTCTTCGATCTGCTTGGGGTCATGCCCTCGGGTCTGAAGGAAAGCGACGACTTCCGGGTGATTATGGGGAACCAGATCGCCGCCATGCAGGGCGCGCGCGCTGACCTTGGCCACCTTGCCGCTTTCGTCACGAAGAAGATAAGGCATTTGGCTTACTCTCTCCTGTTACCGGGACATGCTAACGTGCCTTGAATTTCTTAACAACTTATGTCGATTTAGGCTGGATTCATACATATGACTGTTCTAGAAAGCCGCTCCCGTCTTATCCTTTCTTATGGAGCCTTTCTATGCCCGACGCCTCAGGTGGAGTTTCAAGCGAACGTTTGCGTTCGTTCGTCAAGCGAATCGAAAAGCTTGAGGAAGACAAAGCCGCCGTGGCCGAAGACCTGAAAGAGGTTTATTCCGAAGCCAAAGGAACAGGTTTTGATGTTAAAATCCTGCGCAAAATCATCCAAATCCGCCGGATAGAGCTGGAAAAGCGCCGGGAACAGGACGAATTGCTGGAGCTTTACAAATCCGCCCTGGGGATGGAACACTAACCGCAAGGTTAAAGCGTGACCACTCCATCCAGTCCTTTTCTTCGCAATCTCTGGTACTACGCGCTGCCTTCGGCGGGGCTGAAAACCGGGAAAATGACCAGCAAGCTTTTGCTGGGCGAACCCATTCTTTTCGCGCGCGCGGCCGATGGAAAAATTTCCGCCCTCCGCGATATATGCCCGCATCGCGGCATGCCTTTATCCTACGGCAAGTTCGACGGCTGCGAGGTGGAGTGCTGCTACCATGGCTGGCGTTTCGATATGGCCGGGCAATGCACGGCTATCCCTTCTCTTGTCGGCCATGAAAATATCGAGCCGGGGAATATCCGCATCCATTCCTATCCTGTACAGGAGTCGCAGGGTGGCATCTGGATTTTCATGGAAGACCCGAAGGTCAAAATTGATCAGCTTCCACCACTTCCTGTCATTCCCGATATTCCGGAAGATCAGCAACCCACGGTCTACGAGGTTATGAATTTTCCCTGTCACATTGACCATGCGGTCATGGGGCTGATGGACCCGGCACATGGGCCGTTTGTGCATCAATCCTGGTGGTGGCGTTCGCGGCGCTCCATTCATGAGAAGGCGAAGCCCTTCGGCCCCTCCCATCTCGGCTTCACCATGAAGCGCCACAAGCCGTCTTCCAACTCCAAGGCTTACAAGCTGCTCGGGGGCACGCCAGAGACCGAAATTTCTTTCCAGCTTCCCGGTGTGCGGATCGAGCACATACGTGTGGGCAAGCACATCGTTGGCAACCTGACCTGCGTAACACCCATCAGCGAAACGGAAACCGAGATTACCAATTGCATCTATACGACGGTCGGGTGGCTCAAGCTTCTGGCTCCGATTGCGAAGATTTTTGCGCGCCGCTTTCTGGGGCAGGATCGTAATGTCGTCGTCCTGCAGCAGGATGGTCTGAAGCATGAGCAAAATCTGATGCTTATTCGCGATGCCGATACGCAGGCCCGCTGGTATCAGCAAATCCGCAATGAATTCAGCCGCGCCCAGGCCGAAAACCGCCCTTTCAGCAATCCGGTCAAAGAGACTGTTTTGAAGTGGCGCAGCTGAGTTCCTTGCCGCCACAGGCCCTCCGGTAGTACAAAGGGCGGCGGACGAATCATCTCTGAAATCCCATGCGCCTTATATCCACCCTTCTGTCTTTGGGCATGCTCCTGCTGGGCGCGGGCGTGGTGATTGTCGTCATGCTTTTCAGCCATTACAGCAAGGACTTGCCGGATTATTCCTATCTAAAAGATTATCGGCCCCCCATCCTCAGCCGTATCTATGCCGATGATGGCCGGATGATGGCCACTATCGCCGCCGAACAAAGAGTTTTCGTACCCATCCAGGTTGTTCCCAAGCGTGTTACGCAGGCTTTTCTGGCCGCCGAGGATCAGGATTTTTATCAGCACAAGGGCGTCGATTATTCCGGCATCATCCGCGCCGTTTTCGTCAATATCGAAAATATGGGGCGCGACAAGCATCCCATGGGTGCTTCGACCATCACGCAGCAGGTCGCCAAGAATATGCTACTGACCAATGAAGTTTCGCTGGCACGCAAGGTGCGGGAAGTCATCCTCGCAACGCGGCTTGAAAAGGCGCTGACAAAAGACCGCATTCTTGAAATCTATATTAATGAGATTTTTTTTGGCAACCGTTCCTATGGCGTGGCTGCCGCGGCGCTGAATTATTTTAACAAGTCGCTGGATGAGTTGACGATTGCTGAAGCTGCCTATCTTGCAGCTTTGCCTAAGGCTCCGAATAATTACCAGCCTGTGCGCGATCATGATGCCGCTGTCGCACGCCGCAACTGGGTTATCAGCCGCATGCGCGAAGATGGTTACATCACCCGCGACGAAGCCGCCCTTGCGCGCGAAGAACCTTTGGAAGTCCGCCGCCGCGATGAGGCGCAAACAGTAACCGCCGATTATTATTCTGAAGAAGTGCGTCGGCAGTTGGTCGCGCAATATGGAGAGCAAAAACTTCTGGAAGGTGGGCTCGCCGTCAAAACCAGTCTGAACCCGAAATTGCAGGATATTGCCAACCGTGCCTTGCGTAACGGCCTGATTGCTTTCGATCGTCGCGAACGCGGCTGGCGGGGGCCTGTCGCGCATTTCTCCGACTTTGGCAATTGGGATAAGCAGCTGGCCAAAGTCACGCCGCCGCCAGGCGGAGAAGTGTGGCAAATCGCCGCCGTGAATGCCCTTAAGGATGGCGAAGCGCATATCGTCTTTGCCGACAATAAGCGCGGGCGCATTCCCTGGAGTGAACTCAGCTGGGCGCGCCGCGAGTTACCGGATAACAAGTTCGGCCCGGCCATCCGCAAGCCTTCCGATGTTCTCAGTCTCGGCGATGTCATTTTGGTTGAGCCTGTAAAAACGGGCCCGGATGGCAAAGCCTATCCTGAAAACACTTACACCCTTCGGCAGGTTCCGGTGGTGCAGGGGGCAATCGTCGTTCTCGATCCGCATACGGGCCGCGTTTATGCGATGGGTGGCGGATTCAGTGCGCGCATCAGCCAGTTCAACCGCGCGACGCAGGCGTTGCGTCAGCCTGGTTCGGCCTTCAAGCCCTTTGTCTATATGGCTGCGCTGGATAAGGGTTTTACGCCAGCCAGCCTCATCCTCGATGCACCGTTTGAGTATTTTCAAGGGCCGGGCCTGCCGCTTTGGCGTCCCGAAAATTATTCGCAGGAATTTTACGGCCCGACGCCTCTGCGTGTTGGCGTCGAGAAATCGCGTAACGTTATGACTGTACGTCTGGCGAATGCCATCGGCATGCCCGGAATCGTCGAATATGCCAGGAAGTTCGATGTGGTGGATGAGATGCCGGAGCTTCTGTCTTTCTCGCTTGGCGCCAAGGAAACCACGCCGCTCCGGCTTGCCACGTCCTATGGTATGATCGTCAATGGCGGTAAAAAAATTGTCCCCAGCCTGATCGACCGTGTGGAAGACCGCGATGGTAAAACCATCTGGCGGATTGATCAGCGGGATTGCAGCAATTGCCAGAATCTGGGCTGGTCGCCGGATATGATGCCGCCGGACATCGCCGATACGCGCGAACAGATCGAAGACCCGCGTACGGTTTATCAGATGGTGTCCATTCTCGAAGGCGTTGTTCAGCGCGGCACGGCTATCAAGTTGAAGGATGTCGGTGTACCTTTGGCGGGCAAGACGGGAACCACCAACGAAAACCGCGATGCGTGGTTTGTCGGCTTTACGCCTGATCTGGTCTGTGCCGTCTATGTAGGGTTCGATGATCCCAAGCCGCTGGGCTCGCATGAAACGGGTGCCAGCGTTGCTGTACCGATTTTCAAGGATTTCATGGTCGAGGCGTTGAAAGATAAACCCGCCGTGCCATTCCGCGTGCCGCCAGGTTTACGCATGGTGCGCGTCAACCCGGAAACGGAAATGCTCGCCTCGGCGCGCGATAAAAGCGCGATCTGGGAATCCTTTATTCCCGGCACGGAACCGCAAGAAGGTCAGCCAAGGCCCATTCTGGATGGCAGCGTGACGGGCGTCGCCAGCGAAGGCGCGGCGGCGGCCATGTCGGATAACAGCGTGACAGTGATGAATCCTTTTGACTCAGAGCCCGCGCCTGCTGACGCGCCTGCCACGAAAGCCGAGAAACCTGCACCTGCCGCCAGTTCCCCTGCCACAATGGGTACAGGCGGTCTCTATTAACCCTGAGAGGATATGATGCTCCGCACACAATTCAACGATGCTTTGAAGACCGCCTTGCTGGGCAAGGATGAGCGTACTGTCGCAACAGTCCGGCTTATTCTCGCGAAGCTGAAAGATTTCGATATCGCGGCGCGCCCAACGGGCAATACTGAGGGCATTTCCGACGAAGCCATCTGCTCCATGATGCAGGGTATGATCAAACAGCGCAGGGAATCCATTGCGCTGTATGAAAAGGGCAATCGCCCTGATCTCGTGAAACAGGAAAGCGAAGAAATCACCGTCATCGAGCGTTTTCTGCCGAAGCAAATGGGCGAGGATGAAATCAAGGCGGCGATCACCAAGGCTATTGCCGCCATCGGCGCCAAGGACATCAAGGATATGGGCAAAGTCATGGGCGAAATGAAAAAAACCTATGCCGGGCAAATGGATTTCGGCATCGCCAGCAACCTAATTAAAAATATTTTGTCAGGTGGCACTTAGGCTCCGTACAAACTCTACCCAAGGCTGCACGCGCTGGTGCCATTGGTAATGTTCGCGGAAGTAAGCGACCTGTTTTTGCAATCGCCGTTCGGTTTTTTCTAAATCTTCGTTCCATTCCTTCATGGCGGAACTAACGGCCTCAGCAAAAACTTCGTAGGGCAGGGGTATATCGAAACGCGTTGGATGATCAATATCATCCACCACCACATGTCGCGCATAACCTGCCGCGGTTTCCGGCAGCACGGCGCGGTTGGTCGTAATCACCGATAATCCCGCCGCCATTGCTTCGATCAACGCAATACAGGATGTTTCCGGCCATGTGTTGGGCGAGATTAGGAAAGAGGCGCGCTTCATCTGTTCCAGCAATTTCGTCTGTCCGACCATGCCGACATGCGCAACATTCGGCAGGCCGCGTATCCAGTTGATATAGTGCTCATTGGATTGCGGGTCGCGAGAAGGGCTGCAATCGCAATAAATCTCTGCCGTGAAATTGCTGGTTTTTGGGCGCAGATGGTCAAGCACAGCTGGAATATGAAAAGCACCGCGCGGCGTCGCCCCGGCATAGAGAAGTACGGGTGGATTGCTCTTGGCCGCAAGAATGAGTTCTCCTGTTTGAAATAAATTCACCGCGCGCGGGTTCATAGCGTTGCGCAAAACCGTTTGCTGCCAATGCGGTTTCATATGCGGCTGGTTGATGCGCTTCTGCCATTCACTGACGAAGGCCACGGCATGAAAGGTATTCAACGCCGGAACCAGCTCCGGATTAAAACTGCTTTCATGCATCCAGGCGATGACGGGCGCGGTTCCACCCTCGCTTACCAGATTGACCAGCCATTCCACCCAGCGTCCACAGAAAATAAAAGCGGTATAGTCGGTATTCGATCTTTCCTCGATCAGGCTTTCCAGAGGCATGGCGCGGACGCCATGCGCGGTTTCCGGTTTTTGAATTTTATTGAACAGGGTGCAGGCAATTCCGGCCTTCACCAGCTCACGCGACAGAAAGCACACAGCCGAGGTGGTGCCGCCCAGCGGCGCGTCCTGCTCAGGGCGGTCGGCCGCATAAGCCACGGCAATATCAATGAAAGCAAGGTGCATAAGGGCCTTAAGAGTTCGGTAAATCCTTCCTATATAGTATAAACAGCCTTTGCCGAATCACGCCAAAATTTTGCGCCTATGACATTCAAACCGGACTCATTCTCACTCACCCGCCGCCGCTTCCTGTCCTGGAGCATGGCAGCGTCGTTGATGGCTTTGCGCGGGATCATGCCGCTCCCGGCGTTGGCGGCTGAGGTCAAAACGGCTTCCTCGGCGCCTGTTCCTATCCGCAAGCCGCGTCCGCCGCGGCTTCTGATGATCGACCCCGGCCATGGCGGCCGCGACCCCGGCGCGATCGGCCGTACAGGCACGCAGGAAAAAGACATAACGTTGGATATAGCTCGCCGCATGGCTGCCGCTCTGTCGGGTCAGCCCGGCATAACGGCTAAGCTGACGCGGGATGCAGATGAATTTCTGCCGTTGCAGGAGCGTGTGAAGCTGGGGCGCGAGGCGCGTGCCGATCTGTTTCTCTCTATCCATGCCGACAGCGCACCCAACCCGGCGGCGCGTGGCTTGTCGGTTTATACTTTGTCGGAAAAAGCGTCAGATGATTTCGCCCGATTGCTGGCCGACCATGAAAATGAAGCTGATCTGATGGGTGGCATGGATTTGCCCCCGGCGGACAAAGAAGTCACCGCCATCCTGTTTGATCTCACGGCACGTCACACGCGCAACACGGCGCAGCATGCCAAAGCCAGTTTTGTGCAATCCATGGGCCGCAACTGGCGCTTGCTGGAACGGCCGATGCGCGCGGCGAATTTCGCCGTGTTACGCTCGCCGGATGTGCCGTCGATGCTGGTGGAGACAGGTTTTCTCTCCAATCCACAGGATGAAAAAATTCTCCGCCAGCCTCAGCAGCGCGACAAAATCGCTCGGCTGATGGCGCGGGACTTAGCGACAATTATGGATAGTTCGTTATTTGGGTAGAAAGTCTAAGCGTTTATGTAACTACATTTTTTCAACTAATAGTTAACCATAAATATTCTTACTTTTTAAACTACGCCTATCTAGAATAAGTTTGTGACTGATCATGATCCGAACAATTATGCTCACTACACAGTGAGACTTATCACGCCGGACGACTGGTGCGATTATAGGGACTATTACAAACGGTTGAGTGATCCTCACCATTTCAGGGAGATTTTAGAGGGGCAAGACCTCGATGCTCCGGAAACATATGCAAAGCTCTTCAGCCAAACTATCGGCACAAATTCCTTTGTCATGTTTGGTCTTTGGCACAGAAATAAAATGATTGGTCAAAGCTCAATAGATTTTAGTGATACCCATGGGCGGAAAAAAGCGCTTCTTGCAGGTTCTGAAATTGCTGATGAATACCGAGGACGAAGGTTGGTTAACAAATTTTATGCAGCTAGAATGCAATATCTTCGAGATATAAAATTTGAAGGTGACATTACGACGACTATCAGGCCTGGGAACCATCAATCCATAAAAGCAGCAGAGCGTAACGGGTTTGCAAGCACAGGCAGCTTGGACGAGCATGGCTACCTGATCTTTGTTCCGGTGGGTTTGCATCCTGCGCAAGCAATTGAGGCTCCATCTAGGCCAACGACCGACCTTGGTTGTGCTCCAAAATCTGTGGGATTGGGATCGGCAGGGGCGGGTAGCTGAAGGGCCTTGTTAATCAACAAGCCGCCATATCGCTGCCATAGGCTTCGCTCAGGAAGCTCCACAGGCTTTGCGCGGCTTCGCGGGCGGCTTGCAGGGCTACAGCCTGCTGGTCGGCCGGAAGAGCGTCAATCATCTTCTCGCAGGTCTTGGCGTGATAGATGTCGGCGATTTCATGCACCGTGAAGAACTCAAACACGCGCGGATCGGTCAGGCCATAGAATTTCTTCAGCCCTTCGATCTTGGTCTTGGAGATTTCCGGCGTCTGATATTCATAGGCGTACAAAGCGCATAATCCTTCGGCATAGGATGAGCGGCACAGGCGCAGGAAAGCTTCCTTGGTTTTCAACGCGGCTTCGCCATAGGCTGCATTCTTATCGCTGGCACCAAGGCCTTCCATGAAATCGCGCCATAATTGGGGATGCGGTGCCGAGCGGCCCGTCTTGCCTTCTTCATCCATCAGATTTTCAAGAATTTCCTCGCGTGCGGTCACGTCTTCGCACTGGCTGTGCAGGGCACTGACGAAGCGCGGGAAGGCATCAACGAACGGCTTATATTGCACGGCATAATGCTGCAGCTGTTCCTGCGTCAGCTTGCCTTCCGTCCATGCCTGATAGAAGGGGTGCGACAGGAGATGCAGATCGCGGATGGCTTCCTTGATTTGAGCGGAAAAGGACATGGTTTTTTCTCCCTCGGGTTAAGCGGCTTTGGCCAAAATGGGTTTGGTGACTTCCATCAGATCGCGCACGGCTTTGATGGACGCATCGAACATCGCCTTCTCTTCGGCGTTCAGCTGCATCTCGACGATTTTCTCAACGCCATTCGCGCCGATCACGGCCGGAACGCCAACATACAGGTCTTTCACGCCATATTCGCCATTAAGCGCAACAGCGCAGGGTAGAATGCGCCGCTGATCTTTGAGGTAGCTTTCGGCCATTGAAATCGCCGATGCCGCTGGAGCGTAGAAAGCCGACCCGGTCTTGAGCAGCTTGACGATCTCTGCACCACCGTCGCGCGTACGTTGAACGATAGCGTTGAGGCGATCCTGCGTCGTCCAGCCCATCTTGATCAGGTCGGGCAGAGGAATGCCCGCTACGGTCGAATAACGCACCATCGGCACCATGCTGTCGCCATGGCCGCCAAGGACGCAGGCATAAACATCTTCAACCGAAACCTTGAACTCCATCGCCAGGAATGTGCGGAAGCGTGAACTGTCTAAAACGCCTGCCATGCCGACCACGCGCTTGGCCGGGAATCCTGTCACCTGCTGCATGACCCAAACCATGACGTCCAGCGGATTGGTGATGACAATCACAAAGGCGTTCGGCGCGTATTTCTTGATACCTTCGCCTGCTGTCTTGATGATGCCCGTATTGATGCCGATCAGATCATCACGGCTCATGCCCGGTTTGCGCGGTACGCCCGCCGTCACAATCACAACATCGGCACCCTGAATAAGGCTGTAATCCGTTCCGCCGGACAGGGCGCTGTTGAACCCTTCAACCGGACTCGTCTGATAAAGGTCGAGCGCTTTGCCTTCGGGAATACCTTCGGCCACATCCACCAGAACGACATCGCCGAGTTCCTTTTGTCCCGCCAGAAGCGCCAGCGTTCCGCCGATTTGCCCTGCGCCGACGAGGGCGATTTTCTTCCGCGCCATGATGATTCCCCGCTGTTAAATTGTTAATCCTGCTTAACGCCGATCATCCCTTGAGGCAAGGCCGCTATTCCCTAGCTTTTGCGCTTGTTCATGACATAAGTCAGCTTGTTGATGGCGATGCGCTGCAAATCCGGCGTGCTGGCGTTGGAGGGGGCCTGGAAAGTCACCTCCGTGCCTGTCGCTACGTCCACGGCGGTCACGCGGACGCTGTTGCCCACGCGTGTATATTCGATAATCACTTCGCCAGGCTTGATTTCAGGCATGGATTTGCCCTTGTTCAGAAGAGTCTGAGTTTAACCGAATGACCCTTGTCACATCAATGCGATGGAGCTTAAATCAAGGGGCAGGGGGATTAACCCCTGATTTATGGGGAGAAGCGTGATGGCGAATGAAGTCCTTTCGGAAATGCGTGGCCAGGCGCTGATTATTACTATCAACAATCCCGATCGCGGCAATGCCATGAGCTTCGACATGGCTGTGCAGCTTTTCAATCTCTTGAAAAACGTGACCACCGACCGCGCGGTACGCGCCGTGTTGCTTCAGGGCAAGGGCAGTCATTTTATGGATGGCCTCGATATGAACCTGTATGCAGGCGATGTTGGTGGCGCGTTGGATCGTGCCAACCAGATGGTTCAGCCTTACCATTCCGCTATCCGTGAATTGCAGGCGATGGAGAAACCCGTTCTGGCCGCCGTGAATGGCCGCGTTGCCGGGCCGGGGATGAGTTTTATGCTGGCCAGCGATCTTGTGCTGGCGGCACGCAGCACCAAATTTAATTGCGATTTCACTACGCATGCCCTGTCGCCTGATGGTGGCGCGTCGTTTTTCCTGACGCGTCAGGTCGGCGCCGCCAAGGCTAACGAGCTGTTGATGCTCAGTGAGGAATTCAGCGTCGAGGATGCCGAGAAATGGGGCCTGGTGAACAGCGTCATCGATGACGAGAAATTGCATGATGCCGCCTTGGCATGGGTGGATCGCCTGGCAACGGGCCCCACGCGTGCCTTTGGCGCTGTCAAAATGCTGGTCGGTCGCGCCTATGAGCAGAATTTGACGACCCATCTGGGGCTGGAGCATACCTATTGGGGAGCCTGTTCGCGAACCTTCGACTTCAAGGAAGCCATACGGGCCTATTTTGCCAAGCGTCCTGCGAAATACAGCGGCGCCTGATATTTAAGGCGGGTCTTGAAGCGCGGCTCAGAGTCCGCTAAGACCCTCATCCGATAGTGGAAATCAGGGAAAATGAGCGAAAACAACGTCATAAAGACAGATGCTGTGATTGTAGGTGCAGGCCCCGTCGGCCTGTTCGCCGTGTTTGAGCTTGGCCTCAACGACATCAAATGCCATCTGGTCGATATTCTCGACAAGCCGGGCGGTCAATGCGCCGAACTTTATCCGGAAAAACCGATTTATGACATTCCCGCCGTTCCGGTTTGCACGGGCGCAGAACTGACCGAAAAGCTCTTGGAGCAGATCAAGCCCTTCCATCCGACTTTTCATTTCAGTCAAATGGCCGAAAGCCTTGAAAAAACACCTGAAGGCAAATGGCGCCTGACAACCGATCGTGGCACGGTTCTGGAATCCGCCATCGTCGTCATCGCTGCGGGCGGCGGCAGTTTTGTTCCTAAGCGCCCGCCGATCAAGGGCATTGAAGCCTATGAAGGCAAGTCGGTGTTCTATTCTGTACGGAAGATGGAACAGTTCCGCGGTAAGAACATCGTCATCGCGGGCGGCGGTGATTCCGCGCTCGATTGGGTTGTCAATCTTCAGCCAATTGCCAAGCGCGTTACGCTGGTGCATCGCCGCGATGAATTCCGTGCTGCGCCGGATACAGTCTCCAAAATGCGCGCACTGGTTGCCGAAGGCAAAATGGATTTGAAGATCGCCAATCTTACGACCCTGAACGGCGCTGACGGCCAGTTGTCCAGTATTGCGCTGAAGGAAGACGGCAAGGATGCGTTTGATCATCCCTGTGAAAATCTTTTGGCCTTTTATGGTTTGACAATGAAGCTCGGCCCCGTGGCGAATTTTGGCATCAATCTGCACGAAAACCTCATCCCGGTGGAAACCGCCAGCTTTGAAACCAATGTGCCGACGATCTTTGCCATCGGCGATATCAACAATTATCCCGGCAAGATGAAGCTCATCCTGTCGGGCTTCCATGAGGCGGCGTTGATGGCGAAGAAGGCATTCGCCTATATCCATCCCGATCGGCGCTACCGCTTCCAGTACACGACTTCCAGCAGCGATCTGCAGGAAAAACTAGGCGTCGCGGACGCGGCCTGAATTCTCAACAGCAGAAGGTGAGTGAATTAAGATGAAAGTATTGTGTACCGATATCGAAGGCGTGGAGCACGAATTGCTCGCGACCGAAGAATGGAGCGTCATGGAGATTATCCGCGAAGGCGGCATTCCCATTCTGGCGCAATGCGGGGGCTCTTGTGCCTGCGCGACCTGTCATATTTATCTCGACCCGGCCTGGCGCAGCAAAATACCTGAGCCAAATGAGGAAGAAATTGGTATGCTGGATGGCGCGTTCGAGGTAACCGAAGATTCACGTCTGGCTTGTCAGATTATCTTCAACAAAAATCTCGATGGGCTGAAGATCAAGCTGGCAGCTGGCTCCATATGAGGCATTCATGACCCAATTCGATAGCCGCGAAAAATCTTTTGAAAAAAAGTTTGAGATGGATGAGGAGCGTGAATTTAAAGTCCTCACCCGCGCGGCGCGTCTGTTCGGCCTATGGGCGGCAGAACAAATGGGCTTTAAAGGCCTGGACGCTGAAACCTATGCCGGGCAGGCGGTCGATTCCGTCATGGCACGGTTAGGAGAAGTCGAGTTGGTTATAAAAATCGAAAAGGATTTACTTGCCAAAGGCATTGCTTTGACCCGCCATCGTCTGGAAAAAGAGATGGAAGGCTTCTACCAAGCCGCACAGGAACAGGTTGGCGGCGCTTAAAACTTAATCCAGTTCTTTTTATCTTTTGGGACGTGGAATGGCCCGATTGCCAGGATTCGGCCTCACTTGCTGATGTGGCCGTTGAGGGGCAGGAGGCCTCATACGGGGAGCTGCAGCACCCGGTTGGCCTCTGTTAATACGACCTCCGCCGCCGCCTCTATTCCAGTCACCTCTGCCTCTTCCCGGATTTCTTCCGGGGCCTCTTCCAGGATTTCTTACACCATCGCGGTTCCAATCTCTACCGCCTTTTCCGGGACGATGGCCACCGCGCCAAGGATCATTATTCCAAAATTGTCCGCCGCCGAATTCAACTTCCCAGCTTTTAGGTTGGGTATAGCAAACGCCAAAAGGACCCCATCCTTGGCATTTTATGGGAGCCAGGACTGTTCCCCAGCCAAGGGGGCCCCAGCCAATAGGGTAGGTGCTGATAACTCCATAGTTATTATAAAATACGGCATCCGGATATCTGAGATCTGGGGCATAAATTGGTTCAGCAACAATAATCCTGGGATTGTAGGCTGGCTCTACATCAGAAGAAAACTCACCAGAGTCTTCAGCCGGAGGAGGTGTGTCATCAGATGAAGAAGAGCCAATTTGGGTTGATGTCGTATAGGTATAAATTCGTGGTCCGTTGGATCCAGGTATCACCATCTGAAAACTGTTCGTGCAGCCTGTCGTTGCCAGCGCCAAAGTTGAGGCAGCTGCATAACGGCCCAGTTGGGCTGTGATTTTGCGGGCTGCGGTCTTAAAATTCATCGCCAATCTCCAATATGCATTAAACAATTTCGCTGCGGAAATCGCAGTTTACCGCAGTTTTTTGAAACTAAATAAGGCAAACTTGGTGCTTTACACCCAGTATTAGGTAAGTTATAGTCTAAAAAAGGTAGTCAGTGAATCTGGAAATTAACCATCAAAAACAGATAGCTGAATGAAAAACTTCACCGACCAGGTCAGTCAGAATCTCTATCCAGTTGATTTCGCGGATCTCGAAACGCGTTTCGGCCGGGATAATGCGTTTGCCATCCTGCGCACACTTGAACAATTTGAAGGCATTCTGGAAGCCCGCGTCGCCCGCCTGTCTTGTGAGGAGCGTTTGCAAAACGTCTTCGCCCTCATGAAAGACAATATGCGTTACCAAACCCGCCATTGAGGCTGTCCACATGCGCTACGAACAGCTCCATGAACGTTACGGCACGCATATCGCCAAACGGGTGCAGGTGGAGCTGAGCGCTTCCGAATTTCGTCAACTGACACCTGAAGCCCTGGTGCAATATCTTGAAACGCGCGCTGAGACCGCGCATCGGGAATATAAGACCCGCCTCGATAATCCCTTCGTTAATGAAGAACTTGGTTCCGCCCGCGCTGGCTATGTTGACCTCCTGTACAACCGCTGGCGCGAGGCGGAAGATCTTTGCTACGTCGTCACGGTTGCCGACGGCGTAAGCAGCCATGCGCGCGCCACTGTAAACGCCCGCTAAAACGCCTCACCTCTCGCCTTGTCTTCCTTCCGGCTTTCGCCGATTATCCGCGTTCTTGCCGTGAATCTCCCAAGGCCGGATGGTTTCATTGTTCAACCTGTCTCCTCTTAATCGGCGCCGCTGGGCCAATTTCCGCGCTAACAAGCGTGGCTTCTGGTCGCTGTGGATTTTCCTGGTGCTTTTCGGCGTGACGTTGAGTGCCGAATTTGTCGCCAATGATAATCCGCTGTTGGTGAAATATGAGGGGCGTTTTTACTATCCGGTTTTTGCCAGTTATCCCGAAACTTCCTTCGGCGGCGAGTTTGAAACCGAAACGCGTTACCGTGACCCTTACGTCAAGCAGCTGATCGAGGCGAAGGGTTGGATGATCTGGCCGCCCATTCCATTTTCTTACAACACGATCAATTACGATCTTGTCAGTCCTGCGCCCTCACCGCCGGATGCCGTCAACTGGCTCGGCACGGATGATCAGGGGCGGGATGTCCTGGCACGGATTATCTATGGCTTTCGCATTTCGGTTCTGTTCGGCTTGACGCTCACTCTGTTTTCCTCGGTCATCGGCATCGCGGCGGGCGCGGTACAGGGTTACTTTGGTGGTTTGACTGATCTGCTGATGCAGCGTTTCATCGAAATCTGGGGTGGAATGCCCGTTCTTTACCTGCTGATCATCATGGCCAGTCTGGTGCAGCCGAATTTCTGGTGGCTGCTGATTTTGATGCTGCTCTTCTCATGGATGGCGCTGGTGCATGTCGTGCGTGCCGAATTTCTGCGGGCGCGCAACTTTGATTATGTCCGCGCGGCCAAAGCGCTGGGCGCAGGCGATCTAACTATTATGTTCCGGCATGTGTTGCCCAACGCGATGGTGGCGACGCTGACCTTCATGCCTTTCATCCTCAATCATTCCATTACAACATTGACCGCTCTTGATTTTCTTGGTTTCGGCTTGCCGCCCGGGTCGCCGTCTTTGGGCGAGCTGCTCAATCAGGGTAAAAATAATTTACAGGCGCCATGGCTGGGGCTCAGCGCTTTTACAGTCTTGGCCGTAATGCTGACGCTGTTGATTTTTATCGGCGAAGCCGTGCGCGATGCTTTTGACCCCCGCAAGATTCATGGGGGCAAATCATGACACTGCTGAAAGTCGACAATCTCAGCGTTACTTTTGGCCGCGGCGCGCAAGCGGTCGAAGCCGTGCGCAACGTCTCCTTTGCAATTGAAAAAGGCGAAACACTCGCGCTGGTTGGTGAGTCCGGTTCAGGTAAATCGGTTACGGCTTTATCAGTGCTTCAGCTCCTGCCTTATCCGAACGCCTGGCATCCCGGCGGCACCATTGAATTTGAAGGCCAGCAATTAATGGACGCATCCGAGCAAGTGCTACAAAAAATCCGTGGCAACCGGATTGCGATGATTTTTCAGGAGCCGATGACGTCGCTCAACCCGCTGCATACAATTGAAAAACAGATCAACGAAATCCTGTTTCTGCACAAGAACATGAACGAAGCGCAGGCGCGCGTGCGGACTTTGGAGTTACTGAAGCTTGTCGGGCTGCCGAATGCTGAAAGCCGCTTGGGTGCCTATCCGCATGAATTGTCGGGTGGGCAGCGGCAGCGCGTGATGATCGCCATGGCGCTGGCGAATGACCCAGCATTGCTGATCGCCGATGAACCGACCACGGCACTGGACGTTACCATACAGGCGCAAATTCTAGCGCTTCTGAAAGACTTGCAGAAAAAACTCGGCATGTCGCTTTTGTTGATCACACATGATCTGGGTATCGTGCGCAAGGTTGCCGACAAAGTCTGTGTCATGCAGAAGGGTGAGATTGTCGAGCAGGCGCCTGTCAGCAAGCTGTTTGCCTCGCCACAGCATGCCTACACCAAAATGCTGCTGGCGGCGGAACCCAAGGGCGATGCGCTAACGGTCAAGTCTGACGCTGTCGAGATTATGCGTGCAGATGATTTAAAGGTTCACTTCCCCATCCGTAAAGGCGTTCTGCGGCGTACGGTCGATTATATCCGCGCGGTGGATGGTGTTTCGCTGTCAGTGCGTTCCGGCGAGACTGTCGGCATCGTCGGTGAATCCGGTTCCGGTAAAACGACTTTAGCGCTTGGGTTGCTCCGATTGTTGCACGCGACGGGAACCGTAGTTTTCCTCGGCCAGAAAATTGATGGATTGGCGCGGCGCCAAATACGGCCCCTCCGCCGTTCAATGCAGATCGTGTTTCAGGATCCTTATGGCAGCCTCAGCCCCCGCATGTCGGTCGGCGATATTATTGCCGAGGGTTTGGATATCCATCGTCTGGCATCCAGCGCGGAACGCGAAAAGCAGGTGATTGAGGTCCTGAAGGAAGTTGGCCTCGATCCCGAAACGCGTAACCGTTATCCGCATGAATTTTCTGGTGGACAGCGGCAGCGCATTGCCGTCGCGCGCGTCATGATCCTGAAGCCGAAATTCGTTGTGCTGGATGAACCGACTTCGGCACTCGACATGTCCGTGCAGGCGCAAATTGTCGATCTGTTGCGTGATCTGCAGCGCAAGCATGACCTTGCCTATATGTTCATTAGCCATGATCTGCGGGTCATCAAGGCGCTGTCGCATCATGTCGTGGTGATGAAGGACGGCAAGGCGGTAGAGCAGGGGCCCGCCGCACAGATTTTCGCCGCGCCGCGTGAAGTCTACACAAAAACGCTTCTGGCGGCGGCGCTCAGCTAACTTTGGCCTTTCCGGCTTTCGTGCTAGGGTTGAGTCGATGTTCAAGTTCCTGAAATACCGCTTTTCCAAAAAAGCCAAACGCCGCGCCGAAATCCAGTTGGTGGCCGCGCTTCTTCTGGGATTTTTACTCGCATGTGCGCTTGTCATCTGGCAGATGAAGAAGAATGAAAACCGCACGCACGACCTTATGCATAAGGCGGAGCAGGCGCAGGCCGAGCAATTACCGCCCGGCACACGGAAAATCGGCGGGCCATTCACGCTGACCAACCAGGATGGCAAAACGGTCGCAGACACAAATTTCCACGGCAAATATCTTCTGGTTTATTTTGGTTATACTTATTGCCCGGATGTCTGCCCGACGGGTCTGCAAAGCATTGCGCATGTAATGGACCAGCTGAAGGCTGATACGAACAAGGTTCAGCCGCTCTACATCACGATTGATCCGGCGCGCGATACGCCTGCCAAGCTGAAGGCGTACATCAACTCCTTTCATCCCAAAATTGTCGGGCTGACAGGGTCGCCGGAACAGATTGCTGCCGTGGCGAAGGTCTATCAGGTCTATTACGCCAAGGGTGAGAAGGTGGATGAGAATGACTACCTTATGGACCATTCGTCCCTGATTTACCTGATGGGCCCGGACGGCAAATTCATAGCGACCTTCCCCGATAACGCCGATCCCGCAACCCTTCTGAAGGCATTGCGGGAGCATTGGTCGAAGGCTTCTCCAGCCCCGCAATAACCCCCCTTTTGGCTTGACTTGCCAGCGCTGAATTCCTACTTTCCGGCGGGCTTAAGACATGCCCTAAGGGCTGGATTTGTCATGGGAAATGACCAGGAACGGGAAGGGCTCGACGATCTCTCCGCCCGTATCCGGGCCGCCGGGAAAAAACCGGGCGATACCCATGAGAGCATCGAGGGTGAAGTCGCAGGCGATACCTCGGACGCCGCCAGGGCTGGCCGTGTCGGGTATGAGTTCGTCGGCACGATTTTGGGGTGCATGCTGATCGGGTGGCTTTTGGACCGCTGGGTCGGCACGTCGCCCTGGGGCATTCTGGTGATGCTGGCGATCGGGTTTGGTGTTGGTATGTTCAATGTGTGGCGCGCGCTTAACGGGTATGACCAGTCCGTCGGTTTGCATAAGCGGCACGAAAAGTAAGGAATGATTGAGCGATGGCTGAGTCCCTGTTTGAAGAGTTTGAAATTCACCATCTCAGCGATCCGCTGTTTTCCATCGGTGGACATCCTGTTACCTTCACGAACTCCGCGCTGTGGATGTTCATCAGCATCATCGTCGCAACGATGCTGATGGTTGTGACCATGCGTCGGCAGGCCATGGTGCCCGGGCGATGGCAGATGATGACGGAATCTTTCCATAATATGATCGCCAATCTTGTGCGCGACATGGCAGGCGAACATGCCAAGCCGTTCTTTCCTTTTATCTTCACAATCTTCGCTTTTATCTTTTTCTCCAATCTTCTCGGCCTGA
Source organism: Alphaproteobacteria bacterium (assembly GCA_033763555.1). Taxonomy (GTDB): domain Bacteria; phylum Pseudomonadota; class Alphaproteobacteria; order UBA9219; family UBA9219; genus JALYJG01. The sequence continues at coordinate 25,136 of JANRKK010000001.1, read as the reverse complement.
TCCCGCATTCGCTGGCAGTGACGTCGCATATCATCGTCAATTTTGGCATCGCCATCATGCTGTTTATCGTGATCACCATCACGGGCTTTATCCGGCAGGGCTTTCATTTCTTTGGCATCTTCGTGCCGCCGGGTGTGCCGAAGATCATGCTTCCGGTGATTGTGCCGATTGAAATGATCTCCTTTGCCGTCCGCCCGTTCAGCCTCTCCATCCGGCTTTTCGCCAATATGCTGGCGGGGCATCTTGTTTTGCTTGTCTTCGCGGGCCTGACGGCCTCGTTGGTGGCGGCGAAGTGGCTGGCGGGGCTGAGCGTGTTGCCGCTGGGTATGAACATTGCTATTACGGGTTTTGAATTTTTCGTCGCCTTTATCCAGGCGTATGTTTACACAATTCTGTCAGCGCTATACCTCCGGGATGCATTGGAAGGGCACTGAGCGGATACGGAAGTGCAGTTTAACCTCTAACCTTAACGGGAGTTTTCAATGGAAAATACGTCTCTCAAGTTTCTCGGTGCTGGCATCGCCATGGTCGGCACGCTGGGTGCGGGTCTGGGCCTCGGCCTGATCTTCTCCGCCTGGCTGAACGCTTTGGCGCGTAATCCTTCCGCCGAAGCCAAGTACAAGACGCCGGGCTTCCTTGGCTTCGCGATGACCGAACTGGTGCTTCTGCTCTGCTTCGTTATCGCTTTCATGCTGATCAACGCGAAGTAAGGAAGCAGCACGCGTATGAGATTCCGAGGCGCCTTCGCCTTCCTGCCTGTCATGCTGATGGGTATTCTTGCCCCTTTGACGCTTCTGGCGTCTGAGGCGGAGAAGAAGGAAGGATTGCCGCAGTTCGATGCGGAAATGTTCGCGGGCCAGTTGTTCTGGCTCGCGGTAACATTTGGGCTGCTTTACGTCCTGATGGCCTATGTCGCCCTGCCGCGCATTGCGCGCGTGCAGGATAAGCGCCAATCCACCATCTCGGGCGATCTTGCTTCGGCCGCCGCGGCCAGCGAAGCAGCCAAAAGCACGATTGCGCAGTATGAAAAGGCTCTGGCGGATGCGCGCCTCAATGCGCAGGCCGCTGTTGGTGACATTGTGGCGCAGGCCGCGAAGGAATCGATGCAGCAACAAGCCGCGCAACAGAAAGAACTGGCCAAACGCCTGCAGGAAGCCAACGCACGCATTACCAAGGCACGCGATGCAGCCATCGGCGATGTGCAGGGAACGGCGGCGGAGCTTGCAGGTGCCATCATTGAAAAAATCACCGGAACGAAAATGCAGGTGAAAAAATGACGCATCTGCTGGAAGATCCGGTTTTTTTCTACGCTGTTGCTTTCGTCCTGTTTCTGGTCGTTGCCTGGAAATTCGGGCGCAAGCCAATGACCGGATGGCTGGATACGGAAATTGCCAAAATCCGTGAGGAGCTTGATCAGGCTCGTAAATTACGCGCCGAAGCCGAAGCCGCGCTTGCCAACGGCAAGGCCAAACAGGCCGCCGCACTGGCTGATGCTCAGTCTATCGTTCAGCACGCCAAGGAAGAGGCCGAGCGGTTAAGGGCCAAAGCTACCGCTGATTTGAAATTCGTTCTGGAAAAGCATGAGCAGCATGCGGTTGAACATATCCGTCATGCCGAGGCCGATGCTGTGGCTGAAGTGCGCACGGCGGCGGTCGATATGGCGCTGGCCATTGTGCGCAAAACTTTGGCGGAGCAGGTGGATGACGCCACCGCCGCCAAGCTGGTCGATCAAGCCATTGCCGGGCTTCCCGATCTTGCAGCCACCAAGGCCAAGGCCGCCTAAGATAACGTGACTTCTTCCCTTCCCATTTCGGTAAGACCCGAGCGTATTTCTGAGATCATGCGCCGCCTTATGGCTGCGGTCGCGCAGGAAGAGCAAGTCAGCATTGGACGCATCCTGCAGGTTTTCGGTGTGCGTGGTTTCGCGTTTTTGCTGTTGCTTCTGGCTCTTCTGAATATTTTTATCTTCATGGTGCCGATGATATCGGTCTTATTCGGGCTGCCAATGGTCATTCTTGCCGCCCAGATGGTTCTGGGCTTTCGTGCGCCGATTTTCCCGGTGGCGGTGCGTCACCGCACCATCCGCCGCGATGCGCTCGTCCGTGGCCTGGAAACGGGTGTCGTTTGGGTGGGCAAGCTGGAGCGCTTTATCAAACCGCGTTTTTTGTTTTTATCCGTCCGCCAGCTTGACCGTGTTCATGGCCTTCTGGCACTGATGCTGGCCGTCATGGTAGCTCTGCCCATTCCCGTAGTGAATGTGCCGCCTTCGGTCGGCCTTGTTTTTCTGGCGATCGGCATGCTGGAAAAGGACGGGGTCTTTATCGCTCTGGCCTATGCCATTGCCATATGGTGTTTGTTCCTTTTCAAATCTCTCGGCTACGCGGCGCATACGCTGGCAGCCTAGAAAGCCCTTGTTTTCCTGATGCCACAGCGGGAATCCGCGTATTCCAGGTTAACCCAATATTAGGGTCTGTAAACTAGCTTTTCCGGCATTCCCGCCTTGAGGATATGCCATGACCGACGCGCCCACAAAAACCGTTACGCTCACGGATGACAGCACTGGCAAAAGCTGGAAGCTGAACGTCAAGTCCGGCACCATGGGGCCGGATGTTATCGATATCCGCAAACTGTACGGCGACACCGGATTTTTGACCTTCGATCCCGGCTTCACCTCAACGGGAAGCTGCGAATCCAAAATTACCTTCATCGATGGCGACAAGGGTATCCTGCTGCATCGCGGCTATCCGATTGATGAGCTGGCGAACAAAAGTGACTTTCTGGAAGTCGCCTATCTTCTGCAATATGGTGATTTGCCGAACGTCAAACAAAAAGAAGAATGGGTTCGTAACATCACCTATCACAGCATGGTGCATGAACAGCTGATCCGTTTCTACAGCGGCTTCCGCCGTGATGCGCATCCGATGGCCGTTATGTGCGGCGTGGTCGGCGCGCTATCGGCCTTCTATCATGACTCACTCGATATTCATGATGAGGCACAACGGGAGATTGCCTGCCATCGCTTGATCGCCAAAATGCCGACGATTGCGGCCATGACCTATAAATATGCAATGGGTCAGCCCTTCGTCTATCCGCAGAACAGCCTGTCTTACGCCGAGAACTTCCTCTACATGACCTTCTCGGTTCCGGCCGAGTCCTATAAAATCAATCCGGTTCTGGCGCGGGCGATGGACAAGATTTTCATCCTCCATGCCGACCATGAACAAAACGCTTCGACCTCCACCGTACGCCTCGCCAGCTCCTCCGGCGCAAATCCTTTCGCCTGTATGGCGGCGGGTATTACTTCGCTCTGGGGTCCGGCACATGGTGGTGCCAACGAAGCCGTGCTGAAAATGCTCATGGGCATTCGCAGCAAGAGCGAAATTCCCGAAATCGTCAAACGCGCGAAGGATAAAAGCGATACCTTCCGCCTCATGGGCTTCGGCCATCGCGTGTATAAAAATTATGACCCGCGCGCCAAAGTGATGCGCGACACCTGCTATGAAGTGTTGGGCGAACTGGGCATCAAGAACGACCCGCTGCTCGACATCGCGATGGAGTTGGAGCGCATCGCGTTGCAGGATGATTATTTCGTGCAGAAGAAGTTGTACCCTAACGTCGACTTCTATTCCGGTATCATTCTGCGCGCGATGGGATTCCCGATGAGCCTGTTTACAGCGCTCTTTGCACTGGCTCGTACGGCAGGCTGGGTCGCGCACTGGCAGGAGCAATCCCGTGAAGCCGAACAGAAAATTGGCCGCCCGCGGCAGCTCTATACAGGCCCGGTGACGCGCAGTTTTGTGCCTGTGGATCAGCGGAAGTAATCAGCCGATCTGCGCCTGGAATAGCGTTCCAAAGCCTTCATGTGTCAGCATTTCGGCCAGAATGGCCCAGGGGCGATGTCCGTCGATGATGGCGACGCCGCCGACACCCTGCTTCACAACCCATAGCGCGCTTTCAACCTTCGGTATCATGCCGCCGCTGATAACGCCTTTGGCGATCAGGTCTTTTGCCATGGTCGGGTCGATGGTGGGAATGCGCTCGCGCTTCTTGTCCAAAACGCCCATAACGTTGGTGACAAGGATCAAGCGCTTGGCGGCCAGCGCAATGGCTACGGCCACGGCGTAATCATCGCCATTGATATTGAACAAAGTCTTACCGTCGGAACCGACACCGATGGAATGCAGGACAATCACCTTGCCATGGTCAAGCATGCGTTTGATTTCGGTGGTCGCAACGCTTGTCGGCAGGCCGCTGCGGTTATGGACGCCCTTATCCTTGCGGTTAAGCGGTTTGGCATGAACAAACAGGCGGTAATGCCGCGCGGCGCAAATCACATTCTCCTTGGCACATCCGGCATTGATCAGCGCCTGCGCTACATTGCGGTTCATTTCATTCATAACCTTCTGAACCACGCGCATAGCCTTGGGTGAGGTGATACGCCGTCCATCCGCGCCTTTGGATGTCTCGATCTTCGCAGTGCGGAGGGCGCTGTCGATCTGCGGTCCACCGCCATGCACAAGGACGATGCGCACATTATTGGTGCTGAGGAAGCGTATCTGCTTGGCAATTTTTTGCAGAAAATGTGCGTCGTCAGCAATGGAATTGCCGCCAATCTTGATAACGACGGTGCGGCGCTTGTAGGCGTCCAGCTCCTCCATCAATTCGGCGACTTGTTCCAGCGTGGGATCGTGTTTCATCATGTGCGCTCTAAAAAACGGTTTATCCGTTTTTATCGATCAGGCGGCTCAGCGCAAGAAAAACTTCATCGGTCGTGAGGCTGCTCAGAGGTTTTCCCTGCAGCCATGTGGTGTGCATGCCACGCGGCGCCGACCAGGCTGGGTCGACGCGGTCAGACATTAAGGCCAGCACAGGCGCGCCCACGGCAGCAGCAAGATGTGTCGGTCCCGTATCATTGCCAACAACTGCGGCACCTAGCCGCGCCAGAGTAGCCAGTTGCAAAAGGCTTGTCTGGCTTGAAAAATCCAACACATGCGGTGCGACAGCGCGGATGGTGGCTATGGCGTCGGAATCCTGTCCAGTGCCTACAGCAATGCTGTTGATGCCCTTATCGCGGAGCCTGAGGGCCAGTTCGGCATAATGGCTGGCGGGCCAGCGTTTGTAGTCGCGCCCCGGCGCGCAACCGGGGATAAGAAGGGCATAGCGCTCCGGCAGGGCCAGGCCATCCAGCGGCGCATCCAGCCATGCAAGATCGGCCGCAGGCTGGGTCGGAACATCCGCCAGCCGCAATTGCGCCGCCACAAAATCGGTGAAATGCATACCGGGCTTGGGCGGCCAGAGACGCGGATAGGTGCAAAGCGGCGCGGCCCCCGACCAGGCTGTGCCCATGGGGCCGCCGAGCAGGGCATAGAGAATGCTTTGGCGGAATTTGCCTTGCAGGTCATAGACGCGCGTCGGGTTAAATCGGCGTACCTGCGCCAGCAGTCCCAGCCATTGATCAATCCGCCAGCCGGGCGCGCGTTCATCAATCAGAACATTATCAAACCATGGCATCTTGCGGGCAAATTCGGCAAAAGGTGGCATGGTCAACAGCGCAATCTGCGCCTTGGGGTGCGCCTGCCGGATTTCGTGAAAGGATTGGAAGCACAGCGCCAGATCGCCCAGCGCGCCCAGTCTTATGACAAGGATGCGTTCACTCATTTCGCGCGCATAAGCTCGTCGTAAACGGCGAGGGTTTTGGCAATCATCTTCTGCTTGTCATACAGCTCATGCACCGTCTGTGCAGCTTTGCGGGCCATGGCGGCGCGCTGTTCCGGGGCCTGACCGAAAGCATGGGTAATGGCATCGGCCAGCTTTTTGGGGTCATCCGGTTCGATCAGCCAGCCTGTCTCACCATTGCGGACGGTTTCCTGATAGCCACCGATATTGGTCGCAATGACCGGAACACCCATGGCCATCGCCTCAATCGGCACGCGGCCGAAGCCTTCCGGCACGAGAGAAGGCGCGACAACAAGTGCGCAGGAAGCATAGGCGGCAGGCATGTCATGACAATGAGTGACGATATGAACACGGCCTTGCAACCCACGTGCCGTGATAAGATTTTTGAGTTCGCGCTTGTATCCAGTACGGCCCTGATCATCACCCAGAATAACGGCAGCGACCTGTTTCAGAGACGAGGGCAGCAGCGACATGGCCTCAATAAAAACGCGCTGGCCTTTGATGGGGCTGAGGCGCGAGGGCAGCAGGATGACAGGCTGATCCGGCGCAACGTCCCAGCCTTGCTGAATCTTGGTTTTGCGCTCTTCGGTAACATCGCCCGGCGTAAATTTGTCGAGGCTGATGCCACGCGAGATGACACGGATTTTGTCAGCGCTAACGCTGTAGGATTCCTGGATATGCTGGCCGATAAATTGCGAGATGGCAACGATGCGGTGGCCTTTTGCCATGACGCTGTTATAGAACTTTTTCAGAGGGTTCGAGAATTTATAGGCAGCATGGAATGTCGTCATAAAGGCGCAGCCTGTCATCCGGCTGGCCCACCAGGCGCTCCAGGCTGGGGCGCGGCTGCGGGCGTGCAAAATATCGATATTCTCTTCGCCGATAAGATTGGCCAGCCACAGTGCATTGATCAGCATAGTAATAGGATTCTTGCTGTTGACGGAGCGCTGGATGTGCCAGCCCCCGGCCTTTTCAATATCAACGACCCGCTGTCCGCCCGCAGAAACGACAATCGGACGGTGTCCGGCGCTTTTCAGGGCAGCTGTCATGTCAACGCAGGCTTGCTCCGCGCCGCCCGCGCCAAGATTGGGGATGATTTGAAGGACTGTGATCATGATGGAAGCTTGAACCATTTCACGGCGTGGTCAACTGTTTCTGCAGCATATTGGGAGGGTGGTTTGGAGCCAGGCGTGAGCCATCCGGCGACTTCCGCCAGCCCTTCGATCTGTTTCTGCCGGGCCGCTTCGCTGGTCAATAATGCGTCCGCGGCCTCAGCCAGCTTTTTCGGCGTGCAATTAAACTGAAGAAGTTCCGGCACAACCATGCGCTTATGCATGATATTCACGAGATTGGCGTAAGTGCCCATCACGAAAAGCCCATACAGCAAAATAGTCGGCAGGCTGACCTTATAAGCTGTAACGGAGGGCAGGCGGGCCATCGCAAGCTCAATAGAAACAGTTCCCGAGCAGGCTAGCGCGGCGCGTGATGCGGCAAAGGCGTCGTATTTGTCGGCATCGCTTTCAACAATCGTCACGGGTACGGGCCAGTCCTGCGTCCGTTCTTTCAAATCCTCCGACAAAGAAGGAATGGTCGGCAGAATGACATGTAGGTTTGGGTGCCGTTCTTGCAGGCGCTCCACCGTTTTCTCGAAAATCGGCATCAGGCGTGAGATTTCACTTTTCCGGCTGCCGGGCAAAACGGTCAGCAGGGTTGCCTTGGCCGGAATGCCATGATTATGGCGGAAGCGCTGTGCATCGCCTTTGTCTGCGCCACTTTCAATGATCGAATGGCCGACGAAAGTCGTATCCAGCCCTTCCTTGGTAAAATAAGGCGGCTCGAAAGGCAAAAGCACCATCAGGTGGTCAAGAAATCGTGCAATTTTTTTGGCGCGACCTTTGCGCCAAACCCACACTGTCGGCGCGACATAATGAATGAGCGGTATGCCTTCGCCCTTCAGGCGCCGTGCTACACGAAAGCAGAAATCCGGCGCATCAATGGTAATCAGCGCATCAGGCTTCCGGTAGCGGATTTCCTCGACCGTCTGTTTCATGCGCCGTAGAATGTTCGGGATATGGCGCAGCAGTTCAAACAATCCAAAATGCGCCAACTCTTCCTGCGGGAACAGAAGCTCAATGCCTTCTTCCTGCATGCGCAGCCCGCCGATGCCTGCAAAACGCGCATCGGGATGGATATTCTTCAGGGACCGCATCAGCCGTGCGCCCAGAAGATCGCCTGACGCCTCTCCGGCAATAAGAAAGAAAAGGGGGGATTCCGGCATCAGCTTATTTTTCGGGCGATGATGAAGATATTGGCTTCGTCAGCAAGACGGGTGGTTTTTTCCCGTTCGATCAGCAGACTGCGCCCGGCTTCCAGCGCCACGCCGCGCAATCCTGCCTTCGCCATAGCGGCGATGGTGTCCGGCCCCACGGTTGGCAGATCATAGCGGTTATCCTGTTGTGGCTTGGCGATTTTGATGAGGATGCCGCCTGGCCCTTCGCGGCGCAGCCCCGCGCTGCGTACGATCAGTGCATCAGTGCCTTCGATGGCTTCAACGCCCAGCACAATGCCTTGCTGCACGATCACCGATTGCCCGACATCCAACTTGCCAAGGGATTTGGCAATTTCAATACCGCGCGTGATGTCTTTTTGCGCTTCTTCATCCGGTGTTACATGCCCAAGCTGGCCTTCGGGCGTCAGAAGCCCGGCAAACACCTCATGCGCGCCGATGACGCGGACGCCGCATTCATCCTCAATGGCTTTGCCAATACTGGTGAGCAGCTCATCGTCGCCTGCGCTGTTCAAGCCTACCTTCATAAGCATTTTAATCGCAACAAAGTCAGGACGAAGTTCCGTCAAGGAAGGCCGCCGTACGCGGCCGATCATCACAATTTCTTGAATCTGATTATCCGCAATCAGTCCCTTCAGTTTGGCGCCTTCGCCTAGCGATACCCAGTCATGCGGCGTGCCGGAGAAATCGGCATTCGCCTGGCCTTCCAGGCCGATGACAAAGAAATCGCGGTTCAGGTCGCGGCATGCCTGAACAAGAGAAAGGGGCGCGGTGCCTCCGCCTGCAAGGATACCAAGCTTTGGCGCGGCACTCATGCGGCCTCTCTAGGCTTCGTCCTGTCGGGGTTGGCACAAAGCGCGGTTGGAGCGCGAGCGGATAAACTCGACAATGCTGCCGATATGTTCCTGATCCTTGTAAAGCCGCGCGACTTCTTCCAGTCGTTCGGCCATCGTGCCTTCTGGCGCAAACAGCATGCGGTAGGCGCTGCGCAGCGCCTGGACATCATCGCGCCCGAAGCCGCGACGTTCCAGCCCGACCAGATTAAGCCCGGCCAGATGGGCGCGGTCGCCTTTGACAGTGCCATAGGGAATGACGTCATTTTCCACACCGGACATGCCGCCGATCATGGCATGGGCGCCGATGCGGACGAATTGATGAACAGCCGACAGGCCACCAATAATGGCGTAATCGCCGACGCTGACATGACCAGCCAGCGTGGCGTTGTTGGCGAGAATGACATGATTACCGACCTGGCAGTCGTGCGCGACATGCGCGCCGACCATGAACAGGCAGTTGTCGCCGACGCGCGTGACCATCCCGCCGCCTTCGGTTCCGGGATTCATCGTCACATGCTCGCGGATTTGATTGTTCTTGCCGATCTCCAGCGACGAGGCTTCGCCCTTGAACTTCAAATCCTGTGGCCGATGGCCGAGCGAGGCAAAAGGATAAACAACCGTGCCCTCGCCAAGGGATGTTTTGCCGTCCACCGCCACATGAGACACAAGTCGCACTTTGTTGCTGAGTTTAACCTGAGGGCCGACAGTGCAATAGGGCCCGATCTCCACATCCGCGCCGATTTGCGCGGCGGGGTCAATAACGGCCGTCGGGTGGTTTTTTTTGGTCATGCCCTGGGCTACTCGGCGGCGTCCGCCATCTGGCCGTTTTCGTGCGGTACAAGCATGGCGGTATAGACCGCTTCGGCAACCAGCGCGCCATCGACATAGGCTTCGCCACGGAATTTCCAGACATTGCCGCGCTGGCGTTCCTTTTGCACCTTGATCTGCATCTGGTCGCCGGGAACAACGGGTTTACGGAAGCGGGCGCTTTCGATGGTCATGAAATAGACGACATGCGTATCGCAGCCCACATTTTCAAGCGCATGCACCACCAAAACGGCGGAGGTTTGCGCCATGGCCTCAATAATCAGCACGCCGGGCATAATCGGGTGGCCGGGGAAGTGTCCCTGGAAGAAGGGTTCGTTGGCCGAGACGTTTTTAATGCCCGTGCAGCTTTCGCCCGCGACGACATCGATAATGCGGTCGATCATCAGCATCGGGTAGCGATGCGGAATTTTGGCCATAATCCCGGCAATATCGATGGCCGTGCTTTTTTTCGTGTCGGTCTTGGGCTTGTTCATGGGGTTCCCGGTCCTTGTTCCAGGCCCATGTTTCTAGCGCATTTGGGCTAGGTAATTCAATAGCTTGTGTTCAGGAAGAAAGTGAAGTCCGGCGGTCGGTTAGCATGGGTCAGAGGTCAATTAAACAATATTTGGCTGGGGATCGATATTTCTCAGGTTTTCAAAAGTTCGGTAAAGAGGGTCGGAGGGTTCCAGATAATAAAGTCTGCATACCTCCCTCATGGCCGCGCAAAAAGTTTCAGGACTGGCCCTGGCATCTCCCCTCAAAACATAACCCCACTGTTGCTTAACTGCAGGATCTTGGGTGTCGTGTGCGAGGGTTTGGGCGTCGTCTCCTTTTTCTTTGACAAACCGTCTGATTTCAGACCCAACCGCTTTGCGCCAGTCTGTTTTGGCTAATTCTTCAGCAGGAATATGCTTGGGTTTGTTCTTGGGACGCCTCACTATAGCATCAAACTTGGCAACGTACTCCTCAAACTTTTTGTGATGTTTTTCCCATGCTTTTGGATTATGTTTTTTAAGTCTATTGCGCCAGTCTTTTTCTAAAACGTAAGTCCGAGATGGCCTGACATGCCCATGCAATAGTTGAGACAGAGAGCTTTTTGAAGAGAGCTGGAGCACGCCAATGGCGACGTCGTAGTTAATGTTCTCGCCGCCAAGTAGCTCCCATAAAAGATGCCCAAAACTTTCTTGATCAGCTGGTTCTTTTGGCTTTGCCTGCGGGTTCATAGATCACCCCTTGCTTACGATGAAATCTTTTTCCAATCATCAACCTTGCGCATCATGAATCCGCAACCGTACAGAACGGCACCCGTAAGAAGCAGGCACAAAATCCGTATGACAGTCGGCGCTGATGCGGCATCATAAAGCAATGCCTTGCCCGCGGCAAAACCCAGAACAAACAGGGCAGATTTAGCCATAATTCTGTCCTTGCGCGCAAAGGCTAGAGTGATGACTGCGACGGCGTAAAACAGCCATGAGGCCGATACGGCCAGTGAGCTTATGTCGGTGGTCAGGCGGTACAATCCCAGCACAGCCAGAATATGGGCGGCCCCCAGCAAGGGATGGATGTAGACATCTTCCTTGTTGAATTTGTTGCACGCGCCCAGCAGGACAACCCAGATACTGCCAAAGGAAGCGAAAGACACCGCCAGCCATTCGGGGCTGTAGCCTGTCCAGAGTTCCGACAGCATTCGCACATACTCGATGCCAAGGATCATAAAGATTGCAGCCGGGATAAGCGGAATGCGAATTTTGCGTTCTAGCAGGCTGGTGGGAAGGAAGGTCGCCGCCAGCATAATGGCAACAAACAACCATGGCCGGACATCCGAAGGCAGGATTTCCAGATAGAAGGAATGGAAAAGGACAATCGTTGTATAAGCCGCAAGGATGGTTTCGCTGCCAAGCCCGTCCTTGAAATATCTTCTGGCCAGCAGATAAAGGCTGATGAGAACGCCAGCAAAACCCAAGGAAATCCATGGCGCCAGATGGGGCTGGATGAGGTCGATATAATGATATTCGATAGCGTAAAACAGCAACAGAACAGGCAGGAAGGCCCAGGCTTCGCGCTCAGTTAGGGCTTCGCGGTTATGGGCGGTGTACAGATAGGTTCCGATGGCAAAAATGAAGAAATGTAACGCCAGCATGCAGGCGATCAGCGCGTTCTGGTTGAGATCTATGCCCACATATCCGGTCATCAAAATGGCCATGTAGGCCGAGACCAGAGTCAGCATACGCGATGACAGCCATATTGAAATCACCGCGAATGTCAGCGAGCAGAACAGGAAGTAGTAAACTGAAAAAACACCTTGCGTATGCAGCCCGAGAATGACGGGTGCGATATAGGCGCCCGCAGCGGCCGTGATGGGATAGGCATCATGCTTGACACGTGTGTAGAGCCATATGCACAAGGCCGAGATGATGCTGGTCGTGGCTAGGGCAAGCTCGAAAGGAATGAGCTTATAATAACGATGCGCCGCAAAGGCCGTCAGATACAGAACGATAACACCCGCGCCCGGCAGCAGACTGGCATATTCGCGGTCGGATTTAAGCAGGGCGAGACCGCTTCCAATCAGGCTGAGGCCAAGCAGTGCGGCCAGCCCGATCTGCCGTTCAGGCGTCAGCCATCCGGAATCAATCGAAAGCTTGATGATGAATCCTGCCGCCAGCACAAAGCATATGACGGCTATAATGCCAAGCCAATTGCCGGGCTTTTCCTGTTCCGTGGTTATGGCGGCAGTCCTTAAGACGGTCGTAGGTTGTTTCGGCGTGCTGGATGGAGCGGGCGCTGGCGGCGTGGCGGCAGCTGATAATTGCAAGGCGCCCTCAACGCGGGACAACCGTAATTCAATGGAAGTCAGACGTTTTTCAATTTTTGATATGTCCATAAATCATCCCCACCCAACATGGCCTCAACCCGTTGAGTTGGATAAAAAACGCCTTTGATGTCAATTGATTCGGAGTTTATCGCGTTTATTAAAGTCTTTTTTTCGCTAAAGCTCGACCCGATGATGATTTAAGATATTTTTCAAATTCAAAAGCCCGTTTTTCGTCAGAAAAGGCAACATATGTATTTAAACGCCAAGGCCGATGTCTGGAAGTATATGTAACTCGGCCTGCGTTATGAGACTCTATTCTATCTTTCAAGTTGTCGGTAATGCCTGTGTAATAGCGGTTTGAGTCACTCAGGCTTTGTAAAATATATACATATTTCATAGAGCCCATCTCCGCTTCGCTACGACGTGGCAGTCTACGCGCCTCTTAAATGGCTTGCCAAGTCGAAGCGCCGAAGGCGCGTAGACTGGTGGACCTGATCGGGATCGAACCGACGACCTCGTCATTGCGAACGACGCGCTCTCCCAGCTGAGCTACAGGCCCGTATCACTACATTACTCAGTAAAAACAAGCGCAACCAGTGTGTCTTGTGCGTCTTGATTACTCCAGGGATTCAGTGCTTTCAAGGCTTTTTCCTTAGCTTTTGTCCTTTAAACAGCGGTGTTAAGCTGACTTTCTTCAGTTGCAATCTTCCTTCCTCGCGCCTGTCTTTATCCATGATTGGTATCCATTACACGCCTGTAAAATCACCCGACCCGGGGCAGAGAGTTTTCGGCGTTGAAGTCGCCGTCACCAATTGGCTTAGGGCCTGGTTCCGTTATGGCACGTCGGAGACATTCAATTTTCTGATCGGTGACGCAAAAGAATGGGAAGAGGTTTTGGCGTTGGCCGATGGGGCAGGAGTGGATGTCAAACGTCTTGCCGGGCTGGACCGCCGTTATCTGAAAGAAAATCTGGGGCGCTTTCAAACCGTAATGCGGCTGAACCCGGATTCCCGGAATCTTTTTTGGCAGCGCGAACAGATAGCCGATGGTGGCTTTAATTTCTGCGGCTTGGCGCATGCCATTGGCGGCATCGAGGCAGGGCAGCTGCTGGAGCAATATTGCCTTGCGCCGAGCCGTGAGACGGATGCGATTGTCTGCCCTTCGCGTTCTGTGCAGTCGGTCATCCGTTCCTTCTGGGATTTGTACGGCGATTATCTTCAACAACGTTTTGGCACAAATTACAAATGCCCGGTTCAGCTGCCTGTCATCCCGTTGGGTATTGATGTCGAACATTATGCTTCGCTTGCAACGCCCACAAAGCGCACCGAACAACGTAAGAAACTTGGCTTGCAGGATGATGACATTGTGTTGTTGTGGGTCGGCAGGCTCAGCCACGCCATCAAGGCGCATCCGCTGGCCATGTTTCAGGCGGCGGAACGTGCTGCTGAAGCCACCGGGGCTTCCGTTCATCTGGCTATGGTTGGTTATTTCCTGCCAAAAGAAGCCGAACCGCAATTCCGTAAACTGGCGCAGGATATCTGCCATAAGGCCAAAGTAACTTTTATCGCCAGCGACGATGTGCGTTTTCCGGACGGGCTATGGGCGGCAGGTGATATTTTCCTGTCGCTGATCGACAATATGCAGGAAAGTTTTGGCCTGACGCCGATCGAAGCTATGGCCGCTGGTTTACCACGTGTCATCAGCGATTGGGACGGGTACCGTGATAGTGTGGATGATGGCGAGGACGGTTTCCTCGTCCGCACCACGCAGCCGCCGCCGCAAAGCGGCGAGGAGCTGTCGGCCTTATTGCTCAGCGGCCGCGAGATGTATGGCGGTTTCCTTGCCAAAAGCGCTCTGTCGGTAGCGGTCGATCAGGAAATGGCCGCGCAACGCATTGTGTTGCTTATCAAGGATAAGGAAAAACGGAAGTCCATCGCCGACAAGGCACGCGAACGCGTGAAAAGAATCTATGATTGGCGGCACATCATCCCGGCCTATGAAGCGCTGTGGGAGGAGATGGCGGCAAAGCGTCAGGCAGCGAAAAAAAGTCCTGGCACCTGGCCATCAGCGCTGCCGCAAGCGCCCGATCCATTCACAATGTATGCCGCCTATCCATCCGCGCCGCTGGCGGAAACGGATCATTTGAGCGTCGCTGCTTCCTTGGAGATAATCCAGCATCTCTGGCGGCATGAGATGAATGTTCTGGCGCTGGATGTGATGATCCCGGCGGAAGACACCATCAAACTGATCAATCACATCGCGTCACAAAACGCGGTGAGCATCGGCAGTTTATTTCAGGCATTTCCGGCGTTCGACAGGCCGCGCCTTTGGCGCACGCTCGGTTGGTTGATCAAGCTGGGAATTTTACGTCACAAGGCGAGTTAGACCGTCCGGCGCACAACGCGTTCCGCAGGGAACGTGATTGTAACGATCGTGCCTTTATCGAGGATGCTCTTTAAGCCCAACGTGCCGCCATGGAGCTCGATCAGCGCTTTGGTCAGCGGCAGGCCAAGGCCCGTTCCGGGATTTCTCCGGCTGAGTACGCTTTCGATTTGGCCGAACGGCGTCAGTGCTACGGAAATATCCTCAGGAGCCATGCCGATGCCCGTGTCCTCAATCTTCACATGCATATGTCCCATGCTGTCGATATCGGCAGTAAGGAGAACGGTGCCGCCTTCGGGCGTGAACTTGATGGCGTTGGTCAGAAGATTGGTCAGGATTTGTTTGATCGCCTTTTCCTCGCCACGCAGGAAGGGAAGGTCTTTGGGAATTTGCGCTGTGATATGCAGCTTGCCCAGTTTGGCACGGGAGGCCACCAGCCGCATGACGGATTGAACAATGTGCTCCATGTTCAGCACGGCTTCGGCAAGCGCGCGCTTCCCGGCCTCGATCTTCGACATATCCAGAATGTCGTTGATGAGAGACAGAAGCAATTCGCCGCTGTCGTGAATATCGCGGGCATATTCGGTGTATTGCGACTGGCCGACCGGGCCGAACAGCTGGTCTTTGATGATTTCGGCGAAGCCGATAATGGCGTTCAGCGGCGTCCGCAACTCATGGCTCATATTGGCAAGGAATTCCGATTTACTGCGATTGGCGAAGTCGGCCTGCTCCTTGGCCTGAATAAGCGCCAATTCGGCTTGCCGCCTTTCGGTAATGTCATACATCGTGCATTCAAACGAAGTCCGGTTGCCATCCTGAATCAGATGGCCGCTCATATTCACCCAGATGCGGCGATGATCTTTGGTGAAAAGTTCCGCGGCATATTCGCGCTGGTTTCCTGTGCTCAGGCGTTTGAACCATTCGCGGCGCTCATCCTTATCCACGAACATCTGGCCGTGATAGTCCGGTTGGTCAGTCAGGAGTTCCTGGGGATTTTTGTAGCCCAGAATATCGGCCATGACGCGATTGGCGTTCAGCCATTCGCCTGTTGGCGCAACCTGACAAATACCGATGCCTGCATTTTCAAACAGGTCGCGGTAACGCTGTTCGCTCACTTGTAGGGCGCGGGCCATGCGCGCTTCGTCGGCGATGCGGTGGTTCAACTCTTCATTGGCCTGTTGCAGCGACCGCGCCATGTCGGTCATATGCGCACTACGCGTCTGCGTCATGCGTAAATAGACAACCAGCGCCAGCGTCAGCATCAGGCCGATGAACAGCCCCAGATAAGGAATGCCAACAACCAGAAAGGAAAAACTGCCAAGTTTTTCGCCCAGCCGATGAGCGACAAAAAACGCGACATCCTGGCGCGCCAGATAAAACAGAATAAGGGACAGAAGAAAACCAAGTATGGCGACGAAGAAAGGCAGGCTGAAAATCCTGCCGATAAGCCGCGGCGGCTTGTCAGGCGGCAAGGAGGGGCGGGGTATATGTCCGGTCATGTTCCTTCACGGAAAGCGCAGTACACCAAGCTTAGAGTCGCTTTTTCGCCCTAATATCTGGTTAAGTTTATTAAAATGCAGGGTAATTATGGCTAGCACTTGGTCGAAAATAAAGGGAAGGCTTGATTATCTGGCTCTCTTTGTGTTTTTACGGACGATATTATACCGCGATAACCCGGGACGGATTATGCGAAACCCTGATAAATTAGAAAAGCCATCTTTTGCTTGCGCATATCCTGAGGTCACTAAAACCTGCGCGCGCCTTGGTATTTATACCATTCCACAACTGTTAATAGCGGTTCAGCGGGCCAAACAGGATGCAATGGCTCGAGGGTTTCGTGTGGGCCAAAGAAATATTTCTAGGACAGCGCTGGTAACTCTTCTGCGAGGAAAAAAAGAAGGACAAAACTTTGTCAATCCATGGAATATTGGCCGAAAATCTTTTCATCCAACAGCCGTGCTCATAAGTTTTGCATTGGGCGGCCATCCAGCTTCTTTATTCGGGCCACCTGAAGAATTAGTAAAACTTAATCGAAGAATTTATGAGATGCCGACGCGACAGCGTATGCGTATTCATTTACTTATGCGTCGCACGCATAACGCTATCACTGGGAGTGCTGGAGTAAAATGCGGTGATATATCAACGCTTGCTGTCGATCCAGTGCTGCAAAGTAAAACACGCTTAACAGCATGTCTTGATGGAAAGTCGTGGCATACTGCTTGGGGTGGCAACCCTTTTCGTAAACAAGATGGAATGCCAAAACAGTGGGCTATCGATCTTGCCTGTATTTTAAATGAGGCCGTAGAGACTGTTTTTTCGTATAGCGCGGCAGAAATAGAGAGGCGCGGATACGGTGTTTTGCCTATGCATGATTATATGCCTCTATGGTATGCCGCCAACATGAGCGACCCGGATTCTGATCCGAACAAAATAGCAGAAAGAGAATATCAACTAAAAAATCTTGCAGAATTGGCATTATCGTGCCTGACAGGCTGGGAAAGAAAAATTTTAGAACAGCGATTCTACGGGGATATGACACTTGAAGAATGTGGAAATAGAGAAGGTGTGAGCAGAGAAAGAATTCGCCAAATAGAAGGAAAAGCCCTCAAAAAAATACGGAATAGACTTATAGGGGTGCAGTGGAGTCCTTAAAGGCCGTATTTTATAAAATCCCTGCTAAAATAACTAAGAATAATATCCGCCCCGGCGCGTTTCATCGCCAGCAGGGTTTCATGTACGGTCCGCTTTTCATTAATGGCGCCTGCGGCCGCTGCAAATTTGATCATCGCGTATTCGCCACTGACCTGATAGGCGGCAAGCGGCAGCAAAGTCCGCTCGCGCAGCCGCGCGACGACATCAAGATAAGCCAGCCCTGGTTT
This sequence comes from Alphaproteobacteria bacterium, assembly GCA_033763555.1. Lineage (GTDB taxonomy): Bacteria > Pseudomonadota > Alphaproteobacteria > UBA9219 > UBA9219 > JALYJG01. The sequence continues at coordinate 7,457 of JANRKK010000001.1, read as the reverse complement.
GACCATAAGGATATCCGCACCTTCGGCTTCATCCAGCAAAGCCTCACGCAAGGCTTCGCGGCTGTTCGCCGGGTCCATCTGATAGGCCTTGCGGTCACCTTTAAGGTCGCACCCCGCGGCAGCGCGGAATGGGCCATAAAAACTTGAAGCGAACTTGGCTGCATAAGCCATGATCGGCGTATTGCTGTATCCAGCTTCATCCAGCGCCTTGCGGATGGCGGCGACTTGCCCGTCCATCATGGAAGAAGGGGCAATCATGTCTGCCCCGGCTTGCGCGGCAGCGACAGCCTGCTGTGCCAGATTGGCGATGGTTTTGTCATTATGTACATGATCGCCGTCGATCACGCCGCAATGGCCGTGATCGGTGTATTCACAGAAGCAATTATCCGAAATTACCAGCAAGTCCGGTGCGGCATCCTTGGTGCGCTTGACCATCCGCGAAAGCAGCCCGTCTTGTTTGCAGGAGTCGCTGCCTGTCGCATCTTTTTTATGCGAAACGCCGAACAGTAAAACCGATTTCACACCGTCGGCCTGAATGGCTTTGATTTCCTGAGCCAGATTTTTTTCCGGGATGCGCATGATGCCTGGCATGGAAGTAATCGGCGCAGGCGTGTCGATATTTTCTTCGACAAAGACGGGATAAATCAGGTCGTCGGCCGTAACGGCTGCTTCGCGGACAAGGCGGCGCAGGGGTTCGCTTTGGCGCAACCGCCGCATGCGGGTCAGGGGGTAGGTGGCGCTCACTTGCAAAACTCTCCGCTTGGTGTGCTAACGGAGGTTTTTGCGCTAACTGCTCGTAAAGGCAAGAAAAAACGCCGCACCCTGAGGTGCGGCGTTTTGGGAGAGAAAACTCTCTTACTGTTTCTTGTCGAACACGATCTCGGCGCGGCGGTTCTGCGCTTCACGCACCTGATCGGCGGTCGGAACCAGCAGGCCCTTTTCGCCAGCGCCCGCGGTGCGGATCGACTGTACGGAAATACCCAGACGCTCAAGCTCGGTCTTCACGGCCGAGGCGCGGCGTTCGGACAGGCTTTGGTTATATTTGGGTGTTCCCATGGTGTCCGTGTGGCCCGTTACAACGATGCGGACATAGCCGCTGCGTTGAAATTCCTGAGCCGCTGAAGCCAGAATGCGCTTGGCTTCCGGGGTGATGACGGACTGGTCGAAATCAAAGAAGACCATGTAGCTTTGTGCAACCGTGGCAGCCGTTGTCGCGCGGCTGCTGGCAACCGTTGGGACTGTCGGGGCTGTGGTTTCCGCGACAGGTACGGGCGGTTCCTGGCCGAAGCTGTAACGCACGCCCAGCACAATATTGTGCGAAGCGTTTTCGGTGGTCGCATTGCCGCCGCCTGTCAAGGCAAAGCGCGGATAGGTTGTGTTGATGTAGCGGTAATCGGTCGTGATCGCCCAGCTGCGGCTGATTTGTGCCGCAACACCCGCGATGGCCTGCCAGATGAACACATACTGGGTGTCATTCATGTTGGAGCCATTGCTGAGCGTGCCTGCGTTATCCGCATCGGCGAGCGCCAGACCAAGACCCGCACCCACATAGGGGGTCAGCAGCGTGCCTGTACGGAAATCATACAGCACATTACCCATGACATCGGTGGTGTTGAGCGTGCCTGTACCGCCCGTGCCGCCCGTCATTTTATCAATATCGGCCTGACGGTGACTGATTTCACCTTCGAGGCGAAAACCGTTCTTGAAAGCATAACCGCCGCTTCCGACAACGCCCCATCCCAAATCATACTCGGCGACATTCTGGCTGCCGCTGAAATGCGTGTTGCCATCGAGGGTCTGATTGCCACTGACGCCGAGGCCAGCATACCAACCCGGAACGGGATCGGCATGGGCGGCGAGCGGAGCAATCAAGGCTCCGGCGAGAACGAGAAGAGAGGCGGAAATTTTCTTCATAACTTAAACTCCTTCGATGGAGACAGATGGAACGGCGAAACAGAATTGAAATCGTGGCCTTTTTAGCACTTTTCAGGATAATGGGGAGGGAAATATTGGCCTTTGAAGATTGGTTTTTATCTAATTGAAAAAACTGTTGTTTTTGCGCCACCGAAGCCTTGAAAAACAAGGTACTGCTTTGAATTTTCAATATGTTATATTGCCCCCGCCAGATGGCCGGATGACTGCCTGTCCCCCGCTGAGTGAAAGAATTGATGCGAAACTTATGCAATCGGTTCATTCAGCGGGTGGCGGGAGGAAAGTCCGGGCTCCAGGGGAAGATGGCGCCGGATAACGTCCGGCGAGAGCGATCTTAGGGACAGTGCCACAGAAAACAGACCGCCTGCCATTCAACGGCTGAAAGACATCCCCGGGTAGGGTTGTGTTTCAACCGATGAGTGGCAGGTAAGGGTGAAAAGGTGCGGTAAGAGCGCACCGCGTTTCCGGTAACGGGAGCGGCATGGCAAACCCCGCCAGGAGCAAGACCGAATAGGAGCCGCACAGCGTGGCTGTATCCTTCGGGATATACGCACGCGCAGCATTCCCCGCTGGCGGCTCGGGTTGGTCGCGCGAGGTGTCCGGCAACGGGCATCCCAGATGAATGGTCATCCATCGCAGGCAACTGCGAGGACAGAACCCGGCTTACAGGCCATCTGGCATTTTATTCTCTGCATCAATTATGAAAGCGCTGTGTCCTTGCACCGAATCTGCGTTTCAGCGCAGAATGACGCCGCGTTTGTTCTGCCGCAAACCTGTCCGGGGTTTTGCATGGTTTTTGATCTTTATCTTGGCGGGTTGATGGGGTTATGGCTGGGGCTGTATCTGGCCTACGCTTTGATCCATCCCGAAAAATTCTGAGCGTTCTTTCATGACCATGAACGCGCTGCTTCAGTTTGTGTTGTTTGTTGCCGTGACGGTTGCCCTGATGTTGCCGTTGAGTGCCTATCTGGCGCAGGTGTTTCAGGGCGAGCCCGCGCGCCTTGGTAAAATTCTTGGCCCAGTGGAGCGTTTTATTTACCGCATCCTCGGCCTTCGTGCGGGCGAACAGCAGACCTGGCGCCAATATGCCTTTGCCGTGTTTTTGTTTAATGCGTTCGGTTGGGCGGTTCTTTTTTTGATTTTACAGTACCAGCATTATTTACCCTGGAACCCGCAGCATCTGCCGGGCCTGTCCGCCAATCTTGCTTTCAATGTTGCCGTGGCTTTTGTGACCAACACGGATTGGCAATCTTATGGTGGCGAAGTGACGCTGAGTTATTTCAGCCAGATGCTGGGCTTGACCGTGCAGAATTTCTTTTCCGCCGCGACAGGTCTGGCAGTGGCCTTCGCCGCCGTGCGTGGCTTTATCCGGCGCGAAGATCCGATGCTTGGCAATTTCTACATGGATGTCACGCGGGTGACGCTTTATGTGTTTTTGCCTCTGGCTCTGATCTTTGCAGTCTTCCTGATATGGCAGGGCGTGCCGGACACGCTGCAGCCTTATCTGCAGGCAACCACTCTGGAAGGCGCGTCGCAAACCATCGCCCAAGGACCTGTCGCCAGCCAGATTGCCATCAAGATGTTGGGCTCGAATGGCGGCGGCTATTTCAATGCCAATGGCGCGCATCCTTATGAAAACCCGACGCCGCTTTCCAATTTTGTTCAGCTTGTCAGTATCCTCCTTCTGCCTGTGGCTCTGGTGCTGGCGTTTGGCCGCATGATCAACGATCGCAGGCAGGGCTGGGCGCTGCTGGCCAGCATGACTCTTCTTTTTCTGGCGCTGTTGGCGCTGAGTTATTTTTCCGAAGCGGGCGGCAATCCGGCACTGGCCAAGCTCGGCGTTGAGCAGGTGATGACCAGTACAAATCCCGGCGGCAATATGGAAGGCAAGGAAGTCCGTTTCGGTATTTTCAACTCGGCCTTATGGGCAACGGCGACCAGCGCGACCTCGAACGGTTCTGTCAACGCGATGCATGACAGCCTCATGCCCCTCGGCGGTCTCGTGCCGTTTTTCAGCATGCTGGTCGGCGAAGTGATTTATGGCGGCATCGGTTGCGGCCTCTATGGCATGTTGGTTTACGTCATGATCACCGTCTTCATCGCCGGACTCATGGTGGGGCGCACGCCGGAATATCTCGGCAAAAAAATCGAAGCCTACGAAGTCAAATTGGCAATCATCGCCATGCTGCTGTATCCGCTCTGTGTTCTGGGGTTTGGTGTGCTGGGCTTGCTGTTGCCTGCCGACGGTGCGTCCTTTGCCGCGCATGGGCCCCATGGTCTGACGCGGGTGCTGTATGCCTATGCTTCGGCGGCCGCCAACAATGGCTCCGCTTTTGCCGGGTTGAACGCCAATACGGTGTTTCAGAATATCATGCTTGCCCTGGTCATGCTGATCGGTCGCTTCGGTGTTCTGTTTCCGGTTTTGGCGATTGCGGGCTCGCTGGCCGAGAAAAAAACCATTCCCGTATCCAGCGGTACGTTTCCAACGCATGGGTTGATGTTCATTTTTCTTCTAACGGGCGTCATCTTGATGTTTGACGGGTTGACCTACTTTCCTGTCATGGCGCTCGGCCCGATCGCAGAACATTTAAACCTTTTTGCCCACACCGTGCCCTGATGGCCAAAAAATCCTCACCTCATTCGTCGCTGTTCAATCCGGCCCTGCTGAAAGAGGCTGTGGGTGGTGCATTCTGTAAATTAAACCCGGACAAACTTATCAGAAATCCCGTCATGTTCAGCACAGGTGTCGCCAGCGTGGTCGCTTCGCTGCTGGCGGCCCGCGATATAGGTCTTGGCCGCCCTTATGCTTTCAGTTTGCAGATTGCGTTATGGCTCTGGTTCACGGTGCTGTTCGGAAATTTTGCCGAAGCGCTGGCGGAAGGGCGCGGCAAGGCGCAGGCCAGTTCGCTTCGTAAAACAAAAACCGAGGCAATGGCGAAGAAACTGTTCGGCATCGACAGTTCGCAGTATCAGCTTATTCCGGCGACCGATTTACGGCGCGGCGACATTGTCCTGGCCGAGGCGGGAGACATCATTCCAGGCGACGGCGATGTGATCAAAGGCATTGCTACGGTCGATGAATCCTCCATCACCGGAGAATCTGCGCCTGTTATCCGTGAATCCGGTGGCGACCGCTCGGCTGTTACGGGCGGCACGCGTATTATTTCCGACAAAATTGTGATCGAAATCCATGCCAATCCTGGAGAATCTTTTCTCGACCGCATCATCGGCCTTGTGGAAGGTGCCAGGCGCCAGAAAACACCAAACGAAATCGCACTGAATATTCTTCTGGTTGGTCTGAGCCTGATTTTTCTAATCGTGTGCGTAACATTGCAAGGCTTTGCCGCCTATTCCGGCAAGATGGTTCCGGTTATTTCCCTGATCGCCCTGTTTGTTACGTTAATCCCTACTACGATCGGCGGGCTGCTTTCCGCCATCGGCATTGCGGGAATGGACAGGCTGGTATCCTTCAATGTCATTGCCAAGTCAGGCCGTGCGGTGGAAGCAGCAGGTGACATCGATGTGCTGCTGCTGGACAAGACGGGCACGATCACGCTCGGCAACCGCATGGCCAGTGAATTTATTCCCGCGCCCGGCGTGACACTCGAAAACCTTGCGGATGCCGCCATGCTGTCGTCGTTGACTGATGACACGCCCGAAGGCAAATCCATCGTTCGGTTGGCGGAAGAAAAATTCAAATGGAAATCTGAAGATTTCCGCCAACCCAATATGAATTTTATTGCCTTTAGTGCCCACACGCGCATGAGTGGCGTGGATTATGATGGTGTTTCCATCCGCAAGGGTGCGCCGGACGCCATCATTAAATTATGCAGCGGCTCCATCAGTGATGATGTCACGCGGGCGCTGGAACGTGTTTCCAAGTCCGGCGGTACGCCCTTGCTGGTTGCGCGCCATAAACAAATTCTGGGCGTTGTGCATCTGAAGGATGTCGTGAAGCCCGGCATTCATGACCGTTTCTCACGTCTTCGGCGCATGGGCATCCGCACCGTGATGATCACGGGCGATAATCCTTTGACGGCGGCAGCTATTGCCGCCGAAGCGGGCGTGGATGACTTTTTGGCCGAGGCGACGCCTGAGAAGAAACTTGAACTCATCCGTAAGGAGCAGGCGCATGGCCGTCTGATCGCCATGTGTGGCGACGGCTCGAACGATGCGCCCGCTTTGGCGCAAGCAGATGTCGGTGTGGCGATGAATACGGGCACCATGGCGGCGCGCGAAGCGGGCAATATGATTGACCTCGACAGCGATCCGACCAAACTCATCGAAATTGTCATGATCGGTAAACAGCTGCTGATGAGCCGCGGTGCTTTGACAACCTTTTCCATGGCCAACGATGTCGCCAAATATTTCGCCATTATTCCGGCTTTGTTCGTCGGCATCTTTCCTTCCATGCAGGCGCTAAACATCATGCAGCTTGGCAGTCCGGAAAGTGCCATCCTTTCGGCGATTATTTTCAATGCACTTATCCTCATCGCGCTTGTGCCGCTGGCGTTGAAGGGCGTTGCCTATCGCCCCGCATCGGCTAGCGCCATTTTGGGTCGTAATCTTTTGGTGTATGGCGTTGGCGGCATCATTGTTCCGTTCGTCGGCATCAAGGCTATCGATATGCTCGTCAGCCATTATGTGGGGGCGTAGGAATGTTCAGAGAACTTCGCGCCTGTCTCGGTCTTTTCCTGATCCTCTTTTTTCTGACGGGGCTGGCTTATCCGATGCTGGTACTCGGAATCGGGCAGGGGCTGTTCCCCCGGCAGGCGAATGGCAGCCTGGTCGAGGAAGGCGGGAAGATTATCGGCTCCAGCCTGATTGGTCAGAATTTTACGGGCGAAAGCTATTTCCATCCGCGCCCCTCGGCGGCAGGGCAGGGGTATGATGCAGCGAATTCTTCCGGCAGCAATTTAGCGCCATCGAGTCCGGAATTGGCACGGCTTGTTGCCGCGCGCGTAGCCGATATACGCAAGGAAAGCAGCGTCGCGCTCGTTCCTGTTGATCTTGTGACGGCGTCGGGCAGCGGACTGGACCCGCATATTTCCCCGGCGGCGGCAAAGTTTCAGGTGCCGCGTATTGCGGTGGCCCGGCAGATGGATACTGCCCAGCTTGAAGAGTTAATTGTTAAAAACACCGAGCCACGCAGCCTGTTCATATTGGGCGAAAGCCGCGTTAATGTGTTGGGGCTTAACCTTGCATTGGACAGGTTTGCGGCGGCAAAACCTTAAAAATCAGCCTTTTATCCGGTGTCCCGCAGCAATTTCCTGAAAAAGGATTCTTGCTTTTTGCCTGTCTTTTCCCTAGAAGAAGCCCGGATTTTGGAGAAAGAAGCGTACCATGAAAGAGAATCTTCACCCCGATTACCACGACATCACGGTCGTCATGACCGACGGCACGGAATTCGTGACGCGCAGCACCTACAGCAAGCCGGGTGCGAAGCTGCATCTCGACATCGACCCCAAGACGCATCCGGCGTGGACGGGTGTCCAGGGCAACCTCATGGATCGCGGTGGCCGTGT